>CAJEXL010000004.1 GCA_903994365.1 uncultured Chlorobiaceae bacterium | reverse complement strand
CACCGGGCCAACTCTGTATTCTTGAAAGAAATTGTTCAAGTGAAGCGGTATTGTGGGTCATCACCTTCAGAATATGCGAGCCCTCACCGGTAACAGAAAAACACTCCATAATCTCTTCCTCTTTCATCACATGCTCCATAAACGACTTATAGTGCCTTGACGAATCAATCCGCACCCTTACAAAAGCATGGATATCAAAACCAAGCTGCCGTTCATCAACCTCCATGGTGAAGCCTTTGATGATACCACCCTTCTGCAGTTTATCAAGCCGCTCACTGACCGATGGTATTGAAAGACCTACCACTTCGGCAAGCTCGCTTAATCGAACCCTGCCGTTTTCTCCAAGAGATTCGATAATTTTAAGGTCGATCAGATCAAGATGGCCAGACATATTCTTTTTTATTTCAATTTCATTTCAATAGTAGCAGAAATTACATAAAAGTAAGAAAAAACCAACCTATTCTTTAATATCAGCAACTATTTTGGCTAAAACCTTAACTAATTTAGGACAACAACACTTAAGGTGATGTACTGAAAGTAATTTATTTCATCCGGTCATGAATATCCAGACCCCATTATATCGTAGTACGCAAAATTATTAAAAAAAATTCAGCGATACAGTAATCAATCAAATTCATTTTATCCATCGACCAATTCTTCCGCAGAGAGAACCCTTCACAGCTCTTCTTTGGCACATACCCTTCCAAATAGGAAAAATTTCAATATCTTCCGTCCTGCTTTGACTATAGAGGCAAAACAATCGTGATAAACGACGCTTTCACCGGCACAGATTTTATTGCAACAAAGCAACATAACTATCTATATATAATATAATTAAAGCGACCGAACCTTATAAATCCCATGAAAATAGCAATTTTCGGCGCTGGATTGGCCGGCCTTGCAGCAGCAGTGGAGCTTGTCGATAAAGGCCACACCGTAGAGATCTATGAAAAACGCAAGGTACTTGGCGGCAAAGTTTCGGTGTGGAAAGACAGCGATGGTGACTCCATAGAGTCTGGGCTGCATATCGTTTTTGGTGGCTATGAACAGCTTCAGAGCTATCTGAAACGAGTCGGCGCACAAGATAACTATCAGTGGAAAGAGCACTCACTTATCTATGCTGAAGAGAACGGCAAACAGACCGTGTTCAGAAAAGCCAACCTGCCAAGTCCATGGGGAGAGGTTATGGGCTGTCTGAAGACAGACTTCCTCACTCTCTGGGATAAACTTTCGCTGATAAAGGGGCTCTATCCCGCCATTACCGGCAATGAAGCTTATTTTCGCAGCCAGGATGGCATGACCTATTCAGAGTGGCATCGGCGAAAAGGAGCTTCTGAGCATTCATTGCAGAAACTCTGGCGCGCCATCGCACTCGCCATGAATTTCATTGAGCCCAACGTCATCAGCGCCCGCCCGATGATTACTATTTTTAACTACTTTGGCACAAATTACACGGCAACCAGGTTTGCCTTTTTCCGCAAAAACCCTGGCGACTCAATGATTGAGCCAATTCGTCAATATATCCAGAGCAAGGGGGGGCGCATTTTTGTTGATGCAAAACTGAGCAGGTTTGAGCTGAACAGTGATGATACCATCAAGGAAGCGGTACTTCGGGATGGTCATAAAATTGTGGCCGATGCCTATATCTCGGCACTGCCTGTTCACAACCTCAAAAAAATTCTGCCTCCACAATGGCTTGCACACAAATATTTCCGAAATCTGCATGAATTTGTCGGCAGCCCTGTCATCAACTGCCAACTCTGGTTTGACCGCAAAATAACCGACATTGATAATCTCATGTTTTCACAGGGCACTCTTTTTGCAACCTTTGCCGATGTCTCAATCACCTGCCCCGATGCCTTCCAGAATGGGATGGGCACAGCAAACGGGGGCAGTGTCATGAGCCTGGTGCTTGCTCCTGCGCATCAGTTGCTGGATATGCCCAATGACATTATTACCGATATCGTCATCAAAGAGATTCATAATCGTTTCCCGAAATCTTGCGATGCCAAGCTTCTGAAATCAACCATTGTCAAAATTCCTCAGTCTGTCTATAAGGCAGTACCCGATGTCGACAAATTCCGCCCTGACCAGATTAGCCCTGTGAAAAACTTTTTCCTTGCCGGTGACTACACCGATCAGCACTATCTGGCTTCAATGGAGGGGGCGGCGCTGAGCGGAAAGCTGGTTGCAGAAAAGCTTCTCAGCAGATTTGGCAACTAAACAGCAGATCCGTGAATTCAATGAACCGACTAAGCTCAAGCGCCGGAGAACCATCGGTCAACACTGCTGCGGATGAGCGGGTACAGGCTCAAGCTCTCAGGGCGCTCTGATATGAACCGAGAGCGCCGGCTGCTCCTCATTTTGACCAAAAACCCGGAAGCTGGTCATGTCAAAACCCGCTTGGCGCACACCATCGGCGACGACAAAGCTCTTGAAATTTATGAAATACTCCGCCACCATACCGCCTTTGTCGCAGAACAGGTTGAAGCCGATCGAATGGTTTTTTACTCTCGCTTTATCCCCGTTTCGGATCTCTTTATAACCAATAATTTCACTGCACGGATGCAGGAGGGCGATGACCTGGGCGAGCGGATGCTGCACGCCATCAAGTGCGGATTTGGATGCGGCTATCACCATGTCGTGCTCATTGGAACCGACTGTTATGAACTGAAGCCGACAATCCTTGAAGATGCGTTTTCAGCCCTTGATGGCTCTGAGACTGTTCTTGGCCCGGCAACAGATGGAGGATTTTATCTCATCGGCATGAACAGGGCAATACCGGAACTTTTTCTTGACCGGCAGTGGAGCACCCCTGATGTGCTTCAGAAGAGCATTGCAATACTCCAGCAACTCGACACCGCCTATGAACTGCTTTCAGAGCTGTCGGATATCGACACCTTTGACGACCTGAAAAAAAGTACACTATGGACGAACAAGCTATAAGTATCATCATTCCAACCTGTAACGAAGAGAGCATTATTGCTCTGACAATAGAACAGCTCCTTGCGTTGACCGAACATTCACAAAGAGTAGAGATTATTGTCAGTGATGCCAGTACCGACAAAACGCCCGATATACTCTCAACCTTTCCTGTAACCCTCTGTAACAGTCCAAGAGGACGCGCCATACAGATGAACAGCGGAGCTCAGGATGCAAAAGGAGATATCCTCTACTTTCTGCACGCCGACACGCTTCCTCCAAAAACGTTTCTTGAAGATATCCGTTATGCCGTTTCCTCGGGAAAAGAGGCTGGATGCTTCAGAATGCACTTCGACGACGACCACCCGCTCATGAGCCTCTTTGGATGGTTTACACAGTTCCCCCTGATGATCTGTCGGGGTGGTGACCAATCACTCTTTGTCAAGAGAGATCTCTTCAAAGAAATAGGGGGATTCAACCAAACGATGCTTATCATGGAGGATTATGATATTATCGGTCGAATCGAACAACGTACCCCCTTCCACATTCTCGACAACGATGTCACCACATCAGCACGGAAGTATCGCAACAACGGCATCATTCCTCTCCAGGCCATCTTCGGAACAATTCATCTCATGTATGCGCTTGGAGTTAACCAGTCGGAGATTATCCGGTACTACAAGGCGCATGTTGTCTGATGGTCGAGAAAGATTCGACACCATCAAAATAGCAACGAGAGGTGAACGACTTAGTAAATAAGTTGTTATATTCAAGAAGATTCCATTCAATAATATTCCATTAATTTACATTATAGTTATGGCTGCAGAAGAACTCGGCAAGTCGGCAGGTACACCTGCCTCGACAAGCAATACGGAAACCGGTGTCGGAAATGGTGACATGGCTCATCTTATCGGAAGCGTGGGTTCCTTGATTGACTCAACAATTGTGACGGTGCAGGAGGCTATCAGTTCGGTAAGCTCAGCAACTGGACAGATTATTGAGGGTGTCGCCTCTACCATCAAATCCGAGCCCGTACAGGGAGTGTTCAACTCGGTAAGTTCTGTTACCGAACAAATTTTTACCGGTGTCGCCTCTACCATTACGGCTGAATCAATTCAGGACGCAATTAATTCAGTCAGTTCCGCTACTGGCCAATTGATTGACGGTGTCACATCCACCATCAATTCACAACCCGTACAGGATATTTTCAACAGCGTCACCTCTGTTTCGGGGCAACTGATTGATGGTGTTACCTCATCCACACAGAACTCTTTTCAGGAACTCGGCAAATTGTGGACCGGGCTGATCGAAAACCTGAACGCCGTTGGCAGCTCAAACCAGGTACAAAATCTTTTCAACAACGTCAGTGCAGGGCTTGGTCAACTCATGAACAACTCCTTCATGCCGGGAATGCCGGGAATGTCGGGAAGTCGTCCAAAAAAGGATGTCACAGAGATCATCTTTACCCCCAAAGAGAATGTTGTTGCGCCGGTTAAAGAGATTACTCCTGCCCCAAAAGAGATTCCTGTGGCTCAATTTCAAAAGAACAGGGTTTGAAGAGCAAACATCTCACGTCATGCTGAGCGAAGTTAAACCATCCCGGAAAGGACAGGTGCTTCGCTCACTGTGGCAAACATAGCTTATCGAGATCCTCTTCCTGTGTGACCAAAACCGCCTTCACCTCGCACCGTTGACCCAAGCTCCTCAACCTCTTCAAAATGAACCTGCTCCACCCTTGCTACGACCATTTGCGCAATACGGTCGCCATGAGTGACGGTAAAGGGCTCTCTCCCGTAATTAATGAGGATAACTTTAACTTCCCCGCGATAATCTGCATCTATTGTTGCCGGAGAGTTTGGCAGAGAGATCATTGAGCGCAAGGCAAGCCCGCTCCTGGGACGAAGCTGCGCCTCATACCCTTCGGGAAGTTCAATGGCAAATCCTGAAGGGATGAGAGCTGTTGAAAAGGGTTCAAGCGTCACAGGCTCTTTGATGCAGGCAGAAATATCCATTCCCGCAGCGCATGCTGTTGCATAAACCGGCACTATTGCTTGTTTGTCAAGACGAACTATCTTTACCTTGAGCATTGGTCAGAAAAGACTGGTTATAAAGAGTGATCACGAAAACGGAATATAACAGATAAACCACAGGACGATTGGAACAATCACCAGAAACAGTGTATGCGCTTGCATTTGGCGCCCACCCCGATGATGTGGAACTTTCATGCGGAGCGACGCTCCTTAAAATTATGAGCGAAGGAGAGAGCGTTGCTGTATGCGATCTCACCAGAGGCGAAATGGGGACACATGGCACCCCTGAAACAAGAAAACAAGAGGCCGCAACAGCAACATCACTGATGGGCTATCAAAGCCGAACCACCCTTGACCTGGGCGACTCAAAACTCTTCCATAACGAAGAGAACATGGCTGAAATTATCAGGGTGATCAGATGGTTCAGACCAACAGTGGTGTTTGCAAACCCACCCGACGAACGTCACCCGGACCACATCAAAGCCTCCAGACTGGTAACGGATGCCTGCTACTATGCCGGTCTGCAACAACTCACCACCACCATAAAGGGCAAAGCACAAGAGCCCCACCGTCCCAAACACCTGCTCTACTATATCCAGTTCAAACACCTTGAACCAGAGATTATCGTCGACATCTCGAAAACCTTCGATGCCTCAAGAAAAGGCGTTCTCGCCTTCGGATCACAGTTCTATAAGGAAGGAAGAGAGGAAGAGGCTAATACACTGATCAAACGGAGAGAGTTCCTCACCGGACTCGAAGCCCGTGCCCGCTACTTCGGAGAACAAATCGGCACACTTTACGGCGAAGGGTTCAAACATTCCAGCATGTTAGGCATAAGCTCTTTTACAAAAGTCTTTTGATAAAGGATGCTGGTGACCCCTGTGTAATAATACGATTCGTTTACTGCTGATGGCAATAACCACCCCGCCCCTGCGGGGCACCCCTTGGGCTGAGTTGGAACAGGCGCGAACCAGTGTATAACCACCCCGCCCCTGCGGGGCACCCCTTGGGCTGAGTTGGAACGGGCGCGAACCAGTGAATAACCACCCCGCCCCTGCGGGGCACCCCTCCAGAGGAGGGGAATCAAGAAGAGGAGTTGCGAGTGAAAATTCCCCTCCTCTGGAGGGGTGGCAGGCGAAGCCTGACGGGGTGGTCACAAAAGCAATCAAGCAACACCTGAACAACTATTTCAATGCGCAACACGATAAAAATATTACACTTTATTTATAAGTGTTGGGAAAAAGCATTTCATACTCCTCCTGAGTTGCCTGATCGGCTGTTTTTACCCTGATTTTTTCAGGCAGCGCCTGATAGGCGGTATGGAAATCCCTGACACAAGATGGTGAGGAAAAATAGATCTCGTTAATATACTCAAGATCTATAGGCTCATCCCGCTCAACGGCAGTATAATCACCACTCTTACCTTTACAGGTAAAATGTACTTTTACAGAGTCAGCAGCATTGGCCATGCTGAAATCTTCCCCTGCTATCACTATTTTTTTCTTTTTGGAGTACCAGGTATCATCAATTGAGTGCCGAATATTATCTCCGATAATCAGAAGCGCCGGTGAATAAACCGGCTTCTCTCCTGTTCTCAACTCACCCAATGTACCGGTAATAATTTTCTGGTTGTACCTCGTCGCGTTCTGCACAATAGCGACGGGCGTCGCGTCTTCGCGCCCCTTTGATGCTACCGCCTCCAACACCTCACGAACCGTAGAGGCTACCATATAATAAACAATAGTATCCGTATCAGGAACCTGGATTTTGCTGACCGGATGACCAGTACAAAAAGCAACTGAGGAGGAGACTTTTCTCATCGTCAGCGGTATCTCTGTATAGGCGCTGGCACCATGTGCTGCAGTAATGCCTGGTATAATCTCGTATCCTATACCGTTCTTTCTCAGCACCTCTATCTCTTCACCACCACGTCCAAAAATAAAGGGGTCTCCTCCTTTGAGCCGTACCACTATTTTTCCCTCCCGGGCATGACGAAGAATCTCCTCATTGATGGCATCCTGTTCAAAATGGTGACTGTCTTTCCGCTTTCCGGTGTAAATTTTCCGAGCACTGAACTGTGCAACAAGGTCACTACTGACCAGATCATCATAAAGGATAATGTCTGCCTCATGCAAAACCCTGGCCGCCTTTATGGTGAGCAGTTCCGGATCACCAGGACCCGCGCCAACAATATAGACATACCCCATTTTCTGCGCACTCGAATCGGTAAGAGCAGTATCTGCTTTCGTATTCATGACTTCATTTCTCTTATTGTAACCAGTGACTCAAAAATCACCACGTTCGATGATGGATTTCAGCCTGTTTCGCCACTCAACTGTTTTTTTAACATTTTCACCATTTGAGGATACGGCAATGGTCATCTCATCCTGCTTGATAACCGCTGGCGAGATAAAATCTGACAACTCCCTGTTATCAACAACATTGACCAAGATTCCATAATAAGCTGCATCATCTTTTATCCTTCGGTTCACCTCAAGGTTGTTGGTGCAGGCATAGACAAGAAAAAAGCCTTCAAGATCTGATGTTTCATACTCTTTACAAATCTCGGCGAAGCCCATCTGATGCAACTCATCCTGAATCTCAGGCGAGACAATGGTGATCGTACGGGTGTACTGCACAACTGTCTTAATCTTGTGAAGAGCAATTTTACCACCGCCCACAAAGAGAATTTTCTTGTTATCTATCCTGATATTCAATGGTAAAAAGCTCTTCATGATTGACCCGTTTTATTGGCAAGATCTCCCGAAACCTCAAGGCAGAGAGACAATCCATCTAAAAAAACCGGCCCCCTGCATACGCTGAAAGCAAGGGGCCCTTTACTACAAGGTAACGCAGAAAATCAGGAAAAGAGGTACTGATCGGTCACTGTTCCTTTTCCATCTTGACGGCGACGACCACCTTGAGCAATACGGTAAGCAGGAGAATACCGATAGCCCAGATTCCAAGGGTAACGTAAATTTCAGTTGCAGTCGGCGTATACTCAACAATCTCCTGAAGCGGCGAAGGAACAAATCCCCCCAGAATCAATCCGACACCCTTGTCAATCCAAATGGAGAGCACAAGAGCTGAACATGCGCCAACAAGCCATGGTGTTGATTTCCGTAATGCGGGAACAAGAAGAACGATGATGGAAGCCACACCTGAAATCAGGGAAAACCACATCAAGGGGACAAACTGGTAATGCCCCTCAAGACCAAAAAAGAGGTATTGCAAACTCTCTTTATGGGTTGGTACGTTGCTGTAAAAAGCGGTAAAGAATTCCGTGCCAAGAAAGAAGATGTTGGCCACACCGGCATAGGTTGCCAATACCGCAAGTTTCGCTCTTGCCTCTTTGCCTGTGTCGAACCCTGTTGTTCGTTTCAGGATAAAGGAGACAAGAATAAGCAGCGCCGTCCCTGCAGCAAATGCTGAAGCGAGAAAGCGAGGGGGAAGTACTGCCGTCAACCAGAGGTGGCGACCCGGCATCCCTGCATAGAGAAAAGCGGTAACGGTATGAACACTGAATGCCCAGGGAATAGAGAGGTAGATCAGAGGCTTGACCCAGGCTTTAGGCGGTACTCCCTTTCTCTCCGCACCGAGCATCGCCCAACTGCTGACCATGTTCATGGCAAGATAACCGGAGAGCACGAGCAGATCCCAGAAAACCATTGCGTGAGGACTGGGGTATAACATGATATTCAGGAGTCGATCAGGCCTGCCCATATCAGCAAGAATGAAGAGCATACTCATGAGAGTGGCCGAAACCGCCATGAACTCACCAATGATCACTGTTTTGGCAAATTCCTTCTGATGATGTAAATAGTAAGGGAGTACCACCATAACTGCGGAGGCGGCAACGCCAACGAGGAAGGTGAATTGCGCAATATAGAGGCCCCAGCTTATATCCCGCCCCATTCCTGTGACCGTAAGCCCAAACCATCTCTGCTGGTTGTAGGCAGAGAGACCGATACCTATAACGGAGATAAGGAAGGCTATCCAGATCCAGTAACTGCGGTTTCCTTTCAGAGCTTTCTCAATCATGGGAAATCGTTAAATAATGTAAAAAACTGATGGTTTTGTTCCCAACTCGGGCTTCCGCTGCATGGTCTCATTGGTTTCAAGAAGCTGGCGAATATCGGAGCGGGGGTCGTTCAAATCTCCGAAGGTCAGCGCCTGTTCAGGACAAGCCTCTGTGCATGCCGGCTGCTGGCCTTTGACCAGACGGTCGGAACAGAAATTGCATTTCTCAACAACGCCCTGCTCCCTTGTGGGGTAGGTCGTGACCGGATCGTGGATGGCCGTGCGTGGATCCTGCCAGTTAAAGCTCCGTGAGCCATAAGGGCAGGCCGCCATACAGAAACGGCAGCCTATACAGCGATGATAATCCATCGCCACAATACCGTCCCAACGTTTAAAGGTCGCTTCGGTCGGACAGGCTTTTGTGCAAGGCGAATCGACGCAATGGTTGCAAAGGGCCAGAAAGGAGCGATCCTGAATCTCCTTGCTGACAAATTGCTGACTGGCTGTCGGAAAAACCTTCTGGTATGGGTTTTGCCATATCCACTTGATCTCGTCTTTCTTGTTCCTGAAATCAGGAACGTTGTGGGCGTGATGGCAGGCGGCTGCGCATTGCTGGCACCCCTCTTTGCATTTGCGCGTATCAATCAGCATTCCCCAACGTATTTTTCCCGGAACAGGTTTTTCATCCCAGAGAGGAAGAACCGTTTTTTCCAGCGAAAATGCGGGAACAATCCCGGATACAGTACCGAGCCCTACAAGAACACCTAATGCGGTTTTCTTGATAAATTCTCTTCTCTCTTCATTCATCATGGTGTTTCCATCGGCGACAGATGACAATTCCAGCACTTTGGTTTTACATTGGCATAACTATGGCAGTTAAAGCAGAAAAGCCTGTTGTTTGAGTGACAACCCAAGCATGTATTCAGGCTCTTCTCAAATTTACTGCCATTTGAAGCGATGTGGACTCGATTCCCGGTTCGAACCGATGAATTCCGCCACTCATACAATACCTGCATGTGATTGGCGCGCATGAACGCTGCCGATGCGATACACTTGGCACTGTCAATCGCCACAGACCCGGCTACTGCTGCTCGAGGAGTTTCAGCCTCCCCTTTCCTGAAAACATTGAGCAGGGCAAAAAGAATAATGGCTGTACCGGCAACAATCCAAAGCAATTTTCTACTCTTCATCATCACCTCCATCCTCAAAACCTGCCATTGCATTCTCCCTCAAGTCTGTTGTTCTTTTTTTCTCTCCCTGCATGACAAGCGCATTCCCAACGAGCTCATGAAGACCGTAAACCGAAACTCCCGGATTCCAGTAATTCATAAGAGGAGGAAGGCTCGCCCGGTCGATAGCGCAGATAGTCACCAGTGAGTTAACCTTGTGGCGATCTTTAACCTGTTTGACGGCATTGGCTCTCGGGAATCCACCTCTCATGCGAATCTCCATGTACTCCTCCGCATTCAAACCACTTCCTGAACCGCAGCAGAATGTCTTCTCCCGGATAGTATCCTCCGCCATTTCATGAAAACTGTTGCAGACGTTCCGGAGAATAGAGCGGGGCTCCTCGAACATGCCCATTCCTCTTGCAACGTTGCAGGAGTCGTGAAAGGTTGTCCGCAGATGATCGTTTCGTTTCGGGTCCAGTTTCAACTTTTTGTTATGAATCAAGTCAGCAGTAAATTCTGCGATATGTACCATTTTTGTAGCGGCGGCATTACTGAAACGGGTTCCTGTAATCGGAGAGACCGGAACTTCAAGAAAATCCGCAGGACCGTTCATGGTGTTCATATACTGATGTACCACACGCCACATGTGCCCGCACTCACCTCCAAGCAGCCATTTCACTCCAAGCCGTTTTGCTTCGTGATACATTTTGGCGTTCAGCTTTTTCATCATATCGTTCGAGGTGAACATGCCAAAATTACCACCTTCGGATGCGTAGGTGCTGATGGTATAATCAAGACCAATGTGATGGAAAAGTAACAGGTAGCCCATCATCGTATAGACACCGGGATCACCGAACACATCGCCGGAAGGTGTAATGAAAAGCACCTCCGCACCCTTGCGGTTGAAGGTTGGCTCAACGGCAACCCCGGTAAGATCTTCGATATCCTCAACCAGGGAATTTATATTCTGCACAAAGGTGTGCGGCTCAATGCCAAGATGGTTCCCCGTGCGGTTACAGTTTGAAACAGGAGCAAGAATCCAGTTATTGTTGACCCCGATAAGATTCAAAAGCTCCCTGACCATCATGGTTATCTCTGCCGTATCAATTCCGAACGGGCAGAAAACAGAACAGCGGCGACATTCTGTACACTGGTGAAAATACATGTGCCACTCCTTGATCACCGCTTCCGTCAGCTTCCGTGAGCCGGAAAAACCTTTCAGAATCTTCTCGACAAGAGGAAAATCATTGCGATAGACCGACCGAAGCAACTCTGCACGAACAACCGGCATATTTTTTGGATCACCGGTGCCAAGGAAAAAATGACATTTATCGGCACAAGCTCCGCAACGAACACAGGCATCAAGAAAAAGTTTCAGTGAACGGTACTTCTTCAGGCGGCTTTGTAACCCTTCACTAATTGTTTTCTGCCAGCCGGGCGGAAGTTGCCAATCGTCGTCGGTAGCGGCCCATTTTCTTGGATTAGCAAAACCAAGGTCTTGAAGCACCTCCGGTTTACCAGAAAAACACCAGTTCCCGTCACGAAATTCGACAGGCCTCTCCCACCACTCCTGGGGAGAATAGTCCCCTTTCAGAACAGTGGGCTTTTCGTCGAACTCTTTTTTAAGCTCGGATAGTTTTGGAGCGTATTTCGACATAATTATTGCTTTTCAATCGGCAAATTTGCCTTTTTCATCTTCTCGCGGTAATCATCCTCATACTCGGAGTATGTTCTGAACTTGATAGCACTGTTCCACGGATTGATATGCCTTTTTTGACGACTGTTATTGCTCAGGTTACGTGTAGGACTTAAAAAAATCGCCCCGGCATGCATGAGCTTGCTGAAGGGGAAGTAGATCGCCAGAACAGAAACAAGAAAAAGGTGGACATAAAAGAGAGTACCTATCTCTCCCGGGGCATCAAAACTGAAATTAACCAACCTCAACATCTGGTCTTTGACTGGCATAATATTCAGCCTTACAACGTAGCGCATCAGCACTCCCACCACAACAATAGCCGCAATAAGAAAAAGAGGAAAATAATCCGTCTGCAATGAAATAAGACGCATTTTTGCATCCATTAACCGGCGAAGAACAAGAAATGTGATGGCCGCCAGAACTACTGCGTCGGTGATATAAAAAGTCGGAAGGGTGACATCAAGAAACCCATCCGCATGGTCCAGAAAATCGGTGAATCCCGGAACCATGACAAAAAAGAAACGAGAGTGGCGAAGCACAATAATCAACAGAGACCAATGAAACGCAAGCCCTCCCAGCCAGAGCCATTTGTGTGATCCATAAGCCAGATTTGCATCTTTATGAAGTTCAGCCCTGGTGTTGCGAAAAAGAGAGCGAAAGAAAAAGACTTCAGACAAAACCCTGGCTACTGCTTCCCAGAAATGAGCGGGACTTTCAAGTCTGTCATACTTGATCCAATCCAGAGATTTTTCCTGGCCGCAGGTTGTCGGAATACGAAATGGGACAGGTCTCCTCATCCAGTCTGCCATACGCAAAAGAAAACCAGCCAGTAAAACAACAATTGCTGCAAAGGGTATGATGACACCGAAAAGGTAGGATAAACCGGCATACTGCACGCCAACAAAGGGAATAAGGGCAAGAATCGCCACCATAACAAGCGGCATAAGCACTTTCTTCATGCCTCAGCCCTCCTCAACGCCATGTACATCCGGCGGCTGCCCTCTTCAACCTTAAGCTGAGCTATTTTTTCACGGTGCTGCGTATAGCTGTCGAATGCCTGAAGAACAAGCTCATCAATGCGTGAAGAAAAAGCACTCTGCACCTCCAGCGTCAACCTCTCCGCAAGAGCGGGTTTCATCATCATCTCACGGAACATCGTTTTCGGTTCAAAAAATATTGAGATTGCCCTTGATGGCGGAAAGCTTTGTACCGCAAGGATACGGGTAACATCATCAAGAGCATCCCGGAAGCGCTGATTCTCCTCTCCCAGCCCACAGAGCAGTTTGCTCAATGCGTCGGCAAGCACCTCTGCAACAGGGGTATCATAACCCATTTTTTCAGGAAACAAGGCAAGTGAACGCTCAAGCCACTGCTCAAGAATCACATCGCGATTGGCATGCAGGATGTATTCCCACTCTTTACTCATGGAATTGTTCATAACAATCTCAAAATTCTGAACCGAATTGACAACTTAAAGCCAACTGTTCACCTGATGTTCTTCGACAAGCCCCACAAAACCTTCATAATCGACAGTTTGTACCCCTTCAGTAACAATGGCGAGTCCGCGAGCAACCAAATCGGGCTGAAGTGCAAATACAGGATTATTTTTAAGCAGGTTTGAAATTATCGATGAAAATTTGTTGCCTGCCTGAACTGCATAAACTCCGTCCTCAATGAAAAGAACGGGATCCCCTGGCAGCAAAAACCTGATACAGGTTTCGAAAGTAATGTTCTCAAAGGGAGATTTATTGATGGTATGTAACATAATTTCGTAAGGTCAATGGTGAATAATGACATCCTGTTCCTTCATCAGGCCCCCAATCACTTCAGCATCGAGCACTTCAACATCAACAACCAAATCATCTTCAGTCAAGCCTCGTTCTTCAAGTGAAAGTTTATCAACATAAAGCTTTTCAACATCATAACCATCAAGAGCCATAAAAGTCCTTGCAAAGCCTTTGATCCCGATGCCGGCAGTATCCTGATTTTTTTTAAGTGCATAGACACCGTCACCAATAAAAACCACAGAAAGATCCTGCTCGTAAGCAGCCATGATCAGAATCATCTCCAGCCCTTCGTAGGTATAAATCGTTCCATGCGGTGCATGTCGCAGGACATGCATGATCTTTTTAATATTTTCGTTTTCCATGTGCATCAATCTCCAAAGGTTACGAGTCTGTCGTTACGAATAGCAATGTCTGTAAGCGTGCCAAGGCCTGTAATAGCGCTCCCTTGCACAAGAACATCATCGTTGATCCCCCGCCGTTTTGAGGCTGCTATGCAGGCAAGTACCTCAAACCCGTGCTTCTGGCTCAACTCGCTCCAGCGAGCGGCAATATTGCGATCATCCTGAGGAGGATCCATAAGCTTCGTTACATTGGTCACCCCGTCATTGTAAAGAAAAACCGCATCAACCGTATGTCCTTTTTTAATGGCAGCTTCAGCAAACTTGAAGGCCGTATCGGACGCCTGATGGTTGTACGGCCCCTCCTTGAGCAGAATTCCTATTTTCATGGTCAATAAGTTCTGTAAAATTATGTTAACAAGCGAAATACACCAACCGTTCAACGCCCGGAAAGCCTCTCTTTTGTAGCTTCATACAGAGGCAACCATGTTTTTGCATATTCTGCAAATGGCTTCTCTATAAACTGGCAAAAATAAAGTGCATTCTCAGCCGCAGCAAAATTGCCGTTTTTCAGTGCATCCAGCGCCTTCTGACCCGAATCAGCCGCATCATTACCGGTAAGCTGCGCCTGGTTCCAGTAGTTGACCGCTTCCTGTCGAAAAACAAAATTCTTCGGCAGAGATTTAGCCTGACTTAAGGACGACACCTCTACATTGCGTGGCCCGAAAGTGACAGGCCATCCCGTTTCAGCCCATTTTCTGGAGCGAGTAACCGCATCCTGAACCTGCTGTATAACATCTTCTGACATAGATTCGTTATCTCCTTGTTTTCATGGTTTTTCTCCGGGCCTAACGGGCCTAAAGACCCTCCCCCATTCCCATCTGGATATATCCGGAGGGACAAACCAGTGAGCAGAGATGACACCCGACACATCTGGAATAGTTGGTGTAGACCACTTCACCGGGGGGATTATCCCTGAATCGGGTAATCGCTTCTTGTGGGCAGAAAGAGACGCACTGCTTGCAGTCGAAGCAGAGCCCGCAGCTCATACACCGTTCAGACTCAGCCTTGGCCTCACCTGCGGTCAATGCAACGAGCAGCTCATCGTGGTTACCGACTACCTCATCAAGCTCAATGGTCTCTCTCTTTGCCTGATCAGAATGGAGAAAATAAAGAACATCCTGCTTGTTAACTTTGGTTATCTCGCGATAACCCTGCTCGGGTAGAGGCGTCCCCTTCAAGAAAGCATCAATAGAATTTGCAGCCTTGCGTCCGTGACCGACCGCAGTCGTAATCAGATCAACCTTTATTGCATCTCCGCCACCGAAGAGTTTTTCTTCTCCAGGCAGGCGAAAATATCGGTCAACCTTAAGCCATGGAGCTCCACCAGTAACCTGTTCAAAACCCTGCATATCAGTTGTCTGGCCAATAGCCGCGACAACCATGTCTGCCTCGATTTCAAAAGTTTCATCACTGTTTTTATACCTGAAAAAAGGAATGGGTGAGTTCCAGCCATCTTCCCCTTTCACTTTTTTGACCATTCTGGTACAGCGCAACCCCTGAACACCATCTTCACCAGCTCTTACCTCAAGTGCTCCGGTCAAATAATGCATGGTTGCACCTTCCCTGACCGCATCATCAAATTCTATCTGGAAACAAGCCATCTCCTCTCGAGGAACTCCAGCTACAACAGAAGCTTCTGAACCAAGCCGAAGCGCAAGGCGTGCGACATCCATTGCGACGTTTCCATCACCGATAATCAGTACCTTTCTCCCTATCGCGACAGCATCGCCCTGAACTTCGTAATTTCTCAGAAAATCGATGGCATTGGTCACTCCGGGTGTACCTGCTGAACCTGGAACAGGCAGAGAGCGACCACGCTGTGCTCCTGGAGCAATAAAAACAGCGTCATACTCTTGTTTCAGTTGTTCAATGGAGATATCGGTTCCAACACGAACTCCCATTTTGGTTTCAACCCCAAGGTTGATAATGCGCTGAATCTCTTTTTCAAGAACTTTACGATCAACCCGATAGCCCATAATGCCGTAAAGCACCATGCCTCCCAATTTTTCATTGGCATCATAAATCGTTACGGCATGACCTTTCCGACGAAGCTGGTATGCAGCGGAGAGCCCTGCCGGGCCACCACCAATAACCGCTACTCTCTTTCCTGTATCAGCCCCTGCTCCTGGTAGTTGCAGATCAGCCTCAATGCCATAATTGCCAATAGCCTGTTCAACCGCATTAATGGCAACACTCTCGTCATGGTACTGACGATTGCATGCGTTCTGGCAGGGATGTGGACATATCCGCCCCATCACAGCAGGAAACGGATTAGCATCGACAATCATCTCCCATGCTGCTTTCCATACATCATCAGATTTGTCGACGCCGTTCAGCAATCGCTGATAACCGCGAATATTTTCTCCAGCCGGGCACTCCGCCGTACATGGCGGAAGCTGGCTGACATAAACAGGACACTTGTGACTATGGTCTCCAAATGCGACGATTTTTTCAGTTCCCGTCAATTCGCTGTATTTCGGAAACACATAAGATGTCGCGAAATCAAGAATTGGATTGGATTCTACCTTCATGAATTATCTCCTATAATCTAAAAGCGAACATGAGCAGACTGATTGAACGTAGTTCTGGCATGACGATAGCTATCAATCATATCGTCATCAAAAGTAAGTCCTGTTTCTTCAAAAAAGCGCTTCCACCCAATCCGGTTAATCCACTCCCCGACTCGTTCCCAGGGACGTCCACCCTCTTTGTATGCGGTAAGAATTTTACCAAGAACCTCAGTGACTTCAGGCCATCTCGGTGGATTGTTCGGCAGATTGTGTGCCACGATACTCATTGTTGATGGTTTTGAACGGGCATTGCTGTTCTTTCCACCAACCCAGACGGCAAATTTCGAATGCTCTGGATGGTTGATCTCCATGGCCGGGCAAGCACCAAAACAGGCACCACAGCAGATACATTTCTCCTCATCGACCATCAGGGAGCGTTTGCCGTTAACCACTGTCGGACGTATTGCAGCCACCGGACAACGGGTTACGGCTTTTGGTAATTCACAAATTGTAGCGAGATGATCATGATTGATTCTCGGAGGACGGGTGTGCTTGATAACCACAGCAATATCTGCCTGGCCACCACAGTTGATTGCACAACAGGAGGTGGAGAGCCTCACCTTGTTCGGCATCTGCATGCTCTTGAACTCATTGAAGACCGTATCCATCATTGACTTAACAACTCCGGAAGCATCTGTCGCCGGAATATCACAATGAAGCCAACCCTGTGTGTGAGAAACTGAAGAGACACACATCCCTGTTCCTCCCACCGGAAATCCCATAGCCTCAAGATCACGGATCATCGGCTCAACATTCGCTTCATTGGGAGTAAGAAACTCGACATTGTTGCGTACCGTAAACCGAAGATAACCGTCACTGTACTTGTCAGCAATATCACAAAGACGACGTACCATATCGACCGTATCCTGACGAGGAGTTCCCGCCCGAACAGTATAGATAACATCTCCACTCTCTGCGACATGTTTCAGCACTCCCGGCTTTGGAATAATATGATATTTCCATTTGCCGTAATTTTTTCTTACAACCGGATGCAAGGCCTCCTCGTAAGCGTGAGGCCCCGACTCTACGGTTTTCCACTTTTGTTCAGGACTGCTCATATTGATTTATTCCTTAAATTTTTCCTTCCTTTTGAGGCTTGTTACCACCTCATTGAGAGAGTTGAATTCATTGATAGATCCGACTGAAGGCTCAATACTTCGCCTTGAAGTATGGATTGTCGCGAGGCCTTGTCACCATATTAATATTAGCTTCGAGGCCAACTCCCTCAAGGAAGAGCTTCAAACCAACGCGCTCAATGGTTTCACCGATCCTTTCATGATCAAGCCCATTGTCATCCCACCAATCAATAATCCCTTCCACAAGTTCTGTAAACTCTTCAATATCTTCGTCGGTATCCATCTTCATAAACGGCACAATGAGCGAACCCATGTTAACGCCAACCTTCAGCGTATTTTTTCCGCCCATCAACAATGATATTCCCCGATCCTTGCCTGGCGAGAGAGCCTTGGGCATAACATTCAGGCAGTGCATACAACGAACACAATCCCTGCTGTCAATGACCATCTCCCCCTCTTTCAGCGATATCGCACGGGTCGGGCAAAGATTGATAACCTGGTTTACCAGGGCGTCTACCCCGTTCTCCTTAACCCAAGCCTGAACCTCTTCCCTTTCAACCTGTATTGCATCTTTCCAGGTTCCGATAACGGCGAGATCTGAGCGCATGATTGCATTGGTACAATCATTTGGACATGCGGAGAACTTGAACTTGATCTTATAGTTCCACTCCGGACGATGAACCTGTCCTATAAAATGTTTGAGAAGCGTGAGATGACACTTGAGATTGTCGTAGCAGGCATTCTCGCAACGACCAGGCCCAATACACGAGACCGCAGTACGCATACCGGCACCAGCTCCTCCGAGATCCCACCCAGCCTGGTTGAGTTCATCAAAACAGGCCTGAACCTTACCCTGCTCAATACCCTGCAGCATAATGTCACCAGTCTGTCCATGCAGGGTAATGATCCCACTGCCAAACTTCTCCCATGTATCACAAAGCCCCCGAAGCATATCGGTATTATAGTGGAGACCCGGTGCAGGCTGAATTCGCATGGTGTGAAATTCAGCAGCTTCAGGAAACTTCTCCTTGATCATGGAATAGCGTGTGATAACTCCAGCACCATATCCATCCACAGTCACAAGACCACCCTTCCAGTACCCCATTTTGGTATTGTAAGAGTACTCAAGCTGATCCATAACCCCACGCAACATGGGTTTTTCTGTTCTTTCAGCAAGCTCCTTGAACCCGGAAATAAAACTTGGCCATGGGCCCTTTTCCAGTTCATCAAGCATTGGGGTAGGATTTAAAAAAGTCCCGGTTTCATCCACACCTCCGTCCTTCCCGCGTATCACTTCATCTGAAGCAGCCTTTTGAGCGCCTTCCATTATTACCTCCTTTGATTCACAGTAAATTGGGATCAGCAAACCTCTTTCCGTCTCTTAAACGCAACCCGTAGGTTTCGGCAGCCCGGCAATTTTACAGGCCTGCAATCCTGGACCTTTCGGAAAAAGCCCATAAAGAAACTCTGATGCAGCTTTTTTATCCATATCTTTCTCTGTAGCAACTGCCTTGGTCAGCACCTTGACGGCAGGGGCTATCTGGTACTCCTCGTAATAATTTCTGAGGAATTTAACAAGATCCCAATGGGACTCTGTCATCTCAATTTCCTCACCCTGAGCTAAAACAAGGGCTACATCCTCCGACCAGTCATCAAGATTGACAAGATATCCATTCTCATCCGTTTCATAACGGCCACCATTAACTTCAATTGCCATGCTGTACTCCTTTAGATATTAGATAATATGAGTCGAATTTCAAACCCTCAGGCAAGAACAGTGACCTTGGGTAAGTAGCTCTGAACTTATACAAAAAACAAAAATCTGACAACAAGATAATAAAAAACTATATGCCAATATAGTTAAAAACGAAGAAGTTGTTTTTAAAACTCACAGAATAAAATTACTGATTGCAAACGCTCATGAATGACTACATCTGATAGCTGCATCCATTCGTTTTAAATTCGGACGCAAGCTGAACAAACCTCTCAGCCCACTCGGGGTTACCTGTAGCATGCAGATGTGCAAACGATGCAAAAAGATTCTGATGAAGCGCGCCATCACGTTTTCCCGTTATTCCTGCCCCCCGAATAACCTCAAACTGAAAAAGAGTCTCCCCTGCAGGCGCAAGCACTCGGGAATAGTGAAACTCATGCGCCTTGACCCGTTCATCCTTTCTGAACCAGGGCGAATCTCTGCTGCTCTTCAAATCAAGATATCCATGCCCGGCAGGAATATGCCCAAACCCGATTTCAAATGGAAGTATACCGGCAAGAGGATAGGTTCTGCCTCCCCAGGTTGCATTACGACAAAGATAAATAAAGCCTCCACACTCTGCATAAACCGGCATACCCGCCTCTGCATGTTCACGAACATCTTTCAAAAGCCCATTGTTTGAGCTTAATATTTCAAAGAATGATTCAGGGAACCCTCCGCCAAGATAGAGAGCATCGACATCAGGCAACGCATGAGAGGTAAATGAATTAATGAACACAAGCTCAGCGCCGTTTTCCCTTAATGCCCTCAAATTGTCAGGATAGTAAAAACAGAAGGCCGCATCCATAAAGACCCCTATCCTTGCTTTTACCGACATTCTCTTCACTGAGCTCTCACTCTTCCGTATATCCATTGGAGGTGCCTTATAAAAGAGCTCAAGCACTGCCTTCATATCACAATAACGGTCAACAGCTTCTGCCGCACCCTCAATAAACTTGCTGGCATCAGCCATCTCTCCAACTGCTGTAAGTCCAAGATGCCTTTCCGGAATAATCAGCGCACTGTCAGAAGGAATCATCCCCAACACGGGCAACTTGCAATAATGCTCAATCGACTGTTTCTGCTTTTCCCCCTGACGTAAACTTTTTATCTGGTTTAATATCACACCACAAATATTCACCCTGGGCGACATCGCCTGCATGCCCATAACAAGCGCAGCTACCCCCCGGTTTGATTTTCTGCTGTCAACCACCAGCAACACCGGCATATCAAGCATCAGCGCGAGGCCAGCGCTGCTGTCAGAGCCATCAAGGGAGAGACCATCATGAAGGCCATGATTACCTTCGACAAGAGCGATAGTGGTACCATCCTCGCTGATATTTCTATGAAATGAATCGAGACACGCCTCACTCCCCATCAGGTAAGGATCAAGATTATAGCACTCGCTTCCACTTGCCAGCTTGTGCCATGAAGGGTCAATATAATCCGGACCTTTCTTGAAACTGCTGGCAGCAACTCCCTGATGAGCAAGATACCGCAATATACCCAGGCTGACCATTGTCTTGCCTGAACTCTTCCAGGCTGCGGATATCATCAACCGGGGGAGATTGCATTGAGGAGGCATTACCCTCTTACTTCTTCCGGATCAAGAAAGTATGGACGTTCGCTGCTTCAGTGTGCGATACCAATTCGTGTCCAGTACGTTTTGCCCATGAGGCCATATCATTGACAGAACCAGGATCGGTAGCAATCATTTTCAGTATCTCGCCACTGTTCAGTGAATCAATAGCTTTTTTTGTCTTCAGAATTGGTAAAGGGCAATTTAAACCTTCGCAATTCAGCTCCATGTTGCAAACAACCTCGCTCATTTAAATACTCCTTATTTTTATTATTGTTAGAAATTGCTCAAACCATTTCAGCCCCTCGGTGCCATTTGTTCGGGCCGCAACCTGGCAACAAAATAATCATCCGTCTCAGCAGAATCAACAATTGTTTCTGCGCTGCTCACAAGGGGCTCTTCATAATCATTCCAGCCCCTCAACCCTGTCCGTAAAGAGACAACATCTTCATAACCAAGCAACTGCATGGAGTGGACGGCAAGAATACTGCGGTGACCGGAATGACAAACAACAACAACTTCACGCTTTCTGGCTTTCACTAATTCAGGTACAGTATCCTCGAAATCCCATTCACAGGCAGATTCAAGAATACCCCTTGGAATATTCATTGAACCGGCAATATGCATGGCATCAAATTCATAAGGTTCTCGAACATCAAGAACCAGCAGATCGGGGTTCGCTTTCATACGATCAACGAGATCCCAAGGCATAATTTCTTGAATATCTGATAAACAGTGCCGAATAAGTTCAATATAACGCACCATAATCAGGAAATTTTTATGTCAGATAAAAAGCGAAATATTGGCATCAGCCGCGTATTCAAGAAAAGTTGCCGCACCGCCGTATTCAACTCCGTCAATGAACTCCTCTTTTTCAAAGCCGAAAACCTCCATGGTCATCTGGCATGCAATAAAGCGAACACCGAACTCCTGACACATTCCCCGAAGCTGTTCAATTGTAGCAACTCCTTTCTTTTTGAAAGTCTCCTTCATCAGCATGGTCGCCATATTGTCGAAACCAGGAACATTCCCTGATATGATGTTTGGAATCGGCCAGTTAATCGACTGGAACTCCTTGCTGCCAAACGGCATTTTCATGGGCATTGCCGGATTACTATGAGGAGAGACTTTTGCCTCAATCTCCTTTTTAAGCAATGGTAAGCCGTAAAAAGTAAAGAAAATGACCGCTTCCATATCCATGGCTGCGGCTGTTGAAGCAAGGATAAATGGAGGGTATGCCCAGTCAAGTGACCCCTGGGATGCAATAATTGCAAGTTTTTTTGTATCAGCCATGGTTATTTTCTTTGTTTACGTTTGTATTAAATAATTAAATCTGTCTCGCGAGACCAATCGCATAAGTTTCAGGATTGTCAATGTCCTCCTGAAAAAGCCCCTGCTGCGACAAAAAGAAGAACTGTAACCTGAAGCAATGTTAAAACGGTATAAATGAAATCTTTTTCCTTAACAAAAGCAGGAATAATAACAGCAAGACAGAACATGGTCACCGATGAAAGATAGACAATTGAAGCGTAACTGATGACATCACCCCGACCCAACTGAGTAAGCCAATCCCATCCTGAAGGAACAGCAACCACTTTGTGCAACTCTGCTGCCCGAAGATGCCAATGCAAAGCAACCTCAGCGGGAGAAACCGCCGAGGGAAGCAACTGAAGGACATAGGTCAGATAGCCTACAATAATAAAAATAATTCCTAAAGTCGAAGTCCAGAAGAGAACAGTGGCATAGCTCAACTGAACCCTGTTTGCATGAAGTTCTTGTTTCATCGTATATGTTTAAAGTCAGATTCCGAATCCTTTTAAGAGAGCTCTTAATCCAGCAGCAGCCAAGAGTGTGATAACAAGCTTTCTGACAACACGAGTATGAACCTTTGTCAGCAGTCTGGCACCAATTTTTGTCCCTATCATCATCCCGGCAATTGATGGAACTGCAATAAGAGGGAGTACCGCTCCCTTGTGTAGATAGACCCATGCGGCTGCAGTATCATTGATAGAGAGTACAAAAATGCTTGTGGCCACGGAAACTCTCAGAGGCGCCCCAAGAACAAGATTAAATACCGGAACATTTGCCCATCCAGCACCAAGGCCGAACATGCCTGCCATGAATCCAATCACAATAAACAGAAGAATTCCAACAGGGGTGCGATGGATCTGCCAACTGACATCTTTTTTAAGCTGTTCATCGTAATAGATACCATAGATATGTAATATTTTTGAAAGCGTATCTGGCTCAGATATTTCAGGATATGCAGAGTTTTTTGAAAGCAGCATTATCACGGAAATACCGAGAATTGTAGCACCAAGTGATAACTGCACAACATTTTCCGGCATGGCCAGCCCGACCATAGCTCCTGCTATTGAGCTGATAGAGGCAATTAGTGCCATGGAAAGAGCCAGCTTGAGATTGGCAAGTCCCTTTTTCAGCAAGGGAGAGCCCGCAGAAAGGGCTCCGGAAAGTGCTACCAGCAATCCCGCTCCCCTGACAAAGTCGATGTGGAAGGGAAAAAAACTGCTGACGATCGGAACAAACAGCACCCCACCGCCAACCCCTGCAATAACGGCGATAATCCCAAGAAAAAATGAAAAGACGAAGAGTGCTATCTCCCAAACCCACCATTCCGTCTGTACAGGTGGTTGAGCCTGTACAGCAAATGCCGCTGCCGGTGACAACAGCAGCAACGCAGAGAACAGAGTCAGAAGAAAAATGGAGCTGAATGCTCTATAACCTCTTTGATTCATTACTGTATCAAGTTTAAGAGATGTAAAAAGTCTTTTCATCAGGCCTGAATGGGCGACCCATCCAGAGAGGACGGCGAAGACCATCAGGGCCCGGCGCTGGCCTTGTCATGGCAAGCCACTCCTTGTAAATCTGGTGTGAACGCTCTGTATCGACAAACACATCGCCATAACGATCCTCTTCATGCGCTTTTTCGATACGCACCTTCTGATGCCAGCAGTGCATTCCGCTGATCGGATCAGGATGAACAGGGAAGGTGATGTTCTGGTGCACGCCACCATCAGACCAGAAGATTCTCGTTGAATCAGGATCGCTGCTCTCATAGGGCTCAATGCTCTCTTCAACTCTCATTTTCCATTTTCCGCCACCTTCGCGCTTGATCTCCACCCGGTTGGTTGACCAACGGTTGGCAGCAGGATCCTGTTCCCGACGCCAGCGACCGATGTGGTGCGAACAAGCAACAACGCCAGGGCGAATACCTTCTGTCACCCAAGCCCTGTTGATGAAAAAGCCGATATCAGTATTCACGCGGATAAGATCACCATCTTCAAAACCAAGAGACTTTGCGTCCGAGGCATTCATCCAGACAGGATTACGGTGCGCAATTTCTGCAAGCCATTTGGCATTGCCGGAACGAGAGTGAATCAAGACAGGAAGACGAAATGTCGGGACAAGCGCAAATTCACCCTTGCTCCGGTTCATGATCTCCTGATGCACATGGCTTTTAATGTAGGTTGGAAGACTGTATTCAGGCCACTTCCAGTCGACCATTGTCCTGGAGTAAAACTCCTGCTTGCGGGATGGAGTCGGGAAACCTGTGCAATTTACACCATCAACCTGAACACCGACTGATTTACCATTTTTGGTTATCAGACCTGTACCCTGCTGCACTGCTGAACCCTGCATATCTGCCTGCGACAGAGCTCTTTCATTGACCTTGTAGACATTACTTTCAACCTCGAAAGCTCCATACTTCTGCATATACTCCAGCGGTGTGAGCCCTTCTTTAGCTGCCGTTTCAGGAAGACCTGGAACACGTTCAAAGATATAACGGTAATACTCTTCGATAGTTATCTTTTCACCAGGACGGTAAGGTGACATGCAATACTGTTTTATACCAAGGCTTCCATCCGGATCAATCCTCCAGGTCAGCTCAATCCAGAACTCATCCTCTTCCCACACCTCACCAACATTTGCTTCCCAAGTATATTGTACAGGATGCCCCATTTTGGCATGGGCTACCCGAAGCACTGGCTGACGGAAAGCCACCCATTTTCCTGCATGAGTTTCATAACTGAGCAGATCATGCCGTTCAGCAGAGTGTCCCATAGGGAGTACATAATCAGCAAAATAGGCAGTTTCGCTCCAGGTTGGAGTGAGCGCTGCATGGAGACCAATTTTCGACTCATCTTCCAACGCCTCTATCCATGAAAAACCATCAGGGTAGGTCCAGACGGGATTAAACACCCTGGTAAAATAGACATCAAGTTTGCCACGACCCTCTTTAAGAAAATGGGGTAGCAAAAAGCTTAGCTCAAAGTGGGCAAGAGGATACTCATCCGGCAATTGGAGGGTGTTCCAGAAGGTCTGTGGTTTCGGCTTGGCATGAACATCCGGGTGGAACTTGTTCCATGCGCTTGGCGAAGTTCCGCCGGGCGTACCAACACTGCCAGTCAAGACATTCAGGAAATGAAGGGTGCGAGAGACTGCCCAGCCTCCAAGGTTACCACTGCTTGCGCTGCGCCACACATGCGTGGCAAACTGCGTACCAGCCTCACCTATTTTGCGGGCCACCTCAACAATCATTGCAGCCTTGACTCCACTCTCTTTTTCTGCATACTCTGGAGTATAGATGCTGTACTCTTTTTTCAGCGCCTCAATAAAATTTTCAAAAGTCACTGGAGTTCCCGGGTAATCCTGCTGCAGATACTCCTTCCAGTTCACCCAGTTTTCAAGATAGTCGCGGTTGTAGAGCCCCTCATCAATAATAACCTTTGCCATGGCAAGCAAGATAGCTGGCTCACTGCCTGGAAAACTCGGCATCCAGTAGTCCGACATGCTGGCCGTGTTTGAAAGACGAGGATCAAGTACGGCAAGTTTCGCGCCTTTCATCCTTGCCTCTACAATGCGCTGGGCATGAGGATTGAAATAGTGCCCCGACTCAAGGTGGGCACTGACGAGAAGCATAAATTTAGCATTGGTATAATCGGGAGATGGGCGATCTAATCCTTCCCATATAGCGTAACCAAAACGAGCTCCCGATGAACAAACATTGGTATGGCTGTTATGACCGTCCACGTTCCATGCCCTGAGTACCCACTCCATGAACCCTTCATGACCGGGACGTCCGACATGGTAAGAGATTTCATTGTTGCGACCCTCCTGAATAGCCTTGCGCATTCTTCCTGCAATGTCATCAAGCACACTGTCCCAGCTCACTCTATCCCATTTACCACCACCTCTTTTTCCCGAGCGTTTCATTGGATAGAGCACTCTGTCGGTATCCTCAATCTGGTTGAGCGTCGCAGGACCTTTTGCACAGTTTCTGCCTCGACTTGCCGGATGATACGGATTTCCGACCAGCTTGCGCATCGTCATGGTCTCCTTGTCAACATAAGCCAGAAGTCCACAACCTGCCTCACA
Source organism: uncultured Chlorobiaceae bacterium (assembly GCA_903994365.1). GTDB lineage: Bacteria > Bacteroidota > Chlorobiia > Chlorobiales > Chlorobiaceae > Chlorobium. The sequence goes on along the minus strand of CAJEXL010000004.1, from coordinate 97,495 downwards.
ATTGAAACAGGCTGTCGGAATAATCATATACTCTTTTGACTTGCGTTCAGGCCAGCTTTTGGAATCGTACTCCACCCAGTTGTCCCACTGGTCGGGAGGTGGACAGTTAACCTGACTGCCATCAGTGGTGGCACTTTTCGCTGCTGGGCCTTCACCTTCAGTATGGAGATCAGGGATAAGATGCAGCTTCTCTGCTATAGTTTCAATAACTGTTGGTTTATGGGTATAACTCATAGTTTCTCCAGCACTTGTTTAACTTAACGGGACTGTTTGCGGCGCATGAATCCAGACTTTTTCTGTGTAGAAGACACCACAAAGTCCAAAAATGGCGGCGACTGCAAGGATGACAGGATTCGCAAAAACAAAACACAATAAAAAAGGAAGCACATTGCCCAGCATGAAACTGCCAATCCAGAACTGTTGTTTCAGTGTGCCATGCAAAATCACCTCCGCAGCACGCTCTGCAGACTTCGAGGGATGCTTGCCTAAAAGCTCTGAAAGCATGACAAGAATGTGGAGAACAAAACCACCGGCAAGAGCAGGGCGGAGCGTTTCAGAAAGACCGGAAGCGCTTCCTGTCAAAAGGTCAAGAACAAGCATGGCAGAACCTCCCGCAAGCAGCGAGTTCAGGAACATGTGCAACAGAAGCATCGGGCTTTGCCAGAAGTCTCTCCCCTTTGCTGAACCAAAAAGAAAGGCGGTATAGATCGCAGTCAACAGGGCAAAAATCCCTCCGCACCACATCGATATGGTTTCGAGAAGTGGCAACTGAAAATATTTTGCAACTCCCCACAAGGCAAGAAAAGCACCAAATCCACCAATCGTCAACCCACCCTTCGTAAGCCATGAACCGAATTGCGGACGAAGCATCACCGAGGAGAAACGCTCTGGACGATCAAGATCCTTGACAAGCAATCCTCCCGTAAGAGCAAGAAAAAGTAGTGATGTCGCCCATACGGCCCATTGCAGGGAATCTGGCATTGTGTGCATCAGCAACGTCTGCAATACAAACATCAGAAGAAACAATCCAGAAGCAACAGCCTTCGACCAGACATAAGCGGGAACTTCCCAGCCCCAGACAACTCCCTTTGAAGGAATATCATACACCTTTCTGGCCTTTGGTTTTCCATCAATGCCGGATGATGGAAGCAATTTTTTGGCCGGTTTAACAAAGTGCTTGCCTGCAAAATGGCCAACTCCGCGTGACTGCTCACTCCAGAGATATCCGTTGACCTCCGAAACCTCCAGAGGATCAAGCGAAGCTCCATCTCCATTGATATAATAAAGCTTGGGGGAAGTGCCTTTTTCCGGCTTTCGCACCATAGTCTGCTCTTTTGCCACAAGCATAGCTATTGCACTCCTTGGATCATCAAGATCACCAGCAATAATTGCCTGCTGTGGACAAATCGCAACACAGGCTGGATTAAGCCCAACCTCTTTTCGATGCGCACAATAATTACATTTCGCAGAGGTATGAGTCTCTGGATCCATATAGAGCGCGCCATAAGGACAGGCCTGAGAACAGGCTTTGCAACCGATACAGCGACGCTGATCGAAATCAACGATGCCATCATCGCGACGATGCAGGGCCTCAACAGGGCAGATATCGACACAGGGCGGTTCCGCGCAATGGTTGCACCGAAGAACAGTAAAATATCTTCTGCTGTCGGGAAATGTTCCCTTTTCAACATATTTCACCCAGGTGCGGTTTACTCCGAGGGGTACCTGGTTTTCAGATTTACATGCGACCGTACACGCATGACATCCGATACACTTTCGGGCATCAATAACGAAACCGTAATTCATGGAGTGGTTGGCTCTAAATAATTGTAAGACACTTGACCAGAAAAATCAGACCAAGCATGACTTCATAAAGAAAAATCGGGAACTAAGCGCAGACGAAAGGGAAAATATTCTTATGGCGCACAGCATAAACATTATATCACCATATTACTAACAGGTTGTCGCAATTAATTAAAAAATATTGAAAATTGCAAAAGAAATCACCCATAAAAAGCTATCTGATCGTTTTATGGTAACGGCGGCACGCTACTACAGCGAATGCGTATAGTTAAGAGACCAGTTGATTTGACTGTGACTGATAGTCATCCCGTCAATGTTGGTCGCCGACACCTTCGGCACCAGGGAAAGCGCAGCGGCAACGGTCGATTTATCCGTCATACGATAACCAATGCCACCAGTATAATGGTTTTTAGTAATTGCCGGAAACAGTGGGTTGAGATAACGGTCGGGCAATGGATTTGTCGAAAAGCTGGCTCCGGCGTGCAGTGCGAGACGCTTGATCTTTCCACTCCGGCTTCATCTCCACATCAAGCACCTGGCCGGGAAACGCCCCATTGGCTGCATCACCAATAACACAGCCATTCAAATTTTCCTGCGATTTTTCCATCAAAACTCTTTTCCTATGATTATGTATATTAGCCTGAATTTTTTATTGACTCCTAAATGCAGAAAATCATGATAGCCAGAATCCAAAACCTCTATCTCCTCCTTGTCGGCATGCTTGCTGTGGCGAGTATGTTTTTTCCCTTCTGGAGCTTCAGCGCTGGCCAAGTGTATCTCATCTCCGATTTCGGAGGAGCAGAGATTACTACTGTCGGGTATTCTTTAGTTTGCTATGCTGGACGTCTCTTTTCTCCTCTGACCGCCATTGTGGCGATTACTGCTATTTTTCTCTTTAACAACAGGATCGTGCAGAGCAAGTTGATTGCACTGGCCATACTTTTCTTCGTCGGAGACCTTTTCGCAGGGCTTACAGCCGCACATTTTATGAACCTGCACTTCGAAACTATCGGAGCAGCCTTAACACACAAACCTGAAGCAGGGTTTTTCATGCTTTTGCCGGAACCAGTGCTGCTTATGCTTGCGCTGAAGGGCGTTAAAACTGATGAAAAAATAGCCAACGCTTACAAACGACTCTGAACATGCGTATTGTCTGGTCAATTGGCGACCCTCACGGCATCGGGCCGGAAATTATTCTGAAAAGTTTTCTGACATTTGGGAGCTCAACTCACTCCTTTATTGTTGCAGGCTCTTATACGGTATTGGATTATTATCGGAAAACGCTGGATCTGCCGGTAAAACTCAAACTGGTCGACAGCGCTGAGGAGATGACTCCGGCACGAGGGGGAGTATTGCCGGTACTGAGTATTGCTGAGCCGGACGACATCAAGCCCGGTACCATATCGGCTGAGGCTGGACGACTCGCTATGGAGTCAATCGCCGTTGCGGCCGGACTCTGCCAGAGTGGAGTGTGCGACGGGCTTGTTACCGCACCAATTCACAAAGAGGCCCTAGCGTTGGCTGGTTATACAGAGAGAGGCCACACCGGCTTTCTCGGCAAAATCTTTGGGATTCCTTCCCCAACCATGATGTTTTTTGACCAGCTCTCAGAACTGAGAGTCGCCCTTGCCACCATCCATGAACCCCTTGAGAGGGTGCCCGGAGTGATCCGCACGATGAATCTTGATGCTTTTCTCTCAAACCTTGCCGAATCGCTTAAAACCGATTTCGATCTCGCGGCACCACGAATTGCCGTACTCGGGCTCAATCCGCACGCTTCAGACGGAGGAGTCATGGGATGTGAAGAGCAGGATATTATCCGCCCCTGCATCGAACGCCTCTCAACCCGTCTCAGGGTGCAAGGCCCCTTCGCTGCCGACGGCTTTTTTGGAGCAGGGATCTACCGCAACTATGATATTGTCGTGGCAATGTACCACGATCAGGGGCTGCTGCCGTTCAAGGTGCTCGCCTTCGACACCGGGGTAAACATCACTCTCGGCCTGCCAATCGTGCGAACATCACCCGACCACGGCACCGGTTTCAATATTGCAGCAAAAGGAAAAGCATCACCACGTAGTTTTCGTGAGGCAACACTGGTTGCCATAACGATTGCTCAGAACAGAATCAAACAAAAAGAACACCAATCATGATCTCATTTACTGACGTTGACCTTGAACTTGATAAAAAACCTGTGTTCAGCAAACTGAACCTTACCATTCAGCAGGGGGAGCTTGTTTACATTGTCGGCAAAAGCGGCACGGGCAAATCGACGCTGCTCAAGTCGCTCTACATGGATGTTCGTCCGACAAAAGGGGAGATACGAATTGCCGGATACAGCTCCCGCACCATCAAAAAGCGACAGATCCCGCTTCTGCGAAGAAAGCTCGGCATTATCTTTCAGGATTTTCGCCTGCTCGAAGACCGTAATGTGTATGATAATCTGGCGTTTGTGCTGAAGGTAACCGGCACAAAAGAGAAACTTGTCAAGGAGCAGGTGATGCAGGCCCTCGGAAGCGTCGGGCTTGAACATGCCGCCAAAGTGATGCCTCTGCGCCTCTCTGGAGGAGAGCAACAGAGAATTGCCATTGCACGTGCGCTGGTACGCGAGCCTCTGGTCATCCTTGCCGACGAACCCACCGGCAACCTCGATCCCGATACCTCACTGGAAATTCTCGACTACCTGAAGAGGGTCAACCAGAAAAGCATCACTGTGGTTATTGGAACCCATGACTATGAGCTGGTGCAGCACTCCCCTTTCAGAACCCTGCAAATCAGCGGGCAAAACCTTGTGGAGAGCACAATGGAGAAATCGGCGACAGGGTTTCGACCGGCGATGTCATCAGGTACGCCTGCATGATCCCCCTGGGACACGCCATGGCGTGTCCCAACGGAAAGCTCACGAACACCCCGTCGTCATACCACAGTCTTCGCAGACCTTGCAGGTGCCATTCTGTTTAACGCGCATGGAACCGCAGTTTTCGCACTGCTCTCCGGTATAACCCTGAACCTTTGCCTGATAGACCTGGCTCTTGCGGGTTGAAGTGTTGCTTGATGAGGGTTGTTCAGCAAAGGAGGGTTCCCTGACCACAACATGATTTGACACACCATTACCTGCCTCCGTATCCCCGCACGGCACCTCATCAACCGCCTTGATATGCACAAAATCCTTGCGTCCAAGATAGTCGTAACCAATTGATCGAAAAACGTAATCAAGAATGGAGGTAGAATTCTTGATGACATTGTGGCCCTGAACCGCACCCGCAGGTTCAAACCGGGTAAAGGTGAAGCTGTCCACAAGCTCTTCGAGCGGCATACCATACTGGAGTGCTTTGGAGGCAAGCACGGCAAAACAGTTGAGCAGCCCCTTGAATGAAGCGCCCTCCTTGTACATGTCGATAAAAACTTCACCGAGAGAGCCATCATCATACTCCCCTGTTCTGAGAAACACCTTGTGACCACCAACATAGGCTTCGCGTATATATCCCTTCCTCCTTTTCGGCAGCATCCTGCGTTCAGAGCGATGGAAAACCTTCTCAACAATCCGCTCCTGCACCTCTTTCGCTCCTTTGGTTTCATCAAGATCCTCTTCAGTTCCAAGCATGATCACCTCGTCGAGATCCTGATAGCTTGAAATATTAAGTGGCTGTGATAGTTTGGAGCCGTCACGATAGATGGTGACCGCCTTGACCATCTGCAACCAGGCCGACTGGTAGACTTCACCAATTTCAGCAGTCGTGGCGGTACCAGGCATATTGACTGTTTTTGAAATGGCGCCGGATATAAACGGTTGCACGGCAGACATCATGTGAACATGAGCCTGATGCTTGATGTAGCGCAGCCCTCTTCTGCCACATTTACTGGCACAGTCAAACACAGCGAGATGTTCAAGCTTCAAATGAGGTGCACCCTCAATAGTCATGGTACCGCATATATAGTCATTTGTCGTTTCGGAATCTGCTGAAGTGGCGCCAAGCGCCTGCAGCATATCAAAGTCAGAGTCATCAAGCTGCTCATTGGTAAAGCCAAGCGTGGTGCAAAAATCCTCCCCCAAAATCCACTTGTTAAACGCAAAGCGAATATCAAAAACCGTTTCAAGCTGCGACTCCACAACATCAATCTTCTCATCCGTAAAACCTCGGCTTGTCAACCACTGCCGATTGATGGAGGGCGAACCGGCAAGCGTGCCATGCCCTTTACAGTAGTGCTCAATATCCTCAATCTGCGCTGCAGTATAACCAAGACGTTCAAGCGCTTTAGGCACCGACTGATTAACAATCTTGAAGTAGCCGCCACCAGCAAGTTTTTTGAATTTGACAATGGCAAACTCCGGCTCTATTCCGGTAGTATCGCAATCCATCACCAGACCGATGGTACCGGTCGGCGCAATCACACTCACCTGGGCATTACGGAATCCATACTTCTCACCCTTCTGCAACGCTTTATCCCACACCTCTCCTGCCGCTTCAAAAAGCTCTTTGGGGCAGTACTCCGAATCAATGCCGAGCGGCTTCACCGACAACCCTTCATACTCCTCTTCCGAGAGGTTTCTCGCAGCCCTGCGATGGTTGCGGATCACGCGAAGCATCTCATTGGCATTTGCCGCATAGCCGCTGAATGTCCCAAGATCATGAGCCATGTCAGCCGAAGTGACATAAGCCTGACCGGTCATCACCGCAGAAATTGCACCAGCAAGAGCAAGCGCCTTTGGCGAATCATAAGGAATGCCGAGCACCATCAGCACCGTGCCAAGATTGGCAAAACCGAGCCCAAGCGTTCTGAACTCATAACTCAGACGCGCAATATCCTTTGAAGGAAAATGGGCCATCAAGACTGAAATCTCAAGCACAACCGTCCATAACGCTGCGGCATGCCGCAACTCCTTCACCTTCATCGTACCCGATACCTCATCAACAAAATGGATCAGGTTGAGGCTGGCGAGATTACAGGCAGTATCGTCAAGAAACATGTACTCCGAACAGGGGTTGCTCGCATTGATACGACCGCTCTTCGGGCAGGTGTGCCATTCGTTGATGGTGGTATCGAACTGTAAACCGGGATCGGCACACTTCCATGCACTGAGAAGAATTTTTTCCCAGAGATCGCGTGCCTTGACAACTTTTGCCGTCTTGCCAGTGGTGCGCTGGCGAAGCTGCCAGAGATCATCATTCTCAACCGCCTTCATGAAATCGTTGGTGACACGAACGGTATTATTGGAGTTCTGCCCGCCAACCGTCGAATAAGCTTCCGACTCGTAATTGGCATCGTGCTCCGCAAAATCGAGCGTGGTATACCCCTGCTCAACCAGCGCAAGCACACGTACGATGTAGCTCATCGGTACGGCACGGCTCAGCGCATTCTGGATCAACTGATGCAGTCGGTGATTCGTCTTGCGGTCAACACCATTGGCAAGCGCCTCTTCAACAATCGCCTGGAGAAAACGGGAACAAATTCTTGAACCAGCGACCAGCGAAGCCACCTTGTCCTCCTCCTTCGCCTTCCATTCGATAAATTTCTCGACATCAGGATGATCAATATCAACAATCACCATCTTGGCTGCGCGTCGCGTCGTTCCGCCCGACTTTATCGCCCCGGCCGCCGAATCAAAAATTTTCAGAAAGCTCATCAACCCCGAAGAGCTTCCTCCGCCACTCAACTTTTCTCCACCCGAACGCAGGTTGGAATAGTTGGTACCTGAGCCGCTGCCAAACTTGAAAACCCTCGCCTCGCGCATCGCCAGATCGAAAATCCCGCCATCGTTGACAAGGTCATCATTAACCGACTGGATAAAACAGGCGTGGGCTTGGGGACGGGAGTAGGCATCCTCCGATTCCTTCACCTCGCCACATGCTGGATCAACGTAATAGTGACCCTGGGCAGGCCCTGTCGTTCCATAAGCAAAATTGAGCCCCGTATTGAACCATTGCGGCGAATTTGGCGCACCCATCTGCCCGAGAATCATGAAGGCAACTTCGTCATAAAAGGCCTGGGCATCGTCAGTGGTATCAAAATAGCGGTTCTTTTCACCCCACTCCTTCCAGCAGCCCGCCATGCGATGCACCACCTGCCTTATGGAATTCTCACTTCCAGTCACTGGCTTGCCATCGCTGTCGGTTATCACATTCCCCTGATCGTCGCGCTGCAGAATGCCTGTTTTGCGGAAATACTTCTGGGCAAGAATATCAGCAGCAACCTGCGACCACTGCATGGGTACCTCAATATTGTTCATCTCAAAAACCTTCGAGCCGTCGGGATTACGAAGTACCGATGTTCTTATCGTGTATTCGAACCGGTCATAGACATTCTCGCCAAGGGTGGTGAACAAACGGGATATTTTCATGATTCAAGAGATCAGATTTGAGAGGAGAAAAATATAGAATGCTTTATAATAATAAGTTAAAGCAAAGAAGAAATAAAAAATCCACTCACCGGAGAGCTGTGTTTCAGACGCACCTCAATATAAAAAAGTTGGGTATAACAGGAGATTTTGAAGCTCAAATCTTAAAAAAAAATTGCAACAATGGTCTCCCCCTCCGAGATCAACATCCTCAGGAGTGAGCATCGTGGTAGCTCCAGTTTGATATTGAAGGAAATAAGTCGCCCAGCAGAGGTATTCAATATGCCGTTTGTATAGGATTAATAAGCCCTTTTGACGATAATGATCTTCGTCCTGATAAACCCTTTTTTTATGAATAATGCCTACCATTGCCTACAAGATCAGAAACACACTATACTTGAATATTACAAATCGTTGTTCAAACGACTGCACGTTCTGCATTAAATTCAACACAAGAACATTTGATGAAAACGACCTGTTTCTCGATGAAGAGCCATCATTCCATGAGATCATGGCTGCAATTGCAGCATTCAATGAGTTCGATGAGATTGTTTTTTGTGGTTATGGCGAATCATTGATACGGCTTGAGATCGTCATGCAGGTAGCTGAAGCAGTCAAGCAGCATTACAGTGTTCCTGTTCGAATAAATACTGACGGACAGGCAAATCTGCTCCATGGCCGAAACATCATACCCGAACTGGCAGGGATAGTGGACTGCCTGTCAGTAAGCCTGAATGCACCTGATGCCGAAACTTATCAGCGCCTGTGCCACAGCCCTTTCGGTGCCGCCGGCTTTACGGCTCTCTGCGACTTCATCCGTCTTGCAGCAGCAGAAATTCCGGAAGTCATTGCAAGCGTCGTCCATGTCCCCGCACTTGATGTTGATGCGTGTAGAACTCTGGCACTTTCTCTGGGTGCATCATTCCGGGTAAGGCCATATTATCCGGGGTAAGAGAATGACACCCCTTTGAACTTGCCCGCGTGATAGAGCGAGAGGTCGCTTCAGGCTTTCCTGACAAATTCCGACTTCAATTGCATCGGGCCAAAACCATCGATTTTACAGTCAATGTCATGATCACCGTCGATAAGACGAATGTTTTTAACCTTCGTACCACCCTTGAGCGCCGATGACGACCCTTTGACCTTGAGATCCTTGATCACCGTCACGGTATCACCATCCTGCAATATGGTGCCATGAGCATCCTTCCAGATTCGAGCCGTTTCCAACGCAGGGGCCGACGTACTCCATTCGTATGCGCACTCAGGGCAGGTCAAGAGGGCCCCAACCTCGTAGGTATATTCTGAATTACATGTTGGACAGTTCGGCAAGTCGCTCATAATCTTCTTTTTTCAAGTTTAGCCAGCACAAAATTTATGCGACATAATAATAATTTTGGCATGAAATTATCCCTCCTCGGCATAAACCCCTGCATCTGCAATATGACATTTAACTGTTGATAGCAACCCGAAGCAATGTGTTGACTTCGTAATCTACTTCTGTCGGGACTTGAGTACTGCCAGATCCTCGACAACTCCAGCAGACTCGCTGAGAAGCACATCGTTGCTTCTATTTTTTACCGTATCCTCATCCTGAGACCACCTCTTCTCGATCTGCTTCATCGTCTCTATTTCCAACTTGAAATCCGAATCCTGAAGCGACACAGCCCTCTTCTTGCGAATCACGTCAAGGGCACTCAAGTCGTGCATATAGGCCTGATAGAGCGGATTCTTTGCGAAACGCTCTTGCTCTTTTTGGAGAAGCACTACGATATCTTCTGGTGAAACATCAGTTGTTGGCCGATAATAAGCCTTTGAAATTGTAGTCCAGGGGAGACTGCTGGTATAGGTATCCTCACCGATGGTTGAAAAATCGGTCATCGATGGCATAATAATATCGGGAAGCACACCCTTGTGCTGGGTGCTGCCCCCGGATATCCGGTAAAACTTGGAGGTGGTGAGTTTTATCTCTCCAAGATCTGGCTTCTTTCCTGTGGTTTTAAAGGGCCTTGAGAGTTGGATAATACTCTGGACAGTACCCTTGCCAAAGGTACGATCTCCAATGATAACACCCCTGCCATAATCCTGAATTGCTGCGGCAAAAATTTCGGAAGCAGAGGCGCTGTAACGGTTTACCAGCACTGCAAGCGGTCCGCCATACTGCTCCCTGCTGTCTTCGTCCTTTAAAACCGTTTTTTCACCTCTTGAATTATCAACCTGTACAACAGGCCCACTCGGAATAAAAAGTCCGGTAACATTGACTGCTTCATCGAGAGAACCACCGCCATTATTACGAAGATCAATGAGAATACCAGCAACATTCTCAGCATTCAGCTCGCTGATGATGCGCTTGACATCACGACTGGCACTGGTGTAGTTACTGATGTTCTTCTGCTGAGCATCAAAATCGAGGTAAAACGAAGGGATGGTGATAATACCAATTTTTCGACCGTTCTGCTGGATGATGTTTTTTTTCGCTGCCTGCTGCTCCATACTCACCGTATCCCGAAAAAGCTCGATGATTTTGGCCGGGCCCCTCCCTCCCTGGCTAACAGGCAAGATTTTCAGCCGAACAAGAGAATTTTTCTTGCCGCGGATTACCTTTACCACATCATTCACCCGCCATGCCGTGACATCAATGATTTCAGCGTTTTTCCCCTGTCCAACGCCGACGATCCTGTCTCCTTTTTTCAGAAGGTTACTTTTGAAGGCCGGTCCGCCGGGAATAACCTCGTTGACAACAGTGTTATCTCCTTCAGTCTGTAGCTTGGTGCCGATGCCTTCAAGCGATTGGCTCATGTCGATCTGAAAGTTTTCATACTCGTCCGGCGAAAAGTAGCTTGTATGCGGGTCGAAGGAGGTCGTCACCGCATCTGTATAAGCCAGGAATGCATCATCCGGTTTCTCACGGTTAAAACGGTTCAGTCGGCAAATGAAGCTTTTTTCAAGAAGCTCACTAATGCTGGCGCTGGTCTCGGTGGAATCTTTCACGTTGAGCCACTGGTATTTCAGCTCTTTTTTCCATACATCCAGAAGCTGTCGTCTGTCTGCTGGCCAAGGGTTATCCTTGCGATCAAGAACGATGGATTCCTGTTTTGAAACGTCGAACTTGATGGTATCAACCGCAGTCGTCATAAAGCGCATCTTTTCTTTCACCCGCCTCAGAAAAAAGTTATAGATCGAGAACCCTGCATTTGTTTTACCGTTAAAAAACTCAGCACCCAGCCTGTTTCCATATAACTTCCGGAGACTTTCGACCTCACTTGCAATAAAATAGCTTCGGTTGCCATCCAGATTGTCGATGTATCGCTTGAATATCTGCTGCGAAAGGGAATCAGTGACTGATATCTTTCTGTAGTGGTTTTGCAGAAGGTACTGGCCGATATAGTATGCGGCATCATTCTCGGCTTCAGTCGGTCGAAGACTAACAACAGTATGCACTGTTGCTGCTCGCAGGGGAGTTGCTGCCAGTAGTGGAGAGTCGCCCCATAATGAAACTATAATGACAAAAAAGATTGTTCTGAACATTTTTCAAGTGTGATGAAATTATAAAATATTTGCAGCGACCGACATCCTTACGGTAGCTGACAAATCGACATTCTGAGTGAAGTCAGGGGTCTCCTGAGCTGATGGGAGATGGTAGCGATAACACTGCTGTTCAGATCAAGCTGCTCGTGACATCGCTCAATATTATTGCGGTTCCTGCCTGTACAGACATTGCCATCAGCAGAATGAAGCATTCATGACCAAGATCACGAACATTGACTCCTGCATGGCCTTGATATGGAAAGGCGCACAAACGCTAAAGGGCAGTAAAAAACTGCCTGCCGAAAGAATCACCATCTCCTGTCAACCAAAGATCAACTCGGGATGACACTTTTTCCAGTGAGATGGTCAAAAAGGAAGATCGCTGGCGAGATGGGAAACCGCTGAGGATGGGATTAATGCGTTCTATAGCCTCATGATAAGCGGACTGGGAAGAGGCCCAAAGCTCAAATGTTACTTCCTGATCGTAGAAACAGGTGTCACAAGAGCAAATCAACTGCGCCCCAAGGGCTTGCCACTCAGCATAGACCATTCGCCCCTCAACAAAAGTCTATTGTCCATCCGCGATTTATTGAAAACACTTTTTTTATTTACAACTTCTACCGTTTTTATGCTGTTTACTTTTTACATATTAACCACCACTGCACTTTCCGCATCCCAATGGTCATATATAGCAAATTTTTAGCCACCATGCGGAAAAACACTCATTGACCCAATCATGAATTTGACACCGCCGAAAACCATCTCCGAGAGATCGTCGTAATGGAGATTTTCGTTGCAGCCTACCGCTACCGCCATAAACCTGAGCGGATCTGAACAAAGCGATCATCAGCAATCCCACCACTCCCATTCTCGGCGAGTGATAATTTTTTGCAATGGCATTATACGGCAAAACCTTATTATCTTGTCACTTTACGATAAACAGGTAAAGAGGAGATTGTTGTTATGGCAGGCCAGGGATTATTCAAAGAGATGAAAAAGAGCTTTCTGTTTCATGCCATTGCGGCACACTTCAGTAACGGCCTGATCCCTGTTGCCGTGCTGTACTTGATCTTGACACTTGCAACCTCCAACAGCTATTTCGAGCATACCGTCGAACATCTTATTCTCATTGTCATACTTGCCATTCCGGTCTCTTTTTTTTCAGGTATCCACGACTGGAAAACAAAATATCGTGGAGCCAAAGCGCCTCTCTTTATAAAAAAAATCAGACTCTCCTGCCTGCTTTTTGCACTCTGCACTACTGCTGTTGCTATCAGACTCAGCTCTCCTGATGTGATGAGCCAGCAAGGTATCGACCACTGGCTCTATCTTGCGACTCTTTTTTCCATGCTGCCGGTCGTGACACTTCTTGGTCATTATGGAGGCAAGCTTTCCGCTCAGTCAAAAACACCTGCAAAAAAATAGCAACTCTTTCCAGTCTGCCCAAGAACCTGACGACGTGAACATGATGAGCAAAATTGTTGGCTTGTTCTCCCTTCCATTTAATAATTATTAGTTCAACCTGGCAGGATTTGTAATGGCTACGGCCTCAACCCGCTCTTTCAAAGCCTCATCCATCATCTGATATCTCTTTCTGAACCTTGATTCCAGCAAAAAAAGCAGCACGCCAGAGAAAAGCCCGCTGAACTCTTCGGTATTGATAAACCGGCTCTTCCCGGAAGCCAGCTCCTCTATCTCAAAATAATGGTAGGCCTCAAAAACGCCTTTCAGGAATATGGCATACCATCCAAGCTTGACTGGAGGGACAAGCTCGCTGATGGCCGCCCGGAAGAGAATCTCCGGCAAACCATCAAGCCTGGCTTTAAACCATAACCGTTCACCTGCGGCTCCTTTACCTCTAACTTCACGAATAAAGGGGTTCCACTCCGGGTAGAGGTGAAACGCTGCCAGAACAGACCACACCTCCTCGGGTGAAGCGGCAATGATAATTTCACTCCGTATTGTTTTCATTCTACTCTCTCCAGCATCAATGTTAAGCGATAGGCGAGAGTCTCTTCTCATGCCTTGTCGGTTTTAATCAGTTCGCGGGGTGACTTCCCCTCCCCTGCCTCTTCATGCGTCCGGCCATCGCGAATATGGTAGATCCGCTTGAAGGTAGGGATGATTTTTTCGTCATGCGTGACAATGATAATTGCTGTTTCGTACTGACGCGCCATGTCGTTGAGGATGGCAATCACCGCAAGCGCCCGCTGGCTGTCGAGAGGAGCTGTCGGTTCATCGGCAAGGATGACTGGCGGATGGTTGACGAGCGCTCTGGCAATAGCCACCCGCTGTTGTTCGCCGCCGGAGAGCTGCGCAGGCATCGCCTTTGCCCGATGAGCGACATCAAGCGCCTCCAGCAGCTCCATCGCGCGTTTGCGAGCCGCTCCATTCCGCTCACCTGCCAGCATCGGCAGCAGTGCCACATTATCCACCACATCCAGAAAGGGAATCAGGTAGGGTGCCTGAAAGACAAAGCCGATGTTATCGCGCCGGAGCGCCCGGAGATCCCTGATTTTCCAGCCGCCATCGTAGATAATCTGCTCCCCCAGTCTCATCCGTCCTGCTGATGGTTCAATAACTGCGCCAAGGCATTTCAAAAGGGTGCTTTTCCCGGAGCCAGAAGGGCCAACAAGCCCCACAACCTCTGCCGGAGCGACCTGCATGTCAACTCCCTTCAGGGCATCCACAAGGGTGTCGCCGCTGCCGTACCGCTTCTGTAACCCCTCAATCACAATGCCATTGCCCGACATTTCAACCTCCTATTGCTTCAGCAGGGTCGACCTTGAGCGCTGCTGTAATGGCAAGAATACTGGCAAGAACCGAGATCACCATGACGATGATGAAGCCACGAATGGCATCGCCGGGTTCAAGCAGCACATATCTTGGAAAAAAGGGCGACCAGAGCGTTGCGGCAATCTTTCCAACCACAAAGCCAATTGCTCCAAGCCCGACAGCCTGCTGAAGAATCATACTGGCAATCACGCGGTTTCTGGTTCCAATCAGCTTCAACACCGCAATCTCGCGGATCTTTGCCATGGTCATGGTGTAGATGATGAACGCGACAATTGCTGCACTGACAATGGAGAGAATGACAAGAAACATCCCGATCTGTTTGGCCGATGTTGCAATCAGCTTGTCGACAAGAATCGTCCGCATCTGTGGGCGAGTATAGACCTGCAGCCGCTGCCAGCGCTGAATATCCTTCGCAACTGCTTCCGGAGCGTATCCGGGTTTCAGTTGCACGAGCACGGCATTGACGTAAACGCTTGTCGTTTGTGACGCAATAACGGCATCGAGCAGTCCCGGCACACCCGGTCGGTTAAAAAGTGGATTTAAAGCCGTGCGCCGCCTCTGCTGGAGCAGCATATCGTTATCCTTGAGAAACTGCGCCTCCTGGGCATCTTTCAATGGAATAAACAGCATCGGATCGCCACCAGAGGAGACCATACGCCTCGTCAACCCGACGACCCTGAAGCGGTTGCGGCGGATGATAATGGTGTCGCCCAGCGCACATCCAGCTTTAACATCAGCCACAGCCTCATAGCGGCCTCCCGTCAGGTGGCGACCAGCGACGAGAAAGCCCGGCTGCCCAGGCTCACCCGGCCCGCCCGGCACCACGCCCACCACCATCGCCCGCACATCGCCTCCTCCATGACGTACCTGCATGGTGAGATAGGTGACATTTGCCGCACGTGCAACGCCCGCCATGCCGAGGATGCTGCGGTAACTATCGTCGTAGAGGCTCGATGGTTCGGCATAAGGACCGAGCGTTCCCTGCTGCACCACCCAGAGATCGGCTCCGCTGTTGTCGATCAGCACATTGGCATCATCAACCATGCCGCGATAGATCCCGGCCATGCTCAAGGTGACGCCGATCAAGAGACCGAGGCCGAAGCCGGTCATGAGGAAGCGCACCCATCCATGCAGTATATCACGTCCGGCAAGGCTGATCATAAAAGAGTTCCTTTCCCGTTATTCTTGATAATCGTGATACGGCTTCCGGCACGTAACGTGCTTTTGCTGTATACCACAACGCGGTCGCCGGATTGCAAACCCTCAAGCACCTGGATGTTTCCAGCGTGGTCAGTCGCACCGATGCGAACCGGCGCAAAGCGCAATGCGGAACCATCAACCACCCAAACGCCAAGCTCTCCATCGACTCGGTGCACGCTGGCGTTGGGAACAACGGGAACCGATTGCAGCGGCGTAAGCTGGACGATCACCTCACACAGTTCGCCAACCGGCGGCAACGGCTCAGGCAACACGTTGAAAACAACTTTTGCGAGAATCTCCTCGGTAACGCGATCCGCAAGCGGCTCAACGCGCAGCACAGATGCGGGAAAACTCTTGCCGGATTGAGAGCGGAGCCTCACCTCTGCCGGAAGCGCCGCCTTCAGTCCGGCACTTTGCAACTGGTCGAAGCGCACGGCAACCCAAAGACTTTTTGGATCAATCATCTCAATAACGGTCTGACCAGCCAGCACCGTGTTACCCGGCTCAGCATCACGGCTTGTCACCACTCCATCATTTGGCGCTACCAGCAGCAGATTGTGCCGCTGCTTCACCATGCCCTGATACTCGGCCTTGACAGAAGCCAGCTCCTGACGCGCAGCATTGATGCCCGCCTCTGCCGCAGAGGCAGAAGCGCGGGCAATCTCCGCCTCCTGATGCTTTGTCTCCACCAGCTCAGCACTCGCTGCCTGAGCTTTCAGCAGCAACCCGTACCGTTTTTCCTGCGAAGCGGTAAAGGCCTGTTTTGCTTTGGCATCACGCAACTGCGCCTCTGCCAAAAGCACCCCCGCCTCCGCCCGTTTGATGGCGGAACGCTGAGCGCTGAGATGCTCATCCAGATCGACAGGATCGATCTCCCCAACCACCTGACCAGCCTTGACCATATCACCCACGTCAACGGATAGCTGCTTGACCCTGCCCGATGCAATAGATCCAATTCTGTAGGTATATCGTGCCTCAAGGGTACCGATGCCAGAGAGTACGGGAGTGATCGCCCTCTTTTCAACCGCCACAACCGTTACCGGCACAGAGGCAAGCGGGCCTGAGCGGAGTGCAACGTAGAAGAAGAGCAGCAGCAGGGGAACCAGTACCGCCAGCAACCGGAGCATTTTTTTATTGATGGCTTTAAACTTCATGGTTTCTGTGTTTTATGCCCCTGGCGTAAAGCGCAAAGAGCGGTTTGGCATTGCCAAGCATCACGGCAAGATCACCGGCTATCAAGGACTGCATCACCAACCCCTGCACCATCCCGATAAACATCACCGAAGCGGCAGCCACATCAAGATCGGGATCGATTATTCCCTCGCTCATCCCTTTTGCAAGGAGTTTACCAACACGTTCGCCATAATGGTGAAGCATGGTTTGAGCAATGGCCTTGGCCGCGGTGGGATCGGGTCGCTGAAGTTCAGCAAACATCATGCGCGGCGCTCCAGGATGCTTCGCCACAAAATCAATATGCGCTGCAAACATCAGCTCAAGCGCCTCCAGCGGTGAATCGGTGGTGGCAACCACCTTGTCAATCCTGCCGAGCAGTTGAGCAGTAACCCACTCCATCACCGACTGCCAGAGCGCATCTTTGGTGGGAAAATGGCGGAACAAGGCACCCTGCGTCAACTGCATCCGCTCGGCAATCTCCGCCGTCGTAATCGATGCTGGATTTTTCTCGGCAGCAAGCTCAATCACCGCCTCCACCGTCACCGCCCGCCGCTGTTTTGCTGGCAGATTTCTTATGGTTGTTTTTGTTGTTTTCATGGTTGTTCGGTTTGTATGACGGAAGATAGTAATTGATTACAATCTTTTGTAAGAGAAAACGATTACTGCAGCCAAACCTGTCAGTCCACCAGCAAACGCAATGGCAAAAATGCTATCTTTCGGGAATTTTGATTTTGGCAGTGGAAAGGCTGGAGTGGCAAGATTGCAGGAAAAACGAATGATGGCATTTTTATGGATATACAATTACACGACAACGAATTACGCATGTTAATAAAAGCCTTGCTGAAGAACTCTACGACGCTTTCCCAAGCAACGTCTCCTTCAAAAACGGGCTCGCTATCTCTTATGCAAAGCTTGGAGTTTTTTACAAAGCTCACCGCTCCGACATTGTTACTGCCCACAACTATTTCCAGCAAGCCGAAGCTTTGTGGGCGGAGCTGAGCGAAAGCGCACCCGCCTATGTTGAATTCCAACATTATCTGATACAAGTCCGAAAGGATTTGAGCGAACTGCCGCAATCATAAGCAACGTTACCCATGCCTAACCAACTGCTCATCATAAAAAACATCACCCACGAAGGCCTTGGATTGCTTGAACCACTGTTGCACACCTATGGCATAACTACCGACGTTGTGGATTTATCGCAAGGCGAAACCTTCCCCGACCCGCGCAACTACCGCGCAGTTGTGGTACTTGGTGGTCCGCAAAGCGCCAATGATGCCACTCCCTCCATGCAGCACCAACTCCAGCAAATTAAGCAGATTGTGGCGGAGGGCATTCCCTACCTTGGCATCTGCCTTGGAATGCAATTACTGGTAAATGCCGCAGGTGGCAGGGTGCTCTCCTGCCCACAAAAAGAGATCGGCTTTTTTGACGCTGATGGCGCTCCATATAACATTGAGCTCACCAACGCTGGCAAAAACGATCAACTTTTTACTGGACTGGACAACACCATCCGGGTGTTTCAACTGCATGGAGAGACGGTAGAGCTTACGCCGTCGGGCACGGAACTTCTCGCAACTGGCGCACACTGCCGCCATCAAGCAATAAAAGTTGGCACGAACGCTTACGGACTGCAATGCCATTTTGAGCTTACCCGAGCCATGTTTGCCGAGTGGCTCACCATTGACCACGATCTTAAGCAAATGGATAGCAAGCAATTTTTTGCCGATTTTGAAGCATTCAGCGAAGCGTACAGCGCAACCGGCAACCAGCTTTTATACAACTTTTTAAAACTTGCCAACCTTGTCTGAACCTTCAGTTACTCCTGTTGACCCGCGTCGGGTCAGGCTTCTGAACAATTGCACTGATACAACGGGAACAGTCATCTACTGGATGTCGCGTGACCAGCGGCTACGCCACAACTGGGCGCTGCTCTTTGCCCGCCACAAAGCCGCAGTGATGCAACAGCCGCTGGTAGTAGTGTTTACCCTTTCACCCGCGTTTCTTGGAGCATCGCTTCGCCATTACGACTTCATGCTCAAGGGTCTTCAGGAGGTTGAAAGAGATTTGAGAACTTTCAACATCCCCCTCATCCTCCTGCAAGGAGAGCCGACAGAGGAGCTTCCCCGCTTTGCCAACGCTCGCTCTGCCAACACTATCAACGCGGGCATCATAGTGACCGACTATTCCCCACTGCACATTTCACGGAGATGGAAAAGCGCGATTGCCGAACAGCTCACCATCCCGCTCTACGAGGTTGATGCGCACAACATCGTCCCCTGCTGGATGGCATCCCAAAAACTGGAGTACTCCGCCCGCACCATCCGCCCGAAAATCAACGCTCTTTTGGGCGACTTTCTCACACCATTTCCTGAGCTTGAACCACTGCAAACGCCTCCAAAACAGCCGCTGGTAGAGTGGGAAAGCATCCGCCAAAAACTGCACGCTGACCCAAGTGTCCCCGCTGTGGATTTGCTGCTGCCGGGCGAAAAAGCCGCAGCCGATTGCCTGAACAGCTTCGTGCAGCACAAACTCTCGGGCTACGCGCTGGAACGCAACGACCCGAATGCCGATGCCATCTCAAACCTCTCTCCCTACCTCCATTTCGGCCATATCAGCGCGCAATTCATCGCAACAAAGGTGATGGCAAGCCAAACAGCGGAGGATGACAGAAAGGCATTTCTTGAAGAGCTGATTGTGCGCCGCGAGCTTTCAGACAACTTCTGCGCCTGTAACGACCACTATGATTCGTATGATGGCATCCCCAACTGGGCGAAAGAGACTCTGACACAGCACATCGGCGACAAAAGGGAGTATCTCTACACGGCAGAAGAGTTTGAGAGATCGGCAACGCATGAGCCACTCTGGAATGCAGCGCAGCACGAACTGGTACAAAGCGGCAAAATACACGGCTACATGCGGATGTACTGGGCAAAGAAAATTCTGGAGTGGAGTAGAACGCCAATGGAGGCTTTTGACATTGCCATTGCGCTGAACGACCGCTATGCACTGGATGGACGGGAGCCCAATGGCTACGCAGGAGTTGCTTGGTCAATTGGTGGAGTACATGACCGCCCCTGGTTTGAACGGGAGGTCTATGGGAAAATCCGTTACATGAACGCCAATGGCTGTGCCAGAAAGTTTGATGTACAGCGCTACATCAAAAGATGGACGCTCTAAGAGTTCATCAACCGTTGAATTTCAAGGAGATAAGTGTCAATCGTGTGGTTAAGTTTCACCGCCTTGTTGAAGGGAACCTGCACAATGTGATCATTCGCTATCCCGATCATGACGCTTTTCTGGTCATCAAGCAGGGCGTCAATGGCGGCAACTCCCATTCTGGTGGCATTAATCCTGTCTTTAGCTGTGGGGCTTCCTCCCCGCTGAATATGACCAAGAATTGAGACCCGCACCTCAAGATCAGGATGCTTTCGACGCACCTCTTCAGCAATCTTCATCGCGCCGCCCGTCTCCTCACCTTCGGCAACAATAACAATACCGCTGCTCTCTTTATTCTTGTACCCTTTGCTCAGAAATTTGTGCAGTTCATCATGCTGATGCTCGTTCGATTCAGGAATGACAATCACCTCGGCTCCACAAGCGATGCCACTATTCAGGGCAATCATCCCCGCTTCGTGACCCATCACTTCAACAAAAAAAATGCGTCCATGCGATCTGGCAGTATCCCTGATTTTATCAACCGCATCAACAACAGTATTCAGCGCTGTTTCATACCCGATGGTATAATCCGTTCCATACATATCGTTATCAATCGTCGCAGGAATCCCTACAAAAGGAATATTGTACTCCTGCGACATGACAAGAGCGCCAGTAAAAGAGCCGTCACCGCCAATAACAACAACTGCATCAATTTCCGCTTTTTTCAGTTGCTGAAATGCTTTTTCACGACCTTCAGGAGTTCTGAATTCCATACAGCGTGCGGTTTTAAGAACAGTTCCACCAAGATGGAGAATTCCACTGACATCGAATGCTTTCAAGGCAATAAAATCACCATCTATCATCCCCTGATAACCACGACGAATACCTGTTACTTTCAGTTTATTGGCTAGCGCCGCACGAGTCACTGCACGAATGGCAGCATTCATCCCGGGCGCATCTCCTCCGGAAGTCAACAAGCCTATTCTCTTCAATGTTCTTTTGTTCACTATAACTGTTTATATATTATTCGTTGGCATTGTCATCATCAAGAGTGCCCACCAACCACAATTCGCATGATTTTAACATTTAACACAAGAAACCGAAAGAGCTGCCAAACAAGGTTTTTCCGCCAATAGAGTGTCGCTTTTGAGGGTACCGGAGGATAAGCCTCATCATAATATGCTTTGACTTTATTCATAATTTTAATTTTAAACATTAAAATATCGTATCCGAAACGGTTACTCTGGAATCAGCCACCAGAAAGGGTAACCTTTTGCCTTGTGGAAAAAGAGATAGTGCAGAATCACTTTCAACCAGTGCCCTGCCAAACCTGCTTCACCCAGAGAATAATCCATATCGCGACCCCATTCAGGATACTTGTTCCAGTCAGGAACAACCGGAAAAAGCGTCATGGAAGCGCCAAGGCCATCGAACGAACCGAATCCTGCGGAGACAACGCAGGCCGCTCCCATTCTGCTCATTGAAGCCTTGTGCTTGAACTCCGTTGCGCCCTGAATTCTTTCAGCAATATTAAGCGCCACAATTTTGCCCATAACACCTGCAGGCATACCCGTACGAGGTGCGGTCGGAAAAATCTGTCGACCACTCGGGCTCGTCATTGGTTTGGAAATCGGGTGCGGAGGTGCAAAGGCAATCCCCGGGGCAAAAATATTGTCGTAGAGAGGGCTTTGATACACAGATGGCCAATCGGCAGCATCCCACTTTTCAAAAGGTTTAGCGGCATAGTCAGCATCGACCTTCATGAACTTGTTGGGAGCAAACATCTGATCGGTAATATCATTACCTGCCTTGTCAAACGCCGTCATACCAACCCCTGAAAATGAGGGAATCAACATGGCAAAATCAAACTCCTGAGTCTTCTCTTCGCCCTCAAGCGTCTCATAAAAAACTTTACCCGGCTCAACCTTATACACGCCAGCACGACGTATCCAGTTGATGCCATACTCTGCCATCAGCGATTCAGTGAAGACCTTCGTTGGAGTGTAGTAACCACCACGATTGATGAAAGCGCCAGCCATACCAAAATCCCCAAGCTCATACTCGTTGGATATCCAGGTAATCTGTGCCATCTTGCTGAGACCAAGCTTTGAAACCTCATACGCCACATTGAGAATGTACTCAAACGCTGCGCCCTGACACGTTGCCATAGCGTGACCAGTACCAATCAAAATACGCTGCTTTTGTCCAGCCTTCATTTTGGCGATAATCCCCTGAAGATTCTCCCACGCTTGAGCAGCATGGCCATAAGTACAGACGGAAAAGCTGTTCTTATCGGGTCCCAAACCAGGGGTTGCCTCAAAATTAAGTTTTGGTCCAGTGGCATTAACGAGATAATCATAATCGACCTTCTCGGTATAACCATCATAAACCCCATCGGTGTATTCAATGGTTACATACCCTTTTGCAATCTCATCATCACCTTCAGGGTGGATTTCAATGGCTTTTGCCTGTTTCAGGATAATACCCCAGCGATCATAGACCTTTTTCAGTTCAAAACGAACATCATCTATGGACATCTGCCCGACGCCAACCCAGATGTTTGAAGGAATCCACTGGTAATATGCGTTCGGAGTAACAACAACAACCTCATGATGTTTGCCAAGTTTCTTTTTGAGAAACGAAGCTGCGGTATGGCCAGAAACCCCCGCGCCTAAAACAACTACCTTTGCCATAGCAACTCAATGTTTTCAATTGTTCGAAATAAATGCGCTTCGCGCAATGCTATTTAAAGGCAGTACCAGGCTCGACACCAACAGCCTTGAGAATTTTAGCAAGCGGGCAAAACCCTGTAAATGCAGCCTGAAAAAGGTTCAGCCCCACAAAACCCGTAAATCAGAGCCAATTTTGATTAAAATAAACAGAGAGCAAAACACTTGTCAGTACAAAACAACCCGCAACAGCAAACACAAGACGATCAATATTCATTGAAGTATTATTTGAATGATTAGTAAAACAAACATGACTTTACAAGTTCACACGACAACATGCAACCTCTTGAAAAGAAAAAGAATTGGCCACATTCGCATGTCTTGATTGCAGTCAAAGCACCATTGCGGTTAATCTTTGACACACCGAACTGAAAAACCCGTTTTTTTACTCGCCTTGCCTTTTCGCAATGCCGCATCAAAATAACCAAGGGAGCGCCCCCACGCGCTGATTGGCGTTAATTCCGTTGATGTCCATAACCGGCTGTATTCCCCTGGCAACATAAATTCCCCATCGGTATCCCGCCGTGCTCCAGCGGGCAGAGCAGCAAACCCGCTCTTATTCACCAATCCCTCATCCGACCCTTTCCAGGCACCTTTGGATTTGAGTGCACCACCGGCATTTTCTGCTCCATCAAAATGATCACAGAGTGCACTCCACTCAGCATCGGTAGCTACATGCCAGCCATTTGGTGCAAGACCTCTCGGATCTACCACGGCATACCAGTTGTAAAGCTTGCCATACGTTGCTCCATTATCCGGCTTATTGTCGTTGTAACACCAGGCACCAGTTGTGAGAGTTGCCCACTCGTTGTGATCCTTCACTTCCGGAATCGCATCACCATTGCGATAGTGTACAACATCAAGATTTTTTCCCATCCATTGCATTGTACCAATCTGAACAACGGGATAACTATTGCCGTCATGATCAACGACCTTCAGCGGCTGACTGTTGCACCCGATGAACAAAAATATAACTGCAAATACTCCACCTATAACAAATACAGCTCGTTTGAACATGATAATATTGCGATTTCATCTTTCCCGAAAAAGCCATTCCATTCTGTGGTGCTCATCAATACATCACAAGCTTACTCAAACCGTTGCCTTTATTGCAATAACCAAAAATACAGGATAAGCAACCGTTTTACCTGAGCCGTTAACTTTTTCCATCGTGTAAATGGTTTCGAACGAGATTACCTGCAACCCTTCAGCGTGCAGTTGAGCAGACAGTTCTACACGGTCAAACCCGTGATGCACCTTCTCCTGCGGATCATCATGAAACGAACCATCTTCCAGATCAAGATCAGCCAGCGCCATAATTCCACCAGAACAAAGAAGAGTTGAGAGTCGATTCAAAAACCCTTCCGTATCATCGATATGGTGAAGAGTCATGCTGCTGTAGATCAAATCAAAGCGGTGTTCATGCTCACCAAACCCGGCAGATGCTAACAAATCAATACAGAAAGTTTCAATATTGGCTACTCGCAATACTCTGATTTTCTCATTGAGCACCGCGACCATTTCCGTTGAGGTATCAACTGCTGAAAGCCTTTTCACCAGTGGTGCAATCTCAAGGGTAACCAAACCTGTGCCACACCCGAATTCCAGTGCGCACATTGTTTCAGAAGGTTTTACAGCCGCGACGATTGCCCTCGAAACCGCCAAAGCAAGTGCCTTGCGCCGAGGATTCTCATCCCATTTCGATGCCTCGCGATTAAATTTATCGGGACTGTTCCAGGTGCCACACATGAGATTCAACAGTGAACGATTAAATGTCAAGCTTAAGTCTCAGAAATACAACCGCCCTTGCGTTTCAGTGAAACTCCACATTGCGGGCAAATTGTTTCACGACAAGGCTCTCCCTTTTTATGTGGAAGCTCATGACCACATCCCGGGCAGACACAAATATCGGGACGATCAGTCGGCACACTGTCGCAGAGAGACCTGAATACACCACCATGGATACAGAGTTGTTTACCGTCAACAATGGCTTCAGCTACTTTTTGACGGGCAACTTCAAGAATACGCCCAAAAGTAGGACGAGAGACATTCATCTGCACTGCCGCATCAGCCTGGTATAACCCCTCCTTGTCCGCCAACCTGATGGCTTCCAGTTCATCAACCGTCAATAATACCGTTTCAAGAGCATCAGGATGAACACCTTCCGGCTTAAAGCAGGAGATTCTTGGCATGTCCGCCACACAACGACAGTTTGTTGGTCTGCCAACCCTCCTGTTTTTCACCATGGCATATCCTGAATTCATGGATTTACCGCGTAATGGTTGTAACGACAAATTCAGGTGGCTCCATAATATGCCTTTTAACAGCACAAAGATTGGCCGCACTGACAAGTGCATCCTTGTATTTTTCAGGAAAGCTGACAGGCAACTCTATCGTAAGCTCAATTTTCCCTATGCCGTGACCCGACTCCTTGGCAAAATGTGACTGCACAATCCTGATCTCATCAGTAGGAATACCTCTGTTCTGACAAAAAGATAACACATAAACTGCTGCACAGGTACCGATAGAGGCAAGAAAAAGAGAAAACGGCTCGGGAGCTGAACCTTCACCCCCTGCATGAACAGACTGGTCTGTCTGAATGGTAAAGCCATTAAAATCGGCATTTACCTTCTTTCCGCCTCCGAATGTTACGATCATCTCGCTTTTCATGGCAAGTACATATAGAAAATTTTAGAAATAATATATTCTTCATTATAATCATAAGCTCATAATAAAGCAAATCCGGAGATGATATTTCAGAAAACTCGTTTCAAAATTCGTAGATAAATTTCCACTAACTCAAGGAATAAGATAGATATCGCGTCATACCTGATAGCACTAAATGCTAATAATAAAATAGCTTAAAACCTTAATCGCGCATATTTTCCGAGTCTTGAAGAATAATTTATGCTCACTGAAATTTGACATATCGCATTATTTTTATAAATTATGAGCATATGATTATAAATAAATTTAGCTCCCGTCGCTAATGCTGCTGACCATTTCGTGATACGTTTTAGGGAGCACAGCCGTGGTGCCTTACAACATGAGTTATTGGCATTGCATAACAACCAATTCAACATAAAGGAATTCAACGATGTGGAAATATCTCTCATGGCTACAGAAAAATCTGGTCTGGAGCATTCCTCTCTCAATGTTGGCCGGTCTGATATTCGGAAAAGTG
This sequence comes from uncultured Chlorobiaceae bacterium, assembly GCA_903994365.1. Lineage (GTDB taxonomy): Bacteria > Bacteroidota > Chlorobiia > Chlorobiales > Chlorobiaceae > Chlorobium. The sequence continues at coordinate 71,592 of CAJEXL010000004.1, read as the reverse complement.
TCTGATCCGGTTTTTCTCCGATCGGCCATTCTACCCCTGACATTTCTTATGGTCTATCCCATGATGGTAACAATGAATTTCCGCGATCTCTTAAAGCCTGGCGGAAACAAGCTGCAAAGCGTAACACTTGCCATAAACTTTCTTCTGATGCCCGCCTTCGGTTATGGCATCGGCCTGCTGTTTTTCCCGCATCAGCCCATGATTCGGTTGGCATTGCTGCTGACATCGCTCTTACCTACCTCAGGAATGACAATTTCCTGGACCGGTTTTGCGAAAGGCAATGTACCTGCTGCGGTGAAAATGACGGTTATCGGGTTGATCGCTGGTTCATTCCTGGCACCAGTTTACCTCAAAATGCTTTTGGGTACGGTGGTCGAAATCCCGCTGATGCAAGTCTTTCTTCAGATAGCCTTGATTGTCTTCCTTCCACTGGCGCTTGGTGCTCTCACCCGGAGCTGGTTACTCAAGCGCTTTGGCGAGAAGAGGTACAATCAGCAACTCAAGCCGAAATTTCCGCCATTATCAACCTTGGGTGTGCTTGGCATCGTGTTTGTATCAATGGCGTTAAAAGCAAAAAGCATCATCGCCAACCCGGCCATGTTACCAAATCTCCTTCTGCCGCTGGCGCTGATATACATGATCAATTTCATCGTAAGCACCCTCATCGGCAAGATGCTTTTCACTCGAAATGATGCCATTGCACTGGTTTACGGTACAGTCATGCGGAATCTCTCAATTGCGCTTGCGATTGCATTGGGAGTGTTCGGCGAAAAAGGTACTGATGCCGCACTTTTGATTGCATTGGCATACATCGTGCAGGTGCAGGCCGGGGCGTGGTATATAAAGTTCACGGATCACCTCTTCGGAGATTCGGATTCCAGTCCGGTTACCATTGCCTGATGCTGGCAAGGTCAAACGTCATTTTCCTATTTATAACTTTATCAACTATCAGCAAGGAGACTTGTGCATGAATCATGGCACCGATTTCAGCCGCAGAGATTTCATCAAAATATCATCCCTTTTTCTTGCCGGATCAGCCGCACTCTCAACATTGCCAAGTGGCATTGTGTCGGGATTGGGCAATAATCCAATTGAAGGAAAAGGTGAAAAAATTGTTTACTCGTTCTGCGAACACTGTTTCTGGCGTTGCGGCATAGCCGTGCATGTCAGTAATGGCAGGGTCACCAAAATCACCGGTTCGGAATACCATCCTCTCAGCAACGGCAAGCTCTGTCCTCGAGGAACAGGCGGAACAGGGCTTCTATACGATCCTGACCGACTGGCTCATCCCTTGATTCGTGAGCGAAAAGGTGGCAAACAGTATTACCGCAAAGCCTCATGGGATGAAGCGATTACAGCCGTAGCTGGTGGGTTGTACAAGATCCATGAACAATATGGGCCAAGCTCAATTGCCATGATTCATCACGGCTTTGGTGTCTCATTTTTCAAGAAGATGTTTTCAGAAATCGGAGTCAACAAAATTGCCAAACCCTCATACGACCTTTGCTGTGGCCCTGCAAGACAAGCGACAGTGTTGACCTATGGTTATCCAAGCGGATCACCTGAAGGATTCGACATCAAGAACAGCAAATACATGATTTTCTTTGGTACGCACTTTGGAGAAAACATGCACAATACCGCTGTTCAGGAGATTTCAGAAGGGATACGCCGTGGCGCAAAAATTGTGGTTTTCGATCCAAGATTCTCGACGCTTGCTGGCAAAGCCGAACACTGGTTACCCATTAAACCAGCAACAGATATTGCAATGATGCAGGCAATGATGCACGTACTGATAACAGAAAATCTCTATGATAAAGCGTTTGTTGAAGAGCACACGGTCGGCTTTGATGAGCTTTGGAAAGAGGTAAAGGAGATGACTCCTGAAAAGGCTGCTGTCATAACAGATATTTCGGCAGATGCCATCAGGACGGTTGCACGAGAATTTGCTTTCCACGCTCCAGCAGCTTTTGTGCACTCAGGCCGTCGTACAAACTGGTATGGTGATGCACTCCAGCGAAATCGGGCTATTCTCATTCTCAATGCGCTTGTTGGTAATTTTAAAATGCCTGGCGGGGTTGTGGAGTTCAAAACATTTCCGATTCCACAACCTCCTCATGCACAGGAACATCCTGCCTATGAAAAAGAGGTTCACAGCAAATACCCCTTCTTTTCACAAGACTCGCCATCAAACACCATTGCATCACATGAAATTGTGCAACAGGCAATCTCTGGAGAGGTGAAAGCACTCTTCATCTACGGGGTCAATCTTACTGAAACGATGACGCTCGGCAGGCAGGCAGCACTTGATGCTTTGCAGAAAGTGGACTTCTCCGTTGCTGTGGATGTTTTGCCAGCAGAAGTGACCGGCTATGTTGATGTGGTATTGCCTGAATGCACCTATCTTGAGCGCTACGATGACCTCGACAATCTTATCGCTTTCCGAAAGCCTTTTATTGCCTTGCGTCAACCAGCTGTTCCCCCCATGTTTGACTCCAGGCCTGGTAGTGAAATTGCCAAAATGATTACCGATAAGTGGGGTTTGCACGGCGTTTTTGCTCCAACCGTTGAGGCCGGGCTCGACAAAAAGCTGAAGCTTGTTGGCAGTTCACTTGAAGAGATTAAAAAGAGAGGCGTACTTGTTATGCCGGAAACTGATCTTTATCGCAAACCGGGCGAACCACTCAACCTGAACACACCAAGTGGAAAGGTGGAACTTGCCTCAGCACAGCTCAAAGCTGGCGGATTCGATGCAGTACCAAAATACACTCCACATCCAGAAGCGCCAGCTGGATATTACCGCATGTTAACCGGAAGAAAACCTATGCTCACCTTTGGACGCACTGCCAATAACCGTTTTCTCGGCGACCTTGCTACCGCACAAGAGAATGAGGTGTGGGTCAATACAGCAATTGCAGTACAGCATCAGTTAACCAATGGAGATTATGTCCATTTGAAAAATCAGGCTGGCATTGAATCTGATTTTCCGGTCAAAGTTAAAGTAACCCAGCGCATTCGTCAGGATGCTGTCTATATGGTGCACGGTTTTGGTCATACCTCAAAACAGCTTAAATGGGCATATAAAAGAGGTGCTTCACACAATCAGTTGATCTCAAAAACGGATATTGACCAAGCTATCGGATCTGTAGGTTTTCAGAACAATTTTGTCACATTCGTCAAGGAGGCTTAAACCGTGAGTGAAAAGAAAAAGAACTTCGGGATGATTATTGATACCCGTGTCTGCGTTGGCTGTTCGGCATGTGTTTACGCCTGTAAAGCGGAAAACGGCATTCCAGAAGGTTACTGCCGCGACTGGGTAGTGCAGGAAACCAATGGCGAATTCCCTGCTCTGACAATGGAAAACCGATCGGAACGCTGCCAGCATTGCGACAACGCACCTTGCGTTACCTACTGCCCGACAGGAGCATCGCACTACGATGAAAACGGAACGGTACAAATTAATCGTTCTATCTGCACTGGCTGTAAAGCTTGTATGGCTGCATGCCCTTACGATGCGCGTTATGTACATCCTGATGGATTTGTTGATAAATGCAGCCTCTGCAAACACCGTATCGAAAAAGGGCAGAAAACAGCCTGTGTCTCAATTTGCCCGACAGATAGCCTTCATCTGGTCGATTTCGATAACATGACCACTGAAGATAAAGCGATGCTGAGAGGCAAAAATGTTTATCGACAGAAAGAACATGCTGGTACTGAACCAAGACTTTACTGGATTTCCGCAAGCAACAAACCCGGAGCGTAATTATGATTGAAGGCGTTAACGAAATTATTTCGACAAAAATGAATCCGAATGTTCTGCCCCATCTGCACATCTGGGAGTGGCACATTCCTCTCTATCTCTTTCTTGGAGGTATCGCCGGTGGTCTACTGCTCATCACTTCCGTTATGATTGTCATGCGGCGCCACTTCGGCATCGGACCGAAAGACGAAGGTGATGGATGCCCGTGTGGTGCCGTCAGAATCGGTGCTATCCTCTCTCCGCTACTCCTTGGCATCGGTATGCTCTTTCTGTTTCTTGATTTAGCCCACAAACTATATGTATGGGCGTTTTACACCACCATTCAGCCAACCTCACCAATGTCGGCAGGCAGTTGGATTCTTGTTGCCTTCTTTCCGCTGGCAATGCTGCAAGCCATGGTTGTCAATCGTAAATACCTTAACGCCTTAAACATAGAGCTGCTCAACAAGCTGATCAAGTGGACAGATGACCACCTTCTCAAAGTCGCACTGCTCAATGCCCATATCGGTGTCGGGATCGGGATCTATACAGGTATCTTGCTCTCATTCTTCTCTGCACGGCCACTTTGGTCAAGCTCAATTCTTGGAATGCTCTTTCTGGTTTCAGGTATTTCGAGTGCATCAGCCCTCATGTTGTTGCTCGCACCAAAAAAGGAAAAACACATTTACAGCCGAATCGACGCCAATGCCATCTGGATAGAACTGGTCATCGTTGGTCTCTTCATCCTTGGAGGCATCACCGGAACGGCCAACACTCATGGCGCCATGATGCACCTTATCGTCGGCGACCATCTCATGGCAGGAATACCGTACATGTACTGGTTCTGGGGGGTCTTCATTACTGCGGGTTTGCTCCTTCCTCTTTTGATAGAATTCCTTGAAAATGCAGGATTCCACCTCCACCTTCCTCCTATTGCTCCGGTACTGGTGCTTATAGGCGGTCTTGTGCTCCGGTTCCTGATCGTTTTTGCCGGACAGACATATCATACGTTTATGTAGTAAAATACTCTTGTAAAGATTGCATAATCATCGATCAAAACAAAATAACAATAACATGAATCAAACTATTTTTCAGAAAAAATACCCAATCTATACTCTTGAGCTTCTTAAAAGTGAAACCGTTTGCAAAAGCATTGATGATATTCTTGCCCACTTCAAACAGAAAATTGAAGAGCATCCAATCGCACGCTTTATCGCACTCTTTGACCACTACAGCCATACTGTCGGATTACCTGAAAGTGTGATCAATCCAGCAATAAAGGATGCCAAAAACATTATTTTTTGCTTCGGCAAGGATATCAATGATCCTGGCGTACTGGCTCTTCGCCCACGCTCCATTGGCGTCGCCGAGCTTGAAAAATCATTTGTCATCACCTTCCTCGAAGCACCAAACCCTATGGCCAACAGCGCCATGGAGAGCTGGGCAAAAGCACTGAGAAACTCATAGTCATATCAAGATACCATGGCCAAAGCAGCTTGCTCCGAACATTTCAAGGCATGCCGCTTTTTTTGTATGAATAAAAATTTCTTTGATCATTGATCTTTAATTATTAGCTTATGCTTATAATTAAAGACTTGGTTTGAGCATATCACGTGTTCATGATATAACGGATACTATAACCTTTACGGGAGACTCTCAACAATGACACTTTTTCACAAAAAAATGCCAATGCTGCTCTGTGCTATGGCATTGATGTTCCCACCTCAGATCACTGAAGCGGCGCCAACAAAATCTGCGTCTGCAGCCGCATCATCAACAAATGCAGGGGTAAATGCAAGTGCAGCATTGACCGCATCACTTGCTGCCGACAGCACAAAAGGGTTGTTCGTTATCCTTAGTGATGCAGATCCAATGACCCAGATGATGGCGCTCGTGCTCTCAACGCAGACCCTTGATCAGGGCAAATCACTACAGATGATGCTTTGCGGTCCTGCCGGAAAACTTGCAGTGAAAAACAGCGAACAGACGATGCTCAAGCCCATCAACAAATCTCCCCAGATGCTTCTTGCCAGCTTGATTGCTCGTGGTGTAACGGTTGAAGTGTGCCCACTATTTCTGCCAAACAACAACATGACAGAGGCGCAGTTAATCTCAGGTGTCAGTGTCGCAAAACCCCCTGTTGTTGCAGCAAAAATGAGAGCTGATGGAGTTAAACTTTTTACCTTTTAACTGGTTCGATATCCCTCTTCGGCAAATCAGGAATACAACTTGATCAATTATAATGAAGTCCCCCGCCGAAAGCTGGGGGGTATCTGGTAAGAGAAGAAACGTAACAAAATTCATCGCAAGCTTTGGGGAATTCAACCCTGAAAACTTAAAAGAAACAGTTGAGATACATATTGAAAACTTGTAGATAAAAGGAAAAAATGAAAGTAATTGTACCATTGGATGAACAAGCAGGGCAAAACTCAAGAATGAGTGAACACTTTGGAAGTGCTCCTTATTTTGCCATAGCAGATAGTGAAAAGAGCGTTTTTGAAATTATACCGAACACATCAATGCATCACGACCACGGGCAATGCACTCCTGCTAATTTCTTTTCAGAACTGGGAGTGAATGCCCTGCTTTGTAATGGAATTGGGGCCGGGGCGGCGAATAAACTGCGCATGATGGGCATTGATGTCTATATGGCAGATATGTCACCTACTCTTGAAACAGCTTTATCACGTTTCAGCCAAGGCACGCTGGCAAAAGTAACTGCAGAAAAAACCTGTCATGGTCATAATTGCCATTAACAGGTCGTAGCCCACCTTTTATCAACAATCCACGGCTTCTTTGACACTATTGTTTCATCGAAGCCGTTGGTCGTGTGGAGCTCATGCCCAACAACCTACTCCATAACCAGATCAATCGTCCGTCGCTGCATATCAACACTGTTGACCTTCACCTTTACCCGTTGGCCAATCTGCAACCGTTTCTTACGACGTTTTCCAACAAGGGAGTAGGTGGCCTCATCGTACTCGTAGTAATCATCAGTAAGATTGCGCATGTGAACCATTCCCTCTATGGCAAAATCAACCATTCTGATATAGATGCCATAATCGGTCGCTCCTGAAATCACTCCAGGGTAAACCTTGCCGACATGGCTTGCCATATACTCAACCTGCTTGAGCTTTATCGACTCACGCTCCGCCTCCACGGCACTCTTTTCGCGCTCGTTGGATATCTGGCAGACTGTCTGAATCTTGTCGGTCAACTCTGCAAGCCGTGCTGGAGTAATCTTGCGACGCTTCTTGCGAAGGTTCTCATACTCAAAGAGCATCCGATGAACAATAAGATCGGGGTAGCGCCTGATCGGTGAGGTGAAGTGTGTGTAGTGCTCAAAACCAAGGCCGTAATGGCCAACATTGTCGCCAGTATAGACCGCCTTTGACATTGAGCGCAACACCAGCTCACTGACTAAAAACTCAACATTGGTGCCTTTCACCTGCTGCAAGAGATTGCGGAGCACCTGTGCCGACACAATTGGCCCCTCTTTACCCCGGTTCAGCTTGAGATCAAAACCAAGCCTCTTGACGAAATTGGCAAGAATAATCACCTTCTCCTGCTGTGGAGCGCCATGTATCCTGTAGATAACAGGCTGCGGCTCTTTTTTGTTCTCCCTGAAGGCTTTTGTCAAATATTTGGCCACCTTGCGATTGGCGAGCAGCATGAACTCCTCAATGAGACGATGACTGCCGAGACGCTCTTTTTTAATCACTTCCAGCGGCTCACCCTTTTGGCCAAGCTTGAAGCGGACCTCCTCAGTATCGAAATCAAGTCCTCCGTGTTTGAACCGTTTTTCGCGAAGAATGATGCTCAGGCGATCAAGTGATTGCAGCTCGTTAACATAGTCGCCTTCACCACGCTTCAGTATCTCTTCAACATCCTCGTAGGAAAAGCGGCGTTTGGAGTGAATAACCGTTTTATGGAACTCATGCTTGCGAACTTCACCCTCAGGAGTCATCACGATAAAGACAGAGAAGGCCATCCGGTCTACGCCGGGATTAAGGCTGCATATCTGCTCGGAGAGTCGTGCAGGCAACATGGGAATCACCCGATCGACCAGATAGACTGAGGTTGCTCGCTTCAGGGCCTCACGGTCGAGGGGAGAATTTTCGGGAACATAGTGTGAGACATCGGCAATATGGACACCAATTCTGTAGAGCCCGTCTTCAAGAAGCTCAATGGACAAGGCATCATCAAAATCTTTTGCATCAACAGGGTCAATAGTAAAGACAACTTTATCACGAATATCAAGCCTGCTCTTGATCTCCTCTTCGGTAATCGACTCAGGCACAGAGGCGGCAAAATCGAGCAGCGCTGTATCAAAGGTTTCATCAATCCCCTTGCTGCGGGCAATAGCGCTCACCTCAACCGCTGAATCGCCTGCCTGCCCAAGAATTTCAAGGACCTTTCCATGGATCACTCCCTCTTTGCTGAAATCAAGCTCTCCAAGAAGCACCTTCTGGCCATCTGTTGCTTTGGAGGCGTTTTTGATGGAGACAAGAATTTCAGGAAGCAGTTTCCGGTCGTCAGGTTTAAGAACAAACCTGCGATTAGCCTTGGTCAGCGTGCCGACAATTGTGGTGACACGACGACTGAGAACTTTCGCTACGGCTCCTTCACATCGTTGATGCGGAGTTGATTTTGATGCGTAGGTTTCTGGAACTTTTGAAACCATAACTTCGACCTCATCGCCATGAATTGAGGTACCCATATCACCAGCTTTAATGAAAATATCATCATCAAAACCTTCAACATCAACAAATCCGTAACCGTTGGGATGGGTGGAGATGTGCCCTGTATAATTTTGAGCTACGGTGTACTGCTTCTTGCCGGGAAGCGGGAATGGCTTGACATGCTCAAGATGATCTTTATAGGTGGTAGCTTCCATCCCTGACATGCCATAACAGCGGTTGGAGTCTTTGTCCAGCGTCGCCTCTTCCTGCAATTTATGCAGCACATACCAGAAACCGGGAAGCTGTTTTGACTCCGTATATCCAAGCGCCCTGGCCAAATCTGTAGACTTGAAGCGCTCACCGTCATGATCAGCAAAAAAAGTGACTATTTCAGCCGCAAGTGAGCTTTCACCACGCCTGAAAAGAAACTCATTGATGAGAATATGATCGTTGGCCTTAACCCGCTCTCCGGAAAACTGGGAAGGCTGGCGGTTGTTCTTGTTGGCGGGGGTTTTCGGTTTTCGTTTATAACGTTCTTTTGCCACGGCAGTAACTCTTTTATATTAAACACTTAAAAATTTTCATCCCGCAAGGAGAGGAAAAAAGTACACCGCTGACAATCAGCCTCGGGGAAGTTTTCCTCACAGAAACCATCATCACGACAACGCCTCTGTTTAAACATAATGAAAAGAAGCCATAAAAATGGTTTTCTTTTATGGAGCAGCTCTTATTGTTGCGTTATGGTGAGCCAACCGTTCACCTCGTTAAGATCATCAGAAGTGAGAGTGCCTGCAGTTTGCTTGAGCATGAGGCGATTGAGTATGTACTGATAGCGTACTTTTGCAAGATTTCTTTGGCTCGCAAAGAGCTTCTGCTGGGCATCAAGCACGTCAACATTGCTGCGCAATCCAGCTTCATACCCTTTTTTGGTGCCGATCAGAGCAACTTCTCGAGATTTAACCACCTGTTCGTACGCTTTGATCATGGAGATAGTGCTGACAACGCTGTTATAATATTTGCGCACCTCAGACTCAACTGCCCGCATCTGGGCACTAAGTTGCTCCCCCGCTTTCAGCCGCTTTGCACTAGCCTGGCGTATTGATGCGCTGGCGTAGCCGCCCGAGTACATCGGCATACTGAGTTGTGCACTTACCGAATAGGTATCGTAGGTGGAACCTATCGAGTAATTGTTTTCGCTTTCGGAATAGTTGCGCCCTGCAACCAGCTCAATTGTTGGATAACGAGATGCGCGCTGTTTTGTAACCTCTTTGTTCGCAATCTGAATCTCCTGACGGGCACCGACCACCACAGTACTTGACAAATGAGCAATGTCGATCCATGAATCAACATTATCAGGTTGCGGCATAACAAGCTTTAGCTTTCTGGGTATAATTCTGCACAATTGATCAGGATAGACGCCTGTAAGATTTTGCAGCTCTCGACGACTGAATTCAACACTGTTAAGAATATCAACGCCCTCTGCTTTCGCATTATCGTAGCCAGCCTGCGCCTCCTCCACCTCAGTAATGGTACCAAATCCTTTGGCAAAACGACGTTTTGCCTGCTCAAGCTGCTGTGCCGTCGCTATAATCAACATGTTGCTGAACCTGAGGTTATCCTCAGCGTATAACGCATTGCAATAGGCTTCGGTTATTCTGGTTATCAAAATCCCCTCCTCTCCCTGAAGATCAGTGTCGCTCTTTGCCGCAACAATCTTTGCCTGTTGATAAGTGGCAACACTTGACATATTTAACAGTGGCTGACGGAGTGAGACACCATAATTCACCGTATTGTAATAATCAGCAGGATAAAAGCCTCCCTTGTAACCATGCTGCGTCACACTGCGTCCACGTGCGGCGTTCATCCGGATATTCGGCCTCAACTGCGACCTCGCTTTACCAACCTCCTCTTTGTTCATCAGATTATCCGCTTTTGCCGAGCGCAACCTGGCATCATACTCAACAGCCTTCTGATAAGCCGTTATCAAATTAATTGTCTCTGCGTGAACAGGCAACGCTGCAAACAGAACGGCTGCAACCATGATATGCCGAACAATTTTTTTCATCGACCATTCATTGTGTTTTGTTATCTGCATAGTGCTACTCCTCTTTCATCGAAACTGTAATCCGCTTGATCAGTGGATCAACAAGATAGGTGAGCATGGAACGTTCACCGGTTTTGATGACAACAGTCACCGGCATTCCTGGTTGCATTTCGCGCTTGCCCAGTGATGTCATTCCCTCTGAGGTAACAGCTACTCGTGCAAGATAGTATGAGGCACCAGGCTGCGCCGGATTAACCTGTGGATCTGTCACAATATCCTTCGAGAGCGACTCGACCACTCCCTGAACCACAAGCTGGGGAGAGTGGGCAAATGAGGAGAAACTGACGTCAACCGGCAACCCGTTGCGAATACTGTCAATCAGATGTGGAGCAATTTTGGCATCAATAAGCAGGCCTTCATCAAGCGGCACAATATCCATCATCTTCTGGCCAGGCTGAATCACAGCTCCCACTGTCTGCACCTGCAAGCCAACCACCTGCCCTGAAGCAGGCGATCGCACCTCGGTATCCGCGAGCTCTGCTGCAAGCGCTCTGGTCTTTTCTGCGTCGGCCTCCACTTCAAGCTGTACCTGCGCCAGTTGAGAGGCGGTATTGCTCTTGAACTCGGCAATCTTCAGCTCCAGTTCATGCTGCTGATTCAATGGCGCATATCCATCTTTGACCAATGATGAAATAGCTGCCAGTTGATCACCAAGAATCCTCAGCGTTACCTGACGAGATAAAAAGAGCTCTTTCTGATTCTTCATATTCCGTTCAACCAAACCCCGTTCAGTATCGCGTAACAGGTCGGGGTGAAAGGTGATGGATGATGCGCCTCGCATCTCTGCCTGCAGACGATCTGCAGTAGCCCGCATTCCGATGTAATGCTGGTGAATTTCATCATATCGGGCTCTTGCGGTCTGACTGTCCAACGTGATAAGAATATCACCTTCCTTAACAATCTGCCCCTCCCTGATGTGAACTTTATCAATCCTGCCACCTCGGAGATTCTCAACCACCTTCCGTTTTGTGGCAATACTCACTAATCCCTGACAAGGCACCCCTTCATCAAGGGGGGCAAAAGAGGCCCAGAGCAGAAATCCGCCAAATCCGACAAGTAAAATCCATATACCAAGCCGAACAGGACTACGGGTATCACGATATTCGCCACCCTTGGCACCAGCTCCCTTGTCTACGGGAACAACCTTCATCTTTGAAAGAAAATCAAGAATACTCATTGCTACGCATTAAAATATTTGACAAAAAATGAAATCAGATTGCATGCATGCCTATGCAGGACGCTGGCCCTCAGCACGCATGGCTGTCAATACCTCATCACGCGCTCCACACTTGGCCATCTTTCCCGCCTGCATCATGACCAACAGATCAGCCACAGCAAGAACACTTGGACGATGAGTAACAAGAATAACGGTTTTTCCAGCTTGCCTTAAGTTTTTAACCGCTTCAAGCAGCGAACGTTCGCCAGCATCATCCAGGTTTGCATTAGGCTCATCAAGCACAAGAATTGCCGGCTTACCGTACAATGCGCGTGCAAGACCAAGTCGCTGCCGCTGTCCTCCAGAAAGCATTCCTCCCGCTTCACCAATCGGGGTGTCGTAGCCGCGTGGAAAGCGCAAAATCATCTCATGAATACCCGTGCTCTTTGCTGCTTCAATAACTTTTACTGAGTCAATCTCACCAAACCTCGCAATATTTTCAGCGATCGAACCATCAAAAAGCTCAACATCCTGCGGAAGATACCCTATATGTGGACCAAGCTCCATCCTGTCCCAGCTCTCAACGGGTTCACCATCAATAAGCACGCGCCCTTTTCGTTCCGGCCACACCCCAACAATACAGCGGGCCAGCGTTGATTTACCTGAACCTGAAGGGCCCAGCACAACAGTAACTTTGCCAGCAGGAAACATGGCTGTAATGTTATCAAGAATCGGCACCATGCGTCCTTCAGCAGTAGCAGTCAGCCCCTCAAGACGAATCTCACCAAATGGATCCTGATGCTTTACGCCAGCCGATCTTTCCGGAAAATCCTCAAGGAGTTTTTCGAGACGGGTAAACGCGGTTCGAGCCTGAACAAAGGGTTTCCATGTAGCGACAACAAGGTCAAGGGGCTGAAGCGCCTTCGACATCAACACATTAGCTGCTATCATCGAGCCGACAGCCATCTTGCCATCAATGACCATTAATGCACCAGCGCCAAGAGTGAACGACTGCATACTGTAACGCACAAACTTTGCAAATGCCTGCTGTCGATGCTGTCGTTCAAGGGAGGATTCCGCTTTTGCAAGAGATACATCATGCAACTTGATCCACTGCTTCTGAAGATTTCCGCCCATCCCCATCGCATGTATCGGTTCAATATTGCGGAGCTTGCTCTGCACATAGCGATAGCTCTCATTACCAGACTCTGAGGCACTCTCAATTTCCCTGACAGAGAGGCGATGAGTCTGCCAGGTCACTCCAAGCTGGATGACAGCAAAAAAAATGGAGAGAAATCCAAGAAATGGACTGAGCAAAAAAATAACGGCAATATAAACCGGAGTCCATGGCGTATCGAAAAAGGCTATAATTCCATTGGCCGTCAAAAACTGGCGAATATTTGTTAAATCTGAGAATGCCTCAGTCACGTTGCGTCGTGCGTGATTGAGATATGCTTCAAAACTTGCCTTGAATACCAGTGAGTTCAGCGCCTCGTCAAGACGAACACCTGTCCGTACCATAATGCGTGAACGAAGCCACTCGGCAAAAGCCATCACCACATAGAAGAGTACAAGAAAAAAGGTAACTCCAAGAAGTGTAAATTCGCTGCCACTCTTCATGACACGGCCATAGAGCTGCAACATGTAAATCGTCGGCGTCAACATCAGCACATTGGCAATCATACTAAATATACCCACCCAGAAAAACTCTCTTCGAAACTCCCAGAGTTGTCGGGAGAGAACACTACGGTCAAAAAATGCAGGTTTCATGAATCTGTTTGCTGATTTGGATTAGCCCTGAGGCTTTGGATTTGAAGGCTGTTGCCCCGCTGGTGGCGACTGAAGAGCCTCCATGACCTCCTTGCAGGTACCAAAACGCTGCACCTGACCGTCAACCAAAACAAGCATGTGCTCTATAGCGCCAAGAATATTCAAGCGATGGGTTATGACTATCACCGTAGAGCCATTGGACCTCAACGTCATGATTGCATTGAGCAACGCTGCATCACCCGCTTCATCCAGACTCGCATTTGGCTCATCAAGCACCACAAATTTTGGCATATCGTAAACTGCCCGGGCAAGAGCCACACGCTGCCGTTCACCACCGGAAAGAAAGGAGCCATCGTCACCGATCTGGGTCGCATACCCTTTGGGAAGCTGCTCAATAAGGGAATCAAGCCCAACCATCCGGCATGCCTCACTCACTTTTTCTTGATCAGGCTCGCCAAATCGAGCCACATTCTCAGCAATCGTCCCTTCAAACAACTCGACATTTTGCGGCAAATAACCAATGTGATGTCCCAGCTCCTCCTTATCCCACTGATAAATATCATTCCCGTCAAGCCTCACCTTTCCCTGCATGGCTGGCCATATTCCCACAAGCAATCTGGCCAGGGTGGTCTTGCCTGAGGCCGACGGACCAACAATCGCCAGTGAGCCTCCAGGAGCTAACCTGAAACTTATCCCTCTAAGAATCTGTACAGGACTTCTTGGCGCACCGGCAATAACCCCTTCCACTGAAAGCAAACCGGTCGGTGCAGGCAGCTCCATCCCCTTTACCTGCAAGGGAAACTCACGCAGCATCGCCTCCAGACGATTGAACGATTCAAGAGCACCCTCCACCTGACGCCAACTGCCAATAATTTGGACAAGCGGAGCAAGCAGCCTGCCGCCAAGAATAGAGGCGACAATCATACCTGAACCATATATCTCCCCTTTCAGGGTAAGCCAGCAACCCATGCCAAGTAAAAGAGAACTTAAAAGACTCTGAACAAGCTTGGATAGTGCCGCATTGGTACCTGCATGATCAGAGGCCTCTGCCTGCTGCATCAAAAACTCCTGCTGCAAGCCTCCCCAACGCTTGTGAATGTGAGCAAGCATTCCCATTGATTCAATAACCTGGGCATTGCGAATCACCCCGTCAGCATAATTCTGTGCTCCAAGGGCACTCCGGTTAGCCACCATGAGGGGTTCACGGATTCTGCGTTCATTAAAAAAACCAATCCCGAACTGCATGAGAGCACCAGCAACGGCAAACCAGCCAAGGGATGGCGCCATCATAAAAAGCAGTATCAGAACAAGCAAAGCAAGAGGAGTATCGATAATCGCAAGAAGTGCCGCAGAAGGAAAAAACTCACGAATGATCTTGAGATCACGCAGCGCCTGAGCACCAGCACCGGGAATATTCTGGAGACGTGCGGTAAAAATGGCACTGAACACATTCCCCCGCAAACCTTTATCGAGCGCAATCCCAGCCTCATGCATCACCTGCCGACGCACCAACTCCAACCCCTCAAGCAGCAGATAAATTCCAACAACAAGGACGGTAAGCATCACAAGGGTGATATAACTTCGGCTATTGACCACTCGATCGTACACCTCCATCATGTAGGCGCTTGGTGCCAGCACAAGAATATTGACAACAATACTGAAGTAAAAAGTATGCTTGACAAACGGAAACAACGATGCAATGGCTTCGCGTAAGGGGGATCTGACTTTAACTCCTTTCACAAACGACTAAACTTAATATTGCGTTAATAATACAAAAAGTATTCATCTTTGATTCACCGACCGGCAACTTAACACTTTTAAGTCTTATTTATTAATGACAACCGAAAAACTACGCACAAAAAATAATCTCCCCTGATTATGTCGATACGGTTTTAGTGGCTTGACATTAAAGGGCTTTCTTTTCCTGATTAATAATCACCGGCACCTTTTGGGCGCGCGCACTCTTTCGCTTATTATATTTTTTTTCCCAGTTCTGTATGGATAATGCGTAAAATGTTCCTTTTCCGGTTGTTACACCGGTAATTTTAAGGAAACGTCCAGGAGCAATCCGCGTCTTTGGCCACACCTCTGCATTGCTGAAATCAACATTCCAGATACGTTTTTGAAAGTCTTTCAAAACAAGGATATGCGTGGTATTGTCAAGCTGAGTAACCTTTCCTCCAAGCAATCCTTTCCGGGCATTCGTCCAGCGCTGTTCATTGGCATATATCAGGCTATGATACATACGAACATTCTCAATGAGATATCGGTGAATATAGCCACCAACATCAGTAGCGTTAAGACAAACGCTGAGCAAAAGACTTGCAAGCAGTGAACTTGCAATTACTATCGGAGTTGAATAACGATACCCTTTTTTGGTGTGACGAAATCCAATAAACGCCACAAGGGTAAAAAGCGCAAGAGCCGCCAGCCATATATAAGGGATACTGGAAAAAATATCCGCAATAAATGGACGTTCAATGAATAACTGCTGGATAGTATCGTGGTCAACGGTGAAGTCATTATCGAAAAAAACATAAATAGCCGTAGCCATAGCAATACTGCCGGTTACAACGGAAATAGCGGCAAGCAGCCAAAAACTGAACCGTTTAAGGAAAACACGCCAGCGGGGAATCAGCACCGCTTTCCTTTTTTCTATCTCTTCAAGAACAGGCCGAGATCGTCCTTCTCGCATACTCATCTATTGATAACTCTTTTCCAAACAGATTTTTATCTTTTTCTTTGCACGATTGATCAGTGTGGCAACGGTACCTTGAGGAATCAGTAAAATGTCGGAAATCTCCTCATAACTCTTCTCTTCAAAAAATTTCAAAACAATAACATCCCTGTACTTTGGTTCAAGCCGATCAAGAGCAGCCTTTATTTCCATGGCTGTATGCTGCTCACTCTCAAGAGCAATAACGTCAGCATCATCAGTAATATTTTCAAACAGACCAAGGAGATCATCTCTTGTTAGTACGCTCGACCGTCTCTTTTCCTTTCTAAAATAACTGACTATTTCATTATGAGCGATTCGGTATATCCAGGAAGAAAACTGGAGAAATGGATCATATTCATTGAGATGGATGTATGTTTTAATAAATATTTCTTGCAGCAGATCATCTGCGGCAAAAGAATTTTTACAACCCAAACGAATAATATACCTTAAAAGAGGGGCTTCGTAGCGAAGGACGATGGCGGTAAATGCCTGCTTGTTCTCGATCGCTCTGGCAACCAACTCCTGATCGGCAGGGGCGTTGTCCTGCTCTCTATGGGTGAACGTATCGGCCATAGACACTCAAATCTTTATTTCTTTCCTGTTTCGCAAGAGCACAACAGCCACATACAGCACAACGATAAATTGAAGAGACGACACAGCATTCCCAAGCTTGCAACAACAGCGGCTTGATCAACGGCATAAAAGGCAGAATCAATAATACCAAGCCCGGACAAATAAGCAAAGAATGAATGAAAAACAAACGGGGTTCCTGCAATTTTTGGACCCAGCCAATAGCGCTTTTTTCAAGCTGCTCTCTTTTCGTCTCCTCATTGTCCTGGCTTACCAGATGTTGGCAATCGTGGCGGGGTGGCATATTTACGAGCTGACCCATGATACCCTTGCACTTGGTTTGATTGGGCTGGCTGAGGTAATCCCCTATTTCTCTTGCGCCCTTTTTGCTGGCTATGCAGTTGACCACTACTCCAGACGCCTGTTCGGTGTCTTTGCAAGCCTGATGGTCTTTTTCAGCGCACTGGCACTGACAGCCGTTTCGACTGGCTGGATAAACGGAAATACTGTATGGTGGCTCTACGGCTCTATTGCTCTTAACGGGATAGCTCGCGCCTTTATCGGCCCATCGTACAGCACAATGTTTGCCATCATTTTACCACGTGACCGGTATGCCCGAGCCTCCGGAATCGGCAGCTCTGTCTTCCAGCTCGGACTGGTAGTCGGACCGGTATTAGGGGGAATTCTCATTGGATGGTCTGGCAAAACAGCCGGATATGGCACGGCAGCTTTTCTGAGTCTGGGAGCTGCATTGGCACTGTTGTCTCTGCGGGTCAAAGAGCCTCCTTCGGCGGAAAGCACACCCATTTTCACCAGTATCGCAAGTGGACTCCGATTTGTTTTCAGCAACCAGGTTATCCTCGGCGCTCAGTCACTGGATATGTTCGCCGTACTCTTTGGTGGTGCAGTCTCCATGCTGCCTGCCTTCATTCAGGATGTCTTTCACTATGGCCCTGAAGGACTTGGCATTCTTCGTGCGGCACCAGCAATTGGCGCCTTGATAACGGGCCTGTTGCTGGCACGCCACCCAATAAATCTTCATGCCGGAGGCTGGCTGCTGGGAGCCGTAGCTGGATTTGGGCTCTGTATGATCTCTTTTGCCCTGACAACAAATATCCTGGTTGCGGCAGTATTGTTGATACTCTCCGGTATCTGCGACGGAGTCTCCGTGGTCATGCGCACAACCATCATGCAACTGGTAACACCTGATACCATGCGCGGCAGGGTGTCAGCCATCAACGGCATCTTTATAGGATCATCCAATGAACTTGGCGCTTTTGAATCAGGAATCGCAGCCCGCTTGATGGGGCTGGTACCATCGGTGATTTTTGGAGGAATGATGACACTCGGAGTCGTTGCAGCAACAGCAAAACTGGCACCAAAATTGCGAAGGCTTGAGCTGCATCAACTGTACTGATAATGTGATGTTAAAAGCCAGTCAATTCAAGCCAAATCCGGCAGATTGACCTATGATTGTTGTCAACAGGGTTTAGACCACACAACGCACAAGGGAAAATAGCATACCGCACTTGTGGTCTAAACCAAGGCCGAGTGTCAAAATCAAATCTTGACAGAGCATAATGAATGGATCAACGTTGGTTAATCTGTTTCAGATTTCCATAAATATGCCCCACTGTTGATGCCGAAATCACAATCAATTCAAGACAAAAACAAGCCTCGTTCTCCCTCACGTCGGGTGGTTAACCCATCAAGCACTTTTCCAAGAGCTTTGTTCCATCTGAGAAACTCATCCGCAGCCCCCTGCTTGTCATTGGCATTGAGTTTGGCAAGCAATGTTGAGCTCTTGAGCGAACCTGCTCCAAGATTAAAGGTAAAACAGACCAGAGCATCAAACATCCCCTGCGTCATCGGTACATCAACCAATTCATTGACCGATTTCTCAAAACGCTCAATGTCCTTGAGGAGTAAAGTGTTCGCCTTGTTCGTGTCAATTTTCATACCTGACTTTACATCATCACCAGTATGCCCATACCCGATCGTCAACTTACCGCCTGGGCAGACATAAGCCACAAGACGCAACCCCTCATGCTTACGAATAAGGTCGAGCCCATTTTCACTGATTTTCATCATTGCTAAAAAATTTTACTTTTTTTACAAAAGCCAACACGTCCCAATCATCTCCTACAAAAAAACTCCCCATCAACAGCAATGCCTCAAGAAAGCGCACTTGCCTTTACTTTAAAAACTTCGTATAAAACGAGAAGACAAAAGCTTACAAAGTAGTAGGTTACGCCTCCCTCTTACGCATCAGCTCAACAAGCTCTGAAGTACGTGATGCCTGTTTTTCAACCGCCTCGGCAAGGCGCTCCATATCTGATCGTCGAGTGCGCTCCGTTTGTGTATCGAAAAGAATAGGTTTCTGGAACCCTTCCGAGAGCCTGAAAATATGGATACAGAGTTTCAAAAGAACAATGTAGAAAACAGGCAGTAAATATTCACCAAAAATGACCGACATTTCCCTGTAGTGCTGCGCAAGAGCATCCCAGTTTGCCGTGAAAAGCAGATCCCATTTTGTAAAAAAATAGAGATAAACAAACGGATGAAACACCAGAAGAAGTCGCATGATTTTCGACTGTCGTTGATTGGGCTCTGCACTCTCGTACTTTGAAAGCAGCCATGGAAAATGGCCAACAAGCATGGCAGACCTCCTGTCGTTAAGATAGCGGGCACCCTGGAGGGCAGACTCGATAAAGGAGGAGACCTGTATCAAAAGCACGATTGAGAGAATCATCGCAAGAAAAGAGTAGCTGAGCTCATCGAACTTGAACGACCCGGCAAGGTATGGCAACGTGATGGTTTTCGGTTTGATGACTATAAAAAGAAAAGCAATGCCTGCCAGCAGCAGCGAAAAAGTATGAAGCTTTCGGGCGTGACGGAGGCTTTCAAGAACAGCCTCTGCGCTGGCACCCTGCATAGAGTTGCCGGGCGGGTCAATCCTCAACAGCGCTGCAGAATCGGTAGCTGGCGAGTAGAGCCCATTGACACCGACATCACACCCGCGAACATTGTCATACTTCGTAAAAATATCAATGGTGCTCTTGCTGAAATTGACTCCGCTGAGGTTTGCCTGACGGAGGTCAGTTCCACGTAAATCAGCACCCCCAAGATCCGCCTCGACAAGGTTTACACCACGCAGATCAAAAGCAGCAAGCGAAGCATCACGCAGATCCGGACAGATTTCCGGGTGTTGAAGACGCCACGCATTCCATGTGGCAACTCCCTCTTCGAGAAGCCTCAACTGTTCAGAATCAGCCATAGCACTTTATCCCGGAGACATTTCAAGCATTCTCCTGATGGAGACAAGAGCTTCAAGACGCAGTTTTTCCTCAATAACAATCTCCGGCGTTCTGTTCAACATGCACTGGTAGAGCTTTTCAAGGGTGTTCTGCTTCATTTGTGTACAGACTCCTCGGGGATTATCCGGCTCCTTCGGAGCCATCATGAAGCTCTTTTGAGGCGAACGTTTCTGCATTTCATAAAGAATGCCCGGCTCGGTCGCAACAATGAATTTATTGACGGGGCTTGAAACTGTATAATCAAGCAGCGCCTTGGTTGATCCAACAAAGTGTGCGTGGCGAAGCACCTCTTCCTGACATTCAGGATGAGCTATAAGCTCTGCGTCCGGATGCTCCGCACATGCCTTGAGCATATACTCTTCAGAAAAGTCATCATGCACATAGCAATACCCTTGCCAGAGCACCATCTCCCTGTTACATTTTTTGGCGATATAGGCACCAAGGTTTCTGTCCGGACCAAAAATGATCTGCTGCTCTTCAGGAATCTGGCGAATGATATGCTCAACATTGGAAGAGGTACAGGTAATATCCGAGAGTGCCTTGATCTCGGCAGTTGAATTGATATAGGTTATGACGATTGCGCCAGGGTGTTGATTCTTGAATTTTCTGAACTCATCTGCCGGACAACTATCCGCAAGAGGACATCCCGCGAAAAGGTCCGGCATCAGCACCTGTTTGGCAGGATTGAGAATTTTTGCAGTCTCTGCCATAAAATAGACCCCTGCAAAAACAATCACATCAGCGTTATTTTTTTCGGCTGCCCGGGCAAGGGCCAGACTATCACCAACAATATCGGCAACCTGCTGTATTTCAGGAAGAGTATAGTAGTGTGCAAGCACCAGAGCATTCATCTCTTTTTTAAGTGCATTGATTCGCTGAAAGAGCTCCTCACGGAAATAAGTACCTTCTCTGGTCATAGTATGGTTATGGTCATGTTGTGAAGAAGAGGTGACGGCTGAATTCTCACTTCAGGTAGTAATCCAGATCATCATCCTCCCTGATCAGAAGCAGAATTGCTGAATTCGGAACAATGATATACCGTTCATCTTCATACTCAATCTCATAAGAGCTGTTCTGGATAAAAATTGCCATGTCACCTACTTTTGCCTGAAGCGGAATATACTGCGCCACTGAAACTCGCTCTTTCCATGGCTCATCAGACTCCGGCGGAGGCCCTACAGGATAACCCGGTCCGGTTTTAATAATGTAGCCAGTCTGGATTTTCTCTTTTTCCTGAACGCCCGGAGGAAGATAAATGCCAGATTTTGTTCTGTCACCGAGAGATTTTGGTTTGATTAATACTCTATCACCGACAACAACGAATTTATCTGTTATATTCGAACTGTGAGTCATTTATGTTTTCTCTTGACCTGTTGATCTGCGTCGCTCTTGCTTTTAATGAAGAAAATGTAATAAAAAAACCGGAATATGAACCGTGAGGAAGTTTTTTACTCTGTTTTTCAAATACAATGCCCTGCTGCTTTTTCTGGCTTATTGCACTATCGCTCTTCTCTTCATAAAATTGCAGAATGACAACACCTTTTCAAAACTGCATACAAGCGGTATTGAGTTTAGCGCTGCTGTCAATGAAAAGTTGATAAACCTTACGTATCTGGTCAATGTGGATGAAGAAAACGAACGCTTGATGCGAGTAAACCGTGACCTGCTTACTAAAGTACTGAACTTCGAAACTTCGGCAGGTGATGAACGAAACCGCCTGAAAATAGTGAACGACTCCACGTTCAACGCATCAGGATTTATCATGGCCAGGGTTGTTGACCGAAAATTCAGTGACAGGGAAAACATTCTGGTGATCAACGCCGGATGGAAACAGGGAGTAAAAAAGGATATGACCGTTCTGGTGCCGGAAGGACTGGTGGGAAGAGTTATTTCGGTCTCTGAACACTATGCAAAGGTGATGCCTGTCATCCACACCGACTTTAAGGTGAGCGTTGTCTCCGACTCTTCGAACAGTATGGGCCTCCTCAGTTGGAGCGGTGGATCCGAGGCTATCGCCCAGGTTGAACACATCCCGATAAGCAGCCACCTCAAACTTAACGAGCGCGTAGTAACCTCAGACTTCAGCACATTTTCATTGCGCGGAATTCCTGTTGGGAGGGTCATACGAATCAAACCTGACAAACTTTTTTATGCCATTGATCTACGACTTACTGTAGATTTTTCCTCTCTGTCACAGGTGTTGGTTGCCCCATTGAAAATTGAACCGGAAAAAGTTGCAATGAGCAGTGATAGTACCCTTATTGAACAAATTCCATAATTTCAGACATTACATTCTCTTGTGACAAGAAAACTCTCTCTCTCTATCATTATACTCTGCATCATTGCATTGGTGCAGGAGTTTGGCTTCTCCCGCCTTACCCTTCTTCAGGTCTTTCCTGATGCTCTTTCGGTATTTATTGCCTTTCTTGCGGTAAGGCATGGCCAGAAAACCAGTACAAGTTTCGGTTTTGCTGCTGGTATAATTACAGGTATCCTTTCAGGAAACCTGGGGTTGAATATGCTTGCCAAAACGATCGGAGGATTTCTCGCCGGTTATTTTCACTCCCCTGAAGACAGTCATGCTACCGCAAAACAGAAAACAAGGCATTTTTATGGGGCAGTCTTGACCGCTGAATTTTCTGCCCATACCGTCATAACCTCTGGATATAACCCGCTTGGTCTCTCCCTGGAGTACAGGATAGTTACCCTCGGTCTGCTTGCATCTCTCTTGTCACTCATCCTTGCTCTTATTGCAAACAGACTCTTTTTGAGAAAATCTTTTGCCGACTGAAACAATGGATAAACTTCAGAGAAGTTCAACTCCGATATCGCTGTTTGTCATAGCTGTTTTCGTCGTGCTTTTTGGCCGACTTTTCTATCTGCAGGTGCTTAACTTTCAACAACTTGGCTCAATTGCAACCGCCAACAGCATTCGCAGGGTATGGATGATGCCGCCAAGAGGCCGTATGATCGATCGGAACGGACTGATCATGGTCGACAATCAGCCACTCTACACGGTTAAAGTGATTCCCTCTGAGTTCCGACAAGCCAAGACGGGCTATCTTGCCTGGCTTCTCCAGACACCTGAGAGCAAACTGGTCGAAAATATCAGCAAGGGAAGAGCGTTCAACCGATTTGCGGCCGCAACCGTCAGTCGAAACCTCAATGCTGTTGCCATAGCCCGACTGAGCGAGAATCTCTGGCAGTTGCCTGGTGTCCTGATTGAGACCGATAACAAGAGAATGTACCCCGATTCGCTTAACGGCGCTCATCTCTTTGGCTATGTACGCCTGATCTCAAAACAAAAACTGGAGGAACTTGCAGAACAGGGTTACTCTCAGGATGACAAAATAGGCTTCAGCGGGCTGGAGAAGTATTACGAAGAGCGGCTGAAAGGACAGAAAGGGGCCCGATTTGAAATGATCACTCCACGAGGCAAATATGCGGGGAAATATGATAACGGAAAAAGCGATATCTCCTCCGTAAAGGGTGATGATCTCTACCTCTCCATTGATGGAGGTCTGCAACAACTTGCCGAAAAACTGTTAAAAAAAACTGGCCATTCCGGTGCTGTTGTTGCGATTGAGCCCTTGACAGGAGGTGTCATTGCTCTAGCCAGCGC
Source organism: uncultured Chlorobiaceae bacterium (assembly GCA_903994365.1). Classification (GTDB taxonomy): domain Bacteria; phylum Bacteroidota; class Chlorobiia; order Chlorobiales; family Chlorobiaceae; genus Chlorobium. Next base: position 47,916 of record CAJEXL010000004.1, on the reverse strand, counting down.
TCCTGATTACGATCTCGATATCTTCAACGGCACTACCGACCGAAAGGGATGGAACGACATTATCACATCCCCCCAGAAGCCTCTTTTTAACCGTACCGTTCAGGCTGTTTATCCTCCAGGTTCAGTCTATAAGATGGTGGCCGCCATGGCCGCACTGGAGGAACAAAGCATTGATCCAAATCAAAAAATAGTTGACAACGGCGTCTTTATCTATGGTCATCGGCGATTTCTCAGTAACGAAGGGAAAGGTCACGGACTTGTGGATATGAGAAGTGCCATTGCAGTCTCATCCAATGTCTATTTTTATAAACTGATCTTTAACGTCGGATTTGAGAATTGGACAAGGTATGGCGCCATGTTTGGTTTTGGAGAAAAAACCGGTATTGACATGCCTGGCGAAAGGGCTGGACTACTACCATCGTCCGATTATTACGATAAAAGATATGGCAAAAACAGATGGACAAAAGGTTATCTGGTCAGTCTTGGCATTGGTCAGGGAGAGCTTGGCACAACCCCGGTACAACTCGCGGCTTATGCGGCAGCCATCGCAAACAACGGAACTCTTTACCAGCCTCATATCGTTAATGGATATCGCGACACAAGTACCGGAAAATACATCCCGATCACCTATGCCCGTCAACAATTGCCGGTTTCTGCAGAGACATTCGCCCTGATCAAGGACGGGATGATTGGCGTAGTGCAATACGGCACAGGAACTCTTGCGAACATCCCCGGTATCACTGTTGCCGGAAAAACAGGAACGGCACAAAATCCCCATGGCAGGGATCACGCATGGTTTATTGCCTTTGCCCCTGTTGAAAATCCAAAAATTGCACTTGCAGTGCTTGTCGAAAATGCCGGTTTTGGTGGAACAATTTCAGCTCCGATTGCCCGTGAACTGATACAATATTACATTAAGGGCGGCCCTCATCTCCTCTCAACATCAAAAGGAATAAACGCCTCTGCCTCCTCTGCACTGCAATCCGACAGCACAGAGAGCACCCAGCAGGCTGTTCCACAAGGAAAAAACATCAAGAGTACAGAATCAGCCACAGAGACACCCGTTAAAAACGTAAATGGTCAAACAGGAGAATGATTTACAAAGAAGATCAAGCCTCTCTTCAAGGATTCCTTGAGGATACCAGTAATCTGAAAACTGGCCATACTCCCGGTGTCTTTTTTCCGGAAACCATTGAGGAACTCTCCAATTTGCTTAAGGGAGCCGTGGCAAAACGGCATCGTTTCACCATTTCCGGAAATGGAACAGGCACGACCGGAGGAAGAATCCCGATGGGAGACTATGTCATCTCCATGCAGAAACTTGACCATATCAGCGAGCTGGTACAAATTGCAGATGACAGGGCATACATAACCGTTCAGGCTGGAGCGCTCCTCGATAATGTGCAGAAAAAAGCTGAGCAGAGTGGCTGGTTTTACCCTCCGGATCCAACAGAAAAGCTCTGTTTTATCGGCAGCACCATAGCAAACAACTCTTCAGGAGCAAGAACGTTCAAATACGGCCCAACGAGAAAACATATCTCAAGGATCCTTGTCATACTGCCACAGGGAGAGCTGCTCAATCTTTCACGCGGTCTCTGCATGGCTGACGATAACGGCATATTCAAGTTCACACTGCCAATCGCTGGAGATATTCTCCTGCAAAGGCCGCAATACTCCATGCCCGATACATCAAAACACAACGCAGGATATTTTTCAGCGGAAAAAATGGATCTCATTGATCTCTTTATCGGATCCGAAGGGACACTCGGTGTTATCGCTGAAGCCGATCTGATGCTCATTCCTTTGCCGACACGGATAATCTCCTGCCTTGTCTATTTCAGGAACATTGAAGATCTCTTCAGCTTTACCCAAAAACTTAAAGATCCTGAAAACAGAGTCTCGCCACGGGCTATAGAGTTTTTTGACAAGAACGCCCTTGGGTTTCTTTCGACCAAGTATCCTGAAATTCCCCCACAGAGTGACGGTGCCATATTTATGGAGCAGGAGACAACGCCCGAAAGTGAAGAGGCTGACCTTGAAACACTGTTTGCCATGATGGAGTTCTGCAACGCCATGGTTGATGAATCATGGATGGCGCTTGACCGTGATGAACAGATACAAATGCGTGAGTTTCGTCACGCCCTGCCGCTTCTTGTCTCCGAATGGCTCAGCAAACAACATGAGAGCAAAATCAGCACCGATATGGCTGTCCCTGAAGGAAAAATTCGGGAACTTTTTGATTTTTATCGGAGCTCTTGCGAACAACAGGGGTTTATCTATATTATTTTTGGTCATATAGGTAATGAACATCTGCATCTGAACATCCTGCCAAGAAATCATGAGGAGTTTCTGCGGGGAAAAAGCCTCTACCGTACATTCGTCAGCAAGGCTCTTGCGCTTGGCGGAACACTCTCAGCAGAACACGGGGTAGGTAAACTCAAGGCGGAGTACCTGGTTGAGATGTATCATCAACATGGTATTGAGGAGATGGCTCGGATAAAAAAAAGCCTGGATCCCTTTCTGGTACTCAATATTGGGAATCTTGTTCCTGTCGAATATCTTGAAAATAAAAACCATTGAAGGTTATCGTGTCAAAAAAACAGCATATCCAGCAATACGTCCAGTCCATTCAGAATAAAAAGGCGCGATTTGAGTTTGAAATTCTCGACACGCTTGTGGCTGGTATACAGCTTTTTGGCAGCGAAGTAAAATCGGTGCGCCTTGGACACGCCAGCCTGAGCGACAGTTTTGCCATCATCCATCATAACGAGGTGTGGCTCGAAAACATGCAGATTACCCCTTATGAGCTTAACCACATGGAGATAATTGAGGCAAAACGGAGTCGCAAACTGCTGCTGCACAAAAAAGAGATTCAGAAAATTCAGACTAAAATCAACGAAAAAGGGCTGACACTGGTACCTCTTAAAGCATTTTTCAATTCGAAAGGTCTTTTGAAGATTGAGCTTGCAATAGCCAAAGGTAAAAAGCTTTATGATAAACGTGAGACCATCAGAAAAAGGGATAACCAGAGGCAAATGGAACAAATAAAAAAGCAATACTAACCCAACAAAATCAGGGAATCCATGAGTTTTCCAGCAATACAGGAACAACTTGATATTATTACCGGAAATGTAGTTGAAGTGATTAGTGTCAATGAGCTTGAACAGAAATTGCAGGCTAGTCAAAAAACAAATCAGCCACTTAAAATCAAGCTTGGTGCTGACCCATCACGGCCTGATTTACACCTTGGCCACTCTGTTGTGCTCCGCAAGCTGCGTGAATTTCAGGATCTCGGCCATCAGGCCATTCTGATCATCGGCGACTTTACCGCTATGATCGGTGACCCCTCCGGCAAAAGCAAAACAAGACCACAACTCTCAGCCGGAGAGGCTCGGGAAAACGGCAAAAGCTACTTTGAACAAGCTTCAAAAATTCTTGATCCTGAAAAGACAACTATCTGTTATAACTCAGACTGGCTTGGTACCATGGGATTTTCTGATGTCGTTCGCCTCGCAAGCCACTACACGGTGGCACGAATGCTTGAACGTGATGACTTCGAGCGCAGGTACCGCGCTCAGGAATCAATCTCCATTCATGAATTTCTCTATCCCCTGGCCCAGGGCATGGATTCGGTACACCTGAAAAATGATGTTGAACTTGGAGGCACCGACCAGAAATTCAATCTTCTTGTTGGAAGGGATCTCCAGCGGGAATACGGCATTACTCCCCAGGTCTGCATTACCATGCCACTGCTTGTGGGCACTGGCGGTGGTGAGAAAATGTCAAAATCACTCGGGAATGCGATCTGTTTCAATGACTCTCCTGCCGACATGTACGGCAAGGCTCTCTCTATTCCAGACACACTTATTGAAACCTATACGAAACTACTGCTGCCACAGGGAGAAGCTGCGTTGAACAACATCCTCAGTCAGATTAATGAAAATCCCAGAGCTGCCAAAAGGAGCCTGGCAAGAGGAATTGTGGCATCCTATTATTCACCGGAAGAGGCTGAGGGAGCTGAATCACATTTCGACCAGCTTTTTGTCCACAAAAAAGCGCCTGACAATATTGAGCTTTTCAAACTTGACCAGCAATCCATTTCTGTCATTGATCTGCTTGTCACCCTTGGCGCAGCCGCTTCAAAAAGTGAAGCGCGCAGGATGATACAACAAAAATCGGTAGTTGTTGACGAAAGAAAAATAGAGGAGATCACTGAAAACCTGGAACTTGGTGAAGAGCCGAAAACAGTCCGGGCTGGAAAAAGAAAGTTTTTTAAAGTCGCCTTAAAAAAACATTTTTAATAATGTCGCTTTTTTCTATAATTGCTCAATTTCTTTGAAGTAAACAGGTCGAACAATAAATTAATCTGGAGGAACGGCATTGTCATTTGTCCCGTCAAAAGTATTTTTCACAAAAGGTGTGGGAAGGCACAAAGAATATCTCTCCTCGTTTGAGCTTGCCCTGAGAGAGGCCAAAATTGAAAAATGCAACCTGGTTACGGTATCGAGTATTTTTCCACCAAAATGTGAGCGAGTTTCGGTTGAGGAGGGTTTAAAACACCTCTCCCCAGGACAGATCACCTTTGCCGTCATGGCGCGCAACTCAACCAATGAGTTCAACCGTCTTATTGCCGCTTCTGTCGGTGTCGCCATCCCGGCGGACGATACGCAATACGGCTACCTTTCAGAACACCATCCGTTCGGCGAGTCCGCTGAGCAGTCTGGAGAATATGCTGAAGATTTGGCAGCAACCATGCTCGCAACAACCCTTGGCATTGAGTTTGACCCCAACAAAGATTGGGATGAGCGCGAGGGCATTTACAAAATGAGCGGAAAAATCATCAACTCCTACAACATCACCCAGTCAGCGGAGGGCGAAAACGCTCTCTGGACAACCGTCATCTCATGTGCTGTCCTCCTTCCATAATATTGAGAGCGCTTCTGATTCACTGTAATTGAAAGGGATTGTAAATGACTGAATCGATCAAAACTGATGTACTCGTTATCGGCAGTGGTATTGGGGGGCTCTATTTCGCACTTCACGCCGCAGAATACGCGAAAGTGGTGATCATTACTAAAAAAGAGAGTTCCACCTCCAACACCAACTGGGCCCAGGGAGGGATTGCTGCAACTATTGACAGTAATGACAGCGCCGATCTCCATATTGCCGACACCCTTGATGCCGGCGCAGGATTGTGCAATCTCGATATGGTCTCTCTGATGGTGAAAGAGGGGCCTCAACACATAACGCGACTCATCGAACTTGGAGTAAACTTTACCACCTCTGAGCATGACCATCTGCACCTCGGCAAGGAGGGTGGCCATTCCAGAAGCCGCATTGTCCACGCACAGGACCTGACTGGCAGAGAGGTTGAAACTGCATTGCTGGATCGTATCAACAGCCATCCCAATATCACCCTCCTTGAACACCACTTTGCCATTGAGCTGCTTACTGAGCATCACCTTGGTATTAAAACAAACGACATCAACTGTTACGGTGCTTATGTGCTGGATTCAAGGCAACGACAACCAAAAAAAATACTCGCCAGAATCACCATGCTCGCCTCCGGTGGGCTTGGCCACGTTTACCCTCACACCACGAATCCCGAGATTGCTACGGGAGATGGTGTTGCCATGGGATACCGTGCTGGCGCTGAAATTGCCAATATGGAGTTCATCCAGTTTCATCCAACATCTCTCTACCATCCAAAAGCAAAATCTTTTCTTGTTTCAGAAGCAGTTCGAGGATTCGGTGGCATTCTGAAACTCAAAAATGGTCAGGAGTTCATGCACAAGTATGACAGGAGGCAGAACCTGGCACCTCGTGATATCGTTGCCCGAGCTATCGACTCAGAGATCAAAAAAAGCGGTGAAGAGTGCGTTTTCCTCGATGTAACACATATTGATCCTGAAAAAACCAAGGAGCACTTTCCGAATATTTACGAAACCTGCCTCAGCTTTGGCATTGATATGACAAAGGAGATGATTCCTGTTGTTCCTGCCGCACACTTCTCCTGCGGGGGGGTGCGTACTGACGACAAGGGACGCACAACCATTAAACGCCTCTATGCCTGCGGGGAGACAAGCTGTACCGGTGTTCACGGGGCAAATCGTCTTGCAAGCAACTCTCTGCTTGAAGCACTGGTTTTTGCCTGGAGATCATCACACGATATCAAGGGAGAGCTGCACCATATCACCAACGATATCGATTTTCCGGATTGGGACGATACCGGAACCGTCAATCCTGAAGAGTGGATTCTGGTCTCCCACAACAAACGTGAAGCTCAACAGGTGATGAACGACTATGTCGGCATTGTGCGCAGCGACCTGCGTCTGCAACGTGCCAAAAGAAGGATTGATTTTCTCAAAGAGGAGACAGAATCCTACTACAAAAAAACCAGGATCACCACACAGATTCTTGAGTTGCGTAACATCATCAAAGTGGCAAGTCTTATCATCGAAGGTGCCTTGAAACGCCGCGAATCACGAGGACTGCACTACACCACAGACTACCCGCAAAAAGATGACAGGCATTTTCTGACAGATACCGTGCTACGGTCGTTCTGATAATACGGTTTATCATCTTGCCCATAACAGTAAGGGCACGCCATAGCGTGCCCCTAAGTCGCCTCCTGCCAATCTCTGGCGTAACGGAAATCGATGCCAGGTGTTCTTGTGGAAATTTTGGCGATAACTGGCATCATCCTCTTGTACTGACTCCGGACAACCATCTTTCTGACCCGATCATAAAAAAGATCCGAAACCCCCTCTCCGAGAATTGCCTGTTTATCCATTCTCTTTTCAAGCATCATGTAGAGCAACAGATCAACCTCTTCATAGCTGAAGCCGAGATCAGCTTCGTCACTCTGCCCTTCCCAGAGATCGGCTGAGGGAGATTTGGCAATGAGAGGCTCTGGAATATCAAGATGACGGGCAAGTCCTCTTATCTGGGTTTTATAGAGGTCCCCTATTGGATTTACCGCCGAAGCCATATCACCAAAGAGAGTACCATAGCCGAGAAGCAACTCTGTTTTGTTGCTTGTTCCCACAACCAGCCCACCATCTCTTGCAGAAGCATCATAGAGAAAAACCATCCTTGTGCGCGCCATAATATTTCCCCTTCTCAGCAACTGATCTTTCGGCACCGATGAAAAAAAAGCATCCACCACCGGCGTGATGGCAATCTCTTCTGATCGAATACCAAGCTTTTGGATCATCAGTTCAGCATGTTCCAGACTGTCAGCACTGCTTGAGGCATAGGGCATCATCAGCGCAAGCACATTCTCTGCGCCAAGCGCTCGAACGGCAAGCTCGCACACCACGGCAGAGTCAATACCACCGGAAAGACCAAGCACCATCGAACTAAATCCAAATTTTCGAATTTCATTCCGCAAAAAAGCCTTGAGAATATCCTCAACAATCGGGTAATCAAGATGGAGATCATGAGCCTTCATAGCACTACTGTCTTAATATTAAACAACATCACTATCATCTGAGCCATTTCTGGGGATTCTGTTTCACACGCCCTTTCCATATCTCAAAATGGACAACAGATCCACCTTCAGCCATTTTACCAGAAACACCTATCAACTGCTGTGACGTTATAAGATCATCCTTGGCAACCTGCAACTGCCCAAGATTCGCATAAACGGTAAGGTACGACTTCGGATGGCGAATAATGACAATATTACCGAAGGTGGGAAGAAACGCAATCTGTACCACTTTTCCACCTGAAACGGCCCTCACCGCAGTGCTCGACGGAACCGAAATGTCAATCCCGTTATTGGTCGTCACAATTTTAAGATCCTTGTCTTCAACCGAACCAAACTTCTGGGCGATAACACCATTCCGTACTGGCCATGGCAGAGAACCAAACGCATTGTCAAAATCTGCCGACACCTTTTCAAGCTCGGGTGAATCCATCGTACGCACCACCTCAACACTCCTCTTTTCTGAAACTGGTGGTGGAGATGGGGGCAGAGTCTCTTCCTGCTGTTTTACTGGCTCAACTCTTCTCTCTTTTTTTTCTGCGACAGTGGGACGAACAGAGGCTTTTTCCTTGCCTGAAGTTGTCCGTTGAGTCTCACGTCGCTGAGCATCACGACGTTGCGCTTCAAGGCGCTGAGCTTCAAGGCGCTGAGCTTCAAGGCGCTGAGCTTCAAGGCGCTGGGCTTCAAGGCGTTGCCGCTCCAGGCGTTTTGCTTCCCGTTGCTCTCTTGCTACACGTTGAGCCTCCATACGCTTTGCTGCAAGACGTTTAGCCTCTGCAATCTTTTGCAGTCGCGCCTGTTCAGCCTCCATCGCACGCTGCTCTGCAATAATCAACGATTCAATCCGGGACTGCAATTGTTGACGCTTCTTCTGAACATCAGCAAGCTGCGCGGCATACTCTTGCTTATTTTTTTTCAGCTTATCAAGCACAACCTCTTTCTCTTTTTTACTGGCCGACCAACTCTTCAACTGGCGCTCCTGCTCCTGAACGACAGCAGCTTTTTGCTTGTAGCTCTGCTCAAGCGTCATTCGATTATTTTCCAGTTCGACGGCAACCTGCTGCAATTGATCTACATTACGACGAACGGCACGGGTAAAAAAGCCCATGTATTGCGATCGTACCAGAGCATTATTCACTGAACCAGCACTGAAGAGATGCTCAATATCGCGATTGCCGCCATATTTGTAGACCGAGACGGCTGTTCTGCGAAAATCATCAGAGACTTTACCATACCTCTGGCGATTGCCCTGAAGCTCTCGCTGCAGATGGTCAATGTCGCGGTCAAGCTTCTCAAGATAGCTCTGGTTTTGACTGATTATTCTTTCAAGCACAAGAATCTGTCGACGAATATTTTCCAGCGCTTTGAATGACTGCGACTCTTTACGGGTTGTCACATTCAACTTTGACTGATACTCTTTAAGCTGCTGTTTCAGGCTGCGAAGATTCTCTTCAACGGCAGTTCTCTCTCTCATAATTCTTGATATCTCGCTGTTGACCGATGGAGCTGCAACCGTGGATGATGAGATACCAGCAACAAACAACAACAGCAGAACGATGATCCGCAACACTCTATCAACAAGATTTGGTAAAACAATACATCTCATAAAAAATCCCCGGGCATTAAAAATTCAGCTACTTCTTATTAAAAAATGGTTTCAATAACAGGTCAAGAAGAATCCATTAAAAGTTCAGTTCAAGGTAATGGATAAAATCTTTTCTTCGCAAAGGCTGTGAGAAAATAATAATTTGTTTTTCATGACCTGAAATAATGGTAAATAGCAGTTTTTTCATCAACAAACCAATACCATGGACAAGCTTGTCATAAGAGGAGGGCGCAAAATCTCCGGCAGAGTCAACGCTTCAGGATCAAAAAACAGCTCACTGCCAATCATTGCTGCAACCCTGCTTGCCGGGAACGGTACCTTTACCCTTCACAATATTCCAGACTTGCAGGATATTACAACTTTTACTCAGCTCCTGAACCACCTTGGCTCTGAAACCACCTTTTCAGACAATACCCTGAAGATATCATCCCAGAACGTTGAAAGTCTCCAGGCACCTTATGAACTAGTGAAAAAGATGCGTGCTTCGATCTATGTGCTTGGACCGTTGCTTGCGCGGTTTGGTCATGCGCGAGTCTCTCTTCCTGGAGGATGCGCCTTTGGCCCAAGGCCGATCGACCTGCATCTTATGGCTATGGAAAAGCTCGGAGCAACAATTACCATTGAGACAGGGTTTATCGATGCCTCAGTAAAGGGTGGAAAACTGCACGGTGCTCATATTGACTTTCCAGTCTCTTCAGTTGGAGCAACAGGTAACGCCCTCATGGCGGCAGTACTGGCCAAAGGGAAAACCACTATCAGCAACGCGGCTGCGGAACCGGAAATTGAAACTCTCTGCAGATTTCTCACCGCAATGGGGGCAAAGATCTGTGGCACAGGAACAACCGAACTTGAAATCGATGGCAGAGAGTCACTCAATGCCATTGAATTTCAGAATGTTTTTGACAGAATTGAAGCTGGAACACTTCTTGCCGCAGCAGCGATAACTGGCGGAGAGATTACAATCAACGGTGTCGAACCGGAACAGATGAGAGCCGTACTGAAAAAATTTGTCCATGCAGGATGCACCATTACGACAACAGACGACACTATTACCTTGAAAAGCCCGGACAAACTTCTCCCGACAGACGTCACAGCGAAACCTTATCCATCTTTTCCTACCGACATGCAGGCACAGTGGATTGCCTTGATGACTCAGGCTGAGGGAACAAGCCATATTACCGATAAAGTCTACCATGAACGGTTCAATCATATCCCCGAACTTAACCGGCTTGGTGCCCATATCGAAATCCGTAAAAACCAGGCAATTGTTCATGGCCCACAACTTCTTTCGGGAACAAAAGTTATGTCAACTGACCTGAGAGCATCAGCAAGTCTGGTGCTTGCTGGGCTGGTAGCTCAAGGAACAACGGAGGTGCTCAGAGTTTATCACCTCGACCGTGGATATGAGAAAATCGAAATGAAACTGAATAGCCTTGGTGCAGATATCATGCGAGAAAAGTACAATGAATTTTAGTTCATGATAAAAAGTCATATTAATTTTTTGCATTTTATGCAGGGAACGTTATATTAACTGCCTCTAAAGCCAAGCGTTGAAGCGGAAAGGGGCCCTTAGCTCAGTTGGTCAGAGCAAGCGACTCATAATCGCTGGGTCGTAGGTTCAAGTCCTACAGGGCCCACAGGTTATGCAAGGATTAGAGAAACAAATACCTGGCGTGTTCGTCTAGTGGCCCAGGACATCGCCCTCTCAAGGCGAAGATCACGGGTTCGAATCCCGTACACGCTACCATAAATGCACCCGTAGCTCAACTGGATAGAGTATCTGACTACGAATCAGACGGTTAGAGGTTCGACTCCTCTCGGGTGCACGACTCATCATTGAGGAGTGGCCAAATTGGTAAGGCTCCTGATTCTGGATCAGGCAATTTGCAGGTTCGAGTCCTGCCTCCTCAACAAAGTTTCTCAGCAAAAAAAGACACAGGCTTTCGGGCATGTGTCTTTTTTTTTGCCCATAGCTATACAGATGTGTTCAGCTTCATAGGCAAACTAATGAATCTCACCACAGCAGACGGGGGTATCTGTTTTCAGAAGAATCTTAAAACACGTTCACCGCAACTGATGAGAAATTCAACCATGAGAGATTAAAGGGATAGCAGAACTTCTGTTCCTCAACACTTGCATGATCTTACGAAGACTATTTATTCGCAAAAAAGAATAAAAAAAAGAAGAGACAAAACTTTCGTCTTGTCTCTTCTTGATAAGATGCAGGAAAATCCGCAAACTTATTTTCCTGCGGCTGGTGTTGCTGCTGGTGCCTCTGCTGCTGGTGCTGCTGGTGCTGCTGCAGGTGCTTCTGCTGCTGGTGCTGCTGGTGCTGCTGGTGCTTCTACTGGAGCTTCTACTGGAGCTTCAGTTTTTTTAGCACAGCCAACAAAAGAGACTGAACTTACAAGAAAGAGGAAAACAAAAAACTTTTTCATTGCTATGTTTATTTTGGTTGTTTGATAATTGACAGCTTCTTCAGCTCCCGAATAATAAAAAAAAACAGCGACTTTCCAAAAGCCTACTGTAAGGCGGAATGTGATAATAATTCTACACATCCCGCCTTAATAAATGATTTTTTTATTCAACAAGCAACTCTAATTCTGCTTTTTCGAGTTCATGGAAGTTAAGATACTGATAAATACTCGACTCCTTCTCTCCTGAAAGATGCCGACTAACAATAGTCAGGTATTCATCACTGTTCGGAAGATGGCCAAGAAGTGCACAGACAGCGGCAAGCTCGGCAGAGCCCAGATAAACCTTGGCACCATTACCCATCCGGTTATCGAAGTTCCTTGTACTGGTTGAGAAGACCACGGCATTATCGGCTACTCTTGCCTGATTACCCATGCAGAGCGAACAGCCTGGCTGCTCAATTCTGGCTCCGGATGCACCAAAAACAGAGTAATAACCCTCTTCGACAAGTTTTTTCATATCCATCTTTGTTGGCGGTACAATCCACAGCTTCACAGGCACAGTTCCCTTATCCCTCAAAATTTCGCCGAGGGCACGGAAGTGGCCAATATTGGTCATGCAACTTCCAACAAATACTTCATCAATAGCTTTTGGTGTATTCTCATCACGAAGTATCTCGCCAAGCGTCCTGACATCATCAGGATCGTTAGGGCAGGCAATAATCGGCTCGGTAATACTATTCATATCAATCTCAAGAACCTCTTCATACTCCGCGTCGGCATCTGGTTCAAGAAGAGCCGGGTTATCAAGCCAATCCTGCATTTTGCCGATACGGCGCTGCAAGGTTTCAGGATTACCGTAACCCTCTTCAATCATCTGACCAAGCAATTTTATATTCGAGCTGAGATATTCAATAACCGGCTCTTTGTCGAGGCGAACAGTACAGGCGGCGGCACTTCGTTCAGCAGAGGCATCACTGAGTTCAAAAGCCTGCTCAACCTTGAGTTGAGGTAGCCCCTCAATTTCAAGAATTCGACCGGCAAAAATATTCTTCTTACCTTTCTTTTCAACAGTCAGCATTCCACGTTTGATCGCCTCATAAGGAATGGCATTGACAAGATCACGCAAAGTAATTCCAGGCTGCAGCTCACCTTTAAAACGAACAAGCACCGACTCAGGAACGTTGAGCGGCATGGAGCCGGTCACACCGGCAAATGCCACCAGTCCGGAGCCAGCAGGGAAAGAGATGCCAATCGGAAAACGGGTATGAGAGTCACCACCGGTACCAAGCGTATCGGGCAGCACCATGCGGTTCAGCCAGGTGTGAATAACTCCATCTCCAGGCTTCAGCGCAACTCCACCTCTGCTCATGATAAAGTAGGGAAGACTTCTGTGCAGCTTGACATCAGATGGTTTTGGATAGGCTGAGGTATGACAAAAACTCTGCATCAGAAGATCAGCGCTGAAACTCAGTGCCGCAAACTCCTTCACCTCATCACGGGTCATCGCGCCAGTTGTATCCTGAGAACCAACCGTCAGAGTCTCTGGTTCGACATACATTCCCGGACGCACACCCGGAAGGCCACAAGCCCTGCCAATCATCTTCTGCGCAAGCGTGTACCCTTTGCCACTGTCTGCCGGCTGTTCAGGGCGCATAAAGATGGTATCGTCACCAAGCCCAAGCACCTTTCTTGCTTTTCTGGTCAACGTCCTGCCAATAATCAATGGAATACGTCCCCCGGCGCGTACCTCATCTTTGATTGTGTTCGGAGAGAGCTCAAAACGTGCTACAACCTCACCACTCTTCACAATCGTACCATTCGCGAGATCAAGCTCAATAACATCGCCCATCTCCAGCGCTGTCACATCCGCCTGTATCGGCAAAGCACCCGAATCTTCGGCTGTATTGAAAAAAATAGGAGCAATGGTACTTCCAATGACCACACCGGCAGTGCGTTTGTTCGGCACAGCAGAGATATCATTGCCGATATGCCACTGAACCGAGTTGATACCCGACTTCCGACTTGATCCCGTACCGACAACATCGCCAACATAAGCAAGGGGATGTCCCTTTGTTTTCAACTCTGCAATGGTCCCGATCGGATCATTGATCCTGGTACCGAGCATACAGCGGGCATGCAGAGGAATATCACTGCGGGTAAAAGCCTGACTTGCCGGAGAAAGATCATCCGTATTGGTCTCACCAGGCACCTTGAAGACCGTAAGCATCATTTTATCGGGAAGAAGAGGTTTGGAGGTGAACCATTCAGCCTCTGCCCACGACTTGAGTACCTCAGCCGCATAAGGGTTGTTTTTTGAGAGATCAACCACAACATCAAAGAGGTCATAGACCAGAAGGGTCTTTTTCAACATCCCGGCGGCTTCGCTGCAAATTGTCGGATCATGATGAGTGAGCGCATCAACAAGAGGCTTGACATTATAACCACCCAGCATGGTACCCAAAATTTGAACAGCATCTCTCTTGCTTATGACGCTGCATGATAACTCACCTTGCAGAATTCCATCAAGAAACGCCGCTTTTTCAAAGGCAGCATCATCAACCCCTGGACTTATATGATCACGAAACAGCTCAAGCAGATACTCTTTCTCTTCAACAACCTCCTGCTGGAGGAGCCCCACAAGCAAACGAGTCTGTTCGGCGGTCAGCGGTAGAGGTGGAATGCTCAGCTTCGCGCGTTCAGCAGTATGGGCGCGATATTGGACTACAAGACTCATAAAAGTCAATCTCCCTGGTTATGTGTGTTTGAAATGAATATACCTGTACAAAAATGCGTGCAAAAAAACGCGCGCTCCCATAGCGAGGAGCAAGGACATTAAAAAAGGTAGTATGCCTGCCTTTTAAAAACAAGAATTCCCTCCCTCTTGCTCATAAAAAAACCTTATTCTTTAAGGAAAGAAAGATAAAAAAACTATTTCTATTAGGTATAAAAAGAGATATGCCGTATGCGGAAATTTAATAATCGCCACAAATCAACATACTATCCCCATAACTGAGAAAAGCGTATCCTTTCTCAAGTGCTTCCGCATAGGCGTTGCGCAAATTATCCGGACCGGCAAAAGCAGCAGCAAGCATCAATACGGTTGAGCGGGGGGCATGAAAGTTGGTCAAAAGAGCGTCGATACTACGAAATTGATACCCGGGATAGATAAAAATATCGGCTTCGCCTGTCAAGAGATTACCTCCCGAAAACTCATCAACACGCTCCCATGCATGTTCAAGCGCTCTGGTCACCGTTGTGCCAACGGCAACAACTCTGCCGGTTGATGTCTTGACCTTTCGGATTTTTTCAAGACTCTCTGCCGGTATGGTATAATACTCCCGGTGCATAACATGCTCCTGAAAGGAGTCCACCCTGACGGGAAGAAAGGTTCCAAGACCAACATGCAGCGTCAAGGTAACAATATCAACACCCGCGTTGCGAAGCCTGCCAAGCAGCTCCTCCGTCATGTTCAGTGAAGCGGTCGGAGCTGCTACAGAGCCCGGCCATGCGGCAAAGACCGTCTGATATCGCTCCCGGTCAACATCCTCGGCATCCCGCTTGAGGTAGGGCGGAATAGGCACCTCGCCGAAAGTATCGAATAAATCACTCAACACTCCCCCATCAAGCATCTCGATCCGGGCAACGCCATGATCAACAATTTCGGTGACCCGCAGTTTATGACCGTTTGTCTCAAGTTGATCATTTTTTTTAACTCTTCCCCGATAAAGCACAAGATTTTGATCATCATCATGCTTTTCAAGAAGCATCAGCTCAAGATGTGCCCCAGTTGACTTACAGGCAAACAGCCTCGCCTTGACCACTCTCGTATCATTCAGCACAAGAAGATCTCCTGGCTGAAGAAAAGCATCAAGAGCTGCATACCGGGAGTGTTCAACCTCACCAGAGTGACGGTCAAGCACCAGAAGACGGGTTGAGCCTCGCTCAAGAGGAGGATATTTTGCAATCCTCTCTTCGGGCAAGAGATAGTCAAAGTCGCCGACTCTCATAATGCTCTCAATCTAGCCCGAACGGCCTCGGCATGAGCCTGAAGCCCTTCATGATCCGCAAAAGAGGCAATTTTTGCTCCGCACTTGTGGAGTTGCTGTTTTGAATAGGAGATAATTGAGGTATGCTTGACAAAGTCACGAACCGAAAGTGGCGAAAAAAAGCGTGCCGTGCCACTGGTCGGAAGGGTGTGGTTGGGGCCGGCAAAATAGTCGCCAACCGTTTCACAGGAGTACCCTCCCATAAAAATTGCACCCGCATGATGAAGAAGTGGAAGAATCTCCCATGGATGCTCAACATGCAGCTCCAGATGCTCGGGAGCAATCATATCCGACACCTCGCAAGCCTCTTCAAGCGATTCAACAAGCACAATTGCACCATTCTGCCGGAGAGAGGAGGCAATAATCTCGTGGCGGAGCATTTCAGGCAGACGCGCTTCGACGCACTGCTGCACCAAAGCCGCAAGCGATGCCGAAGGGGTAATCAGGACTGCTGAGGCATCAGGATCATGCTCTGCCTGGGCAAACATGTCGAGAACGATAAATTCAGGGTTGGCAGATTCGTCGGCTATGATAACCACCTCTGAAGGGCCAGCAATACTGTCGATGGAGACATGACCAAAAAGCTGTTTTTTTGCCAGAGCCACATATTTATTTCCTGGACCGGTAATAATATCAACCTTGGGAAGAGTTTCTGTACCATAGGCAAAAGCCGCTATCGCCTGCGCACCACCAAGCTTGTAGACTGAACTGATGCCAGCCACCGATGCCGCAGCAAGAATATCGGAACTCACCTCTCCTGAAGCGTCACAGGGGGTTGTCACAAAAATATCCTTCACCCCCGCAACGTTTGCCGGGGCAGCATTCATAAGCAGCGACGAAGGATACGATGCCTTCCCGCCAGGCACATAGAGCAATGCCTTTTCCATGGGAGTCACCCGCTGACCAAGCAACACTCCACCTTCGGATTCATAAAAAAAGCTCTTCTCAACCTCATGGTCATGAAAACGGACAATATTGGCATAAGCCTCTTCGAGCAGCTCAAGAAAGGATGGGTCGGCACTCCTGCGAGCATCGTCAATAGCATCGGGTGAAACACGCATAGCCGATAATCGAATACCCTGAAAGCGCTCGGTATAGTCGAGCACTGCGCTATCTCCCCTCTGCCGAACCTGTTGCAAAATCTCATCAACAACAGACTGAACAGAAGCATCGACCGTAACACTCCTATGCAATTGCTCTTTCAAGGCTGAACGCTCTTCAGCAAAACGGTACAGGCGCAACACGTTATTATTGTTTTATTGGTTATCAGACTTCAGGAATTCCCTTACGCGATAAGGTAAAGCAATCGTTATATTTATCGAAAACCGTCATGTCAGGTTGAAAATGGCAAAAAAAGAGCCGATTCTACGCCTCTTTTCATTTGAAAAAAAAAGTTCCATTAACTACCTTACGAATTCAGTTGAAACCTTGGAATATAGCTTGAATCCGCTTCATTCCAAGCCACTATGAAAGACACACAGAACCATGTCAACATGAGCTTTTTCAGTAATCTGTTCAGAGATATTGCCATTGATCTCGGAACAGCAAATACATTGATTTTTATCAGGGGCAAAGGTGTTGTTTTAAATGAGCCATCAATTGTCGCCCGCGAACGTAATACAGGTAAAATTGTAGCCATCGGTCATGAAGCGCTCCTCATGCACGAAAAAACCCATCCTGGCATTGTCACCATACGGCCACTTGCCAATGGGGTCATTGCTGATTATGAGGCAACTGAAGAGCTGATCAAGGGGCTTATCAATAAAACCAAGACCAAGTTTTCATTCGGCATCCGACGAATGGTTATCGGTATCCCATCGGGAATTACTGAAGTTGAAAAAAGGGCAGTGCGCGACTCCGCTGAGCATGTTGGTGCCAGAGAGGTCTACCTGGTCACTGAACCTATGGCTGCGGCAATTGGTATCGGACTGGACGTCAAAGAGCCAATGGGCAACATGATTGTCGATATCGGGGGTGGCACAACAGAAATTGCGGTTATCTCCCTTGGTGGCATTGCCTCCGGCGAATCCCTTCGAGTTGCCGGAACAGATATTACCGATGAAATTGTCCGTCACTTCCGAAAAGCCTACAACCTTGCTATCGGCGAGCGTACGGCAGAAGATGTCAAGATAAAAATTGCCTCGGCCTACAAGCTGGATAAGGAATTAACCATGATGGTGAGAGGAAGAAACCTTGTGACAGCCCTTCCGGAAGAGCAGGAGGTTGACTCTGCCACCATCAGAGAAGCCATTGCCACACCGATCAGTCAGATCATCACATCGATAAAGAAGAGCCTTGAAGTAACCAAGCCGGAACTCTCTGCCGATATTTTCGATCGAGGCCTCTTTCTTGCGGGAGGTGGCGCGCTCATCAAAGGACTTGACAAGAAAATCAATGTGGAGACAAAACTCGCCGTCCATATCAGCGAAGATCCTCTCACCGCCGTTGCAAGAGGCACAGGAGAGGTGCTCGAAAATCTCGACAAATACCGAAGTGTGCTGCTGACAAGCAAGCAGTATTGATTCGCCAGCCGTTAGAGGAGTAAAACTACGGCTCCGCAAGCAACATTGTATAATAAGCCTCATACTGTTCGACAAGCAAAGTGGTTTCATAACACTTTGCTTGCTCGATACACGCTTTTGAACACTCAAGCCAGTGATCCTGATCTGAAAGCAGGAGAAGCGCCTTCTCTGTCATCCCCTCAATATCACCCGGTGAAAGCAGATAACCGTGCCGACCCGGCACAATAAATTCAGGAAACCCTCCGGCCATGGTGGCAACAACCGGTACACCACAAGCCATAGCCTCAAGCGCGGCAAGCCCGAATGACTCTGCATTGCTTGGCATCAACATCACATCTGCAATGGAAAGCAACGGAACAATATCAACAAGTTTGCCAAGAAACTTTACCCGGTCAACAATCCCGAACTGACGCACAAGAATTTCAGCTTCACTCCGTTCCGGACCATCACCCACAAGCAAAAGGGTTGCATTAACCCTCTGGCTCACGGCATAAAAAATGCGGATAATATCACCAATACATTTCACAGGCCTGAAATTGGAGATATGAATCAAAATCTTCTCCCTCCCGATACCAAGCTGTTCCCGAATCTCATTCCTGGGGGAACGAAAAAAGAGAGAGGTGTCGACAAAATTTGGAATAACTGTTATCTCTTTCCTGGGAGTAAACATTCTGACCGTTTCATCCTTCAGGTATCCTGAAACTGTTGTCACACCATCGGATTTGTTGATGGCAAGCCGGACAACATCCTCCATCCCCCGGTCGGCACCGACAACAGTAATATCCGTACCATGCAAGGTGGTCGCAAGCTTGAAACACTTTAACTCCGCACACTTGTCCTCCAGCATCTGACGGGCAAGCATGGCGCTCAAGGCGTGAGGAATCGCATAGTGGGCATGCACCACATCCAGCTTTTCATAAAAAGCAACCTCGGCAATTTTGGCGGCCAAAGCGAGCGAATAGAAGGGAGCATCAAACATCGGATAATGCGTCACTTCAACCTCATGATAAAAAATGTTGCGGGAAAAAGCACCAAGTCTGAACGGTGCCGCCTGACCAAAAAAATGGACGCTATGCCCCTTTCCCGCAAGTGCCTTACCCAGCTCAGCCGCAATTGCTCCGCTGCCGCCGTAGGTATGATGACAGGATATACCAATGTTCATTGCTCTTATGATAATCTCATGATATATTGGAACGTATCCGGATTTTTAACCGATTAGAACACCCCATTTTCGGAATATAACCAAGGGTTTTGGAATTTGCGTGAAATTAGCAATTGGTAACCAACGTACAACAACTCAATGGAACACTCTCAACAAAAACAAAATGTAGCTTTCTCCTCAGTAATTGCAAGTCTCTTTCTTACTGCCATGAAGCTTGTTGTCGGTATCATGACCGGCAGCATCGGTATTATATCCGAAGCAGCTCACTCTGCCCTTGACTTTGGCGCTGCCGCACTGACACTCTTTGCCGTCAGAATGAGCGACAAGCCTGCCGACAGCAAGCACCACTACGGTCACGCCAAGGTTGAAAGTGTCTCGGCACTTATTGAGACAGGTCTTCTGGTGATAACAAGTCTCTGGATCATCTATGCCGCAGCCGAACGGCTGATTGCCGGAACAACAAAGGTCGAAGTAACCTGGTATGCCATTGCCATCATGGTCATCTCCATCGTTGTCGATTTTTCCCGTTCAAGGGCACTGATGAAAGTTGCAAAAAAGACCAACAGCCAGGCGCTTGAAGCTGATGCACTCCACTTCAGCTCTGATATCCTCAGTTCGGCGGTTGTTCTGGTCGGATTGCTGTTTGTCTCAACAGGCATCGCATGGGCGGATGCGGTTGCAGGCATTGCGGTAGCTCTGCTTGTTGGAAAAGCGGCGTTCAGCCTTGGAAAAAAAACCATTGATGTTCTTATTGATGCCGCGCCGGAAGGTATTGCCGAACGTATTGAGGAGATAACCATGATGGTTGGAGGTGTTATCTCCGTTGACAAAATCAGGGTAAAACCAACCGGCCCGCAGGTATTCATTGAAATGGCGGTTTGTGTCAACAGAACCCTCTCGGTTGAAAAAGTCCAGGCAATCTGCTCACGCATTGAACAAAAAGTGCGCGAAGAGTATCCCGTGGGCGATATCACCATCAACTCCAGGCCCATTGCTCTCAACAGCGAAACCATTGCTGAGCGGGTCCATGTTATCGGCCTCAACCACAACCTCCACGCCCATAACATCTCGACAAGCCTCAGTGGAGAGAAAAAACATATCACCTTTGATGTCGAAATTGATCAACGTCTGACCATCAAGCAGGCTCACGACACCGTCACAGCACTTGAAAATGAGCTGCACAGGGAGTTTGATGGATCACTTGATATCTGCATTCATCTTGATCCGTTGCGTTATGAGGAACGCACAACCACCGCCCTGCTTGCCGAAGAGGAGGATCAAGTATGTGCACTGATTATCTCTGCTTCCAAAAAGATTGAAAAAATTGACAATGTTCATGACATACAGGTACGAAAAAACGAACAACAGAAGCTCATCATTACCCTGCACTGCTCATTTAACGATGACGCACTTCTTGAAGAGGTACATTCAATCACCAGCAAACTTGAGGGAGCACTCTACAACTCGCTGACCAACGCAGGAAGAGTTATCATCCATGCTGAACCACTTTTGGCATAAAATCCTCAATGAATGATTGACCCATCGGTTGCTATCAAGAAAGAGAGCGATCTCCGGTAGTGGAATGGCCGGAAGCCGAACTCTCCTGATCACTATCCTTTTTCTCGGAACTGGTCACCAGCTTGTGCAGAATGCCAATAACCAGCAGAGATGCAAGCAAGAGACCATAATGCCACGCATTAAAAAGCTGCTCTGTATTCTGTCCAGCAGTGGCAATCTTGACCGGCTCTACAATCAGTTGACGCAGGAGAGTGATCATGGCAACCTCAATGAATACAACCACATGAAAAACTCCAGTCTGCACATAGTGGATTTCGGCAGAAATCAGGCTTGACAATGTCCATACAATAAAGAGGGTACCCAATGACTGCAGAAATCCATGCGCCAGATTATTCAATTCAACGGCATGAACAACAGCTACAGAAAACTCCCATACCACCATCAAACTGGCCAACACTAACGCCAAAGCCAAAAAAGCGTGGAGAATATGGTTAAAGTTACGTAAAGAACTCAGGAGCCGATCTTCAAAGTTGGTGATCATGAGCTGAAGGGTGTGTGATTATAAATGACACAGAAGCGAAAGCAATGCAGCGAAACAGCACCCTGCATGGCCAGAAAGTTTTCCTAACCCCCTGCTTACTTCATGGTAAGCATTAGTACCTGTGTTTGCAAAAAAGAGTATCGCAAAAATTAAAAGATCCTCGGGTTTACATACACCATACCCATTTCACTATATTCTCAACAACGCGTCAACAGAAACAAAAGATCATTGGAGAGTTTCTTCGCTCGATGTAAATTAACAGGCCTGTAGATGCAGGCGGTTTTCGCTCCGCGAAGCGAAAGGCTGGTTACCTGCAACAATTCACTCATTAAAAATCATGAAAACCAATAACCCAGTCTGCGTTACCGGAGCTTCCGGATTCATTGCGGCCCATATTGTCAGAGAGTTGCTTGAACAGGGATACCGAGTCAGGGGGACGATACGCAAAAATGCCAAAAATTATCCCTTTCTTCTTGCCCTGCCGGGCGCAAAGGATCGGCTGGAGCTTGTACAGGCAGACTTGCTTACTACCGGAGCATACGACAAAGCAGTCGATGGATGCGAGTATGTGATACACACAGCAAGCCCTTATAAAATAAATGTTAAAAACCCACAAACTGATCTTGTTGATCCGGCAGTTATCGGAACCGAAACCATTCTCGAAAGCTGCATAAAATCGAAAAGCATCAAACGACTGATTTTTACCTCGTCCATTGCCGCCATTACCGATGAACCCAACAGCGAAAAGCTCTTCACCGAAAAGGACTGGAACACCATGTCCTCTCTTGATCGTCAGCCTTATCAATACTCCAAGACCCTGGCTGAACGTGAAGCATGGGATTTCATCATGCATAAACGTCCAAAATTCGATCTTGTTGCCATCAATCCCGTTATGGTGATCGGTCCATCACTCGGCCCGTCACTCAACACCACCAACCAGATGATTTGCGATATCATGAGTGGCGTCTATCCGGGCATTATGGATTTGAACTGGGGCTTTGTCGATGTACGTGACGTTGCAAAAGCACATCTGCTTGCCATGGAAAACGATGCTGCAAGCGGACGCTACCTCTGTTCGGCAGAGACCATGCACATGCGGGATATCGTGGCATTACTCATATCCTCAGGTTTTGGTAAATACCCACTCCCCAGGCTTGATCTCTCGGGCTACGCTGGCTCACTGCTAATGAAAGCACTTTCGTTCACACAGCCAAAAGATACTGGCATGTATATCCGCATCAATGTCGGCCGCACCATGCGCCTTGATAACTCAAAAATCAAACGGGAACTTGGCATAAGCTTTATGCCGGTAAAAGAGAGTCTGATTGAAACGGTCAAGGATATGGAAAAATGGGGGCATCTCGTTCCGAAGTCTTGACCGGGCAATAATCCATTGATATAGGCTTATGCCCTAAGCAACCACCCATAAAGCTTAGCCTGCCTCTCGCATATCCCCGCCGCATGATGGAGTCCCCCTTTGCAGCAGGGAAATTTGGGAGTGTGCAAAGATTGAAAACTCTCCTCCTGCAAAGGGGGAGGTGGTTTGTTGATGTTGGATTTAGAACCGTTATCACATCAGTTTCTGCAATGCCTCTCGTGACAAATCACACTCTTTGAGTATTTGCGCCAGCAAACCTTTGCCAATTGTTTCGCCACTGACTGTGAACGGGCACAACGGTACAGCGACCATCTTCATGTCGTAAAAAATGATGACTACCTTTTATCCTGATTTCTTCAAATCCCTCTTGTTTGAGAATTTTAATCAAGGTTTTGCCCGTACATGAAGGAAATGTGCTCATACCGTTACCGCTAAACGCTGGACTCCAATAAACTCATTGTGCGATATTTCCTCTTCAACTTCCAAACAAAGCGCTATGGCTTCCTTTGTTCGTTCCATAAGTTGATCTAACGATGCCGCTTGTGTATGGCAACCTTTAAGAGATGGAACAGAAGCCACATAATATCCGTCCTCATCTCTCTCTATAATCACGTTAAACGATTTAACCATTGGTCACTCTCCTTTTGTTAAGTGAGATGTCGATCTGGTGTTCCGCATGTCCAGTTGAACGTTACAAAAATTATCAGTGTATTGGGTTAAAACTCAATCGCTCTTTCCAGTATTCAGGAAAACGTTTATGATGAGCAACGGCTATAATCCAAATAACATCATTGATAACACAATAAAACTATCTGATAGGGAAATTTCTTTGTTGAAACACATCTTACCATCATCACGTAAAACCCAAAAAAAAGGCATTTCTATAAGTCTGATAATTAATGTTTTAACTTCGTTTGAAAAATCCAATCCAAGTCCCTGACAAATATTTTCATAGTAAGCAACGGCTTCTGATAATTCAATTTCTGCTTCTTCAAGAAAAAGAACTTCCATCATTTGTATTTTTCCTCAATATTTGAAAAAACATCAATTGCAGGCGGTAAATGCCAACAGCATTTCCAGATTTTATCTTATTAACTCTTTCCTGAATTTCTTTCTCAAAATCGTTAGAATAATCGGATTGATTATCAATAGTAGTAAGCAAATTGCGTATCAACTTCCCTCTTTCAGAAATTGATAGTGTTAACGCTTTGTGCTCTATCTCTTGTAAAAGAGTGATACTTACCTCCATGTTTAGAAAGTTTTTCAAAAATGTATGAACTATAACAAGCGCCTGATCACCATGTCGTGCTTATTAGCGGACAAGAACGCCAGCTCTCCTTTGTGTCTGCCCACACATCAAACCACCCCGTCAGGCTTCATTCCCCTCCTGTGGAGGGGTACGCCGTTAGGCGGGGGGTGGTTTGTTGATGCTGCGCGATGATCAACCACCCCGTCAGGCTTCATTCCCCTCCTGTGGAGGGGTACGCCGTTAGGCGGGGGGTGGTTTGTTGATGCTGCGCGATGATCAACCACCCCGTCAGGCTTCATTCCCCTCCTGTGGAGGGGTACGCCGTTAGGCGGGGGGTGGTTTGTTGATGCTGCACGATGATCAACCACCCCGTCAGGCTTCGCCTGCCACCCCTCTAATGGAGGGGAATTTTTTGCGGACCACCTTCGGTGGTCATCTCTTGTGGTTTTTTGATTGTTGTTATACGGATAGTTGCCATTGTAATTCGCCTGCGATGTGGTCAAGTTATAACCCGTATTGAACGGCGTGGATGTTTGGCTTCCGCCTCGGCAAGCATACTCCCATTCTGCCTCTGTTGGTAAACGAAAACGCTTCCCACTTTTTTTCGATAACCATTTACAATATGCCACAGCATCTTTCCAACTCACATAAATCACAGGATGGTTATCCTTACTACTATCTCCTTTCGCAGCATCCGTTCTATACCCCGAGTCCTCTACCAAACGACGAAACTCCCCTACCGTTACCTCATACTTCCCCATATAAAAACCACTGAGCTTTACTTGATGCTGCGTTTCGTTCATAGGGTGACTATGATTATGAGAAATGAATAGCACGCGCCATACACGACCACCCCGTCAGGCTTCGCCTGCCACCCCTCCAGAGGAGGGGAATTTGGAGTGTTGTGGAAAAAAAAGGGAAGGGAGTTTTGTTGTCACTATTGCTGGTGCCTGTTTGCTAACGACTTGCTGCAGCGTTGCGGCGGCGTTTCTTCATGGTGGCACCAAAACAGCGCACATTATAACCGAACGCACGAAACACTGCTGCTGATTTTTTCACTCCATCAGGATATTGTGTCAAATAGAACAATGAAGCCGCAACCTCAAGCAACAACCGAAGTGGCAACACCCACAACAGCGCAGCCATACTCCGATTTTTCAACAGCATTGTGATGTTGTTGCGGTGGTTGAAATAGATTTTTTCAGGAGAGCCAGCAGAGAGCGATGCCCCCCCTTCGTGCAAGACAATTGATGATGGAACGGAACGAACGCGATAACCAGCAAGCTTCATGCGCCATGAGAGATCAATCTCCTCCATCTGCATAAAAAAATCATCATCAAACCCGCCAAGCTCTTCGACAACAACTCTTTTCGTAAACATGGCAACACCTGATGCCCAAAAAATATCCTGTGGATTATCGTACTGCCCACGGTCAGTTTCACACGCTGAAAATGTGCGCCCCAGGCACCAGGGATAACCAAGAGGGTTAATCATCCCGCCCGCCGCACCAGCATAATCAAACAGCTTTTTACCCCGATGATATGGCTTCAATGAAAGGATCTTTGGCTGTAAAGCTGCAATGCGATCATCCGCAAGAGCTGTTCGCACAAGAGGCTCAAGCCACAAGGGATCATGCTCCGTATCATCATTCATAAAAACGACATAGTCCGCTGCGGAGTTTTTCAGCCCCTCATTGCAACCACCGGCATAGCCCCGATTTTCCGGGATACGCAGCAGCCGCGCATTCCTGTAGCGTTTGACAAGAAAGATGAGACCGGCCTCAGTTCCACCATTATCAATCACAATAATACCCATTGAGGGATAACTAGTTTTCTCAAGCGAGTCGAGACATCGCTCAAGCATATCCCGCCTTTTGAAGTGGGGAATGATAATATCAACAGAGGGAAAGCTTTCCATAAAGGGCTACCGGAGCGCTCTCCAGAACTCTCCGGCAAGACGGGCAGACTCTTCAGGAGTCGAAGCCATGCCAATGTGCTGCAACAGTGCCGTCCCAACAACAGCCCCATCCGCCAAAGCCCACATAGAGTGCACGCGCGACTTGTCCTTAATGCCAAATCCGACGACAAATTTTTTGCGGGTATGCTGGCGTACCCTTTTCAGATACTCATCGACCACATTCTCTGATGCCGCCTCGGAGAGCTTGGCAGTACCAGTTGTGCCATTGACGGCAAGGCAGTATGAAAAATCGGTTGAAAGCGAGTCAATCAGCTCAATCCTCTCTGGAGGAGTAACCGGAGAGACAAGAAAGACCACCGTCAGCCCGCAACTTTTAGCTTTCTGGAGAAAATCAGCAGCCTCTTCGGGAGGAAAATCAGGAATCAGCAGCCCGTCAACACCTGCCGCTACGGCATCATGCAAAAACGCATCGATGCCATAGGCAATCACCGGGTTGCAGTAACCCATCAGCAGAATGGGGACGTTGATACGCCTGCACCCCTCACCCTGTCGAGCACGCCGTACCAGCTCAAGGAGATGTTTGATGGTCATACCGTTGCGAATGGCGGTATGTGCCGCCTCCTGAATCACCGGCCCGTCACCGATCGGATCAGAATAGGGCATACCGAGCTCCACAATATCAGCACCACTTTCCTCAAGCGCCTCAAGCACCGGCAAAGTGGCACCAACAACAGGAAACTCAGGCATATAATAGGCAATCAGCAGTTTTTTATCTTTCCTCACCAACTGGGTAATGCGGTTTTCAGGCATGAGAAACATTTATATTTTTAGCAAAAAACAGTTTTACAAGATAATCTGAATAGCGGCTATCATGGACGTCATGACAATCAAATGTACGAGAACACTCCCCCACACATTCCTGCTATTCGCAACAATATAACCTCCAAGAATGCCCAATGGCAATGCCATCATTGCCATCATTGCCTTCTCCATCATATTGACAGGAGCAACTGCAAAATGGTTAAGAAGAAAAAACAGTGTCGTCAAAAATACAGTTAAATGTTTATTGAATCCCCTCTCAATCATAGCTGAAAACATGATTCCTCTCCAGAAAAACTCTTCAGCAATAACCAGCATCGGATAAAGATAAAGCAACGAACGATTGACAAGTAGATACTGCATCCCGGACATCATTGCGGCACCATTTTGATTTTTCATCATGATCACCGTATTCATCATTGCCAACAGTAACAGGAGGGTACCGCCGATGACACCCCACTTCAGTGACTTTTTGAGATCTCCTCCTGTCACATACATCTCCCGCCACTCACCATTCGCTTTCCCTCGAAAAAGCACCAAGCCGATTGCACCGAACACGTAGAGAAAAAGCGCAGGCCACTCTTGTAACGGCGTAAAATGACCAACAAAACCAAGCAGCCAAATCGCTGCCATAAGCCCAAACGAAAGATTTAACCGTGCCTTGAGGGAGTCTGAAGCGGCAGAACTCTCTTGAAAAGATTTAACAGATCTCATGCCTGAACAATTAAATTAACTGATGCTATGCAATATACTGAGGACGTTCTTCATAGTCAATCGGGTCAGCCATACCCATCAGCGCAAATGCCCGAAGCCGCCGCGCACAACTGTCGCAGACACCACACGCCTTCCCCTCACTTTTATAGCACGACCAGCTCAGATGGAACGGCGCACCCAGCTCCATCCCCTTGCGGACAATATCAGATTTCTGCATCTCGATGAGCGGTGTAAGAATTTCAATCGCCGTTTCGGGCTTTGTCCCCAGCTCGATAACCTTGTTAAATGCATCATAAAATACCTTTCGGCAATCGGGATAACCAGAGGTATCCTCCTCCACCGCCCCAATAAAAATCTTGCTGGCGCCAATAACCTCCGACCAACTCACCGCCATCGAAAGAAAACCGGCATTGCGAAAAGGAACGTAGCTCGTGGGGATTGTTCCGCCCTGAAGATCAGCGCCACTCACCGGCATAGAGTAATCGGTCAAAGAAGAGCCACCAATCTGGGCAAGAAAATCCGCATTGACCTCAAGACGCTGCTCAATATTGTAATGGTTGCAGATAGCCCGAAACGACTCCAGCTCCTTCAGCCACGTCCTCTGCCCGTAATTCACGTGCATCGCCGCTAGGGCAAAGCGTTTCGCATGGGCGATTGCTGTGGTGACCAAGCTGTCCATGCCGCCGCTGAGAAGAAGGACTGCTTTCATAGTGTATTTTTCTTTATTAAACGAATATCTCCTCAAAGGTAAATAAAAAAAGCCAACCCGAAGGCTGGCTTTTTTAAAGAATAGAGATGGAGAGCGATGATTAATACATGCCGCCCATACCACCCATTCCACCTTGAGGCATTGCTGGCATGTCGGATTTATCATCCTTGATGTCAGTAATAGCTGCTTCGGTGGTCAAAAGAATACCAGCAACCGATGCAGCGTTCTCAAGAGCGCTTCTGGTCACCTTGGTAGGATCGACAACACCGGCATCAACCAGGTTTTCATATACTTCGGTTCTGGCATTGAAACCAAAATCACCAGTTCCGGCCTTCACCTTCTCAAGCACAACAGCGCCATCGGTGGTGCCTGTGTTGGCAACAATCTGGCGAAGTGGCTCTTCGAGCGCACGGCGGATAATTTCAATACCGGTTTTCTGATCTTCATTGTCTGCAACAGCTCTGTCAAGACCCTTGATCGCACGGATCAGGGCAACACCGCCACCAACAACAATACCTTCCTGCACAGCAGCGCGGGTAGCGTGCAGCGCATCTTCGACACGGGCTTTCTTCTCTTTCATCTCAACTTCTGTCGATGCGCCAATGTGCAGCACTGCAACGCCGCCTGAAAGCTTGGCAAGACGCTCTTGCAGCTTTTCGGTATCGTAGTCAGATGTTGATTTTTCGACCTGTCCCTTGATTTCGTTAATACGGGCCTTGATCTCTTCAGCAGTGCCTTTACCTTCGACAATGATGGTATTATCCTTGTCGATGGTGACACGGCCAGCCTGACCGAGGTAGTTGATTGTTGTATTTTCGAGTTTGTAGCCCTTCTCTTCGGAGATAACAGTACCACCGGTAAGAATTGCGATATCTTCAAGCATGGCCTTGCGGCGATCGCCAAAGCCAGGAGCCTTGACTGCACAGACTCTCAGGGTACCACGCAGCTTGTTCACCACCAGCGTTGCAAGAGCTTCGCCTTCGATATCTTCTGAAATGATCAGAAGCGGACGACCAGACTGTGCTGATTTTTCAAGAATCGGGAGCAACTCCTTCATGTTGCTGATCTTCTTGTCGTGAATCAGAATCAGCGGATCTTCAAGCTCAGCTTCCATTGTCTCTGAGTTGGTCACAAAGTAAGGTGAGAGGTAACCACGATCAAACTGCATACCCTCAACAACCTTCAGCTCGGTCTCCATTCCCTTTGCTTCTTCAACGGTGATAACACCATCTTTTCCAACCTTGTCCATCGCTTCGGCAATCAGTTCGCCGATTTCAGGATCGTTATTTGCAGAGATAGTTCCAACCTGTGCAATCTCTTTTTTACCAGAGATGCTGCGGCTGATGTTTCTCAGCTCCTGAACAACCTCTTTCACAGCGCGGTCGATACCTCTTTTCAGATCAATCGGACGAGCGCCAGCGGTGACGTTCTTCAAACCTTCACGGTAAATTGCTTGGGCAAGCACTGTGGCTGTGGTTGTTCCGTCGCCAGCAACATCGCTGGTTTTGGATGCAACTTCGCGCACCATCTGAGCGCCCATGTTCTCAACAGGATCAGCAAGTTCGATCTCTTTTGCAACGGTCACGCCGTCCTTGGTTGAGGTCGGTGCACCAAATTTTTTGTCGATCAGAACGTTACGTCCGGCAGGTCCGAGGGTAACTTTAACAGCGTTGGCCAGTTTATCGACACCAACTTTAAGCCTCGCTCTGGCTTCAGTGTCATACAGAATATCTTTTGCAGTCATCGTTATGTTTTCCTCCAATAAGGTTTTAAAATGTTAGTGATATTAAAGAATGGCGAAAATATCCGACTCACGCATGATGAGGTAATCCTCACCTTCCACGCTCACTTCGGTGCCGGAATATTTACCATAAAGCACTTTGTCGCCAGCCTTCACCTGCATTTCAAGCAGTTGACCGCTGTCAGCAACTTTACCTGCACCTACGGCAATAACTTCACCATACTGCGGTTTTTCTTTCCCGGTATCAGGAATATAAAGACCGCCCTTGGTTTTTTCTTCCGCCGCTGCAGGCTTAACAATAACTCGATCAGCTAAGGGTTTCAAGTTCATTGTCTTATCTCGTTTGGGTTTTTGATTTAATAGTAAGATACTACGGTAAACAATTAATATCTTTTTTAGCACTCAAGCAGACAGAGTGCTAAAACGATTTTGAATAATAATAAAAACTTTATCTCTTCCAAACACTTTTTGCACTGCAGAACATGGATTTTTCACTTTAGCCACAAAACCATGCATCAGGCACTCTGTAATACCATCGGCAAAATAACCATAGAAAAACTGGCAAGCATCCACTCAAAAATGAAGGACGATACCGCCACTTCTGACGACCGTATCCTCGCTGCCCTCCTGGAGGAGATCACAGCACTTGCAAAAAACCGCGTCTCGGTTGCGTCGAATGAAACCGAACACAGCAAGGGCGGTGACGTGTGGGTTGAACGCACCCAAGGGCACTTCCCGCACATCAGGCTGCATGGCGGCGCACTTGAAGATGATCCGATCGCCTGAATTTGCTCCTGATTAAACGAATATCTTTCTGTGGCCACTGAAGACACAAATCCTGACGTCTTCAGTGCTGCGCTTGGTGACGTCGCAAAGGCTCGTGGCATGGCACAAATTGCGAAAGATGCGGGTCTACCAACTTTTCACTTGCAACTACTTTCTCAAGACCGATGAGAACACAGTGATTTTTGTCAATGAAAACAAAGTTTCATCTGAAAAAAAGTCGGTTATCATCTCCGCAACACCAAACATCGAGATATACACTCGCCTGTATAAGGACGACTTAAAGGTTTACAGTGTCGAAAATGTCATTTCGAAAGGCAGAATCGTTCAGGATTCTGAAAGAAGTTACACACGGCAGTCAATTAAAAATGAGAGTAACAGGGAACTTGTCAGACGAAAGGTGAAGGAAATCAATGATAACCCTGCAGTAGAGGTCGTTATTACATTCAAGGGATACCGTCATCATTTTCCCAACAAAGATACATCAATCTACTTTTTCAGTTCGGAAGGGACAGACAAACTAAAAGGAAAGGATATCGCTGTTTTCGGCACTCCAATCATTCCACCTTCAACCACGCTACTCTATGCAACGCTCTGTGGTGTTATAATTTCAGATGATGATATAAAAAAGATGCCCTATCGAAAAGTAGAATTTGACGACTTCACTTTCAAGTTCAACGCGTATGTAAATCCAGAACTCTCAAGGATTCATCTTAGCCTTATCCAGCAGGAGCTTACTCAAGCGGTGGGAAGAAACAGGTACCTAAAACGGAAGACTGCACCGTTTACCTCTACAGCTCCTTTCCTATCAGAGTGTTCAACGAAAAAGATGTAAAGGCAACAGAAGATGCAGAAAAAATAGAACTGGAATCAGGTGTTGAAGAGGAAAATATCATTGACGTTATAAAACCTCTGCAACCCAAACCAATAAAACGCTCGATGATAGAGAGATTAGCACCTGATCAAAAAATGAGACAGGAAATGAAAACGGTCGACCAGAAAACAATAAAACCTATTCAAATAAAACAATATACAGCTGAAGATGATGAAAAATTACGGCAGCTAATCGACGAACTTTTCAAATATCGATAACCATAAAACAATAAAAACAACGCTATGAACAATTTTAACGCAACATGCCAGCATCAGGATTCACTCAACTTTATGACACCTCGCCACCAGATGGACTATGAAAGTCATTTTGACGAACAAGATGAAGAGATAAGGATGCTGAATCAAGAGTTCCGTGAAGGCAAAGCTCCCACAATCGCGAAACAAGATATTAACGAGGGAGAGAGGAAAAAAAGGTTTTCGGATAATGACAGAGTAACGGTAAGAGTTCCATTACTCCTAACATCAGCGCTTTTATCGCTACCATTCGAGAGGAAACAATAAGCTCTATGGATATCTGGGCTGGCGGTTGTCACTATATGTGCCTGAAAATCTTATAACGACTAAAGAAGCAGGATTAATTCTATCCTACTTGGCGGTTATGAAGAATCTTGGAAATGTCTGTATTTATCACTTATACAGGAACAGTTATACAGAAGCACGCAGGAAAAAAAATACAACATTCTATCAAGTGTCTGACAGGGGTTGCGACCTACCGCGACAGAATTACAGTGCGGATTAAAGAAATATTTCATAGACTACAGTGTTGATAGGTCGCATCGGTCGTTGGGCTACGGTACACCTGAAAAAGTTTACCGGGCAGCCAGCGGAGGCGGTGCAAGGATAGTTGACAAGTATGGGAAGTTGAACAAGCCGACAGAAGAGTTAAAGGTAAAAGAGGAGCAGTGCCTTTCCGCTGCATGAACAGGTCAGGTTACCAACTTAAACTCAGCCACTTTTTGTCTACCGGTTGGGGTCCACTTTAATAATCCTCTGAATGGGGTGTGATGGAAAACAAGAAAGAATACAGCGGAAAAGTTCTTGTAGCTGGAGCGACAGGAAAAACTGGTCAGTGGGTGGTGAAAAGGCTTCTGCAGTACGGGGTTCCGGTTAGGGTGTTTGCACGGGACAAAGCTAAAGCTATTCGTTTGTTTGGAGAGGGTGTTGAGATTGTTGAAGGTAAAATACAAAGTGCTTCCGACATAGGCCTTGCGGTCAGGGGGTGTAATGCAGTTATATCAGCCCTTGGCTCCAGTTCCTACTCGGGGGAGTCATCACCGGATGAGGTTGAACGGGATGGGGTAAAAAGGCTTGTAGATGAGGCTGCTAAAGCTGGGGTAAAGCATTTCGGGCTTGTCAGTTCTCTTTTTGTAACACAGTGGTATCATCCGCTTAATCTTTTTGCTGGTGTCTTGCACAAAAAATGGGAAGCAGAGGAGCACGTGCGGGCGGTATTTTCACAATCACCACTCTCCTATACCATCGTCAGGCCTGGTGGCTTGAAAGATGGCGAACCGTTCAAGCATAAGCTCCAGGTTGATACCGGAGACAGGTTGTGGAACGGATGTACCACCCGCTCTGATGTTGCAGAGCTTCTTGTGGCGGCTTTATGGACTGAAAAAGCTAAAAATAAAACCGTTGCAGTCATCAATGAGAGCGAGGAAGAGCAATCAGGTCTTGAGCAATACTATGATTTACTTCCATGATAGTTTGTTCATCGCCCGTTTCCATTGTATACCTTGATTAAAAATGGTATGCAGGCTGTGGGAGGCAATATGATCATGGAAAACTTTGCCTATTTTGAAATTTAAATGGAACCCTCCATCGATGATGCCGTCGATCTCTATCATGGTTGAAGGCATTGGAGAATGACAAGGGGGCGGTTTAACGGCGTCTTCCCATTCTCAACTTGCTATGGATTATCTGCACCGTTAGTAACTGTGTCCTGAACAATGTGATTGAAGAGTTACTTCTTTTTAAAAGTTGATCGAGACTTTCGACTTTTTTTTAAGACTGTTCCAAGTTTTGTATCTGAACGATAGTTTGACGCGAAATCTTGTCCGTATTCTTAAGCAAAGTCTTAACCTGAGTTTTGTTTCTTGCGAATCTCTCCGTTTGATCGTTCATTCTACCGTCGAAGCTAGTAGGAAAATTTCCTTAGTTGTTATTTATCTTCTCTTTATGGGTAATTAACTAAAGATCATTTGTTCGGTAAAGACACCGATGATACTGTTAAATTAACTTTAACAAGCCAAATCATCACAAGCAGAGTCAAATAGAAAATCAAAACCGAAAATGACCGCAAAGCAGCATAGAGATTTTTGATCTTATTCCCAGACGGAGAAATATAATAAAGGACGGTAGCCACCAATTTTCCGCTATGCAGTTTTTCGATGAACAGTGCATAAGAATCACGGAAACTTTTTTCAAGTGACAAATAATAGGAATCAAGTGAACAAAACAGCAGTGCTGGAGTAGAGCAA
This sequence comes from uncultured Chlorobiaceae bacterium, assembly GCA_903994365.1. Classification (GTDB taxonomy): domain Bacteria; phylum Bacteroidota; class Chlorobiia; order Chlorobiales; family Chlorobiaceae; genus Chlorobium. The sequence goes on along the minus strand of CAJEXL010000004.1, from coordinate 13,931 downwards.
CGGCAAAGCCTTCAGGAGTGTAAAAAGGGAATGGGGAGCTGCCCAAGGAACCGCTATGGTCTTTAAACCACACGTTTCGCACTCACACCGAGGAATGCGTGCTATGATTATGGTTTCAAATCACACTGATCGCCAAAGCACGGCGAGAGAGGGGTCTGCCTCAGCATACTTACCCAGCTCTTCCAGCAATCCCGCCAACTTGTTCAGACTCGTAGCCATATGAGGATGATTGTGATCGGAAAATAAGAATAAGCCAATTTCGGAAAATAAGAATCACCCAGGGTTAGCGTAAAAAACACCCATAGCTCGTAGTTTGAAGGTGCGAACCAAATCAAACCCCAGAGCTATGAGGACACAGTTAAAAAAGCTAACCATGTACTTTTTAGCCAGTCGAGTTCAACCTTTAACCGACCGATTTCCGTATAAAGCTTTTCCGGATCAGCAGCCGGTTCAACTGGTTTTGGACCCCGTTTGGCATCAAACAAGCTCGATGCATTGTCCTGCAGTTCTTTCTTCCACTTACCGACCTGAACGGGGTGTACTTCAAATTCCTAACCGATTTCATTCAGTGTTTTGGCCCCCTGAATCGCCTCAAGTGCGATCTTGGCCTTAAAGGCACTGCTGAAAATTTTTTGTGTCTTTTTTGTCATTACCTGCTCCTTTTGGGGCAAGTTAACAACTTAAACAACTGTCTAAAAATCGGGGTCCACTATATTGGGAGGCAAACCAGTTACCGGCACACCAGTATCTCCCGCCAAGAGCCATGAAGTGGCCGACAGTGACTCCCGCAGTAGTGTCCGAGATAAATAAGAAAGCTTTTGAAAATCAACTTTATATGTATAAAATAGAGTTACAATATTTTTATGCATGACTTTTAAATTTAAAAGACAAGCAAATCACGGATTACATCATGACAGTGCTACGAGAAGTAAAAAAACAGCTCCAGCCTGGAATGGCGTACAGGCGCTCTGATCTGCAGCAATGGTCAAACGCTGTTGATCGCCATCTCAGGCAACTGCAAAATGATGGGACACTCCGCAAGCTTTCAATGGGTTTGTACTATTGCCCAAAGCAGACTGTTTTTGGTGAAGCACCCGTTGACGATAAAACGTTGGTGCAGGCTTTTCTCAAAGATCACCGATTTCTGTTGACATCTCCTAACGCCTATAACTCTTTGGGAGTTGGCACAACACAACTGTACAACAAAACGGTTGTTTACAACCACAAAAGGCACGGCAAGTTCAAATTAGGCGAACGCACGTTCGACTTTCGAAAAAAAGCTTTTTTCCCCCTGAAACCCTTCCCTGAATTTTTGTTGGTTGATCTTGTCAACAACATCAAAGAGCTGGCTGAAGACGAAGAGCTGGTGCTCTCTCATGTCAAAGAAAAAGCTCACTCCATGGATAAAATAAAACTTGCCAGAGCTATCCGGGAGTATGGAGGGGCAAGAGCACAAAAAATTTTTGAACCATCATTAGTGAACAATGCCGCAGTTACTGCATAACCACAAAGAGTTCAATGAGTTGATCAGCATTGTCGCCAGCAACCTGTCGATTGCTCCCGCACTGGTTGAAAAAGATTATTGGATTATGCACTGCCTGTATGGATTGCAGAAAATGAACCTGACCTTTGAGCTGAAGGGCGGCACATCGCTGTCAAAAGGATTCGGTATCATTGAGCGCTTTTCAGAAGACATTGATATACGGATTGAGCCACCTGCTGAAATGCATGTTAAAACAGGTTAAAATCACGAAAAGCCAGCTCATTGCGAAAGCAGAATGCACTTTTACGATTGGCTGGCAAGCAACATCACGATCAATGGCATTCACTCAGTCAGCCGTGATAAAGCCTTTGACGATTCAAAATATCGTAGCGGTGGCATCCGCTTGCATTACAAAAGCGCCTCCGCCTCTCCACCCGGACTGAAGGAGGGAATTTTGCTGGAGGTTGGGTTTGATGACGTTGCACCGAATACACCAAAGGAGATAAGCTCATGGGCTTATGATTATGCCACAACAAAAATTCCGATTATTGATAACCGAGCCAAAAGCATTCCCTGCTACAACCCGGGATACACTTTGGTTGAAAAGCTGCAAACCATATCGACAAAATATCGCCTTTGGATGAACACGGGGAAAAAGCCGGATAACTTCATCCGACATTACTACGACATCTCTTGTCTCCTGCAATCTCCAGAGGTACTCTCTTTTATCGGAACCCCATCATACCAAGCACACAAAGAAAAGCGCTTTCCGAAGAGAGATAACCTTGTTCTTGCAACCAATGAGGCTTTTCTGCTTCATGATAAAACTACCCGGAATCAATACCGTGAAGCGTACGAAAACACGCAAGCACTCTACTACAAAACCCAACCATAATTCGACAGCATAATTGACCGGATTCAGACTGCCTTTGCGCTGGGACTATAGAGACTGTCACCACCGACCATTCTGTGGCTGCATGCAATTGTGCCGACACAGTGTCCGCACAATCTGCGGATAGGATCGGTAGAATAATCATTAACCACCAGGAAAGCTTGTGCCCCTCCCCCGTCACACCTAAAGCGCTGCGCCATAAATTTTCAGCCAGGCGACCTGCGCTTTTGATACTCAGGATAATACTTGTCAACCTCATTCCAGAACTCCGCATTGTGCCTTTTGTGTTTGAAGTGACACAATTCATGGACAATCAGGTAGTCAATGACGCTTGCGGGTGCCATCATGACTTTCCAGTGGAAATTGACTTTCCGTTTTTTATCTGAACAGGAGGCCCATCTGCTCTTCAATTCCAGCACTGAAATCTCCTCAATGCTCAATCCCATCATACCGAGTATGCAATTTTTGATTCGGGATTGTGGTCTGCGTGGTGGTACAATCTGCTCTTTTCCAAAATATTCTGGTTTATATTCCGTAATTTATGTTTATCGATTCCAGAATTTATGCTCATAGATTCCATATTTTACATTGCCAAGTGCTTATGAATAAAGGATCTCTTTACCCGCGCCTGATTGAAATGCGCATTGCTGAAGCGCTGGCCGACACGCCCGTTGTTTTGGTTGTGGGACCACGCCAGGCAGGCAAAACAACCTTGGTGCGGCTGATGGCAATCGACGGGTTGCGCTATCTCACCCTTGATGATGAGTTAACGTTGTTGTCGGCCAAAAATGATCCTGTAGGGATGATTCGCAGCCTTGATTGTGCGGTCATTGATGAAATTCAGCGTGCCCCTCAACTACTGCTGGCTATCAAAAAGAGTGTTGATGAGGATCGGCGCCCCGGACGGTTCTTGCTGACCGGATCGGCGAACTTGATGGTACTGCCTGCGGTAGCGGATTCTCTGGCTGGTCGTATGGAGACACTCACGTTGCTGCCGCTGTCGCAAAGCGAGTTGCATGGAAGTCGTGCGAATTGGATCGATGCGGCTTTTGCTGGCAGGCTGCTCAAGGTTACCACGCCAATAACAGGAGAGGAGTTGGTTGAAGCTGTTTTGCGGGGCGGCTATCCTGAAGCGATTTCCCGCACTGATCCACGCAGGCGCACGGTGTGGGCGCGCCAGTACATGAATGCCATCATTCAACGCGATGTTCGTGATGTGGCCAGTATTGACAAGCTCGATCAATTGCCCAGGTTTTTGCGCATGCTGGCTGAAGTATCAGGTCAAATGTGTAACTACAGCAAACTGGGTGGTCAGGTCGGTTTGGACAGCAAGACGGCTTCACGCTATACAGGAGTGCTTGAGCAGATGTATTTGCTCAAGCGCGTTGAGGTCTGGGCAACGAATCGACTCAAGCGTGTTGTCAAAACCCCCAAGTTGCAGTTTATTGATGCCGGTTTGCTGGCGACATTACTTGATTTTGGTGCAGCCGAAGTGCAGCAAGATCGCAACCGGTTTGGCAAAATTCTGGAAACTTTCGTCTATGGTGAACTGCTCAAGCACAGCTCTACGGCGAACGGCGACTATAAACTGCTCTACTACCGCGACCTTGACATGCATGAAGTGGATGTGGTAATCGAAAACGCTTCCGGCCAACTTATTGGCGTTGAGGTAAAAGCCTCTGCCACCGTGAATGCAGGTGATTTGCGCGGCCTGAAAAAACTGGCAAGTGTTGCTGGCGACCTCTTCAAAATGGGGGTTTTGCTTTATGATGGCACAGAAACCATGCCACTGGGTGATGGCCTGTGGGCGGCTCCATTATCGACGTTATGGGGCCAATAATCAGGGCATCGCTCCCCCCATCCGCTTTATACTCCTCTGCCTGCTCCAATAACACAGTGCGTTCCCGATCCAGCTCGTGACTCGCAGCAGTGCCCGATAGTGCGTCCAGCTCAATTCGGTACGCACTAGGTGCCAAATGGAAAATACCTGATAAAACGCCCGCATGTTGCGCAAATTACGATCGTCAAACCCCCCTTGCCAAACTCACCAGTCAATGATTCAGCCAGTCGCGACAGCAGCTTTTTGCCATAAGCAGCGCGTGCCTGCCCACCTTGCTCAAACTCAACGATATGGCGACCAATTTCCCAACAGGTACGCACCTGAATAACATCCACTGTCCGCTTTGCCTCTTTGCGGGCATCAGCAATCAGAGTACGCAACTGAGCAAGCAACACATCAATATTCACCGAGAGACTTCGATCATTTTCATTCATAGCCATCTCCATAGTTGCATGTTGAAAAGTTTCTCATCCTCATTTCTCGCATTTCCGCTTTGGTTTGGTCGATGGTTTTTTCTTTACGTAATATCAAATAATCACGTAATCTATACAACGAATTAATGCTGACTATTATTAATTCGTGATCTTCCAATCTTTCAAAAAGCGAAAATATTGAGAGTTATTGCTGAATTACCGACTGGGTCGCTAACTGGGTCGTTGACTGGGTCGCAGCTTGCTTATCGGACAGTTATTGGACACTTATCGGACAGAATCGTACTCATCCCCCCTCCATCACACCTCAAGCGCCGCGCCATAAATTTTCAGCCAGGCGACCTGCTTTTGATACTCAGGATAATACTTGTCAACCTCATTCCAGAACTCCGCATTGTGCCTTTTGTGTTTGAAGTGACACAACTCATGGACAATCAGGTAGTCAATGACGCTTGCGGGAGCCATCATGACCTTCCTGTGGAAATTGACTTTCCGCTTTTTATCCGGGCAGGAGGCCCATCTGCTCTTCAATTCCAGCACTGCAATCTCTTCAATGGTGAGCCCCATCATGTCGGCGTACTTATGAACACGAGGTGTGATAAATTTGTAGCCACGTTTCCGATAAAACTCTTTGAAGAGACCATTCAGCTTCTCCTTTAACCCTTCTGGCGCATAAAAATTGCGCCCTTTGAATTCAATCTCTTTGGCCTCGCCATGGTATTGCAGGTAATAATTCCTGCCCTTCACATAGCCACTTTTCATCACCTTGGTTCGATTGACACGCGCAATTGCCTGCATCAGGTCATGTTCGCGCAGATTTTTATCGAGATACATCACCTGCTCAACCGGAGCATCAAAACCGGTCAGCAGGCGGTCGCAGACACAGAGAATAGCAACGCCGGATTCCGGTTTATCATAATTGAAATCCTTTTTGAAACTCTCGATGGCATCCATTTCGGCGGCATCTCTGCGTGCCCTGGTGATGTAGCCAAGTTCATTGTTGTCCGACATGCTTACCACGGCGCACACTTTCATGAACGGCATTTGCTTGAGCAGCTCTTCGTCGCGCTCGCATGCGGGTTTTGACAGCTCTTTTTCAATCCGCACCTTGATTGCCTCCTCAAGCTCGTATTTGTAGCGACATGCCGCCACAATCGAGGTAGCCACAACCTGCGCTTTCAAGCCATTGGGAAGCACCTCCTCGGTGTAGTGCTCAATAATATCTTCAGCAATTTTCTTGATACGATCTTTCGATTCAAGATAGGCGGTCATGGTGCCAAACCGCTCGTAGGTGGTCTGCTTGTGCCGTTCGGTCAACAGAGGCGTACCGGTAAAGGTAATTTTGATCGCATTGGGAAAGCCGATAACTGTCAAACTCGCCGGTAATGATGCCGAACCGCACCTCGGTGCCTTGTGTGATGATGCTGAAGAAGTCGGGCATGAAAAAGCTTCTCTTCACCCTCTTTAACGCAGTAAGGACTCTTTTCGCCATTCAGTACAATTCACTCTCTGTTACGGGACGGGTTAACGGTTGTTTTCCATCCGCCTTTTCTGCATCCGTTAGTATCCGTGTTACCATTCGTTCAGGGTGCTGGCGCTGCTGCATTTGAACTGCGGCTCCGATCAATCTGATATCAAAGCCGTATTCAGCGGCATTGTCTTCCTTCATGCATCTGATTTCACGGATGATCGAATCAGGTTTTTGGTCATGTATAGTCGGCATAATCGTCTCCAATAAATTCTTCAGGTGTACATATTACCGGCATTGAAATTTGATATCTCGCAAAGCAGCGCTCAATGCGATGTCTGTTGTGAGGGTTGGCGATGTGGGTACAGTTCCATGTCAAAAGAAAATCAACACGATGGACACCTGCACACGCGATGTGAAATGCGTCATCCGCTGCCTTTGGTGGAACAACTCCATCCTGAAGTAATTCTTCTGCGATTTTAATTACCGAATCACTGATCACAAGCAAGGGAATATTTTCAAGTAGTTCCAATCTTTTAGTCGCCATCGTTTTTTCTCCACGTGCCAACTCATTCATGACGATTTTGGATGAAAGCAATTCGTAACGTGAACGATGGTTATCCCACCACTCAATCGTGAGCTCCTGTCTTGCTGCCTGCACAATGTCACGCGCTCGTCGAGCAACATAATAGCTTGGAATTGTGGTTTCAATAAATACGGTCTCCATTATTGTGCCAAATTATGAGCGCCTACAGTTATCGAAATGATCTTTTGTATTTGTGAAGCTACGATCAATTTTCAGAGTATCTTTTTATGGTATTCTCTGTAACCGTTTACAGAACCAATTTGAGAGCATAATACGCAAATTTCAAGTCTTGAAAAATCTTATTTCCACGTCGACACCGCAAACCGTCACTGTGTATCAAGCGTGTTTCAGCGCATCATCCTCAGCTGTGCAATTAAAATTCATCTTTCGGGAATATTCCGGTTTGAACTCACCTTTTTTGAGTTTGATGACAATGAAACAGCGTAACCGCAAATAATAAGTAAAAAATTTGCATACTAACCTTGTCTACTCACCCAGCTAATCTTTTCAGCTCTATCTTTTCGTCAGGTCTATGCCAATCACTCGAATGTCGTCTACATTTGAATATTTTGGAGAAATCAGCAGCCAATGCTCCTGTAGAGCGACTGTCAATCCTTCAAAATCTAAACGATTACCGCTACCGGGCACTTCCCAATGATGGCTCTCGCCGCGATATACGAGCACGAAGACACCTCGACCTGAACGATTGTCTCGCAGATAGTCGCCACAAAGCTGATTTTCGAAGCGCTCGAACAGTTGCGGACCCGTCCAATTATCGGCGAGCTTAAGCTCGACAGGAACCGGCCCATCAAAACCTGAGCCATGGAATCTCAAATCAGGCTTTTTGGCATCGGCAAGTTCCTCTTCCTGTAGAATAGTATACCGACCTTGTGCTTTATCGCGCAGCTCCTTGCCGATATACTTTCGAATCTCGGTTTCTTGATTTACTTTCTTCAGGATACTTGCAATGCTGCTGTCACCTTGTTCCAGGTCGTCCTTGAGATCAAGAAGCCGCAGGATAGCAAGTTCTGCCAATTCCCTGTGATTGCTGGGTGTACACTCAAGTTTGTCATGAAAATCCCTTACTCTTGAGGGTTCCCAAGGTTCAATATCACCGTCCTGTTCGGCCCTTGTCTTTGCATGAAGCTTCACCCCTGGCCGAACGGCATCATCAGGGTGCTCATTGGCAATTTCAATCAAGGCCATAAACGACTCCTTACCAGGAATCTTGCTCAATACGTTAAACAGATTATTCCGCGCATCCTGCGCATCATCACGCAATCCTGCCGAATAAGCTTCTCCTCCGGTATGCTCTATATCCTCCTGGCTCCGGATATACTGGTACATAAGAAGATAGAGTGACTTCAGGTACTCCGGGGTTTGGAATGCCTGCCGTGTAGAATCCTTTTCACCTCTGCGTCGAGCGCTACGTCCTGTAAAAAGATGAGTTACAAAGGTCATCACCAAAATAGTTTGCTCTTGCGGGTCAGTTATTGCTTCTATTCGAGCTTTGAAAAATGCAATTGCTTCTTCGGGAGCAACGCTGATCCATACGGCAAACCAGCGAGCCAGATGATCCTGCTCCTCAATAATATGACATTTCCGTGATGCCAGTGTTTGAATGAGCTCATCAGGTAACATTGATCCTTGAAGAATTTTCAGGAGCTTGTCCAAGTTGGAGAGGTTCTTCGGCTCAGTCGTCTGGAGAATCTCATAGATGCTTGGCGCAATATGATCCCACGCCCAGTCAGTATAGCTCAAATCGCTTATTACGTAGTTCGAGTCTGTTTCGGGATTCTCAATCGACAACTCATACAGAACTTCTTGCATGAGAAAATCACCGACAATCTTCGGGTACATCTCGAAAAGTTTAGGAAAGCATGTGGGGAAACCATTCAGCTCAAAGGAGGCATACTTGCAAGCAAGTTCGACTTCCAGAGCACCCAGATTCTTCGGCCACTCCTTGGTTTCCATGACCTCGATTTCAAGGCCTGTTAGGCCAATAATTACAGCCCAAGGCGTTGCGTTGAAAGGAGCACCTTCCGAACATAATTTTGGATCATATTTTCGCCAAAAAGAGACTGTGCCATCTCTGTAGAAATGTGCAACCTCCTCCCCGTACCCGGGAATCAGCGTTTTCCAGTTATAGTCAGTCCACCGTCCCGATGAGATCTTCTTCTCCCGAGTTTGATTGAAGAGATACCATAAGGGGTTTGTGATTGTACCGGGTTTATCTCGAACTTCTTCTCGTACCTTGTCAAGATTTTCGGCAAAGTATTTCTTCCAGTCTGCGTGATAGTTTTCTTGTTTCTTTCGATTAGCTTCGGCCTGTCTTTTCCATTTAGCTTGTTGTTGATTAATGCGTCGCCATTCCACACTTTGAGCTGGCGGCCTCAAATAGTTTCTTAAACACTCAGACAGTTCATCGTTGCCTGCAATCAATTTCTTCAGATGTATACGCCATGACTGCGGACGATTAGCCGCTTTGTAGAGATTAAAGGCCAGCGACAATGCAACCAATCTGTCATCCAGAAATGTTTGGCGAAATATCTCCTCAGTCACATAATGAAAATCAGAAATCTCAAACTTCCATAACGCTCTCCAAGCCCCAGCCGCCCAGAAGTCAGTAAGCCGCTCGCCTTGCTTCCTATCAAGAGCCTCTCTCGATCGTTGTACTTCAAACCAAAACAACGCCCGGTTCAGCTCCGGCCATTCGGGAACAAGCTTTGAGAATTCGGTTTTAAATTCAGGTAGGTCATCGCTCCCATGACCACGAATAACTGAACATTTGTTCAAGATTGCAAGTGTATCTGGTTCGAGCGATACAGAATGACGGTTCAGAATCAGTCGATCAACCGCTTTACAACCTGGCATTATCAACCACTGAAATTTTTCTGATACTTCGCAATACTGGGCAACTATGGGCGGGCAGTCAAGCAAACTGTTCAAGCCAATAACAAGCAGTGGAAGCAGCTCAATGTCAGCAACAGCAGCAAATTTGGTTACGGCATCCGTTAGATGGTCAACTGCAAAACGCTCTTTCGTTTCACTTTTTTCCAGGCAGGCTAAAAGCCAACGCAATGTCTGTTCTGTCGGCTGAAGATCCTTGAGAAGTTCAGCCAACCACTCCCGGTTAAGTTCAGATGCTTCTGTCAGAAAGCTCTGGCGAACATACTCTTGATCATTCTGGGATCCGATAGCTTTGACCGCGTTGAACGCAGATATACGAGCGTTCTTTTCAGCATTTGGCATCAGCGCAACCCTCATGGCTTCAGGCAGTGCATTGGCAAGCTCTCCGAACCAGACCATGCGAAGCAAGTATTCCGTCAGCTCATCGTTGTCTGCATACTGTCCGATCAACGAGCGCACCTCATCAGTCAGGTCCGGATTGGCAAAGCGCTGAACTGCTTCATAGCTTCGAGCCGAGCGGCCAGCAACACCGTCAGCCATTTGCTCGCATACTTCACGCAGTATTTGACGACGAACCTCTACTGGCAACCGAGCAGGGTCACCGCCTTCAAAAATAATTTCTGGTGCGATTTTACGGACTCGTTCCAGGATCTTCCCATCCATAATGGCCAGCCAAGGCAAAATCGGACGCAACGTAGGTACAACAATGTCCATTCCATACTGATTACGGAAGAATAGCGACTCAATATTTCGACGCGATGTTTCATGCTTGAGTAGTTCGGCAAACCACTCGGCAGTCAAGTACTCCCGTACCGAGCGATGATGGAAACGTACTGTCCCATAAATCGCCTCATCGAATATGGGGCGCGACAACAAAGTTGACTGCTCCTTGTTTTCCCAATCGGAAAGTATTGATTGTACTGCAATCCCTTTTGTATTATCTAATCCATCGGGAACCCTGATTGTCGGATCATGAGTTAACGTAGTTGCTGCTGCCAAAAGCCTTGCGCCTTCACGAGCTTTATCTGCCGAAAGTTGATAAACATCAGCACGTCCTTGGTCTCGCTCAGCCAGCCTCCGATTGATGCTGTTTTGTATGATCTCAAGGCGCGTCCCAATCCGACCGTTGTCTATCCAAAATTCGGTCAGCTCCTCCAAATCCTGAGGGCGTGATGTGAACCACTTGGCATCTGCACGCTCCACTGCATCAAGAAACGCATTGCTTTCCTCAATACCTCGAGCCTTGACAAACAACGCAATCTGATGAGATGAAAGATCATTGAGCGAGACAATTTTGAAAATTGAATCTCTATCTTGAAGTTCAGTTTTTATATGCAGGCTTCCATCAAGGCCAACATCCTCAGTTTGCGGAGCAGGTTTCGATGTGGCAGCCATTGCAAAAGGCAGTTTCGCTTTACACAGGTCAAGATCGGTCTTAGGCCGCCACGCTGTCATTCGACTGGTTATGAAAATATGTGTACGAGCTATAGCCGTACTGATTTGCCTGCTTAACTTACGGATAGCACGTTCAAAGTCACCGGGATATCGAAGACGTGCTTCGTCCACCGAATCCAAAAGAAGCCATCCCTCTTCTGCGGATGCCAACCATTCATTAAAGGCTTTGTAGGTGCCGACCTCAAATGCATCCTCAAAATCTATGGGAATATGTTCCAGCCGAAGAAAAAATGCAGGCTTTCCTTGTTCTCGAAGCTTGCATGCAACGTTACGGATTTCGGCAGTTTTACCTGATCCTGCCTCGGACAAAATGATAATACGGTACTCGTTGATGAGATTGGCCCAGTTAAAGCTCTCAACACCAAACGCCTGACTGATATCCACGTCATCGTTTTTACTGCTTTCTTTCGATATCTCATAGAATGTCCTGTTAAGCTCGATAAATTCGTAGCTTGAATCAAGGATAGTCATTGCAACTTATCCATCAATGCCTGCTCCAACTTTGACTCCAGAAGCTTGCCTGTGCCTGGCAGGCCAAGAAACTCGAGCATCACGGGATCGCGCACGAACTCACGGGGGCTACGAGGCAGTGCTGCGATATTGGCTTCGGCTTCAGCCTCCACGCTGGATTTGTCATTGCTGAGCAGCAATCGCTCATAGTACAATGTGCCAATCTGCCGATCGAGTGCGCGAAAACTCCAGTTCTGCGCTGCTGCTTCATTCACGTACCAAAGCCTTGCTTCGGGGTTATCAACACGCAACAGTGCCCGATAATGCGACCAGCTCAAATCGCGACGCACTGTGTCGCAAATTGGAAAAGCAAGATAAAACCGGCGCATGTGCCGCAAATTAGTGGCATCAAACCCCTTGCCAAACTCACCAGTCAATGATTCTGCCAGTCGCGACAACAACTTCTTGCCATAAGCAGCGCGTGCCTGCCCACCTTGCTCAAACTCCACGATATGACGACCAATTTCCCAGCAGGTACGCACCTGAATAACATCCACTGTCCGCTTTGCCTCTTTGCGGGCATCAGCAATAAGAGCACGCAACGGACCAAGCAACACATCGATATTCACCGAGAGGCTTCGAACATTTTCATTCATGGCCATCCCATAGTTGCATGTTGAAAAGTCCCACAGCCTGTGGGACAAATTGCGGTTGCTGCATTATACCGTGACCCATTTTTTTACTTCGACACATAATACGCATAATCCACGAATAGCTTGATAACCGGATGGTGAAAAAGATCATGATAACGAACAGAATAAGCGCAACAGCGGTAATTCCAACAACGGAATTGGGAGGAAAACCAGTTATCGGCACACCAGTATCTCCCGGCAAAACCCATGAAGTGGCCGATTACGACAATTGGTTCCTTCAGTAAGTTGAGAAAGGGTTGACCGAAGCCAACGATCCAGAGGCCCGGTGGGTGTCGGATGACGAAGCTAACCGCAGTTGGGAAAAAAAGCGGATCGAACTGGTCAACAAGATCACAACAGTGGCCTGATTTGGAGTAACCGTGATCGTCAATCATCGACGAAGTAAAATATGACTGGACGAAATTCAGCTCAATACTTCACCAGGCGCAACCCCCGATTCGGGAGACAATGACTCCCAAAAGTTATCTGAGTTGGATTATCCTTGGTGGCCTTGCGTCTGAATTCAAGATCCTTGTATATTTTCAAAATAAACACGTCGCCAGCCAGGATAATGCGCCCAACTCAATGTGTGACGCAGCGCGTCACACATTGGATAGCCCTTATAAAACAAACAGATAGAACGCAGACTGGAGGTGAAATATCGAACAGTTATCGGACTATTGCTCTTTTTCGAAATATTTTACTTTTTTCAAACCCTTGAAATGCTGATCCTGTGTCCAGAGGGTACAATCGTATTTCGAGGAAGTGGCATAAATAATACTATCAGCTAAAGCTAATTTGTTGTCTTTGCCAATCTTCGCAGAATAAATCGCCAGCTCTGCGTCGAGTTCGATCACCCGGCCTTGTTTCATATGAGCAATGGCCAGTAAAGCTTGATCTTCGTTTGTTTCGACCAATAACTTCTTGAATACTTCATAAAGGGTTATTGATAGGAATAACAAGTGATGAAATATCTTCTATCGCTGCCGCCACGGCATCACCAACTTTGCTGCCAGCAAAGTATTCCAGCCAGCAAGAAGAGTCGACAACATTCATACTCTGTCGTCTTCCCTTTTGATCTCAGTGTTGATACCCTTGAAGATTCTTTTTAGCGATTGCATTGGCTGGATTGGTACAAGTTCAATCCGACCTCCATAGGTGATGATCCCCATAGTCGCCCCTACACGAAGGCCTATATTTTCTCTAATTTCTTTTGGTATAACAACCTGAAACTTACTTGAAACAGTTACAGTATTCATCAATTATCTCCATGAGTTACAATAACACGATCGATAGTGGTTGTCAAGAATTCTATCGCACCTGCAGGATCCGGCGAACATTGTAGACTAAGCAGCCCGATTCGGAGAAGCGTAAACCTCCTTTTGCGTAAAGTAACTTAACAAATCATTCTGATAAAGGAAATATCTGATTCAGCCGAAGCGTTCTTGCGCATGATGGGCCTATAGCAGAAATATCGGACTGCTATCATTATTATTTTTCTGCAAATGAGATTCGGACTATATCTGACCGTTCCCCAGTCCTGCATTCACGATCAATCACACCTCACATAGACTTTCAGCCAGGCGACCTGTTTTTGATACTCGGGATAGTACTTGTCGACCTCATTCCAGAACTCCGCATTGTGTCTTTTGTGGTTGAAGTGACACAACTCATGGACAATCAGGTAATCAATGACGCTTGCGGGAGCCATCATCACCTTCCAG
>CAJEXL010000003.1:32500-138737 GCA_903994365.1 uncultured Chlorobiaceae bacterium | reverse complement strand
GGCGTAAGAGGAACACGGAGAGGTAAAAATACGATAGTTAGATCATATATTTCGGGAACTGATGTATCCGAAAATTTGTTCTAACGGTATATCAGGAATCTGGCGTATGCTCGTTGAAAATGAATACTTCAGGTCTTGTTAATCTTGCTGGTGACATATAAACGGAGGAAGATATGAGGTGTGGTGTTGGTAAGCAATTGGGGTATGTGGGCATTGTTATCGCTCTGGTGTTGGTTCCTTTTTTCACTTGTCAAGCTACGCCAATCAATGGCGTGTATGGGGAATCGCAGGAATATGATGCTGGCTGGCTTAATCCTGAAGTGCCGCAGAACTTTCAACGTGGTGATTTGCTCTATCTCACCATTGGAGGTACCGCGAAGTATATTGTCGTACAGTTGCTTCCTGAAGGGGAGACTTTTGGTACCCCGGCCGGAGTTCTTCCCGGAACAACTCCAAGGGTGAATAATGCGTTCAAGACTTATGTCCCATCCAATCGTATTGTGAGGATACGGATTGATTCTCAGCACAGAAAGATTGTCCAGATTGTTGTTCATGGTGGTCAACATCCTTTTGCATTCCCTTTAGGGAAGCATAATGGTCCGGCGACTCTTCTTAATGCAGAGCGCATTCCATAGAGCGGCACCCCTGTTCAAGTCGTACAGAATGACCTGGAGGAGTCGGCTTGAGTTACAGCGGTGGTTGATGAGAATTTTTAGAGCGCGGTGGGCTTTCCATTTTGTCTAAGCGGTTTGAATCTCTGTTCGGAGGGCGATCTCTTCAAGAATTGAGCTTACTTGCAGGCAGTGGAACATGGTGCCAGCATAAACGATGCTTCGCCCTAGTGTGTGGACTTGCCATGTATGTTTTTCTGCTTGATGTCGGCTGCAGCGAATGGCTTTCATAATCTGGCTAATCACGTCGTCGAAGGTATGTACTTCATCATTAAAGAGTACAACGCGGTAGGCATCGAGCAGCTCTGTCCCACAGTTCTGTTCGCTCTTTTTTGTCTCAATTACAGGCAAGGCGGTTGCCCTTTGTTGCGCGGGAGTGGAGTTCATTGCGTATCAAGACAAAGAAGTTAAAAGATAAAAGATAAGCCTTGTTCCTGCAAGATGCAACGCTGCCTCCTGTCACCCTCGGCATTACTTTTCGACCACAGGGGCAACGGCACCGAATGAAAATTGGCCGCTTGGAGAGATCTCCATTCTGAATCTGGCTCCAATTGGAATGGTCATAAGATTCTTTATATGGCCGCATGAGAGCCCTCTCATGACCGGGCCATCCATACTGGCGTGCAGGCTGTAATGGGTAAAGATATTTTCTAACCGCAGAGCTTCCTCTTTTGTTATCGCTGATACATTGCTGAATTGCCCTAAGAGTATTCCATTGCACGATGCGAGCAGGGCGGCATTGTCGAGGTGCGAAAGCATTCTGTCGATGCGGTATGCAGGTTCGTTGATCTCTTCAATGAAGAGTAGTGAATCGTTAAACCACGGCATGTAGGGTGTTCCGATGATCGACGAAAGTACCGAGAGGTTGCCGCCGATCACTCTCCCTTCTGCTGATCCCGCTCTGATGCAGGTTACCGGGTGCTCAGGGTGGTTGTGCAGTGACTGTGCATAAGAGGGGGATGTCAGTATTCCCCAGAAATGCTCTTCGGTATATGGGGTTGGTTCATACAGTTCAGTAGCAAGCATTGGTCCTGAAAAGCTGATCAGTCCGGTTTGGGCAAAAAATGCGAGAGAGAGTGCCGTAATGTCGGAATAGCCAACCACTATTTTAGGATTGGCTGCAATGAGGGAGTAGTCTATTTTTTTCAGCAACCGTGTCGCTCCAGCTCCACCTCTCAGGCAGATAATAGCATTGATGGCAGGGTCAGCAAACATCTCATGGAGATCATGAAGTTTCTGGTTGTCTGCAATAAGAGGATTGGGGTCGATGCAGTTGAGGTGACGAGATGGTTTTACACGGTAGCCATTTTTTTCGAGATAGAGTACTGCCTGCTCTATTTTGTCAGGGTACGCGCAATGCGATGAGGGAGAGATAAGCCCGATGGTATCTCCGTTGCGCAGGGCTTTTGGTGTCAGGGTTGTCATAAAACCAAAAAACATCAGCACCGGTAAGGATGCTGATGTTTTTTATGTCGTTTGAAATCAGGAGATGCTTTCGGTCAGCAGAATAGCTTTATTGCTGCTGACTTCTAAAAAACCGTCAGTGATAGAAAAAGATTGCTCAGTGCGATCGGGCAAGGAAAGCTTCACCTTTCCGGATAAGAGCGAAGAGAGCAGCGGTGCATGGTTTTTCAGTATCTGAAATTGCCCTGACTCGCCTGGAGCTGTTACACTGAGAACTTCCCCGGAAAAATGTTGTTTCTGGGGAGTGACGATCTCTATCTGGAAACCTTTTTCGGAATTCGCCATGGTTATTGCTTCTGTTTAGAGAGTTTTTGCTTTCTCAACGGCTTCCTCAATGGTTCCTACGAGGTAGAAGGCGTTTTCGGGCAGTTTGTCATGCTTTCCGGCAATGATCTCCTTGAAGCCTTTAATGGTGTCTTCAAGCTTGACATATTTGCCTGCAAGACCGGTGAAGGCCTCTGCAACAAAGAATGGCTGCGAAAGAAAGCGCTGTGCTTTTCTGGCTCTGGAAACAACAAGCTTGTCTTCGTCGCTCAGTTCGTCCATACCGAGAATGGCGATAATATCCTGCAGATCCTTGTAACGCTGCAAGAGCTGTTTGAGTGCCTGGGCGGTATCGTAATGATCGTCACCAACGATGTTTGGGTCGAGAATACGTGAGGTGGAGTCAAGCGGGTCAACGGCCGGGTAGATACCAAGCTCTGCGATCTGGCGTGAAAGCACCGTCGTCGCATCAAGGTGAGCAAATGCCGTTGCAGGAGCTGGATCGGTCAAGTCATCAGCAGGCACATAAATAGCCTGCACGGAGGTGACTGAACCATTTTTGGTGGAAACAATTCTGTCCTGAAGCTCACCCATCTCCGTTGCCAGGGTTGGCTGGTATCCTACAGCGCTCGGCATACGTCCGAGAAGAGCGGACACTTCAGAACCTGCCTGGGTAAAGCGGAATATATTATCAATAAAGAGCAACACATCGCGGTTTTCCTCATCACGGAAATACTCGGCTATACTGAGTCCGGTAAGCGCTACCCTCTGACGGGCTCCGGGAGGCTCATTCATCTGACCAAAGACAAGCGCGGTTTTGTCGATAACGCCTGACTCCATCATTTCGTGCCAAAGATCGTTTCCTTCACGGGTACGCTCACCGACACCGGCAAAAACGCTGTAGCCTGACTGCTGTTTTGCTATGTTGTTGATCAACTCCATAATCAGAACAGTCTTTCCTACACCGGCACCACCGAACAGTCCGGTTTTACCACCGCGTGAGTAAGGCTCAAGAAGATCGATAACCTTGATGCCGGTTTCGAACATCTCAGCTTTCGTTGAGATAGTATCAAATTTTGGAGCAAGGCGATGGATGGAGTACGATTTTTTAGAGTTGACAGGGCCGCGACCGTCAATCGGGTCGCCAACGACGTTCAGCATTCGGCCAAGAACTTCTTCACCAACTGGTACCTGTATGGGTTTGCCCGTATTAGCAACCTTCATACCTCTGACCAAGCCATCAGTACTCTCCATGGAAACTGTACGGACTCGTTCTTCTCCGAGGTGCTGCTGTGTTTCAAGAACAAGCTTTGTTCCGTCAGCTCTTGTGATAGTCAGCGCATCCAGAATTGACGGCAGGCGTCCTTCAGGGAAATCGACATCAACGACAGGGCCGATGATTTGGGAAATCTTACCTTCTTGCATAATAGACAGTGTGGATAGGATTTATTATGTAATCAAACATTCATGATCCAAGGCTTACTTGCCTTGTTAAACGTACCAGAAATGACGCATCACAGGATTTCGCCTTTCTACTGTTCCGGATACGAGCCACCTGAGGGACTTGAACCCACGACCTACTATTTACGAAACAGTTGCTCTACCAACTGAGCTAAGGTGGCTTAAGCAGAAGCGAAAAAAACAAGTCGAAATATAATTTTTTTGATAGAGAATCACAAAGACTAAATAGCTTGTCATTTATTAGCCTTGCAAAAAAAGAAGAATTGATATATTGCGACAGGCGACAAAAAAGTATCTCTTCTTTTCGATAAACATGGATGGCATGAACAAGCTGATCGTTCATTTTTTTAGGGCCTGTGCGCTCTCTCTCTTCCTCTTGATTTCTTCTGCGGGTGTGGCAGTTTCAGCTCCATCTGCCCCCGTTTTTTCATCAGTCTCCCTTGATGGCAAGCAGGTTGCATCGTCTCAACTGGTTGGGAAAGCCTATATCGTGAATTTTTTTGCCTCATGGTGTCCACCATGCAGGGCTGAGATTCCTGATATGGTTGCTCTTCAACGTAAATATGGAGCCAGGGGCTTTACCTTTATCGGAGTCGCAGTTAATGAAACTCTCCCTTCAATGCGGCAATTTATTGTGAAAAACAAGATCAATTATCCAGTGGTCATGGTTGACGAGAAGCTTATTAGTGCCTTTAATACATTGGTTGATGGGGGGGTCAGTGCTATTCCTACCTCATTTGTTATTAACTCTTCTGGCAAGGTAACCCAGGTTATTACTGGAGCCAGAAGCAAAGAGGTGTTTGAAAAGATAATTTCTGAGCTTCTTCCTCAACCGGTAGTTTCGAAATAAGGCACTCATGTTATGATTGATGTTTTTTCGTCCGAAGGCAGTTTAAATTCGGACATGAACTTTTCTCCCCGCACGTCTGCAGTCTGTGTTGATTGCGGGCGTTTTTTTTTACAAACAACAACAATGCGACTACCATGACGTTACTTCAAAACATTAATCCTCCGGATTATGTCAACAATAAAAAGCTGATCCAGTGGGTACAGGAGACGGCTGAGCTTTGCAATCCCAGTGCTGTGCATTGGTGCGACGGTTCTGTCGCGGAGTATGACATTCTTTGTCAGCAGATGGTGGAGAGCGGTACCTTTATCAAGCTCTCCGAAGAGAAGCGTCCCAACAGCTATCTTTGCCGCTCAGACCCTAGTGATGTTGCAAGGGTTGAGGACAGAACTTATATCTGCAGTATCAGGCGTCAGGATGCAGGCCCAACGAACAACTGGGTTGCTCCCAAGGAGATGAAGGAGACTCTTAAAGGGTTGTTCCGTGGTTGTATGACGGGGCGTACCATGTATGTCATTCCATTCAGCATGGGTCCACTGGGTTCACCGATTGCGCACATTGGTGTTGAAATTTCTGATTCTCCCTATGTCGTGACCAACATGCGTATCATGACGAGGATGGGGCGCAAGGTTATGGATCTTCTTGGTGATACGGGTGAATTTGTTCCTTGTCTGCACTCGGTTGGTGCTCCGCTTCAGGCGGGTGAGCAGGATGTCGCCTGGCCTTGCAATGACACGAAGTATATTGTTCATTTTCCTGAAGAGCGCTCCATTATCTCTTTTGGCAGCGGTTATGGCGGTAACGCCCTGCTTGGCAAGAAGTGTTTTGCCTTGCGTATCGCCTCCTCAATGGCTCGTGATGAAGGGTGGCTGGCCGAGCACATGCTTATTCTTGGCGTGGAGTCGCCGGATGGAGTGAAGACTTATATCGGGGGAGCATTCCCAAGCGCCTGTGGCAAGACCAATTTTGCCATGCTTATTCCCCCGCAGTCGTTTGATGGATGGAAGGTGACAACCGTTGGTGATGATATCGCTTGGATCAAGCAGGGTGAGGATGGTCGTCTTTATGCGATTAACCCGGAGTATGGATTTTTTGGTGTTGCACCTGGAACATCAGATAAATCCAATCCTAATGCGATGGCCACCCTTGGAAAAAACTGTATTTTTACCAACGTGGCAATGACGCCAGATGGTGATGTATGGTGGGAAGGTATGACGGACGAGGCACCTGATCATCTTATTGATTGGCAGGGTCATGCATGGACTCCTGACTGTGGCAGACTCTCTTCCCATCCGAATGCCCGTTTCACCTCTCCGGCAAGTCAGTGCCCTTCGCTTGATCCTGCATGGGAAGATCCTAAAGGTGTGCAGATCAGCGCCTTCATTTTTGGTGGTCGTCGTGGAGATACCGTTCCGCTTGTTTACCAGTCTGCAAACTGGAATTCCGGAGTTTATCTTGCAGCAACAATGGGTTCTGAAAAGACCGCTGCTGCAGCAGGAAAGGTTGGCGATGTTCGTCGCGATCCTTTTGCCATGATTCCTTTCTGTGGTTATCACATGGGTGATTATTTCACGCACTGGCTTAATGTTGGTCGTACACTGCCTGAACTGCCAAGAATTTTTGGTGTCAACTGGTTCCGCAAGGATGAGAACGGCAAGTTCCTCTGGCCAGGTTTCGGTGAAAATATGAGGGTGTTGAAGTGGATTGTTGATCGTGTTCATGGCAATGCCGGGGCTGTAGAGAGTCCGCTTGGCTGGATGCCGAAATACGAGATGCTTGACTGGACAGGTCTTGAGGAGATGACAGCCGAGAAGTTCACCAAGCTGATGATGGTCGATCGTGAAGCCTGGAAGAATGAACTGCTTTCACATGAGGAGCTTTTTGAGATGATTTATGACAGGCTCCCCAAAGAGTTTCCCCATATTCGTGAATTGATGCTTTCGACGCTCTGGAAGTCACCAGCGCAATGGTCGTTGGCACCTGAAAACTACTCTTCCGAACACTGAGTGTTTGCGTGAGAGAAAAAGCAGAAAGGGGCGCTTGTAAAGGCGCCCTTTTCTTTTGCCTGAAAGTACTTCTGTTCAGTTTTCATCGAGGGTAAAGCCGATTTTGACGGTAACCTGCCAGTAGGCGACTTTCTGCTCCTCAACATGGCAGCGCGTTTCAAGAATCTCAACCCAGCGAATGTTTCTGACCGATTCTGCGGCTTTTGCGACAGCATTGTTGACAGCCTCTTCAATACTTGTTGGCGAGGATCCTACCAGTTCAATTTTCTTATAGATATGAGCGCTCATGGCGTGTTTTGGTTTTAGTGCGTTAAAAAATGGGAGTGTTAATTCCGGCGAGTGCTATTTCAAGCCAGCCCCCATATTAGCAAATCAGGCGAAATCTGCAAAAAGCTCTCTTTCGGAGAGGCTGTCTGAAATATTTATTTATTTCTCGAAATAGTATAAAGTGTGGAGCTGAGGGATCGGTGCGGCCCGAAACAGTCGTAACACTGATGACTGTTTCGGGCAAGGGTCGGCAGATTAAACTCCGAGGGCTTTAAAGAGAATCGGCAGGGCACAAAGGCCGATGGCAATATTGGTTGCGCCGCAGATTTTTGTGATCAATGGGCTCTGCTTGTACCATGCAAATGGAAGCAGGATGGTCAGCACGTTGATGAGCAGCAATACGGTAGCTAAAGGCCATATTTTGCCGAGAAGAATGGCTTTGTAGCTGAAGACTGCTGTAATGAAAAAGATACCAAGAAAGAGGTGTGCGTACACTTTTTTGTCGCCAGGATTATAGAAGTGCATGGCAACAACAACCCAGAACATACCATAAGTAGCAAAAATGGTTCCCAGGTAAATTCTGGTTTCCGGTGGTATCCCCATATCGAACAGGTACATGCAGACTGCAGTGAAAAGCTGGGTGAATCCTCCAAAATAGAGGGCTACATGGCCGAGATTTCTTCCCAATTTTGCATGATCAGTCTCCTTGTCAAGTCCGAACCCCAACTGTTCAAGCCCGAATACCCAGACGGTAACAACAAGCCCGAATACTCCGATAGCCTCCGGATTTACAACATTCATCGAAAGTTTCTCCTTTTTTTGTTTTTGATAAAAGTTAACTCACACGCCATCATTATTTTCATAAGAACGGCCTTGGAATATAAGCCTATTTAAACCGAAAAGGTAAGAGTATTCGATGCAGGGTATAACTCTTTGGCCGTTGCGAGCTGCATAACGTGTCGCAGTTTGGTTTCGTTGGTATTAGTTGCGAATCGGCAGGTTTTCCGGCATTCTTTTGCTACTTTTGCCCAGTGATGATGCTATAATCGAAGATGTTGTTGATGCGATGATGTTACCTGCTGAAGATGCTGCCACGAGGGAGGCTGCCAGATCGGACTCTCCGTTGCGAGGAGGTTTATCCGGAGTGCTGTTGTCAGCTTTCCCCGCATTCGAGAGCCAGAATTTCCGCCGTTATTTTCCCGGGCAGGTGATCTCCATGATTGGCACCTGGATTCAGATGGTGGCGCAGGGGTGGCTGGTGCTCGAAATAACCGGCTCCGCCTTTGACGTGGGGCTTGCTGCTGCCGCATCCACACTGCCAACGCTTTTTCTCTCCCTGTTTGGTGGCGTTCTTGTTGACCGTTATCCACGGCGGACAATTCTGCTCTGGACGCAGTCTGCCGCAATGCTGCTCGCTTTTGTGCTTGGTTTGTTTGCGATGACTGGTACGGTGACGATTGGCATTATTCTTCTTCTCTCTTTTCTTCTTGGCTGTGTCAATGCTCTCAATGTTCCCGCGCTACAGGCCTTTCTCAGCGAGATTGTGGAGCGCGAGCATCTTGCGTCGGCGATTGCAATGAATTCGGCAATCTATAATGGCTCACGGGTTATCGGGCCAGCAATCGCAGGGATTCTCATCTCCGCAACAGGTACCGGTACGGCCTTTCTGGTCAACGGCTTCAGTTTCTTTGCAGTTATTCTCTCTCTGATTTTCATGAAACAAAAAACTGCAATTTCAGTTTCGGCAATCAATCAGAAGCCACTGGAGGCAATCAGAGATGGGCTGCATTATTCATGGGGGCATCCGGTGATTCGTACCTGTATCATCTACATCGCGGTTATCTCCATTTTTGCATGGTCTTATGTTACCATGTTGCCGGTTATTGCGAAAAAGAGTTTTGGTATGGGAGCCTCGGGAATGGGGTACCTCTATGGAGTCTCTGGTTTCGGTTCGGTTGTCGGCACGGTGCTGGTCTCCATTTACTCCAGAAAAGTTGATCGTCTTGTCTTTATTGCAGGGGGGAGCATTCTTTTCGCCTTTGCCCTTATTGGCTTTACGTTTACCACCAGATTGCCGATGGCGCTTCTCTTTCTCTTTTTCGGAGGTTTCGGATTGGTCTCGGCAGTGTCAACCCTCAGCGCCACCATTCAGGGCGCAGTCGATGATCGTTTCAGGGGTCGGGTTATGAGCCTTTATATGATGATTTTTATGGGGTTCATGCCAATCGGTAATCTTGAAATCGGCTATCTCTCGGAACATTTTGGCACTGGTATTGCTATTCGTTTTGGATGTCTGGTGACAATTGTGGCGGCAGTGGCGCTCATTGTTGCAAGCCGAGGGGTGCGTCAGGCGTACAGCAGTTACAAATCAATGTAACCCGCAGGAAAAATGACATGAACTTGCTTTGCTATGGGCGATTGCGCTGCTCAAGCCCGGAGGCTTTCCGGCCCGCTCTTTCGAACTCCGGCGCTCGACCGCTCTGCAGGCGCTGCGCCAGATCCAGAGAGCGGTCGAGCAGGGCACGCGCACCATCATGCAGCTTTTTGTTGTGCTTGACCATCTCAACGTTGCGCTCCATGTCTTCCGCCGTCCAGCCGCGACTGTGAGCAATGAACGGAAATTGTGGAAAGTGCATACCCAGTTCGCCAAAGAACAGCATCATCTGCCCTGCGACGGCCTGAATATTGTCCTGACCTCCAGTTACTATGAACCCCGCAACTTTGTTTTTCAGCATGACGCGGTTCTTCAGCGTGATTTGGTTCTGCACCGTGTTCAGGCGCTCCGCCATCTTGAAGTACAATGAACTTGCCGCACCCCAGCGGATGGGTGTCGCAATCAGAACGACGTCCGCCCAGAATACCAGGTTCTCATAGACCGCGTGCATGCCGTCAGCCGGGTCCATCTGTGAGATGCTGCACGGCCAGGTACAAGCCTGCGCGCTTTTGGAGTAGTAACCTTCGCAGGCACGAAAGGACAGCTCACGCAGCTTGACCATGCGTGTCTCCAGGGAGTGGTCCATTCGCGCGTGTTCAAGAGCACTTTCTAACAGCGCCTCGGAAGTCGAATAGCGTGGGTTGTTGTTGTCCATGACCGTGGTCGAAATACCCAGCACGCGAAGCGCCCCGGGCTCGCGTCGCGTATCGCGATCAAGCGGATGCGGCGCATGCGCCAGCTTCTGGCGATCGGTAGTCGGCATCTCGCGTATCAGAAGCCTGCCGCCCTCCACCTTGAATTCGAAACGGGGCACACGGTCCGCCTCGAAGCCGGGTTCTCCTTCGCCTGAAATGCGATGGAACTTCCAGTAGTGCCATGGGCAGACGATGTAGTCACCGTCAATGGTGCCCTGCCCAAGCGGTCCGCCCGCGTGATTGCAGGCACCATGGATCGCCCCAAAGCTTCCATCAACGCATGACAGCGCAATCTTCGTGCGACCTACCACTATCTGCTGGAGTGGCTTCTTCGACAGCTCGGCCGCTTCCCCCACGTCGTGCCACCTCTCTTCGTTCATCGGTACCTCCTCAATCGTTCGGGCAGCCGCCTGAACTGCGAATTTTTGAAATTTTTCCATTACTTGCCTTGTCACTCACCATGCCTTACTGAAAGTATAGCGAAATAATGTTGGGCCTTCAAAAAAACACAACAGTACATATTCGAGAACTCCTTCGCAACGAGCCTGCTTCCAGCAGTCGCCTTTTACAATAAAGCGAGCTGTAATCAGATGGTGGTTTTAAATGGTCAGTCTGCCCTCAAGCAAGATTTTGTCTTTTTTGTCTCTATCGGTATATGTTCTATCTTTGTCATTGTTTATTGAGCGGATGGAACTCAACGAGGAGCTTTTTGCCGACTTTATGGGCAAACCAGAATTGCAGGAGCTGGTGTCGAAGTGGCTGGGAAGTCAGGTGTATGAACGAATGAGCGGAGTATGAGATCCCGATCATCCTTTTTTCACTTACCAGTCAGAGACTCACAAGCGTAAAGCACGGTAGAGGTCATCATGTTCAAAAGCGCTCTCCATCCGCTTTATTTCTGCAGGCCGTGCACCAACAGCTTTTGCCATCTCAGCCCAAGTCTGCGTAACATGAGCAACATCGTAAATCATTCGATCTGCATCAGCCTTCTTCAATCCAAAAAAATGGGCGACATCACGAACCAATCCGATCGAGCAGGTTCCGTCTTCCAGATCGATGGCAGTCGTCAGAACCCTCGGTTTCAGATCCTGAGGTGTCGGATTGAGGTCAAACACCGGAGACAACATCCATCCGTGCCTGCTCGACATCAAAAAACCGTGGTTTCGTAAATGATCGTCAACATTTGAGATCAGCACATTGAAAACCATGCGCCGAAACAACTCGGCACGATCCGTCCGCGCCTGGGCACCAAACTCACCGAGCGCATCGACAATATCCAGATAACTCCCTCCCTCACCATCAAGATATCCGGTCATGGACATTGCAGACATGAACGGAACACGCCCACCATCCTTGCGGTCAAAACGCCGTGAGAGCAGAATGGCTTTACCGGCAATCCTGACCAGTTCATGGACGGGTGTCCTTATCCCCGCCTTTTCGGCAAGCCTGAGCGCAATCTCTTCCCAGGTTTCAATACTGTATTCATCGTTTTCCTTCGGAAACTTGGCTATCGACAGATGTCCATACTGATCAATAACCGATGCTTTCGGACGCGCCCCTCCAAGTGATGAACCAGGAGCAAAAATCATCAGGAGATCTTCATCACTCTCTTCGTCACGCAGTATCCGTTCAGTCACTCCCAATAATTTCCCAAGCTCAACCAACTTCGGTACCCCGGTCTCTGCCGATGACAGAAAAGCCACATCTCCCGGATATCTGAAGCGAAAGGCGCCCAGACGGGTCTCATCGGCAACCCCAAGCAGGAAATCAGTTTCAAACAACGTTCGTGGAGCCCGGTGCTCTTTTTCGGCTCGGCGACGCTCGGCACGACGCATGAGACGTCGCCCCCATTGGTCCGGAGCGGAATCCCCCAACGTACCAAACATCTCCCTTCCAGCCGGTGGAACGAAAATACCACGCCCCACCTTAAGTGAAACGTCTATTGAAAAATGATCGACAGCCGCAATCCATCCCTCATCATACTGGAATGAAACGGTCTCCCGTCCCCTGCCGGGCTGTCGGTAAAGCCTGCCGTACAATCGGCAGGAACCTTGCCAATCGATATAAACCTCGACCTCAGGCATCACCGGTCATTCCGTTTTCTGCCGATTATACGGGCACGCTTGGGTAATCCTGCCGTCGCAAGCTGCTGACCAACGCTATCTCGGGCAGGATCTGCAAGCAAGGAGAGATCTTCCAGCAAACCAAGGGCCTGAAGCACAGCAGCATAAATACCGATACTCACCGAAGGATCACCCTTTTCAAGGCGGGAAAGGGTTGGCCGCGATGTCGAAGCCCGCTCTGCCACCACACTCATAGGCAACCTGCGACGCACCCGCGCCTCGTGAACATTGGCTCCAAGCTTGCGCAGCACTTTCCGCACTGCAGACGTTGGTAGATGAGGTGTCGGCATTTGTAATATTGGTATATCCTTAATCTGATATAATGTAATACCATATTTACATTATACCAAAATTCCAGGATGCGCATCGATCCATGATCACTCCTTACTGCCCACATTCCACGATTTCTCTCCCTCCTCACTGCGCTGCTGCGGTTGAGATACCCCCCAGACTCCTTCAACGCTTCACCAGTGCAAAGAAATTCCAAAGAAGTATTCATGAGCAGCGTAATAACGTTGTTCGTTAAATGTTTTTCCGACGGATCTCCTTTTCAATTATTTCCTTTACGAAGAGGATGTTCGCCCAGCAGGCGGTATAGCTTTAATGCCTCGTATCCAGCTTGTCTGCATGACACTCTTACGGTTTGGATATGCGTATGTTCTCTTCCTCTCTTTTGTCTCTGTCGGTATATGTTCTATCTTTGTTTTTCTCCCCGGCAGCACATCGTACACGCAAAATTTTCGTTATACAATAAAGGACGATCAAAACCATGCCCCCAGCTAATTTTCAGCAGCTCTCAAATTTTATCTGGTCGGTTGCCGAACTGCTGCGCGGGCCTTACCGGCCCAGCATTAAAGCAACCGACAGTAAACTTGAGGCCGTCGAACGGCGTGTCATGGAGTTACTTTGGGAGGTGACATCGTGAACGCATTGGAGTTACTCGAACGCCTTAACCTGCTCGATGAAAATGAATGCATTGAGGCCAAGAAGGCGAGTGAAATCGGAAAATCAGTTTTGGAAACGGTCTGTGCGTTTGCCAACGAGCCGGGCTTGGGAGGAGGCTGGATGCTGTTGGGCGTGATTCGCGAAGAGCAGGCACTGTTTCCGGCCTACGAAGCTCAGGGCATCGAAAACCCGGACAAGATCAGCTCTGATCTGGCAAGTCAGGCTGCCAGTGTATTCAACCAGCCGTTACGACTGGAAATCAAAACAGAAACCCTTGGAGGCAAGCCTGTCATCGTCGTTTTTGTGCAAGAAGCCTCTTCGCAGGATAAACCCATTTATTTCAAAGCACAAGGTCTTCCCAAGGGTGCGTTTCGGCGCATTGGCAGTACCGACCAGCGCTGTACTGAAGATGACCTGATCATACTTTATCAAGGTCGCCAGCAGGAAAGCTTTGATTCTGGGCTGTTGCCAGACGCCAGTTTTGATGATTTCTCTTCCGAAGCCATTGCTGACTTTCGTCTGGCTCGTCGGGAGGTCAATCCTGATGCAGAAGAACTGCGTTGGAGTGACAATGAACTGATGCAAGCTCTTGGTGGTTTGCGCCGCAATGAACAAGCGCAGTGGATACCCACTGTTGCAGGGCTTATTCTGTTTGGAAATTCGATAGCACTCCGCCGAAGTTTTCCAATGACCAGGGTCGATTACATCCGTGTTCCTGGACGCGAATGGGTACCTGACCCCGAACGTCGCTTCGATACCATCGAGATGCGCGATTCTCTGTTTCGGCTTATCCGTCGAGCCCAAGCAGCTATTCTTGATGATTTGCCCAAGGCCTTTGGGCTTGAAGAAGGTGCATTGCAGCGGCAGGATATGCCGGTTGTTCCACAGCGGGTCATTCGAGAGGCCGTGGTTAATGCTCTGATGCACCGCAGCTACCGGAGTTATGCACCGGTGCAGATCATCCGTTACTCAAACCGCATTAAATCCGTAACCCCGGTTTTTCGCTCAAGTCGCCAGAACACCTTGGAGAGCCGGGTTCGTTGCCTCGCAATCCAAGAATTGCTGCCGCCTTACACGATACTCGCTTTGCAGAGACCAAGGGTAGTGGTGTTCGTGTTATGCGTGAAATGTGCGATAAAGCAGGTCTTGCCCCACCATTATTCGAATCAGATCGAGCGAGAGACCAATTTGTTGTGCGTCTCTTCTTTCATCATTTTCTTGGTCCGGAGGATCTGACTTGGCTTGCCCGTTTCAAAGAGCTAAATCTTTCGGATGCTGAGGCTCGTGCACTGGTGGTAACGCGAGATGTTGGAGTCATTGATAACGCTACCTACAGAGAAATTAACAAGGTTGATACACTCACGGCCAGTCAAGCGCTAAAAAAATTGCGTGATGCTTCCCTGCTTGTTCAACAGGGACGAGGTTCGGCTACCTGGTATCAACCTACAGAATTGCTTCTCGGGACAACGACAGATTTATCTGCTAACCCGAGTGGCTTATCCAGTAACCCGAGTGGCTTATCCAGTAACCCTGGAACCTTATCCAGTAACCCAGGTGTCTTATCCAGTAACCCTAAGCGTTGTGCAATTCTGAATGAATTGCCTGGTGAACTTGCTGCCCGTGTTGGTGCCTTGGGCAAACGACGACCCCCTGAAGAGGTATGCGAACTTGTCGTTGCATTGTGTCGTCAACGAGTTTTTCGTGTTGAGGAACTGGCGAGCCTGCTTGCACGTACTCCGGAAACTGTTCGTCAGAGCTATCTTCGTCCGCTTTTGCTTGCTGGGCGTATTTCAATGATCCGCCCTGAGGTGCCCAATGATCCGGAACAGGCGTATCGAACGGTGGCGGGAAAAGCATGATGTGTCGATACGGTAAAAAACGGATTATTGCATTGTTGCTGAAGGTCAGAGAATGAGCACTAACACATTTATGTCACAATGGAAAAAGTGCTTTACTGCCACGCAGCAGCAAAAAACGGAATTCATGGGTAAGTATTTTTATCAGCGTACCCGGTAAAAGATAGGCGCTCATCCTTTGGCGCGGGGTTGCCATCCGCCCCTGTATAAAAGTATCCCGAAGGATTAGTAAAATAATAAACCATTGCAATGATAATACAGGAAGATTTTTCAGGTCACAGCCTGATTGAAATAACGGACCATGAGCTTGATGAGCTTCAGGATTTTCTTCTTTCGGACGCAGTTCCTGAAAGAGTAATGTTGCTTGATACCCTTGGCGGATTTTTTACTGCTTTGGTCATTGGGCCGGGCACTGTTCTCCCCAGTACGTGGCTTCCCTTTGTCTGGGATATGAGTGGACGTAAAGAAGAGCCGAAATTTGAGACTTTAGAGCAGGCTCAGCGTATCGTGGAGTTGCTGATGAAGATGATGAACAGTTTCGTCATGAAATTGTCAACGTACCCGGATTATTACGAGCCGCGTCCTGGTACGATGGCGCTGGAGAGTGATGAAACCAGGGATTTTTTGATCAAGCAGTGGGCGACGGGATTTATGATCGGAGTGAACGGCAGTGGTACCGCATGGGATCCGCTTCTTTTGGATAAACAGTTCTTAATGTTGTTAACTCCGATTTATCTGCTCAGTTTGAGGGCTGACGACACCCTTCCTTTAGAACCGGAGATGTGCAGGGTATGGGAGAGAGTGCCGGAATGTTTGAGAGGAATCAATGAGTTTTGGCTCCCTTACCGGCGTGGGGAGATGGCAACGGGAAAAGGGATGGCGTTGGCAATCGAAGCTGAGCGAATTGGCCGCAATGATCCTTGTCTCTGTGGCAGCGGGAAGAAGTTCAAGAAATGCTGCGGCAAGTGATCTCTCTTCCTGGTTAATGTGCTTCCGGCAGATTGACGGCAGTAGTCCTCGATTTTGACTTTATTGAGCCTATCGGTATATGTTATATCTTTTTTGTAATATGAATTGAATATATACTCAGTACATTCATCGGTAAAACGGATTTGGAAAGGAACGATCAAAATCATGCCTCCAGTTAATTTTCAGCAGCTCTCGAATTTTATCTGGTCAGTTGCCGAACTGTTGCGCGGGCCTTACCGTCCGCCTCAGTACGAACGGGTGATGTTGCCGCTTACGGTACTGCGCCGCTTCGACTGTGTACTGGAGCCAACCAAACAGAGTGTGCTCAACAAACACGCAGAGCTTACCACCAAGGGTTTTCCCAGTATTGAAGCCATACTGAATAACCTGGCCAAAGATGAAGATGGCAAGCCGCTGGGATTCCATAACCATAGCCAACTCGATTTTCGCAAGCTGAAGGGTGACCCCGACAATATCGGTCGCCATCTCGCCGATTATATTAACGGCTTTTCAGAGAACATCCGAAAAATTTTTGAGCGCTTTGAGTTCGACAAGGAGATCGAAAAGCTTGAAGAGGCCAACCGACTCTATCAGGTCGTTGCCCAGTTCGAAGATATGGATCTACACCCCTCTCGGGTCGATAACATTACCATGGGGCTGGTTTTCGAAGAGCTGATCCGGCGATTCAATGAAGCGGCGAACGAGACCTCTGGCGACCACTTCACGCCGCGCGAAGTTATTCGACTGATGGTAAACCTTTTGCTGGAGCCAGATACCAGGGTATTGACACAGGATGGCATTATCGTCACCATCTGCGATCCAGCCTGCGGTACGGGGGGCATGTTGGCCGAGGCACAGAACTGGATTCGTGCCCACAACGAGCAGGCAACGGTTAAAGTGTTTGGACAGGACTATAACCCACGCTCCTACGCTGTGGCCGCCTCTGACCTGCTCATAAAAGGCCATAAAGAGAGTCGCATTGAATACGGCAACACCCTGATCGACGATCAGTTTCCTGAGATGCGTTTTGATTATCTGCTCGCCAATCCGCCATTCGGAGTGGACTGGAAAGGGGAAAAGAGGGTGATCGACCGCTCACCAAACTTCCGGGGCTACAACGGCAAGCTCCCGCGTATCAATGATGGTGCGCTGCTTTTTCTTGTCCACATGATCTCCAAATATCAGCCATGGCAAGAGGGTAACCGCAATAAACCCGGCTCACGCGTGGCCATCGTCTTCAATGGTTCCCCCCTCTTTACCGGTGGCGCAGGCAGTGGAGAGAGTGAAATTCGCCGATGGATTATTGAGCACGACTGGCTTGAAGCCATTGTCGCACTGCCTGAGCAGATGTTCTACAACACTGGTATTGGCACCTTTATCTGGGTGCTCAGCAATCGCAAAGCAGCTCACCGCAAAGGCAAGATTCAGTTGATTGATGCTCGCGAACGCTGGATACCGATGAAGCGCAGCCTCGGCAACAAGCGCCGCTACCTTGATGAAGCTGCCATTGAGACGGTTACGCGCGAGCATGGTGCGCTCGACAACTCCAAAACCAGCAAAATTTTTGATAACGCTGATTTTGGCTACCGGCGCATCACCGTTCAGCGCCCTCTGCGCCTGCGCTTCCAGATTACCCGCAAAACCAAAGAGCGTTTCCTCGACACCTGCCCCGAATTGCTTGATGCTGTTCTCTCGATGGAAGAGGCGTTGGGCAACGAGCCTCTTTTCGACTGGAACAATGTATGGGAAAAAGTGCAGCATGTTGTTAAGGCCCTGCCCCATCAAGCCAGCGGTTGGACGCCGGGAGCAAAGGGCACAGCGCAGAAAAAAATATTCCGGGAGGTCTTCACTGAAGTTGATCCGGGAGCAGAACCGGTTATCGCCAGGCAGCAAAAGATTGACGCTTTGGACACTAAAATGCTGTTTCCTGATCAGACACTGCCTGCCGGTTTGACTCGCATCGAGCTGGAGGCTGTGCTGGGTCTGCGTGTTGGAAAAAAAGGCAAGTATATCGAATACGAGCCTGATCCAGCGCTTAAAGACACCGAAAACATTCCTCTCAAGGAAGATATCGCCACCTACTTTCTGCGCGAAGTGCGCCCTTATGTCGGAGATGCCTGGATCGACCGCGAAGCGCTCGACGAGCAGGATGGCGGTATCGGCAAGGTGGGATACGAGATCAACTTCAACAGAGTTTTCTTTCAGTACCAGGCACCTCGCTCCTTGAAGGAAATTGACACTGAGCTGGCTGATGTCGAGAAGCGGATCATGGATCTGCTCAAGGAGGTGACGGAGTGAACGCGCACGAAACCTCATTGCTTGTTCGAAAGGGCTGTGGTGTGGCTTCATGGTATGAAGCTATCAAATGGTTTCCAAGACAAAGGAGTGGCTTATCGGGTAACCTGGAGCGCTTATCGGGTAACCTCGATACCTTATATAGTAAGCAGAGCGGCTTATCCAGTAACCTCATATTTTTTTCCTTGCTCGATAATCCTCTGCGCTATAAAGTTTTGAGCAAGTGGGCCGTTGATGTGCCATGGGTGAACATCTACCGCAGGAAGAGTCTCTCGTGCGGTAATCTTATTGCACAAATACGGAATAAAAGGTTGTTACGGGAGATCAAAGAATGAACGAAGCTGTTCGCTTAAAATTTATTTGTCATTTGGGTTATGGCGATTCTCTGCCAAAAGAGGATGATCTTGTTGGTAATATTCCCGTTTTTGGATCAAATGGGCCGTATGCAACAACAAGCGAAAAGAACACAGGCGTCCCTTCTATTGTGGTTGGCCGAAAAGGTTCTTACGGAAAATTAAATTGGGCACAAGAAGGCTGCTTTGCTTCAGATACTACCTTTTTTATTGACGAAAAGTTGACCAATGCCTCCCTCCGCTGGTTGTATTGGGCGTTGCAAACCTTTAAGTTGGATGAAGGCTCACAAGAGGCGGCTGTTCCCGGCCTGAACAGAGAGTCTGTTTATGAACAAAGGGTTATGCTTCCAGTGGATGAGCATCAACAGATCATCGCCGACTTTCTTGATCGTGAAACCGAACGCATTGATTCATTGGTGGCAGAAAAGGAACGCTCGATTGAACTGCTAAAAGAACGCCGAGCAGCTTTGATTACCGCTGCTGTTACCGGCCAAATTCCTGTCGAGGAGATGACCACATGACAACTGTACCCGCTTCGATTCCTGTGCTGCGTTGGGCTGCAGAGCGTGCAAATATTGATGATGTCGAGCTTGAACGTCGATTTCGCAAATGGTCTGCATGGCTGACGGGGGCTGCACAGCCGACTCTCAAGCAACTGGAGTCGTTTTCACGTCTTACGCATATACCTTTTGGCTGTTTTTTTCTCTCTGAGCCACCTCAGGTTGCATTGCCTGTACCCGATTTTCGTACGTTGCGTGATAATCCTCTGGCCGAGCCGAGCACAGAACTGATTGATACTCTTTATTTGTGTCAACAGCGTCAGCACTGGTTTCGGGAATATGCGCAGATGCAAGGGATGCCTCGTTTGCATTTTGTCGGGCGGGCGAGATTGAGCGATGAGCCCATAACGGTTGCTGATGATATGCGACGCACACTTGAAATATCGCAACCTCAAAGACAATCACTTTCGACCTGGACTGAAGCGTTACGCAGTCTCATAGCCAAAGCCGATAATGCTGGTGTGCTGGTGATGGTCAGTTCCATTGTTGGCAGCAACAGTCACAGGAATCTTGATGTCGGGGAGTTTCGTGGTTTTGTGCTTGCCGATGATCTGGCACCACTCATCTTTTTAAATGGAGCAGACAGCAAATCGGCCCAGATGTTTACGCTTGCCCATGAATTGGCTCACATCTGGTTGGGAGAAAGTGGTGTGTCGAACAGTAATGCTGGCCGTGTGCCTGAACAAAACATTGAGCGCTGGTGCAACCGTGTAGCTGCAGAATTGCTGGTGCCTCTTGATGAGTTGCGCAAAGTGCATAAGCCGAATGCGCCGGTAGCAAAGGAAATCCAGTCTCTTGCGCGATTCTTCAAGGTCAGTACTCTGGTTGCATTAAGGCGATTGTATGATGCCGGCTTTATTGACGAGGCCACTCTTTGGCACCATTATGATGAGGAAATCAGTCGACTTGAAACAATCGAAAAAGAACGTAAAAATGATGGCGGCGACTTTTATCGCACTATGGGAGCGAGAACAGGCAAGCGTTTTGCGCGTGCGGTTCTGACAAGTACGCTGGAAGGGCAGACACTTTTCAGGGACGCATTCCGGTTGCTCGGTGTCCGTAAATCCGAAACATTCTACAGTGCTGCTCGCGAACTGGGAGTACTGCAATGAGTTATCTTCTTGATGCCAATGTATTCATTCAGGCTAAAAACCTGCATTATGGTCTTGATTTTTGTCCCGCCTTTTGGGATTGGCTGATCGAAAGCAATGTTGCGGGTCAGGTATTCAGCATTGAGAAAGTGGCTGACGAGATCAATGCCGGTGCAGATGAACTTACAGACTGGGCTCGCAGTGATGGAAATAGACTTTTCTTGAAGCCTGACGCAGCGGTTGCTGCCCGGTTTGGAGAAGTGACCAACTGGGTGATGTCACAGCAGTATGAGCCCTCTGCGATCAATACCTTTTTACAAGTGGCTGATTTCTATCTTATAGCCCATGCTCTTGCCAGCGGTTATATCGTTGTTACCCATGAGGTACCAGCCAATTCAACAAGGCGCATCAAGATTCCCAATGTTTGTATCGGTATCGGGATTCGTTTTATGACGCCTTATGAGATGTTGCGTCGCGAGCATGCTTCTTTCATTTTAGGGCACCAATCATGAAACAAATCAGCGAAGCTGCCTTTGAGACTGCCATCGAGTCCGTCCTGTTGGCCGATGGTTATCACAAGCTTCCTTCAGCGGCTTTCGACCGTGAGCGGGCAATCTTCCCCGACGAGATACTGGAATTTATTCGCACCACTCAGGCAAAGCAGTGGGAAAAACTGCAATCGCTCCACGGCGAGGAGTGTGGCAAACGTGTTCTTGA
This sequence comes from uncultured Chlorobiaceae bacterium, assembly GCA_903994365.1. Taxonomy (GTDB): domain Bacteria; phylum Bacteroidota; class Chlorobiia; order Chlorobiales; family Chlorobiaceae; genus Chlorobium. The sequence goes on along the minus strand of CAJEXL010000003.1, from coordinate 117,719 downwards.
GGCGCTCTGCAAATGGATGGAGACGCACGGTGTTCTTGCCACCTTGCGCCATGGCTTCAAATGTTTTGGCAAAACCCTGCGTCTTGCCTTTTTTCGTCCTGCGCATGGACTCAATCGTGAGCTGGAATCAAATTACCAGGCCAATCGGCTTGGCTTGACCCGGCAACTGCATTTCAGTACCCAGAGTGAAAAGTCGCTCGATGTGGTGCTGTCGCTCAATGGCGTGCCAGTGGTGACGCTGGAGTTGAAGAACCCGCTTACCGGACAAACAGCGGCCAACGCCACCCACCAATATCGTCATGATCGTGATCCTCGCGAGTTGATCTTTCAGTTCACCAAACGGACGCTGGTTCATTTTGCGGTGGACACGGAAGAGGCGCAGATGACCACTCGACTTGCTGGTTTGGGCACCCATTTTCTGCCGTTCAACAGGGGCAATCAAGGTGGTGCAGGCAATGAGCCCGACAAGGATGGTCGGAACTACAAAACAGCATACCTGTGGGAAGAGGTGTTGCAGCGTCATAGCCTGCTTGATTTGCTGGCGCGTTTTCTCCATCTCGACGTGCAGGAGAAGATAACCGACGAATTCAGGAAGGTTCGGACAGAAAGTATGATCTTCCCGCGCTATCATCAGTTGCAAGCGGTGCGGCATATCGTGGCAGCGGTTGCCACCGAAGGGGTGGGGCAGAACTATCTGGTTGAGCATTCGGCGGGTAGCGGCAAGAGCAATACCATTGCCTGGCTGGCGCATCGGCTCTCCTCGCTGCACAATGCAAAAGATGAACGGATATTCGACAGCGTGGTTGTCATTACTGATCGCGTGGTTCTCGACCGTCAGTTGCAGAACACCATCTATCAGTTCGATCACCGGCAGGGTGTGGTGCAGAAGATTGATGAAGATTCGCGCCAACTTGCTGAAGCGCTGGAGTCGGGTGTACCGATCATTATCACCACCTTGCAGAAGTTTCCGTTTGTTTCCGCCCAGTTGACGAAACTTGCCGAGGAGCGCGGAGAAGGGAGCAACAGTTATCTGCCGACCCGAAAATACGCAGTGATTATTGATGAGGCACACAGTTCGCAGTCGGGCGAAACCGCCACTGAGCTTAAAGGAGTGCTGGGAGGCAGTGAGTTGCGGCAGAAAGCAAGAGAGATGGCCGAGGAAGAGGGTGAAGTGAATCTGGAGCGTCTGTTTCGCTCCATGGCCAAGCGTGGACGCCAGCAACATATAAGCTTTTTTGCCTTTACCGCCACGCCGAAGCACAAGACCCTGGCCATCTTTGGTCGAAACGGAGAGCCTTTTCACCGCTACACCATGCGGCAGGCCATTGAGGAAGGGTTCATTATGAATGTGCTGGCCAATTATGTGACCTATAAAACCTACTACCGGCTTATCAAAAAGGCGGAGGAGGATCCGAATGTGGAGCGCAAAAAGGCTGCCAAAGCGCTCGCTCGCTTCATGCGTCTGCATCCCCACAATATCGGGCAAAAAACGGAGGTTATGGTTGAGCATTTTTATCAGCATACACGGCACAAAATCGGCGGTCATGCCAAGGCGATGGTGATTACCGGCTCACGGCTCGAAGCGGTGCGCTACAAACAGGCTTTCGACGAATACATTGCCGAAAAGGGCTATCCCATAAAGAGTCTGGTGGCCTTCTCCGGTACGGTTGATGACGACAAATTGCCCGATAAAAGCTACACCGAAGTTGAAATGAACGGCGGGGTGAAGGAGAAGGAGTTGCCTGAGACCTTTGCCAATGTTGAATACCGCGTTTTGCTGGTGGCGGAGAAATATCAGACCGGATTTGACCAGCCGCTCTTGCATTCAATGTATATCGACAAGCGGCTCGGTGGAATTCAGGCGGTGCAGGCGCTCTCTCGCTTGAATCGGACGCATCCACTCAAGGAGGATACCTTTGTGCTCGACTTTGTTAATGACCCTACCGAGATTCAGGAGGCGTTTCGTCAGTACTACGAAGGCTCCGTCATGGGTGAGCAGGTGGATGCTGACAGGCTTTACACCGTTAAGGCAGAGCTTGATGCCTCAGGAATTTATCTTCAACCAGAAGTAAACGACTTTTCGGCTATCTTTTTTGCACCCAAGCGACGCCAAAGCACTGCCGATCACAAGCAAATGAATGCAATTCTTGATGGTGCGGTTGCGCGGTTTCAGCACCTGCAAAACATGGTAGAAGAGGAGGCTGAGTTGTGGCGCGGCAAGGCCCAGGCTTTCCGCAATCTGTACAGCTTTTTGAGCCAGGTTATTCCCTATCAGGACAGCGATTTAGAGAAGTTATTCACCTACTTGCGCCATCTGGCATTGAAGTTGCCAAAACGGAAGAGTGGCGCTGGATATCAGTTTGATGAAGAGGTGGAACTCGACTATTACCGTTTGCAGAAGATCAGTGAGGGTTCGATCAGTTTGAGTGAAGGCTTCGCCAAGCCGCTTGATGGACCTCGCGAAGTGGGAAGCGGCATGGTGCATGAGGAGGCTGTGTCACTCTCCCGGCTTATTGATCTCATCAACGAGCGCTTTGGTGGTGACCTGAACGAAGCGGATCAACTCTTTTTCGATCAGATCGCAGAGGCGGCAAGCCAGAATGACGCGCTCAAGAAAGCTGCCGGGGTCAATTCACTCGATAAATTTCAGCTTGTGTTCAGGCAAGTTCTGGAGTCATTGTTTATTGAGCGCATGGAACTCAACGAAGAACTTTTTGCCGACTTTATGGGTAAACCAGAATTGCAGGAGCTTGTGTCGAAGTGGCTGGGAAGTCAGGTTTATGAGCGAATGAGCGGGGTATAAGTGATTTACCAATGCAAACTCCGGCAGATGGTCGTCACTCGAGTGGTGACAGCGTTCTATTTTCTTTGCTGTGCCAGACACGAATAATAACAACCGTATCGTTGTTGTCCCGCATATAGCGCAGAACAAAAGCAGCAGTTCCAAAAGATACGACCCATTCACGTCTGCCAGTGTCATCCTCCATTGGACGCCCAATGTCTGGTATTGATGTTAGAAAACCCGCCCCGTCCAGAATAGCCTTTGCTGCTCGTGCTGCCGCATCGGGGCTTTTTTCGTGCAAGAACGCATGAAGCCGCTCAACATCGGCTAATGCCTCTGGAAGCCATTTTATTTGGGGCATGGTGCCACCTTCCCCTCTACCAGATTTTCAAGCCATGCAGCAGCTTTTTCGTGTGGGATAGCCACACCAGTTAATTGATAATGTTCCCAACGTTCCAAATCCTCGCGTTTTTCTCGCTCGTAGTTTTCTTCGCGCTCTAAAAATATTTCGATTGCTTTGCACATGAGCCAATGCGGCGATCTGTCGCGGATACGAGCCAAATTTGCAAGCCGTTGCTGAGTGGTGTCGTTTAACTTGACACCTTTTGTCTGTGACATAATCAAACCTCCTTTTAGCGCAAGGTAATACTTATTGACACCTTTTGCAACCTTGTGCCAGAGTGGTTTATTTTCAGTAAGCTTGGCATTGAAGTTTCCCGCCGCCCTCCTGGGGTCGCTTCAGAATTCGGAAATAATCGTACGGTAACGATAAAATGACACTTTGCCTTATCATGTTTGGGGTCTACTCACGAACAGGAAAAAATAGCACGCCAAAAGATTAGGATAAGCTTTAAGATAATTTAATACAATATTTTAGAGTCGCTATAATTCTGTTGAAACATTACTCACTTTCATCAGATTTTAAGGTGCTGTTACCTTGGATCAAGGTTGAGTAATATTGCGTTAAGTGATTATTTAACGGTACTTTGAGGGATTAACTAAGCTATTCTATAAAAGAATTTATCCCGACAAAAAATGCATACCGGGTTTTAAATTCCCAATTCTGAGGTGACCCCAACTGGCGTGATCCCTCTACCCACATATCGCCGGAACGGAGGCTATTCCTGCCTTATCCGTTATGCGCTCCAAACCCGTTTTCAGTGCGCCGACGAGAGATCCAAAGGTTCCTTCTTCTGTATCCTGATCAGGAGCAGCAGCGGCAAGGCAATTGCAAACAGCAGTGCAACAAGCATGAAGGCATCCATGTAGGCCAGATGGTGGCTTTGAATGGTCAGTGTGCCCTCAAGCGAGTTCAATGCGACCAACTCTGCTCCAGCGGGTGAAAGTCCGCTTTTCATGGTGGCAGTCTGCTTTATAGCATCAAGCCTTGCAACGGCAGCCGGGTCGTAAGGCGACAGATGGCTGAGTAGCTCCACTCTATGCTCTCCTACCCGTTTGACGATAAAGGTGTTAATGAGCGCTATGCCGAATGAGCCTCCAAGCTGTCGCACCATGTTATTGAGACCGGTAGCCTGTCCGATGTCTCTGCCGTGCAGCCCTGATACGGCAAGCATGGTGACAGGAATAAAGATGAATCCGAGAGCCAGGCCGCGCACCAGCAGTATCCAGAAGAAGTTTGAGGCACCTGACTGCATGGTTTGCTGCCCAAGTGACCAGCAGAAGATAATGAAGGCAACCATCCCGATGGCCATCACCTTTTTTGGTGAGACCCCTTTTTGCATGGCCATACCGAGTGGCATGGAGATCAGGCCGGTTACCATGGCGCTGGGGAAGAGTACGAGGCCGGTTAGCACTGCCGTAAATCCGAGCAGGCGCTGTACAAAGACAGGAAAGACAAAGAGAGAGCCATAAAGGCCGAAACCCACCACAAAGGTCAGAATCGCCGCTATCGGGAGGTTGTGGCTGCGGGCAAGCACGCGCAGGTCAACAGCAGGCTCTTCAGTATGCAGTTCCCACCAGACAAAGGCGATAAGGGATAAAACTGCGATGATGGTGAACCAGGTGATATAAGGGGTTTCAAACCAGTCTTTTGATTCTCCCTTTTCGAGAATGAATTGCAGCGAGCCAATGCCGACGGCCAGCAGCCCGATACCAGTCCAGTCAATTTTCGAGACGGAGTGCTGTACCTTCGGCTCTCTGAGAAAGGTGAAGGAGGACCATGCCGCCAGTAACCCGATCGGGATATTGACAAAAAAGCACCACTCCCAGGAGAAGTAGTCCACAAGGTATCCGCCGAGAAGCGGGCCTATGGTAGGGCCAAGTACCAGTCCCATCGAAAAAATGCCGGTTGCCTTGCCGCGCTCTTCGGGCCTGTAGGTTTCATAGAGGATGGCCTGGGATGTTGGCAGGAGCGCTCCCCCGCCGATACCCTGCAGAAAGCGGAAAAAGACCAGCGCCCAGATGTCGGTAGCCATGCCGCAAAAAAGCGATGCCAAGGTAAAAAGCAGAATGGAGCCGATATAGTAGTTTCTGCGTCCAAGCAGGTTGCCGAGAAATCCCGAAAGAGGAATCACAATGACATTGGCGATGGCATAGCTGGTGATTACCCATGCAACATCATCAATGCTGGCACCAAGGTTGCCGCTGATTTGCGTAATGGCAACGTTCACAATGGTGGTGTCGATCAGCTCAAGCATCGCCGAGACGATCACCGTCAGGGTGATGATCATTTTCCGAAATCCGGTGTCGTAGGTCTGAGCGGGATTCGGCAGCATTGCCGCTACTGCGGTGCCATTCTGTTGTTGTGACTGGGCCATGCGTTATGGTTTCCGGTTCAATGTTTATTTGCTACCAATATCTCACTCCTGCGGAGCTGAACAAAAACTCTCACTTTACCTTTACCTCGACCACAACATTCATCCCTGCGGCAAGCGGGTAATGGGGATCAGGTTTTTCGGTAAAGATGATTTTTACCGGTACACGCTGTGTCACCTTCACAAAGTTGCCGCTGGCGTTGTCGGGCGGGAGGAGTGCAAATTTTGCGCCGGTGCCGGAGGAGAGCGATTCCACCTTGCCCTTGAACTCTTTACCAGGGTAGGCATCCACCTTGATAATGACTGGCAGCCCGGGAGCTATTTTATCAAGCTGCGTCTCCTTGAAATTTGCTACAATCCAGAGATCCTTGCTGCCGACAAGCGCAATAAGCTGCTGGCCGGGAGCGACGTACTGCCCTGGCTGGACATTCTTTTTAGAGACATGACCGGATGCCGGGGCGGTAATGGTTGTGTACGACAATTGCAGCTCAGCTTCACGCAACTCGGCTTCACGTTTTTTTACTTCGGCCATCTTTAAGGGTATCAAGGCAAGCGAGGCATCATATTGATTGCCCGCAGCGGCATATTGGGCTGAAGCAGCCTGTGCACCAGCACTGACACCATCAAACTCCGCCTGGGAAATGACATCCTGTGCACGGAGATTTTTGTTGCGGCGAAGATCGGCCTGGAGTTTCCGGTTTGTCGCATCCGCTGCGCTGGCTCCAGCTTTCGCTGCGTTTGCCTGCTCGGTCGTAGCTTTAACCGAGGCTTGGGCGCTGAGTAACGCTGCAGCGGCAATGTCGCGGCGTACTGCATAATCGTTTGCGTCAAGCCGTATCAGAGTATCACCCTTTTTAACCTGCTGGTTATCGCTTGCCAGCACCTCATCTACTTTTCCCGGAACGCGCGAAATGATCGGGTAAATATCACCGTCTATCTGTGCGTTGTCCGTTTCAACGTAGAGGAACGAGTGGTAGAGCCTGCTACCACCCCAAATCAGAGCAATGGTAAGGAGAACGCCGATAATCACGAGACGCAGCGGGTTCGATGGTTTTTCCGCTTCTTTTCCGGAAGGAGTGTTTTCAGCCATTTTATTTGATTCAGGTTGTTCCATGGTCTTTGTTGTTGTCAGGTGTTTTCAGAATGACGACGGGGCACAACGCCTGGCGCATGACCGATTCTGCAGTGCTTCCCATCAGCAGCCGGGCTATGGCGGTGTTGCCGTGGGAGGCAAGAATGATCATATCAGCATGGTGCTCTTTTGCATAGTTGAGTATGGCTGCGGCAGGTTCACCGTGCTGCACCGTAAAGAGGGCGCGTACCTTGTTGCCGGAAAGCATGTCACTGTAGCGCGAGAATTCATGCAGGTGTTTTCTTAACATGCCATCCTCACTCCCGGCTCCATGCGCGACATAAAGTACCATGAGTTCTGCACCGGTGCAATGCATTGCAGCAGCATATCGAATGACGGCATCGGATGCTGCGGAAAAATCCACAGCGCAGATAATTTTTTTCAGTGGTAGTTCCATTTTACCAGAAGATTTCCCCGGTTACTCGTTTCAGGGTATAGTTATTCAAGACATAAGCATAAGCGGCCTGCAGCCGGGCAAGTTCTGCCTGGGAGAGTGATGCTTCAGTGTCAAGCAGATCAAGCGCAGTCGCCATGCCGTTTTCGTAACGGGCCCTGGCATGTTTTGCGGCCAGCTCAGCCTGTTGTACCTGTACTTCACTCGTCGTCATCTTTTCTGATGCGGTCTGGAGAGCGTGGAGCGTTTCCAGGACATCGGTTTTCACTTGCTGTTCGGTATCAAGCCTTCTCTGGGTTGCGGCACGGAGCTGGGCGGCACTTTCCTGCCGCTCAGCACTGGTACGAAAACCGGTAAAGAGGGGAATCTCGAGGTGCAGGTTTCCGGAAACGTTGTTGCGCATTTCATGAATATCAGGTTGGTAACCATTGGTGGTGCCATAAGAGATACTTCCCGTAACGACGGGCATCCCCTCTTTTGCGGCAAGTGAACGACGCAATTTTGCCGCTGTTTCATTCTCTTTGGAAAGTTGCAGCTCGAGGCGCTGCTCCAGAGCCTGAGCGACAAGTCCGGACTCTGCACGGCCACCTGTGGGGGTAACAGCAAACGATCCCTGGAGCGTCAGCAGTGCATTTTCTGCGATCCCGGTCAGTCGGCGCAAGGTTAATTCACTGCGACGAAGTTCATGCTCCAGGTCAAGGGTTCTGTTGTGTGCGGCCGCGATGCGCACTTTCGTTGAAAAGAGATCAAACGGGGTTGCAGCTCCAGCCTGATATCGTTTTGTTGTGTACTCCAGGGCTTTATTAAGTGCAGCAATCTGTTTTTCTTCTACCCGGAGATTTTCGTGGAGAAACAAAATGCCGTAAAAGAGCTGCACGGTATGCCAGGAAAGCTCACGGCGAGCCAGTTCCAGCGAGTGTTCCGCCGTTTTTCTCCCCGTCAGCGCAAGATCGACATTGTTGCTCCGTTTTCCGAAATCAAGGATGGTTGCCCGGGCGGTTACTTTTGCGTCGTAGTTGTCATGAGGCATGAATTGCAGCGGAGCGCCTCCGCCAAAACTCACTTCCGAGACGGGATCAAGCCAGGTATACCCGGCACTGGCTGTGATCTGGGGGAAATATGCGCTTCTGCTCCGGGTGACTCTTGCGTCAGCCGCACTCATCTCTTCAGCCGCAGCTTTCAGTGCAGGATTGTTTTCGCGGACAAGATGGATTGCTGTTTCAAGGGTAAGCGGAGCTTCTCCTGACCCTTTTACGGTGCCTGCCGCTCCTGACCATGACAACATCAGTGCTGTTGCTGCGATACTTGCAGTTCTGGCCAGTCTACTTTTCTTTATCATGGAGCTATGGTTTGTTCCGTTATGTTTGTTCCTCCTACTAATGAGCAATTTATGTGCCAGAAATCAGGACTGCAGGAATAATCAGTTACATCAGTGCTTTACAGCGTAGCTTCCCGCATTTTCGATCCCTTGTGTTCCGAAAAGTTCAGAATTTTCTGTAGTATGTGTTCCGACGTTTCAGGAATATCATTCATATTTTCTTGTGTTATGAGCAGCTCTTCCGTCCATGAGGCCCATAAGCTGATGCAATATATTGGCGATGCGGTTGGTTCCATCCGTGATCCCCAGGAGCTTTTCCGGACGCTCACCGACAAGCTTCGCCTTGTCTTTGAATTTGATTCCGCAGCCATTATCACCTTCGACAAAGAGAAGAGGTACAGCAACGTTTTTTTTGAAATGCTCCGGTTTCAGCTTCCGGAGAGCTTTGATCGCAAAAAGAGGCTGATTGCCGGTTCGTGGATTGAACCTCATATTGCTGATCAGTCAGTTTCAGTGATCAGTATCGAGGAGTCGCTTGAGCGTTATCCCGCAGATGTTCTTCTGCCACAGATACTGTACGATCTTGGTATGCGGCAGGTAGCTCTTTCTCCGCTGCGAACGCGAGGCAAAGTGATAGGGTTTCTCTGTTTTGTGTCGAAGGATGAAAAAGAGTGGGCGGAGAGCGAAAAAGAGCTTCTGGCAACTCTTTCATCGCCGGTCGCTGTCGCAGTCAGTAATGCTCTTGCTTATGAGGAGCTTCGGCAGCGTGAAGCGCAGACGGCCATGCAGCTTGCTGTGAACAATGCCCTTCTGACTATAAAAGATCGAAACAGGATGCTGCTCGCGGTTTGCGAGCAGATTGAAAAACTGGTGCCATGTACCTTTCTTGGTATCCGTGTGATGGGCGCGGATGGAGCCTATCGTCTTTACGACAATTTCATGCGTGAACATGGTGGAGGTTTTGTTCCAGTCTCCTCGCAGCAGGCGCTGGATATTGAGGATTTTGAGGAGATTGCCCGGGAGAGTTTTTCACTCGTTACCACTCCAGGCTGTTTTGGTGGTGAAACGTTTCTCCAGCTTTGCCGTGAGTACCGAATGCTGGCACATGTCAGGGAAAAATTTGGAATCTGCTCTTTGCTGACAGTTCCGCTCTGGGATACGCCGGGCAGCCGTGCCGGGTTGATTATCTCCGATACCTCCCGCTCGTTTGAAGAGCATGACCAGGCGACGGTAGCCCTGATTGTGCCACAACTCTCTCTGGCTCTGCTGAACTATCTCGCTTTTGAAGAGATTGATGATTTGCGCCGAAAACTTGAGGGGGAGCGTACCTCTCTTATTGAAGAGATCAATGCGGTGCATAATTTTGAGGAGATTATCGGCAAAAGCCCTTCCCTTGTGGCAGTCTTGCGAAGGGTCAGCCAGGTTGCCCCTACTGATGCGACGGTGCTGATTCAGGGTGAAACCGGTACCGGCAAGGAGCTGTTTGCCCGTGCTCTTCACAATCTTTCAACCCGCAGCAAGCGTGCGCTGATCAAGATCAACTGTGCAACTCTGCCAGCACCCCTCATTGAATCGGAGCTGTTCGGTCACGAAAAAGGGAGCTTTACCGGCGCTACAGAGCGGCGGATCGGAAAGTTTGAGCTGGCTGAGGGGGGGACTATTTTTCTGGATGAAATCGGCGAGCTTCCTCTTGAATTGCAGGCAAAGCTGCTGCGTGTGCTTCAGGAGCGTGAGCTTGAACGGCTTGGCGGGAAACAGGTGATCAAGGTTGATGTCCGTGTCATTGCCGCGACGAACCGCGACCTTGCCCGTGAGGTTGCCGAAGGGCGTTTTCGTGAAGATCTCTTTTTCCGGCTCAATGTTTTTCCGCTGGCGATTCCTCCTCTCAGCGAACGTCGTGAAGATATTGCCATGCTCGCCGCTCATTTTACTGCAAAGTTTTCAAAGGAGTTCGGCAAGCCTCTTCGTTCTTTCCGGGAGAGCGACATGAATCGCCTGGTTGGGCGTGAGTGGAAGGGTAATATCCGTGAACTTGCTCACCTGATAGAGCAGGCGGTTATCCTCTCTGATGGTTCGATGCTTGATTTTTCGACAATTCTGTCGTTATCTCCACCTGCATCGGGGTTTACCGCTGGCGGTCGTACCAAAACAATGACTGATTTTGAGCATGATGTTGCCGTGATGGAGCGAGAGTTGATTCTTGATGCTCTCAGCCGTTCAAAAGGGAGGGTGAGTGGCGTTGGCGGAGCCGCCGAGCAGCTCGCCATGCATCCAAAAACCCTCTATTCTCGTATGGAAAAGCTTGGGCTCAGCAAGCGATATCAATAGTCGTTTGCCGAAGACCAGGCCTGTGCCTCTGAACGGCAAAGTAACATTCAGTGAGCCTCCAGCCAGTTTTTACCCACGCCGATATCGACCTCAACAGGTACGGTTTTTAATCCACAAGTTACCGCAGCATCAATCATTGCTTGTTCAACCAGGCGTGAAAGCGGCTCTTTTTCCGCATCGGTTGTCTCAAAGAGCAGCTCATCATGCACTTGCAGCAGCATGACCGAGTGCATCTGCTTCTCAAGCATCCGCACACTGCAGAGGTTCATGGCGCATTTGATGATGTCTGCCGCTGTTCCCTGAATCGGGGTATTCATGGCGGCCCGTTCAGCCGCTTTCTGCACGTTGCTGTTCCGGCTGTTGAGGTCGGCGATATACCGGCGCCGTCCGAGAAGCGTTGAGACGTAGCCGCTCTCTTTTCCCGTTTCAATGATGCTGAGCAGTGCATTGAAGAGGCCTGGATATTTGGCTTTATAGGTGTCGATAATGATTTTGGCCTCTTTCTGTGGAATATTGAGCCGTTTGGCGAGCCCGAAAGGCATGATGCCATAGAGTACCCCGAAATTCACCTCCTTTGCCTTGCGTCGCATATCGCCGGTAATCTCATCAAGCCCAAAAATCACCCTCGCTGTGGCGGTGTGAATATCTTCATGGTTGCGGAATGCTTCAATAAGCTGAGGGTCACCCGATATTTCCGCAGCTATCCGAAGCTCAATCTGTGAGTAATCAGCCGAGAGCAGCCACTTTTCAGGGGTTGAGGGGATAAAGGCGCGGCGAATCTCTTTGCCAAGCGAAGTGCGAACAGGGATGTTCTGCAGGTTCGGATTGGAGGATGAGAGCCGGCCCGTTGCGGTAATAAACTGGTTGAAAGACGTATGTACCCTGCCGGTTACCGGGTTGACCATCCTGGGCAGGGCATCGATATAGGTGCCCTTGAGTTTCTGGAGACTCCGGTATTCGAGGAGGTCGCTGGCTATGGGATGCTGGGCGGCAAGCTCCTCAAGCACCTCCACGTTGGTTGAAAAGCCTGTTTTTGTAGCTTTTCTTGTCGGCAGTCCAAGGACGTTGAAGAGGATATGTGAAAGTTGTTTCGGAGAATCGATGTTGAAGGTGGAGCCCGCTGTTCCGAAAATTTTTGCCGTCAGCAGCTCAAGCTCTTTTTGAGCGGTAACTGAGGCTTTTGCAAGATGTGCAGAGTCGATACTGACGCCCGCATACTCCATGGCAGCCAAAACGGAGACGAGAGGGAACTCTATTTTTTCGCAGATCCAGAGCAGCTCACTCTCTCCTTCAAGCTTTTTGCGGAACATGTTTTCGAGCTGAAGGGCAAGATCAGCATCCTGACAGGCATAGGCAGAGAGTTTTTGAGGCTCAACATCAAAAATATGCAGTTTTGCTTTGCCGGTGCCGACCAGATCATCAAAGGTTGTGGTCTGGTAGCCGAGATAGCGGGCCGCCAGATCATCAAGATTGTGTTTCTCTTCAGGGTTGAGCACATAGCTGGCGAGCATGGTGTCAAAACCAACCGGCGAAAGATCAATCCCGTATTTTTTCAGAACGAGGATGTCGTATTTGAGGTTCTGGCCACTTTTCGGAAGCGAGGGATCTTCAAGCAAAGGTTTGAGGAGTTCCAGCGTCTCTTTCCGGTCAAGGGAACTCTGCGAAAAAGAGATGAAATGTGCTCTCCTTGCTTCAATGGAGATTGAGATACCTGCCAGTTCAGCTTCAAAGGTATCAAGACTGGTTGTTTCGGTGTCAACAGCGATGCGTGAAGCGCCCTGTAGTGATGCTATCAGCTTGTTCAGCTTCTCTTTTGTATCAACGAGCGTATAGTCACCCTCCTGTTGCGGAGAGCGGAGTGCGGGTTTGGCCTCTTCGGTCGGATCGGGATGGTATTTCTGGATTGGCTCCTCTCCGCAAGGGTTCTGTAACAGCCCCTCGAAAATAGCTGGTATTCGCAAGGCAATGGATTTGAACCCAAGTTTTTGCAGCAGCGGCACAAGTTTGGTGCGATCCGGTAATCCACAGGCGAGATCGTTCAGTGAAAAATCAATCTGCAGATCGGTGCGTATGGTGACCAGTTGTGTTACCAGCTCAAGGCGCGATTGAAACTCTTCAAGGCTTTGCCGGGTTTTTGGGGCAAGGTGGTCGAGATTGCGGTAGATATTTGGCAGCGAATGGTACTTATTGAGCAGTGTTGATGCCGTTTTTGGTCCGATACCTTTTGCTCCCGGAATATTGTCTGACGTGTCGCCTGTCAGCGCCAGAAACTGGGTGAACAGCTCGGGCACAACTCCAAAGTGTTCGGCAATTTCACTCTTTCCGAATAGCTCCAGCTCATTCTGGTTTTTACCCGGTCTGAGCATTTTGACTCCGTCGTGGACAAGCTGGGCAAGATCCTTGTCAGGGGTAACAATGTAGATGCGGCAAGCATCTTCAAACTTTTTTGTGGCGGTACCGATAAGATCATCAGCTTCGTAGCCGGACGTTTTGATGAGTGGAATGTTAAAGGCATCCAGCAGTTCAAAAACCACGTCAAGCTGCATGATCAGCTCTTCAGGTGGCGCTGCCCGATTGGCTTTGTAGGCAGGAAAAAGATCGTGTCGAAAGGTTTTCTCCTTGCTGTCAAAGACCGCTGCGAGATAGTGTGGTTTATAGGTTTCAAAAATTTTCAGCAGTGCGGTCACAAAACCATAGAGAGCACCGGTCGGCATTCCCTCAGCGCTTGCCATACCGGCACGTTGCAGGGCAAAAAAGGCGCGGTAGAGCATCGCCATGCCATCAATCAGAAAGAGCGCTGGCTTCTCCTTGATAACAACCGGCACATCAGCCCTTTTTACCGCTTCTTCAGGAGGAAAAAAGTCAAGTTGACGATTGTTCATTCTGCAACCACCCCGTAACTACCAAGAACATTCACCATGGTGGCGAATTCCCTGAGATGGTTGAGGGCATTGTGGATATTCGGATCATCCTGATGGCCAATAAAATCGACATAAAAGAGGTAATCGAAGGCCTTTTTTCTGAACGGTCGCGACTCGATTTTGGTCAGGTCGATAGTGCGCATGGCAAAGGTGGCCAGCGCCTTGAAGAGCGATCCTTGCTCGTTGGGAAGGGCAAAGGCAATCGATGTTTTGTGTTGCGATGTATCAAGTTTTGATGAAAGTTTAGCAAGTCGTAAAGGATCAGGGTTCTCGGTATGTGCGATACAGAAAAAACGGGTGATGTTCCACTCTTCATCGGCAAGGTTCTCCTTCAGGATTTTGAGCCCGTAAAGTTCACCCGCTCTTTTTGATGCAATAGCCAGATTTGTGGGATCGTTCTCTTCGGAAATAATTTTTGCGCTGCCAGCAGTATCATAAGCTGCTTCTGCTTTGAGATGCTTGTGTGCAGCAAAAAAATTTCGGCACTGGGCAAGTGCCTGTGGGTGAGAAAGTACCTTGAGTGCACGATCTACCGAAGCCTCTCTGACTCCAAGCAGACAGTGTTCAACCTTGACAAAGGTTTCGGCTGCAATGGTAACAGGGTGCTGGAGGAGCAGGTCGTAGTTCTGATGAATACTCCCGCCAAGGGAATTTTCGATAGGGATCACCGCATAATCGACCTTCCGCTTTTCAACAGCGGCAAAGACCTCCTCAAATGATTCGTAAGGTTTTGGAACTCCAATTCTGAGAGCGGCGATTTCACTATATGCGCCCGGTTCTCCCTGATAGGCGATCATCAAGTTTGTCATTGTTTTTTCTTGTTGTTAACTTGCACCAATAGCGTGTGATTTGATTTTATTTAAAGAAAATAAATCTATTATCATAGGCAGGGGTATCGGAGAATTAACAAATCAGCAGTTTTTTATCATGTCAGGACACAGTAAGTGGGCAACAATCAAAAGAAAAAAGGCGGCTACTGACCAGAAAAGGGGAAGTTTGTTCACCAAACTGGTCAAGGAGATTACTATTTCAGCCAAAATGGGTGGAGGTGATCCCGCCGGTAATCCCCGGCTCAGGCTTGCCATTGATACCGCAAGAGACAACTCCATGCCGATGGATAATATCCAGCGAGCCATCAAGAAGGGAACGGGAGAGCTTGAAGGTGTTATTTGGGATGAAATAACGTATGAGGGCTATGGCCCGGCAGGCATTGCCCTGATTATTGAAACAGCGACGGACAATCGTAACAGAACGGTTGCTGATCTCCGTCATATTATGAGCCGCAATAATGGTTCGCTTGGTGAAAGTGGCAGCGTTGGCTGGATGTTTCAGCGCAAAGGCTCCCTTGATGTTCTGAAATCGCTGGCAAGTGAGGATCTTCTTATGGAGACGCTTCTGGATGCTGGTCTTGAAGACCTTAGCGGAGAGAGTGACGACTATTTTACCGTTACCACTGACATCAGGGAGCTTGAAACGGCAAAACAGGCGCTTGACGCGGCTGGGATTGCTTATGAGAATGCAAAGATTGACCTGTTGCCTGAAAATTATATTGAACTCGAAGCTGATGATGCCCGGAAAGTGATCAAGCTGATTGATGCCCTGGAGAGTAATGATGATGTGCAGGCGGTCTATAGTAATATGGAGATCAGCGAGAGCGCAATGGACAGTTTAAACGAGTAGAGGATGGTTGTTCTCGGGATTGATCCCGGAAGTCTCAACACGGGTTATGGTGTTATTCGCCATGACTCCCAGGGCTTTTCAGTACAGGTGTGTGGAGTTATCAAGCTGCACTCCGGTAAAAGTCATCCTGATCGAATTGGTCAGATATATCAAGAACTCGAACAGGTGATTGTTGATTTTAAGCCTGAACGAGTAGCGCTTGAGACCGCTTTTCTCAGCAGAAATGTGCAGTCTGCCCTGAAGCTTGGCCAGGTGCGCGGAGCGGTTATTGCTCTGGCGATGAATTCCCGTCTCTCTTTGCGCGAGTATGCCCCTCGGGAGGTGAAGTCAGCGATAACCGGCAGAGGGGCGGCAAGCAAGGATCAGGTTGCCTTTATGGTAGCGAGGATGCTTGGTCTTGCAGAACCACCCAAGCCTTATGATGTTACCGATGCGCTCGGCATCGCGCTGTGTGATCTTCTTCGGGGTGATAGTCGTGAGCCCTCTTCGCCTGCGGGAAAGAGAAGGAAGGGTGGAGCAAGCTGGTCGCAGTTTGTTAACGCTTCACCCGGTATGGTTATCAGGTAGTTTCTTGCGGTGAGTGGAGAAGTTTCTTATTTTATGAGGAGCTGATATGATACAATAACTAAACGCATAATCGTGGAAGGTCGTATCTTTAATCTGCCGAATTCTCTCAGTTTTCTGAGAATACTGTTGATACCCTGGTTTCTCTACTATTACCATAATGGTTATCTCACCGTTGCTCTTGCCATTATGATCATTGCCGTTCTCTCCGACTGGTTTGATGGCCGGGTAGCGCGATGGACTAATGAGGTTTCTGAGATGGGGAAAATCATTGACCCTCTTGCGGACAAGCTTTGTCTTGCGAGCGTGGCGATCTATTTTCTCTGGATGGAAAAGCTTCCTTTATGGTTTGTGCTTTTTGTCTTGCTCAGGGATATTCTTATTTTCGTGGGAGCGGTGTATGTCAAATGCCGTCACTCTGTCATTACTACATCACTCTGGCCAGGAAAATGGGCGGTGGGCTTTGTCTCCATGCTCTTTATTGTTATGGTTTGGCCTCATCCCGTTTTCGAACTTTATCCTCTCAAGGATCTCTTCCTGTACCTCTCTGCCTTGACTCTTTTGTACTCTTTTTCCCAGTATTGCATGAGATTTTACCGGATTCACAAGGGCCTGGATTATCGTGCATGAACAAAAAAAAGTTTCTTAAAAACTTGTTTTTTTCATTTCCTCGTTAAGCCTATATATCTCATGCAGATATTGATAACTTTCTGTAATAAAAAAAGTTTCTGCTGGCGCTACCTCTTAACTTATTATTTTGTTGCGAGTTAACTTTTGTTATTCAATCTGGTTATTGTTGCGCTGCCTCTCGACAGCTTCAGGGTTACGGTAATGGTTGATTACAAAAATCCAGCGCTCGGCTCACAACACTCGGGCCTTTTTTGATTTGGAGAAAGAGTGTGGAAGATATGTCAGAAGCGCCCTTGGCCTTGCTTGGGTGGGCGCTTCATAACTGGTTGTGCTACTTGCTTTTTGGTACTACTGTGGCCATAAGCGAGGCTTCACAGACAAGCTCACCCCGAACGTATGCTTTGGCATCAAACTGGCAGACGTTTCTCCGTCTGTTGGTAACAACAGCTTCAATGACAAGCGTATCGCCAGGAAGAACAGGTTTGCGGAAACGGGCCTTGTCGATACCCATGAAGTAAACGACACTCTCCTGGATATTATCATTGCCGTTGAGCATCATGATGCCTCCAGTCTGAGCCATGGCCTCCAGGATGAGGACACCCGGCATGATGGGGTTTCCTGGAAAGTGTCCCTGGAAGAAGGGTTCGTTCATGGTGACGTTTTTGATCGACACAATTCTTTCGTCAAGTTTGAACTCCACTATTTTATCGATCAACAGGAATGGGTATCGGTGCGGCAGTATTTTTTGAATGGCGTTGATATCAAAAATAACGCCAGCTTTTTTCTCATGCTGATACTGTCTTGCAAGCTTGTTGCGATCGGCATATTTTTTAAGCTGTCGGACAAATGCAACATTTGATGCGTGACCTGGACGGGCAGCAAGCACTTGTGCCTGTAATGGCATGCCAAGAAGAGCCATGTCACCGAGAAGGTCGAGGAGTTTATGACGGGCAGGTTCGTTTGCAAAGCGCAGTTCACGGTTGTTAAGAATACCGTTTTCACCGGGAAGAAGATTCTCTTTACCCAGTTTTTTTCCAAGAGCGTTAAGCTCCTCCTCTTTCATCACCTTGTCAATGATGACAATTGCATTGTCAATATCACCACCCTTGATAATTCCCTGATTTGCAAGTCCCTCAACCTCACTGAGGAAGCAGAAGGTCCTTGAGGAGGAGAACTCTTTGACAAACTCTTTCTCCAAATCAAAAAGGCCCGAGTGTTGTGAGCCGAGCGCTGGATTTTTGTAATCAACCATTACCGTAACCCTGAAGCTGTCGAGAGGCAGCGCAACAATATCGACACTGTTGTCAGCGTCATGGTATTCAATCGTCTCATCAATAACCAGGTAGTTTTTAGGCTCATCCTGCTCCTGGAAGCCGGCTTCAAGCAATGCTTCAGCAAAAGGGTGCGAACTTCCATCCATGACCGGAGGTTCAGGACCGCTCAGTTCAATACGGCAGTTATCAATCTGGAGGCCATACAGTGCGGCAAGCACATGCTCGGTGGTATGCACTTTGACGCCATTCACTGCAATGGTGGTTCCTCGCAAGACGTCAACAACATTGTCGATCAGTGCCGGTATTTCCGGACTGTTTTCAACATCGGTGCGAACAAAGCGGTAGCCGTAATTAATCGGTGCCGGTTTGAAGGTGATCATACATTTTTCGCCGGTATGGAGTCCGGTGCCGCAGAGAGAAACCTCTTTTTGAATTGAGCGCTGATGAATGAGCATAGTGTAATCGTTGCTCCTGAACGGATATGCCGGGCAGGAAATGAACGCAAATTGTAATGTCTGAAATAATGCAGTCCCCGAAGATACGAAAGAACGGTTTCCTCTTCAAATAAGGTGTATAAACGCTTTTTTCTGTGGTACTATGTCCGAAAATGTTTCCGTGCTTTTTCGAGCAGCAGAGGGTGGGTCACGCCGCTGCCGGCAATAATGCTCGTCTCCTTGAAAATATCGTGGTCGCCGGAAAAATTTGTTACGATGCCTCCCGCTTCACGCACAAGCAAGACCCCTGCGGCAAAATCCCACGGTGAAAGCCGGTACTCCCAGAAGCCGTCAAATCTTCCACAGGCTGTGTAGGCGAGATCAATGGCCGCAGAGCCTGCTCGACGTATTCCGGCAGAGTTGTGAATAACATCTCGCAACATACCGAGGGTGGCATCGAGGTAGTGGTATTCGCTGAATGGTAGGCCGGTTGCCATGAGAAAGCTCTCTGAGTCAGTCCGGCTGGAACTAGTGATTTTTTTACCGTTCAGGTATGCTCCCTGACCACGCTCCGCAGTAAAAAGCTCTTTCAGGACAGGTTGATAGACAACACCGGTGAGCAGCTCATTATTGCCCTCCCTTAGAGCTATGCTAATAGAAAAAACCGGAAAGGAGTGAATAAAGTTAAGAGTGCCGTCAAGTGGATCAACAATCCAGGTTCGGCCTGAAGAGCCATTCATGACAGTACCCTCTTCGCAGAGCATACTGTCGTCAGGGAAATTTTCGGAGATGGTCGAGCTGATTGCAGCCTCACAAGCTTTGTCGACATCTGTTACAAAGTCCTTGAACTTCTTGGTGTGGATTTCAGGATGAGAGAGTTCCCCGAATTTCTCAAGTGTGATTTTTCCGGCTGCCTGCGCTGCTTTTATGGCCGTTTGCAGTTCTTTGCTTGTTTTTGTCATGCAATGGTAATGATTGTCAATTGAGAGGTGGGCAATATAACATTTCTTTATTTGAATTAAGGGGAGGGGGGCCTGTAATCATACTCTCATTCACTTCCAATGGTGTCCACGGGAATTAACAGCGAAGGGAATCTGTTTGTTATTGTAAAATCATGCTCATGTGGTGTTAGTCATTTTGAATCCTATATGTTATGAAGCTCAGTATTCCAAATCTTGTACTCTGTATTGGTCTTTGTTTTGTTTTCGCCTATGCTGGCAGCACCTTTACTCCCGTGCCGGGTTCCGAGTGGTACTATGCAGTGCTCAAAAAGCCCTCCTGGAATCCGCCCAACTGGCTTTTTCCTCCGGTATGGTCTCTTCTGTTTCTTTTGATGGGTACGTCGCTGGCCTTGGTTGTGGAACAGTGGGGCAAAAAAAAACAGATCAAGTGGGCGCTTGTTCTGTTCGGTATCCAGCTTGTACTGAATCTTGCATGGTCGGCCTCTTTTTTTGGTCTTCACGCCCCGCTGCTGGCTTTGGCGGTGATTGCCCTGCTTTGGCTGGCCATTGTGATGACTATTGTGCTCTTCAGAGCCGTTTCGCCACTTGCGGCTTATCTTCTTGTCCCTTATCTTTTGTGGGTCAGTTTTGCCTCATATCTCAACGTCGTGATCTGCCAGCTTAACTGGGTCAGTTGATAAGGTGCCGTGAAGGTCACTTCGATACGCGCTTCGCGCTACTCAGTGACCGGTGGTGGGTGATGGTTTGGTGTGCCGGGTAGAAAAACGAAAAGCGCAGTATTGACTGCGCTTTTCGTTTGAATGTTTGTTGTTGATAAGCCTGGGCTTAGTCACTCTCCTGATCACGAAGATTCTCAAGCACACCGAAGTCTTCAAGCGTGGTGATATCTCCCTTGATTTCGTTGCTTGTGGCAAGTTCGCGAAGGAGTCTGCGCATGATTTTGCCACTCCGTGTTTTTGGCAATCCTTTTGCAGCCCATCTGATTTCGTCAGGTTTTGCAATAGGTCCGATCTCCTTGGCAACATGGTTGCGCAGAGCGTCACGAAGCGTCATATCGCCGACATACTCATCTTTCAGCGTTACAAAGGCGACAAGGGCATTGCCTTTCAGCTCATCAGGACGGCTGACAACGGCTGCTTCTGCAACGGCTTCGTGCGATACCAGTGCGCTTTCGACCTCGCTGGTGCCAAGGCGGTGACCAGAAACGTTGACCACATCATCGACACGTCCCATGATCCAGATGTAGCCATCTTCATCCTTGCGGGCACCGTCACCGGTAAAGTACATACCATTGAAATCCGACCAGTAGGTTTTTTCATAGCGTTCGTTGTCGCCGTAGATGGTACGGAGCATTGAAGGCCATGGCTTTTTTATAACGAGGTATCCGCCTTCATTGGCTACACATGGTGTGCCATCCTTGTGGACCACATCGACTGCGATGCCAGGGAGCGGACGGGTGGCTGTGCCGGGTTTGGTAGGGGTCGCACCTGGAAGAGGGGAGACCATGATGCCGCCGGTCTCTGTCTGCCACCAGGTGTCGACAATAGGACATTTTTCCTGTCCGACTACCTTGTGATACCACATCCATACATCAGGGTTGATTGGCTCGCCTACGCTTCCAAGAAGGCGGAGTGAACTGAGGTTGTGTTTGGTGACCCACTCATTACCTGCGCGGATAAAGGCGCGGATGGCTGTAGGTGCGGTGTAGAATATGGTGACTTTATGGCGGTTGATGATATCCCAGAAGCGATCCCACTGCGGATAGTTTGGAGCGCCTTCGTACATAAGCATGGTTGCGCCGCTGAGCAGAGGACCGTAAGCCATATAGGTGTGTCCGGTAATCCACCCGACATCGGCTGTACAGAAATAGATATCCTCATCCTTGATATCAAAAACGTATTTGAATGAGCTGGCAGCGTGAACCATGTAGCCTGCGGTGGTGTGCAGGATACCTTTTGGCTTGCCGGTTGATCCACTGGTGTAGAGTACGAAGAGCGGATGTTCTGCATCAAGTTCTGCTGGTTCGCATTCATCAGCGGCAAGGCCCATAAGATCGTGCCACCAATGGTCCATCCCGTTATGCATGTGTACCTCTTCGTTGGTGACCTTCAGGGTGATGACACTGCGAATTGACGGGGTATTGACGATCGCCTCATCAACAATATTTTTCAGGTTGATGGAGCTGCCACGGCGTCTTGTGCCATCTGCGCAGATAACCATTTTGGCGCGTGAATCATTGACTCGCTCGGTGATGGCGTGGGCAGAGAAGCCCGCAAAAATAACATTA
This sequence comes from uncultured Chlorobiaceae bacterium, assembly GCA_903994365.1. GTDB lineage: Bacteria > Bacteroidota > Chlorobiia > Chlorobiales > Chlorobiaceae > Chlorobium. The sequence goes on along the minus strand of CAJEXL010000003.1, from coordinate 96,239 downwards.
TGGACTGCTCCAACACGTGCACAGGCGAGAACGGCTATAATCAGCTCAGGAACCATGCCCATATAGATCGCAACCCTGTCGCCAGGCTTGATGCCAGCGATTTTCAGCACGTTCGCAAACTTGCAGACCTGGCGGTGCAGTTCACCGTAGGTCAGAACCCGCTCATCACCCTCTTCACCTTCCCAGATAATGGCTGCCTTGTTTTTTCTCCAACTGTTGACATGGACATCAAGGGCATTGTAGCAGATATTGGTTTTTCCGCCTTTAAACCATTTCGCGTAGGGAGAATTCCATTCCAGAACACTATCCCATTTCTTGAACCAGTGGAACTTTTCAGCAATTCCTCCCCAGTAAGCATCCGGATCTGCTTCTGCGGCAGCATAGAGTTTCTCGTACTCTGCCATGGAGGAAACATGGGCATTGAGTGCAAAATCTGCCGGTGGTGGAAATTTTCGCTTTTCAGACATTACAGAACTGATCGATACTTCGGCAGTAGAGGAGGCCGCAGTCTGCTGTGCGTTGGAGGTTGTTTCGTCTGTAGCCATTGATACCCGTGTTTTATGTGTTGAAAAGAAAAAATTTATCCCGTCGGAGGTATTCGGGAAGGTGAAAAATAAGTCGATAATGCTGAGAAAGAAAGCCGGACAGAATATCTATTTGCACCCCACACGAATGTTACATAAAAAAAATCTTGTTGACAACAATTGTGATGCTGCAATCCACACTCTTTGTTACTTATTGTACCGCAAAACTGACCAGTTTATCCACCACAACAATTTCCCTGACAATTGTTTGGCTTTCAAGAAACTTGCGAACCGATTCAACGTTTTTGGCCTCTGCAAGGAGTACCTCTTTCGGGCTTTTAGCTGGCGCAGAAAAGGTGCCTCTCAGTTTTCCGTTGACCTGCACAGCGATAGTCAAAACGCTCTCTGTGATCAGTTCAGGATTATAGGCGGGAAAAGGCTGCACGCTGATTGATGAGCGGTGACCAATGGCCTCCCAGAGCTCTTCCGTGAGATGCGGAGCGTATGGTGCCAGCAAGAGCAGCAGTGTTTCAATGGCAGTACGATTATTGCAGCCAGCTTTGCCGAGTTCATTGACAAAGACCATCATTTCGGAAATAGCGGTATTGAATTTGAGATTTTCGGTGTCTTCAGCAACTTTTTTGATCGCTTTGTGCATGCGTCTCATCAACTCTTCGGGCATTGGTTCCGAAGAGAGTATCGTGGGTGTTCCTTCGTATGTCGGATAAATCAGTCGCCATACTTTCGACAGAAAACGGCTGATGCCCTCTATGCCATTGGTATTCCAGGGTTTAACCTGCTCAAGCGGGCCGAGAAACATCTCATACAGGCGTACCGCATCGGCACCGTATCGTTGCAGGACGTGGTCAGCCGGTATAACATTGCCGCGTGATTTCGACATTTTTTCATTGTCTTCACCAAGAATCATTCCCTGGTTAAAGAGCTTCCTGAACGGCTCTTTTGTGCTCACCACACCGAGGTCAAAGAGCACCTTGTGCCAGAAACGGGCATAGAGAAGGTGCAGGACAGCATGTTCGGCTCCACCGATGTAGAGATCGACATTCATCCAGTAACGCTCCTTTTCAGGATTGATCAATTGCTGGCTGTTTTCTGGATCTATAAAGCGTAAGTAGTACCAGCAGCTTCCCGCCCACTGGGGCATGGTGTTGGTCTCTCTTCTGAATTTGCCGTGTTCATCCGCTCCGTAGAGCCAGTGCGGAATGTTCGCAAGGGGCGACTCTCCGGTTGAGGATGGATGATAGGCCTCAACTTCCGGAAGGACAAGGGGGAGATTGGTTTCTGTTCGAAGAGTCCCGTCGTCATAATGCTTGATCGGAATTGGTTCTCCCCAGTAACGCTGACGGCTGAATATCCAGTCGCGCAGTTTGTAGTTTACCTTTCTTGTGCCGACACTCTTTGTTTCAAGCCATGAAGCCATCAGTTCAAACGCTTCAGCGAAGGCAAGTCCGTCAAGCGAAATTTCGTTGTTGGAGGAGTTGACGCAGATACTGTTTTTATCTTCAAAAACAGACTCCTGTACATCATGCGGGCTTTTGATCACCTCGATGATTGGCAGCTTGTACTGTTTTGCAAATTCCCAGTCGCGACTGTCGTGCGCCGGAACTGACATGATGGCCCCTGTGCCGTAGCTGATCAGTACAAAGTCGGATAGCCAGACAGGCAGTGGTTCGCCTGTTGCGGGGTTGATGGCATAAGAGCCGGTAAAAACACCGGCTTTCTCTTTCTGAAGGCAGGTTCGCTCAAGCTCGGTTTTCAGCGTCGCCTGGCGGATATAGTTTTTTACCTCAACCAACTGCTGCGCAGTGGCAAGCTTTTCGGCCAATGGGTGTTCTGGTGAAATAACAAGATAGGTTGCCCCGAAGAGGGTGTCTGGCCTTGTGGTATAGACTCGCAGTTTTTTGTCATGGCATCGCAGCTCAAAATCAATCTCAACACCTTCCGAGCGGCCAATCCAGTTGCGCTGCATCTGCTTGACATTTTCCGGCCACTCAAGTTCGTCGAGATCGGCAAGCAGGCGGTCGGCATACTCGGTGATTTTCAGTACCCACTGCCGGAGAGGGCGGCGGACAACCGTATAGCCGTCAGCAATTTTTTCTTCAACCTCTTCATTTGCCAGCACGGTCTTGAGCTCTTCGCACCAGTTGACATCCACTTCCGACATATAGGCGAGCCCCCTGTCGTAAAGCTTCAGAAAAATCCACTGGCTCCATTTGAAATATCCCGGATCGGTGGTGTTGATTTCACGCGACCAGTCGTAAGAGAAGCCCATGGCTTGAAGGGTACCCTTGAAGCTGCGGATATTCTCTTCTGTGGTGATTTTTGGGTGCGTGCCGGTTTTGATGGCAAATTGTTCGGCGGGAAGTCCAAAAGCATCCCATCCCATGGGGTGCAGCACATTATAGCCGCAACTGCGTTTATAGCGGGCGACAATATCTGAAGCAGTGTATCCTTCGAGATGGCCAACGTGGAGCCCGGTACCGCTGGGGTAGGGGAACATGTCGAGCACATAGTATTTCGGCTTGCCGGTATCTTCTCCGGTTTTAAATGTCTGCTGCTGTTGCCACCTGGCTTGCCATTTGGTCTCTATTGAGGAAAAATCGTATTTCATGTATTCTTTTCGGGTAAAACGATAGAAACAATTCTTTTAAAAATCTATAAGCAGAGGCAGGAATATCAGGATCAACGAAAGCTTTACAGGAACATGACAAGTTTTTCAATAATCCTTTTTTGATATCCCCTCCATACTCCGGTAATGTTGCGGGAATTTAAACATAAAGAGGGAAAGAGAGAGAATAGTATTTTCGGGACGATGAATATTTTTGCTCTTTTGCAATGGTGCATTTCCTGCACACTCTCTATACCTTGCAAAAACTCTTCTACGGGTGCCGCAGATAAAGAGGGAAGGAGCTGTGAGGGATGAGATTGTAATGAGCTTGTTTATTGGACATCAAAAATGGGGTATGGCCCACAGTCCGCCGCCCGCCCCACTACATTCCGGACAGATGGTACGCCAGGCTGTTTCATCTAAATGGAATACGGTTCGACGGCCATACTGTACGCTACCATTTCGCCATAATATACAATCCCGTTCCGCCATCATCAACCCGAGCTGTTCCACGGAACATCGGAATTATTTCTTGCCCTATACCTGCATCTTCCGCTCCAAATGGTAACTTCCGGTATAAAAATAAATACGGCCAAGGCTCTGAACGCTAACCTTCTGAAGAATGAAATCATACCATAAGGAACTCTGGCTCCAGATACCTGCAAGAATGGATTTTGTCAATATCACTGGCGACGTTGAGAGGGCTCTTCAGGAGAGCGGCATTCAGGAGGGGCTCTGCCTGGTGAATGCGATGCATATAACCGCCTCAGTCTTTATCAATGATGACGAACCGGGGCTGCATCAGGACTACAAACGGTGGCTTGAGGAGCTGGCTCCGCATGAGCCGTTAAGCCGCTACCAGCATAACAGAACTGGAGAGGATAACGGCGATGCCCATCACAAGCGCCAGATCATGGGTCGGGAGGTGGTTGTTGCCGTCACAAAAGGACGGCTCCATTTTGGTACCTGGGAGCAGATTTTCTACGGTGAGTTTGACGGCAAGAGAAAAAAACGGGTGCTCATCAAGATTATCGGCGAATAACAGGCCGCTTCAGGATGGAAGCGCATCACCCTGACCGGTGATTGACACTTCAAGGGTAAAGAGTTGTCCTTTAAGAGTGATGAGACTGTTCCCGTTTCCTGAAGCGATGAGTGCACCTGGTGTTGTTTTATCTCTTGCCGCACGGTGTGCCGGTATCATAATCAAATCTTGAGTACTCTTTTCTTGATTTGAATTATTCATGAGCCTGGCGAAGCAGGATTACCGGATAAATCAGAAAAAAATGTAAGTTTCTTTCACTGCGGTATTGATTGCGACACTGCCAATGCAATACATGGATATCTTATGCTTTTGAATGGCCACACACATGGAAACAAGAACCGATCTCTACCTTGGAGACTGCACACAACTACTCAAAACTTTGCCGGACGACTCGGTAGACCTGATATTCACCTCCCCGCCATACGCTGACCAGAGGAAGCAGACCTATGGCGGCTTTCATCCGGACGACTATGTTGAGTGGTTTTTACCAATATCCCTGCAACTCCTTAGGGCACTGAAGCCAACGGGCACCTTTGTTTTGAACATCAAGGAGAAGGTGGTCAATGGTGAACGAAGTACCTACGTGATGGAGCTCATTCTGGAAATGAGAAAACAAGGGTGGTTCTGGACTGAAGAATTTATCTGGCACAAAAAAAACTGTTATCCCGGCAAATGGCCAAATCGCTTCAGGGATTCTTGGGAAAGGTTGATCCAGTTCAATAAAAGCAAGCACTTTTATATGGACCAGCAAGCGGTGATGGTGCCTATGGGTGATTGGTCGAAAAACCGTTTGAAAAACCTGAGTGAGACCGATAAAACGCGCGACGAGTCGAAGGTCGGCAGCGGGTTCGGAAAAAACATCTCAAACTGGCTTGACCGGGAGATGGCCTATCCGACAAATGTGCTGCATCTCGCTACAGAGTGCAATAATAAAAAACACAGTGCGGCGTTTCCTGAGGGACTTCCTGAATGGTTTATCAAGCTTTTCACCAAAGAGGGTGATACCGTGCTTGATCCCTTTATGGGGTCAGGAACAACCAATGCGGTAGCGAAGAGAATGAGAAGAAACTCCATTGGCATTGAAATGGTGCCGGAATACTACGATATGGTAAAAAAGGAGCTGAAACCGGTTGAGCTCTATCTGCTGGAACAAAAGGAGGAGAATGACACCACTTATTCTGAACGACGTCTCGACGTACGTTGAAGAGCACATCGGCACCTTTCATCAGAAAAGAATTGCAACCCTTGATGAATTGAGCCTGTCGAAAGTACTGAAAAGAAAGAATCCTTACCTCTTCAAGGCAAAGTATGTTCAAACTGCCGAAGAGATTGTAAGGGGCCTTGTTGATGCCCATATTTCATCAAATGAGGAGACGATTTTTGGGGACTGGCTGGAAGGACTGGCTATTTTTATCAATGAAAAAGTGTATGGCGGATGGAAATCCGGAATTGCGGGCGTTGACCTTGAATTTGACAAGGAGGGAAAGCGCTTTATTGTCAATATCAAGTCGGGGCCAAATTGGGGTAACAGCAGCCAGATTGCCAAAATGAAGTCAGACTTCAAGACTGCGGCAAAGACGTTGCGGACGAGTAACTCAGGGATTCAGGTTGTTGCCGTCAATGGCTGCTGTTACGGAAAAAACACCACTTCGGATCAGGGTGACTATTTCAAGTATTGCGGCCAGACCTTTTGGGAGTTTATCTCTTCAGATTCAAATCTTTACACCGAGCTTATCGACCCGCTGGGTCACAAGGCCCAGGAAAAAAACGAAGAGTTTCAGGACTCCTATGGCCGGATGGTCAATAAATTTACCCGACAATTTAGTATTGAGTATTGCGACGACAGTGGCGCTATCAACTGGCACAAGCTGGTGGCCTTCAATTCCTCTGCGATCCATACACGGATAATTTGATGAAGGGTCGTGCAAAATGTTAGCATAATTAGCAATGCTAAATTCAATCGCTCTATTGCGGGTCAGTTCACCCGATATTCCAGCAACACCTTGTTCCGTAAAAACATAAGGCAATGCGCCTCCAAGGTGCATTCTGGATGGTATCGCATTTTGCGATAGGAGAAGTTCAACCTCTTTATCGGAAAGCTGAAACATAAAATCTTCAGGAAATCGTTTGCTGTTGCGTTTGACCTGTTTCGCGCCGCAGCACTCCTGAGAGCATGGCCACGCCCCGTTCCGTGACGTGACGGCATAACGTTAAAGACAATGCCTGTAGAGTGGAGTGAGCTTGTTTGTTGTACATCGAAATATGTGGATCAGGCTGGCACCAAATGTATCAGAGAAGAAACGTGAGGAGTACTCCAGGCTTGAAGGTTCGCTGGGTGTTTTTGTACCTTTTGCCGAACGGTGTGCCAATCCCGTAATTTAATCTTGATTCCTCTTTTCATAATTGGTATTTTATCGGAATACTTTGAAATATAAACACATAGTATGGAGACGGCATGTTATCACCAGCTAAACAAATGGAACCACGAAATCAAGTCAGCTTTAAAATTCCTGCGAGCACCAAAAACAGGATTGAACAACTTGCTGTGGCAACCAGAAGGACAAAAACCTTTGTTATCGAAGAAGCTCTCAATCAGTACCTCGCTCTGAACGAATGGCAGCTCAAAAGCATTCAGGACGGTCTGCGTGACCTTGAAGATGGGAAGGTTATCTCTCACGAAAAAATGATTGAACACTGGGAGGGAAAAATTGCAGGTACAGTGGACTAACAAGGCCAAAGCCCGTCTCGAAGAAATTGAGGCATATATCGCTCACGAAAGTCCGGCAGCAGCAGCAAAAGTCATTCTTACAATTATCAAAAAAACTGCGACCCAGCTTTCCAAATACCCGGATAGCGGCAAACCAGGTCGTCTGATGGGAACACGAGAACTCCTGTTTTCAGATACTCCATACCTTGTGGTTTATACTGTTCGTAACAATATTGTGACGATTCTTACAATTTTTCATACAGCTCAGAACTTTGATAGAGATGCAGTGTAGGTTTCGCCGATCGGAGGCGACCCGAAATCTGATTGATTTTATATACTTGATAAATCCTTTAGCGTAGGATTTATCCGTATTCTGACGCTACCCCATTATGGCTCTTTCCATCCTTCAACCTTTCCGGATTCTGCATTGAAGTTGACTGCGCCGCTTGTGTCGTTGTAATACCAGTTACAGAAGACCTTATTGACTATGACCTTTTCAGGACTCCCCAGTATGCGCTCCACGTCATGCTCAGACATCCCCCTTCGCAGTTGCCGCCAATTCTGTATCTCGTTCGAGTTTTCAGACTTGATTGAGGTTGTCCGAGCCCCTTCATCGGCTTGAGCTGGCCGAAAAATGCAACAGGAACAACAGCCATCTTCATCAATTCCTCCATCAACCATTGAGTTGCTTTTCACCCGTGCATAAAAGGTGACTGCCTGATGCTTGAACAATTCCTTGTTTAGGTCAGGGCAACAAATGAAAATATTCAGCCATTTTTTCCCAGTCAGGATTAACTTTATCCACTCCTCCTCGATTTCGACTCTGCTGCCCGTAAAATCCAGGATGCGCCTGTAACCAGACCATTGAATTATGGAAAGGGAAAAACGCATTTATTCCCTCCTCAACAGTGTCAACCTCTTTCTCATCACAAGCCGTTCTTATTGCATTGAAAGTGACTTTTCCAAAACAAATGACCAGCTTCGGCTCTACAATTTTGATTTGGGGCAAAGCAAATTGCTCCGCCGCCCATACTAAATCTTCCTGCAAAATAGACGAACTCATATCGTCTGATTTGATATAGGGATACAAATTTGTCCCATAGGTATCAGAAATTTCAACGGAAAAATACGTTTTGAGCAGCTCGGTTAACTTTATATTCGTAGGTTGATTAGGGGTATATCCATACTTTAATTCAAGCTTTTGTCTTTCAAGATCGATGACCGACTTACTCATGTCATTGTGTGAGCTCCAATCCTGTAACAGCAAAAAAATATTGGCATTTACCTTACAGGCTCCTTTGGTGGAAGGAGATACATAATCACATTCATAAATTCCATGCTGGTAATCGCCGATCCGAGTTGATCCTGGACGAGGTTCGGTTTGTTTTCGCTTGATGGCAAGGTCAAGTAACGCGGTCATTTTATCCATAAATCCCTTTAATAGTTGAAGTGTAATGGTATTAACACTATTGATATGAATATATGGATTTGTGGCTTTCATGCCAAGAAACTTCCGAAGCGGCCCTCAACGTGTTTGATTTTCAAGAAAAAGTCTGAAGAGATGCGAACATAAATCCCGTTCTTCACGGTTATAGTTCAGATAGTCCATAAGGTTAATAATTTGTTCTGATTTCATCTGCACACTCACGCCGCCACATACACGCTGCGTCATGAACCATAATAGGCATCATAAACATGCTGGAACACCGCTGTTGATTTCTGTCTGAACAGCTCCGGGGTGTAGGCTCTTGGCAGGTGGTCATCCAGCAGCTTGTCAATGGCCACCCTCACCGCTGCACGCGCCTGTTGACGCTTCTGCCAATCAAGCACCAGTTTGTTGTTCTTGAGTGTCACAAGCAACTCCTTTGCGGTAGCTTTCACCTTCTCCCGGTCAGCTTCGCTCATCTCAATCGGGGGTTTCATCAACAGGTCAAAAAGTGCCAGCTCCTCTTCAGTTAACTGTTCGCTCACTCCCCGTTTCTCTTCTTCATTCAGGCTCTGGGCAAAAGTAACCAGTTGCCGGAAAAACTCTTCGGGATTGAGGCTTCCCGCATTGTATGCCGCAATCATTTGTTGGAACCGTTCGAGATAATCCATCCGAGTCCGATTGAGTCGTACCATTGCCATCAGCTTTTGCCCTACACTTCCCTTGAGTTTTTCGTTGAGCGTTCGCTTTCGACTGGTTTTGAACTTTTCTGCCAGCTTTTCAAAATCTATGGCGCTGAGGTCAATCAATTGTTCATCGTTATACGGATCGCTCACCTCTCTGATAAAATAGCCTTCGGTTGCAATCGACTGATCAAGCAGTGCTTCCACCTGCTCCATCACCTGTGTAATGTCTGAGGGAACCAGTGCACGAATTTTATCAGCAATGACCTTGATGGGCGATACTTCAGCAGCAAACTCATGAGCCAGCAGGTCGGGCAATACTGCCTTGTAAAGCCGCTGGACGGTATTGGCCAGGTCAAGATAACGTCGCTTGACTTCCTCTGAGACAATCAGCGCCTCGACGGCATTGTCAAGCAGTTCGACACGCGAAAACCCTTCAGCATTCTGGATCGAGGCCAGGGTCACGCCCTGTTGTGTGCACAAGCTCCTGGTCTCTTCCAAAGCTTGTTGTAATGCCGCAACCAATGCGGATTTGTCTTCAACCGGCTTCTTGCCGCCCTTGCCCACACCATAAATGGCAAGCGCTCTCTCCAGATTAGGGAACACTCCGGAGTAATCGACAATCAGGCCACTCACCTTGTCAGGAAAAACCCGGTTGGCGCGGGCAATGGTCTGCATCAGTGTGGTTGCGCATCGGCTTGTCGAGGTAAATGGTCGAACAACACTGGAATCGGTAGACCCTTGTTTAGTTTTTGCGCAGCTTGCCGAGCAGGCGTGCTATGATTGGAAAGTGCTGAATGCTTCGCAGATGGATGGAAAAAGGCTTAGGTACGACTTGATCATTAACTGGTCATCTGTTGCTTGGATTGCCTGAATTTGTTCTTTCTTTTTCTCTGAATTGCTGGTATCTTTCGCCATGAAGCTCTCAACCTACCGAGTGTTGTGTGATCTTGATTTGTAATCACAATCTAACACATTTTATAATAAAATTTTATCCTCTAAGATGGGAGCTTTTTATGCAAAATCGCTCAGGTTGGGATCAACGAAGGCATGAAACTCCAACGATTAACCACTATCAAAATGAAAATTAAATCAGTTGATGAATCCTTTATCCAGAAATTTCAAGAAGAAGCCAAAGCTCTGGGGGAGAAAGAATTCCAGAAATACCTAAATCATTTGGATACGGTAAAAGACAAGGCAGATACAATAAGAGAAGAAGAAGAACAGGTCACGGAAGAGTAGGAACATAATTCCGCTCAAGCTTCTTCTCCTGCGCTTCGTCGAGCTCTGCTGCTTCGAGCAGACGCTCCATATCTTCGTTGAGGTTCTCATTGACCAGTTGCAGTTCAGGGATACGGTTCTCATAATAGAGAGGAACGGTTGCGCCATCGGCCACCGACTGCTGAAAGTCATAAACGCTGATGTACTCACCAAAAACCTGTCGGGTTTTCTCCTCCCCGATAATCAGCGGAGTTCCTGTAAAGGCCAAGAAAGAGGCGTTCGGGAGAGCGGCACGCATGTTCATCGCCAGCGTGTCGTACTGGCTGTGGTGAGCTTCGTCGGTGATGACAATGATGTCCCCGACGGCTGGAGAGCATGGGGCGCTGTTGTGGTCGGCAAATCGCAAAAAGACCAGACCAAGAACCGGAACAGAGGATTCCGACGATTTCAGCTTTGAGTTGGCCCGAAGTTCGTCGGCCACCGCCCAAAGTCGTGATTCTATGTTGCTTCCGTTGTGGTTCATGAATGGTTCTGTGGTGCGTTGGCTTTTACGTTGTGGTTCGTACCTGCTGGTCTCTTACAATGAGGTTTAAAGCGTCATCAAAATGTGACAGAACCAAAGATCAGCCCCTCTTTTGAATGCTCTCCAGACGATGAAGATAATGTTTTATCTGAAGTATTCTCCTGCCAGTCGATAGAGCCTCACCGATAATCATCAAGATGAGCATAGAGATTTGTCAGCACCACCTGAAAGCTCTTGTGAAAGCAATCCTGCCTCAGTCTGCTTGTATCCTGGCCTTATCATTCGCCACCTCCATCGGCGAACTCCAATTCCCTGCGAAGTTCTTCCCGATCAGGCAGGTAGAGTTGATATTTCTGGACAAAGAGCTGACTGTTCATTTTGTACGTAGCATACTCCACGAGCAGTTCATCCTTGTGACGAGTAAGAATAATGCCTATGATGCGACCAGCTCAATAAGTCAGAAGGCTTCTGACCTTTTTGATAGTTGCGGTAAAGAAGCCTCATGTTAATAAGGTTGCTCCTGCTGAATCCTTTGCCATGACGAAGGGTGAGATCACGACTGAGGGTAGAGAGCAGGGCTTTACCATACTCGGCACGAATTTTGCAGCCCTGTTCAAATTCCACGATGTCATGGCCAATTTGCCATCAGGTTTCGGTAATGACGTTATTGACCGATTGCAGCGCTCGGCCTTGTCCTGAAGTGTAAACCTCGGAAATACGATCCAGGAGGCTCTGGTAAGCGTTGTTACGGGACAGTCCAATGTTCATAATTTTATTCCCATGTTCAAAAGATGGTCATTGACTTGTTTTGCCCCTCTATTCCAACAAGCATTTCAATGATCTGCTGTGGTTCTTCAAGAGCATTGCTTATAATAAAGGATTCTACTCAAAAGAGTTACAACATCTTCAAAAATTGGTCGTAAATAATAAGTCAAGAATTGAGGCGTTATGGCATGAACATTTCAGCAATCCGCGGGCATTGCATCTCTCATTTGGTCAATCTCCAAATGTTAACTCAGAACGTTAAGAGTTTTGAGCGGATCGAAACCGTTGCCGTATTCGTGAGGATATCCTTTGGGATTGCAGATCACTCGGGTCTCGCCGATTGAATACTCCATGGCGGTATGGCAGTGACCACAGATCCAGTACTCTATTTTATGGGAGAGTACCTCTTTTTCAAGGTCTGACACGTATGCTGCATTCAGGAGATCATTCCTGTAACAAGGTGCGATTCCTTGCATTGATGGGTGGTGATGGGTGACCACAATCAAGGTATATCCGAGTTTCGTATAGTGATCGACATCTTCAAAAAGCCTTTTTTTCTGTTTGTGATGAAGAGCAAGAAGGTACTCTGGCCGTAACCGGTGATAATCGGCTCCGACTTTTATCAGGCGATAGTCATAGAGGCCCTGACTGACATCGAACATGGCGATGGGGTTGCCGCCAAAAAAGTCTGTCCAGAGCGTTGTACCGATGATGGCGATTTTTTGCTCCTCCAAAATGAGCGGAGCGGTATGTACGTTGTGAAATCCATGCTCGGCGATGGCGTTCGGCCAGGAGTGCTTCTCGATGTTGCCGTGATACCATTCATGATTGCCCTCAATGACAAAAACAGCCCTGAACTGCTTTGAGCACTGCGAAAGAAAGCCGAACCATGTCTGTTTTCTGCTCAGCAGTCCGATATCTCCAGCAAGGATGAGTACGGATTCATTGTCTTCGGCAAGTTCTGGAACCTGCCAGTCCTCGCTGCTCTCTTCTCGACAGAACTCGTTATGGATGTCGGACATGACTCTGAAAAGCATCAGTGCTTAAAGTTGAGGTTCATGATACTGTGACGGGAGACCTTGGCTCCATTTGTAATGATACGGTTTCGCAATAACAATACAATGTCGTTCAGCCAGTTCAGGTAATTTGCAGTGAACGGCTCAAAGGTCGCTCAAAGGTTGAGGAAGGAGGTGTGAAAATTTCCCTGAGCCTTTTTCGATACGTCTCTGGTCTATTGTTGGTTAGGATAAATATACCTATACTTATGCATAATGTATGGTATTTCTATCCGTATGAAAAATGTCACAACAAAGTACAGTTGCAGATAAGGCCAAAGCTCTTATTCTTGCCCAGGGGGGCCTCATCCGTACCCGGGAAGCGATCAGTCTTGGTGTTCATCCCCGAACGATTTACAGTCTTCGTGACAGTGGTGAGCTTGAAGAGCTTTCTCGAGGCATTTACCAACTCAAAGGGCGGAAACAGCTCGAATATCCTGATCTTGTGACCGTTGCACTGAGGGTTCCGAATGGTGTACTTTGCCTGGTTTCGGCACTCTCCTTTCACGAGATGACCACTCAGGTTCCACACAGCGTATCTCTTGCGCTTGAAAAAGGTGCTGAACAACCAAGAATCGAGTATCCTCCGGTTACGGTTTTCCGGTTTTCACCCTCTTGTTTTAAGGTCGGTATTGAAACGCATCAGCTCGATGGTGTTCCGGTGAAGATCTACAGTCCAGAAAAGACGCTTGTCGACTGCTTCAAATTCCGAAACAGGATTGGAATGGATATCGTGCTCGAAGCGCTCAAACTGTATCGGCAGAGAATGAAACAGAATCTGCATGCACTCATGCAGTATGCAGAGGTGTGCCGTGTTGCCTCGGTCATGAAACCATATCTGGAGGCAACGCTGTGAGCCGCAAAAGCGATCAAAAATATCGGAGCCTCGGTCAGGCAACGGCTGTTGAACAAGGTGCGACAGGAAAACAGGCCTTTTCAGGAGCTGTTGCAATACTATGCCATGGAGCGCTTTCTCTATCGTCTGTCGGTTTCCTCATTCGCAGATTGTTTTGTTCTCAAGGGGGCATTGTTGCTCAGGGTCTGGCATGCTCCCTTGGCAAGACCGACAATGGATATCGATATGCTCGGCAAAACAGGAAATGCCCCGGAGAGTATCACGACCATTATCCGTCAGGTTTTAGCCGTTGAAAAACAAGGAGACGGGATCGTTTTCGATCCGGAATCAATCACCGTTGAGCCGATAACGGAAGATGCGGACTATGAAGGATTGCGCATACGATTTCGCGGTGATCTCGATGCCGCCCGACTGACTATTCAGCTTGATATTGGATTTGGAGACAAGGTCTACCCTGATCCAGTACAGGAATCGTTACCATCATTGCTGAATTTCCCTCAGGCTGAACTCTATTGTTATAGCAGGGAAAGCATGATTGCCGAAAAGTTTGAGGTGATGGCCAAGCTTGGGATTCTCAACAGCAGAATGAAAGATTTCTATGATATCTGGATGCTCTCACGCCAGTATGACTTCGAAGGTGCCAGTCTCGCAGAAGCCATCAGGCAGACGTTTGCGCAACGAGGAACAACACTCGTCCAGATGAAAGAAATCTTTTCCAGAGAGTTCATTGAGGAGAAGCAGGTGCAATGGAATGCCTTCAGAAAACGTATTGGTCTTGAATACCTGCCGGCCTCGTTTGCCGATGTGGTGCAGCAGGTGCAGGTATTTCTATCTCCAACTGTGGACGCACTCAGGGCAAAGCGATTTTTTCAGGACAATTGGATTGCTCCGGATTCATGGCGGAGTAGTCATGAAAAACCAGAGGTGGGAGCATAATCGTTGTTTATCAATAGTCCGTTTTTCTGTGTTCATTGCTGTGACGAAATTTCTTCTATTTCAATGTGAGCAATGCTTGGAAGATCTGGTTGCACGAAGCATGGGCAGCGAAAGGTTCAAAGCATAAAAAAAAGAACCGGGTGCTCGTTGAAAAATGAATGATTTATGAACAGCTGTTCATGACATTTCGATGCCTTGTCACTCAGAGTTATGATCGTTTGCATTTATTGGTTAAACAGTTTTGCCCATTTCATAGGCAATCCCCATTGCGTTGCTTTGCCTGATATCCCCGATGTTCCAGGCACCGGTACCGTAGATGATCCCTTTTTCACTGGGGTCGTCGAGGCATGAGGTGAATCCCCTGAACTCCTCGATCGTTCTCTGGAGTGCCTGTGAGCTGTTTACGGCGGCAGTGACGATGAAGTAGAAATCTTTGTCACTGATCTCGGTGTATCGGGCGCAGGTTCTGTCGATCAGGGTTTTCATCTGAGCGCACATGGTATAAAAATAAACCGGTGTCGCCATCACGATGACGTCGGCAGCGATCATCTTGTCGAGGATGCCCGCCATATCGTCTGTTTGCGGACAGGCTTTTTTCCTGTTGAAACAGGTACCGCATCCCGTGCAATACTTGATGATTTTGTCTTTCAGGCAAATCTTCTGAACATGATGTCCTGCTTCCAGCGCACCTGAAACGAACTGGTCGCAAAGCAGATCCGAGTTACCTCCTTTTCGTGGACTTGAAGAGAGCAGAAGTACCGACTTGCGGATGCTGTTCATGGGCATGAATTTTTTTTGTTTTGTTTATTCCGTCGCGAGTTCACCAAACCACCAGGAGGCTGTTACACCGCCATCCATCAGGAAATCGCTGCCGGTGATAAAGGTGCCATCAGGCCCCATAAGGAGGGCCGCCACATTTGCGACCTCATCCGGAGTTCCTGCCCGGCCGACCGGACAGAGATCGATCATGCGCCGATACCCTTCACCCCGCGGCCCGGTCAGCTCATCTTTGGCAAGCGGCGTCATGATGATGCCGGGACTGATCGTGTTAATTCGTGCGCCCCGTTTGCCCCAGCGTACAGCTTCCGCCATGACGCGCAGCGAATTTCCTCGCTTGGATATCTGATAGGCATGCAGCGTATCTTTGATCTTCTCCGGCTGCAGCATCGGCAGTTGCAGGAGTTTTTCAGCGGGCGTCGTCGCAAGAGCTTTGTTCTGTTCTGCAGTCAGGCATGGCAGCCGATGGTCGGATTGTGACGCAATCACGACACCAGAACCACCGGGGGCAATTACCTTGCCGAATTCCTCCAGCAGCAGGGCGGTACCGTAGAGATCGACCTTCAGGATCATTTCGATCGATGCCTGGCTTGGCGAAACGCCTGCGGCATGGACGAAGCCGACTATATTTCCAAGCACCGCAGATTTTTTAACGAGCGCTTCCACCGATTCACGCGATGAAACGTCTATCGTCTCAGCGTTGACATTAAAGCCGGCATTGCTGAGGTTTTGTGCCGCAGCGTCCGCATGTTCCTGTTTTAAGTCTGCAAGAACGACATGTTTTCCGGTGCTTACACGTCGTGCAATTGCCTGACCGATCGATCCGGGTCCGATGACGACAATGACTTCTTCCATAACTGTTTCTATTTAAATGGTTGTCTTACGATCGCTCATGGTAATGCCGGGGAGTTCAGACTGTTCGTGATGAAATCTATTTTCCAACGAGCTTCTGCAGGTGTTTTGGATATCGGTCACCCTGAATCGTGATCCGTGACAGGGCGTTTTCGATTTTCTGAAGATCGTTTTTTGTCAGTTCCAGCGATGTCCCTCCCAGGTTTTCCTCAAGCCTGCTGATTTTTGTGGTCCCCGGAATGGGCACGATCCACGGTTTTTGTGCGAGGAGCCATGCCAGGGCGACCTGTGCGGGTGTTGCCTTTTTCTCAGAGGAAATTTGCCTGACAATATCCACCAGCACGATATTGGCTTCGATATTTTCAGGGGTGAATCGCGGTACCATGCTGCGGAAATCATCTTTGCCGAATGTGGTGTCCTTGGTGATCTGTCCCGTGAGGTACCCTTTTCCCAAGGGACTGAAAGGCACAAAACCAATGCCGAGTTCTTCCAGTAATGGCAAGATCTCCTTTTCCGGTTCCCGCCAGAACAGGGAATATTCGCTCTGCAGGGCGCTGACCGGTTGGACGGCGTGGGCTTTCCGGATACTTGGGGCACCTGCCTCGGACAACCCGAAATGCCTGACCATTCCCTCGGTTATCAGTTCCTTTACGGTACCGGCGACATCTTCCATAGGCACATCGGGATCGACACGATGCTGGTAAAACAGATCGATGCAGTCGGTTCGCAGCCGTCTGAGCGAATCTTCGGCTACCTGCCTGATCCTCCCCCCGGGACGGCTGTCCAGGCCATCGCCAGGGCGACCGTTCCTGAATCCGAATTTCGTGGCGATCACGACCTTGTCGCGCATGGGTTCCAGCGCTTCTCCGACGATCTCTTCATTGCTGAAGGGACCATAAGCCTCTGCTGTATCGAAAAAGGTAACGCCTTTGTCAAACGCATGCCTGATGAGCTTGATGGCATCCTGCTTTGTAACTGCTGTGGTATCACCGAAATTCAAACCCATGCAACCGAAACCGAGAGCGGAGACTTCGAGACCGTTTTTTCCAAGTGTACGTTTCTGCATCGTTATTCTCTTTTGTGTTATTGAAACCGTGCGTTTCCTTTCGATTTATCAAAGTGCGTTCTGCAGGATGGTGGTGACAACATCGCGCTGGTAAATCTCGGCAATGCCGAACCACTTCGCGTTGCCGAGGACGTTCTCGATGGTTGCCGGCAAATCAGCCTCGGTAATTCCAAGTTGTGACAGGCGTGTAGGGGTGCCGATTTTGTCGAACCACCTTTCCAGCGCGGCGATACTTTGCGCGGGTGTATCTACTCCGAAAACGTAATGAGCAAAACGCTCAAATTGTTCCGGGTTGCGATCGTGATACCACTTCATCCAGGCGGGGATAATCACCGACAATCCGGCACCGTGCGGTACATCAAAGAGGGCCGACAGCGAGTGCTCGATCATGTGATTTGGATAACTGAAACCAGCAGTACCGGCGTAGATCAGGCCATTCAATGCTTGGGTGGAGGCCCAGGCGAACTCGGCACGGGCATCATAATCCATAGGGTTTTTCAACAGGGTCTCCGTCGTTTCAATCACGGTGTTGATAATGGCTTCTGCCATGCGTGAGTGAAATTTCGGCTGCACCGAGGCCGTGAAGTAACCTTCGATCGAGTGGGCAATGATGTCGGCGGCGGAATACACCAGATAATCTCGCGGTACCGTCTGCATCAGGACGGGGTTCACTATAGAAACCTTCGGGAAGGTATGCACCGAGCCGATCGAAAACTTCTCTCTGGTTTCTTCGTTGGTCACCACAGCACCGTTGTTCATTTCGCTGCCGGTGGCTGCCAGCGTCAGGATGGCAAAAACGGGCAGCGCCGCATTGATGCTTCCTTTTCCGCTGAACAAATCCCACACGTCACCCTGGTAGAGAGCACCTGCGGCAATCGCTTTGGCACTGTCCAGGACTGACCCGCCCCCCACGCTCAGAACAGCATTGACCTGATGTTCACGGGCCATTGTGATAGCTTCGCGGACCTTGGAGATAACTGGATTGCTGACAATTCCACTGCATTCGACAAATTGAACACCATGTTCATTCAGGCTATTTGTGACAATCGCAAACAGACCATCCCGCTTGATACGGTCGCTGCCATAACAAAACAGAATCTTTTTGACACCATATTCGGTCAGAACCTGACCAATCAGTTGCTCTTTTCCGGTACCAAACTCGATCCTGGTCGGGTTGAAAAAGGTGAAGTTATCCATATATGTTTCCTCGTTTGTATCAGTTAATCCTGATTTGAAGTTTTTTGCCGATTTGAGACAAGATACCTCCCTCTCATGCATGTTAATCTACACAGGAGAGAATAAATACTGATAGATTGATCCTGTTAAATTCTTGCCTGATTCTCTCTATGTTCTTGGAAAGTGTTGTATTTTAAAGCTTATGGCGATATTGCCGATGAAGCAGAAACAGTAAGGATAACCATGCAAGGAAGAGACGATATGGGGTTGTTTAAATTCGGCGGTATCAAGTCTGCGCAGGAGGTTTTGAGGAAGAAAATTGCCCGATTGACTGTGGAGGGATGCCTTCAAACGACAGCCATTCCTGAATTGTCATTGTATCGGAGGGAGGCTCCTTCCGAGCCCGCAAGCTATTTCCATGGGCCGAGCATTTGCCTGATCGCCCAAGGAGCCAAACAGGTTATTCTCGGGGATGAAGTCTATGGTTATGATGCCAATCATTTCCTGATAACCTCAGTTGGGATGCCGGTCATTGCACAGGTTATCGAAGCAAGCAAGGGGTGTCCATACCTCGGGCTGACATTACGTCTCGATTTCAAGGTGATGGCCCAAATGATCATGGACAATAATCTTCCGTTGCCTAAGGCTCCTTCATCTGGTCGTGGTATTGCTGTCAGCGAAGTTTCAACAACATTGATCGAAGCGTTCATGCGATTGATTGATCTGCTTGACGAACCAGCTGATATTTCGATTCTCTCTCCGCTTGTTCAACGGGAAATCTATTACCGTCTTCTTGTCGGGGATCAGGGATTGCGGCTCCGCCAGATTTTGGAGACAGGAAGTCAGAGTCACCAGATTGCTCGGGCGGTAGAGTGGCTGAAAGAAAACTTTACCAGGCCACTCCGGATTGACGATCTTGCCTCGTATACCAGCATGAGCACATCAAGTTTTCACCATCATTTTCGTGCGCTGACGGCGATGAGCCCCTTGCAGTTCCAGAAGTGTCTACGGCTTCAGGAAGCAAGGAGACTGATGCTTACCGATCATCTCGATGCCGCAACCGCATCTTTTCATGTGGGATATGAGAGTCCATCCCAGTTCAGTCGTGAATACCGCCGGCTTTTTGGTGCGCCACCTATGCGTGATCTCAGGAATTTCCATCAGATCGCTACAGGAAGAATTTGACCTCTCCAAAAAAACGGATTGACCTAACGTAGAGTTTTCGGGGAGGGCGTCATAGTTCTGGGGTCACGGGCTCAACGGTGAACGGATAAGACAAGGCGGGCAGAATCGGTTGTCAAAAGTCAAGAAAATCGTGGCTTTTCATGATTGATTCATGTGGTTGCTGCGCCCAAATCGGAACGGTTGAGCAGTTGATATTGTCTGCGGGATTTTTCGAATGCGTTGCAGGCCTTCATCTGGTCAATCACCCGATCCAGATCGGTGTAGTCGAACGCGGCGCTCCATTGCTGGATTTTCTGCATGGCGGAAATGAATGGTTCTGGTTTTCCTTGCCGTGTAAGCACGCGCAGGCAGTCCAGATATTCCTCTCTGAATAACGTTGGGACAATTACTCTGCATGCATTGACAACAGACAATTCTGCGTTCATGACGAGGCGTGCAAGTCGGCCATTTCCATCAATAAATGGATGTACTTCCGAGACGATGAACATTGCAAGCAACGCCCTCGCCATGCCGGGTTGAACCGATGGTAACAGCTTGCTTCCCTCAATCATTGTTCCGCGTACGTTTCTCGGTGAAACGAACGTCGTGTTTCCTGCAAAATTCTCACGGTCTTTGAAATCACCGGGAGCCGCTTCCGGCCGTTCTTTCATCAGATCCAGATGGCGCTGCCGCAACTGATGCAAGACAGCTTCTCCTGGTGCCATCGACTGGTTTGACCACCCGGGATCAATGGCCTGCCTGAATACACCGAGAATATCGTGAGAGTCTTTCGGGCGTTGGTCGATAATTTTCCCTTCAAGTACAATTCGCCGTGCTTCAGAGACATCGAATTCCGTTCCCTCGATGAAGTTGCTGAAATAGGACTCCAGAAACGCAAAATTGAAGCGCGCGCTTCCGGTTGTGGTTGGTGATGGTTTTTGCATGAGAGGCGTTGCTCGCAATGTGGCGGCCAACGTTTCAAAAAGGGCCAAACGCCGAGCGTCAAAAGGTGTGCCTGCGGCCAGTGCTTGTCCTGCTGCAGTGGCGAGTTGGGCACTTATTGTTCCGAGAATGCTTCCGATGAGGTCATGCAACATGCTGAATTCCTTCTCAAACTCCAGGGTGGCGGCAATAGTGCGAGCTTCATCCCTGATGCGGTTGAGAGCCTCAGGGCCTCTCGATTCGTAAATACTGATCAGCCGTTCTTCGACGGCAATACGACCCATAGCTTTTTTGATCGCTCCACGACTCTGGGTGAGGTTTTCCATCAGCATGCGCGCTTGAGAGGGAAAAAATATGTTTCGTCCTGACATTGGCTGGTCACCTTGAACGTTACCGTGTCCCTTGACCAGAACGACTTGCAATCCCGGTAAATCGACACCCCTTTTATAGCTGTAGCTGAGGTGCATCACGCCATCGACGGGCATACCGCCACTGAAGGCACTTCGATAGCCGATTACCGCACTAGGGAAAAGAGCAGCGAGGACTCGTATTCTGTGCAAAGCAATAATTGCTGGCCACTCCTTTTCAGGGCTGGCGCTGAGAACGCCAGAGACAATCCGCTTAAACAACCCGGTTTTCAGGTGCCGTTGTGCAGCTCTTATCTCAGCATCATTGAGTTCTGCATAAAGGATCAGAGAGTCATCGACTGTCGTGTTTTTTAGCGATGTCTTCATTATTTTGTTCAGAATGTCGCGTTATTCGTCCTAATATGTCGGTTTTGTCGCAAATATCAACTTAAATAAATTCTTGAGAAATGGTAAATGTGTCGAAATCATTCTGGACAGCTTTAAAAAGTATCATGATCTGAATTGAACCTGTAGTTTCGCCCTGAAAGGACAGTGCTCCCTTCTGTCGCAGTTATGGGTTTTACTGAAACGTCCGTGCAAAACGCCACGCCAGCGGTTTCGAAGGACTTATCACCTATATCCACGGGCTCTTGCCTGTCAATGAAGTCATTGAAAAAGCTCTGTTTAAAATTGTTGCGGTGTTTCAAGAGTTTGCTGTACGAGGCCGCAAATATGTCGCGAGTGTCGTTGTCAGGCAGGCAATCCTGAGCAGCAATCAAGCCTTCATAACTGCCAACGGAGCGATCCACTCCGGGAAAAAACAGCAGGCATTTTTCTACCTGTGCTGGCAGCTCTTTTTTCAGCCGAAGGTATTGCGGTCGCGCTTGTTGATTGGTGTACCGGTCAAGCCAAAGAGAAAGGCGTGGGGTAGTGCAGCCCGCATTTTGCGCCCCTGATGCACCAGAATCTTGTCCGCCGACGGGCATTTGCATTAAGCTCCTCAGTAATGGGGAGCTTTTTTTAAGCTTGGTTCGATTTTACGACAATCTTAACTCCGAGTGCGTGTAGCACGGTTCTGATCGTTTCAAACCGAGGGTGCGATCCTAATCTCAACGCCTTATAGAGGCTTTCGCGGCCCAGCCCTGTTTCTTTTGCTATTTCAGTCATTCCACGAGCTTTTGCAACGTCTCCTATAGCGGAAATAAATACATCAGGATTCTCTGATTCTGCCGCAGCAGAAAGATAGCCCTCAATAACTTCTTCGTTGTCGAGATAATCAGCTATATCAAATGGAGTGCATGCAGGTTTCATTAATCATTCTCCTTAAGTTCTTTAGAGAGTCTTTTTGCCCGGATAATATCTTTTGATTGCGTTGACTTATCTCCACCCGCCAACAGGATGTAAGTCGTATCCCCTATTCTGGTGTAGTACACTCGATAACCTTGGCCTACATCAATCTTTATTTCTGAAACTCCTTCGCCGACAGGAGCGCAGTTACCAAAGTTGCCAAACATGGCATTTTTTAGCCGAGCCAAGATTCGATATTTAGCGGTTCTATCTTTGAGGTTTAAGAGCCATGAGCTAAAATCGGGTGTTTGTACGAAAGTATTCGTAAACTACAACGTTTCCTTTTGAATACAATAAAACAAGCCCTGACCAAGGCCATTTTAATCTCTCAGGGTTCAATTCCTCACTGCTTGCGGCGGGGAGTCTTCATTTTTATAAAGTATCCCATCACGATCCCCCGGCCAGTCGCCGTTTTTTTTGTGTTCCGGCTTCACTTTTCCATGATTTTCTTGACCAACTTTTCGGTAATGCGCCCGATCTGCTCGTATCGTCCACACTGCTGTACAGAAAGCCCGCAAGTTTAGTGCTTGCGGGCTTTCTGTTTGTGGGGGCCCGAAACTCAATACCAGCTCCATTCTCATTGCTTTCGACCTGTCAATAGTACTGCCGGATATAGCCATAAGCCTTGTCAAACAAGTCTTGGTCTTTGATCTGGTATTTCACGTAAATCACCTTGCGGAGCGCCCTTTGCACTTCACGCTCTCCCGCTTTGGTGCTTTGCCATCCCGGAAAACGAACCAGACGGACAATTTCGTCGATGTCGGTCACGATTCGCTCAACGACGATCGGCATCATTACATTTTTCACCTCTGCCAGGAGCTCGGTCAGAGCCGCTTTTGCCTTGCTTTGCTCATTTGGAGGAGTGACCTCTTTCTCGGCCAGTAACACATCCTTTGCGAGCATCAGCAGCTCTTTCAAAAAGTCGAGGCTGTGGAGCAACCCCTGCTCATGTTTTTCTTTGAGTTTTTCAAGCCTCTCGCCCAATGCAATAAAAATCGGGTTGTTTTTGTGCTTGCGCAAGCGGGCAATGAGCTTGATCTCAATCTCTTTTGACTTTTTGCCGGGCTCCCTCGATTCGAGCAAACTTTCCAGCACATCGGCATCCATTACCAGCGTATCGAGATCGTCACGAAGCGTTTGCAGATGCACATTTTCGTGCACCAGTTCAATCGTTTTGGCTCCAAGGGCGTGCCAGAGCAGTTTGCCATTCCCGCTCGGCGGTTTTACCGATTCATACACCTGAGTCAGCCACTTGTAATCGGCCTCATAAGCTTCGAGAGCTTGGTCGGGCGACAACGCTTCCCAAAGTCTGGAGAGCACAGAGTATTCTGCCGCAAATTTGTCGCGAGTGTCGTTATCAGGCAGGCAATCCTGAGCGGCAATCAACCCTTCGTAACCACCAACGGAGCGATCTACTCCGGGAAAAAACAGCAGGCATTTTTCTACCTGTGCTGGCAGCTCTTGTTTAAGCTCATCCAGGTTGGTGATAACCCGCTGTACCGCTTTGTCATCGAAATCGAGCGCGGTTGCAACGTCATCAAAAATGCCGAGATAATCGACTATCAGGCCGTGGCTTTTGCCGGGATAACGGCGGTTTGTGCGGCAGATGGCCTGTGGCGGGCGGTTGGTAAAATCCAGGAAAAAATGGAAATTGTGGAAGTTGAAGTAGATTAAGGCTTCGCAGGGGTAAGAAAAGAGTTCGCTTGCGGTGTAGAGCAGAGCAGGGAAAATAAAAAACCCCGGGATCGTCACCGACTCGAGGTCGGGAGAGGATTTCTCCGGGGACTGCACAAAAATATAGTTTTTACGGATGGCAGATGCAAGTAAATTTTTCAGATCAGCTTCGCCGGGCAATTTCGCATGAACGACTCGATGCCTATTGTCAACATGGTTCCAGCAACGACGATGCAGAGCTGTTTGCGCATTATGCTTGGAACATGGCGTTATCCGAGAGCCTTTATACGCCGCTTCAGTGCCTGGAAGTCAGCCTCCGAAACAGTGTTCATGATGCTGCCACAGCACATTTCAAAACTGATAGATGGTTTGATCTGCCCGGTGTACTCTCCCCGCAGGAAATGAACAAAGTTCAAGAGGCAAAAAATACTCTTGTAAAATGCAAAAAGCCACTCGATGCGGGAAGGATAATCCCGGAATTAACCTTCGGCTTTTGGACAAGCCTATTTGACGTGCGATATGAAAAAATTCTCTGGCCGTGGTTACTGAAGCCGGTTGTACCCGGTATGCCCCGCCACATCAGAATCAGAAAGAATCTCTCCAAACGTCTCAACCGCGTTCGAACACTCAGAAACAGAATATTTCATCATGAACCAATCTGGCACTGGTGCGATCTTCAACGTCAACACACTGATGCACTTGAAGCTATTATGTGGTTAAATCCTGCAATGATGGCATTTGTGCAACCGTTCGACAGCTTTGAGGAGATTTATCACAATGGTATCGGTAAGTATCGGAGGATTATCATTGCCCTGTCATAATGATAATAAAGGTCGCCTCGTGGGTGATCAATCTTTGCTAAAAATAATAGGGGATAGAATAATGGCTGAGAAGATGAGGTTTAAATCGGTATCGGAAGCTGCGGCGTTTCTTGCTGTGGATGATACGGTTAAAAATCTTGTACAGGATGAGATTGACAACAGCCAAATCGTGAACAATCTTTTACGGCTCAGATTGAGAAAAGGCGTATCACAAAAAGAGCTATCGAGGAGCATGGGGTGCGACTCGAGCAAGATATCAAGAATTGAAGCTGGTAATGATGCACAGTTAAAAATTGGTGACATTTCGCAGTATGCGTCAGCTCTTGGTGTCCAGATGAACGTGTTTTTTGAGGATACTGGTCGTTATTGATTGCCGAGCACCTCGAAAAGTCCATTCATAGACTCCCGCAAAGCAATCGAACTCTCCTGCCACTCGGCAATTGCCTGTTTCAAGGTGTCCTGACCGTAGGTGCCGGGCTGTTCTGAGAGCGTCAGTTGCTGTTTGCTGGCTGTTCGCACGTAGAGCGGAATACTGAGATTGCTCCCTTTTTCGCGAATCTCCTCATTGGTGGCCACGCGGGCAAAGCCATCCTCATCGGTAAAGGTGTGCCATGCGGCGACAACGCGCTCGATGTGTTCATCCGTCAAAAAGCTTTGCGCCCGTTCGCGGGTCACTTCGTTGATGGCGTTGATGAAAAGCACCTTGTTTCGGCGCTCTTTTGGCTTGTTCATGCGGCAGATGACGATGCATGCCTCCATCGGGGAGTTGTAAAAGAGGTTGGGGCCCAGGCCCAGCACGCACTCTACCACATCATGAGCAACGAGCTTTTCGCGCATGGCCGACTCTTCGTTGCGGAAGAGGACACCGTGGGGAAAAAGGATGGCGCATCGGCCTGAGCTGCTGTTCATGCTCTTGATAATGTGCTGCCAGAAGGCATAATCGGCGCGGCCCTGCGAGGGGGTGCCGTAGATGTTCCGTCCCCAGGGATCGGCCGCCCAGGCGCTTCGATCCCACTGCTTGATGGAGTAGGGAGGATTGGCAAGCACCACATCAAACTGCATCAGGCTGTCGCCCTCAACAAAAAGGGGATTGGCAAGGGTGTCATCGCGCACAATACGGAAGTCCTCAATTCCGTGGAGGAAGAGGTTCATCCGACCAATCGCCGAGGTGAGCAGGTTGCGTTCCTGTCCAAAGAGGCGGAGATTGCGCCACTCTTTATTCTGGCGTTTCAGGTGCATGACGGCTGAGAGCAGCATACCGGCTGAGCCGCAGGTGGGGTCGTAGATTGACTCTCCCTGTTTGGGCTCAAGCATTTCGGTCATCAGGTGAACCACTGTTCGATTGGTGTAGAACTCTGCTGCGGTGTGGCCGGAGTCGTCGGCAAATTTTTTGATGAGGAACTCGTAGCCGATACCGAGTTCATCTTCGGGGCAGTTGAAGAGTGAGAGGGTTTGCGAGCTGAAAGGCTCTATCATTTCACGCAGCGTATGGTCCGCCAAACGCTCTTTGTTGCTCCATTGGGCATCACCGAAGACTCCGTAGAGGGTCTCCTGATTGGCGCTCTCGATCTCTCGCAATGCGCTCTGGATCGACTTGCCGACATTGTGTACCCTGGTGCGGGTGACCTGCCAGTGGGCCTCGGCGGGAATCTGGAAACGGTGTTGCTCCGGCAGTTCGGCATAGCGCTGGTCGCCGCCGGGAGAGTTCCAGTGCCTCGGCGCTCTCTTCGTCATGAACGTCGCAGAGGCGTTTGTAGAAAAGCAGGGGGAAGATGAACTGCTTGTAATCTCCGGCGTCGATATAGCCACGCAGGAGGGATGCGGCGCCCCAGAGGTAGGATTCGAGCTCCGACAGGGAGAGGGTTCTTTTTTTGTTCACAGCAAACCCTCCCGAATCAGCAGCTCTTTGAGATGATCTTCGGCAGCCCAGGCGGCAGCGAGCGAGAGCTTGAGATTCTTCATGGCTTGTTCAACGGTCAGGGTTTCCTCTTCTATGAGAGGTGCAACATAGCGCGGAATGTTCAGGTTGAAATCGTTCTCCCGAATTTCGTCGAGGGTAACAACCCGGCAAATTCCCTCGACATCCTGAAAGTCATGATACCAGCGGTGGATGTTGGTGACATGTTCTGCCAGCAGCTCGTTCTGCGCCCGGCAGGTTTTGAACTCTCGGGAGGCATCAATGAAGAGAATCTTCTGACGATGCTCCCAGGGTTTGGTGTCACGAAAAACCAGCGTGCAGGCGGCCAGACCGGTACCGTAAAAGAGGTTGGAGCCAAGGCCAATGACCGCTTCGAGCTTGTCCATCTCCACCAGTTTGCGGCGGATTTTCCCCTCTTTCGACATGCGGAAGAGCACGCCATGAGGCAGCACCACCGCCATGCGCCCCTTTTTTGGAGCCATCGACTTGATCATGTGCTGCACCCATGCGAAGTCGCCTGATTTTGCGGGTGGCAGCCCGGCAAAGTCGCGCCCGTAAGGGTCGTTCGTCCAAGCATCCTCACCCCATCGGTCGAGCGAAAAGGGAGGATTTGCAATGACGCAGTCGAACGTGGCAAGGCTGTCGCCGGAATAGAAGGCGGGTTGGCGCAAGGTGTCGCCGCGTTCAATATGAAAATCTTCAGCACCGTGGAGGAAGAGGTTCATGCGGGCAATGGCAGAGGTGGTGAGGTTCTTTTCCTGACCGTAGAGCTTGCCGAGCATCAGTTTTTCGTCGCCGCCTTGCTCTTTGACGAGGTGCAGCGCTTCAAGCAGCATTCCACCGGTACCGCAGGCGGGGTCGTAGACGCTCTCTCCAGCTTCAGGCGCCAGAATGCGCACCAAAAGCGCGACCACAGAACGGGGTGTGTAAAACTCTCCCGCTTTCTTGTTGGTGAGATCGGCAAATTTTTTGATCAGGTATTCGTAGGATTGACCAAGAATATCGGTTCTGCAATGTTCGTTGCCGAGATTGAGAGATGAAAAGTGCTCGATCAGATCTTTGAGAAGGGCGTCAGAGAGGCGCTCCTTGTTGCTCCATTGGGCATCACCAAAAATTCCGTGAAGGGTATCCGGGTTGGCCTGCTCAATGCTGCGCATGGCTTTCTGGAGTGCATGGCCGATGTTGGTGCTTCTGGAGCGAACGTCGTTCCAGTGGCACTCTTCGGGCACCTGAAAGCGATGGTTCTCCGGGAATTGTGCAAAATTGAGGTCACCATTTGACTCTTCAAGAGCAACAGCCAGCTCTTCATCATAGACATCAGAGAGTCGCTTGAAAAACAGGAGTGGAAAAATGTACGTTTTGAAATCAGCGGCATCAACCGGTCCCCGCAGGATATTGGCCGCCTCCCAGAGGTGACTGGAGAGCGTTCCCGGCTGGATTGCAGGATCATTTTCGCTCGTTTGCCTCATGGAGTTTCAATAAGGGGTTTATTTTTATGGTTGAAACGTAATTTTGTTGCAGTCAACTTGTTATAGAGAATAACGTTACGGCAAAAAAGGGAAATCGGTGTTAACTGGTGATGCGGGTTTGATGTGCAAAAGATAATCGATTTTAACTTCAGTGGTTATTGTAAAATAACTATTGATCTTATTTTAGAATAAAGCCTCCATGTATGAAACGGAAACTTCAGGGATATTACACAAAGGTGTCGACGGTTGGAGAGAGTGTTCATGGGCTCCACTTACGCCGGATCCGTCAATTGAGTGGTCGCCGGAATTGCTTGGCACTTGTCCGTTTAGACAGTGTTTCGAGGCCAGCCTCTTGATTTGCATTGACCGGGTGAAATAAAAAAGGCAGTACCGTCCATACCGTACTGCCTTGCTTTCAGTTTTGAGGTGTTCAGTTACTCTCTGTGCTGCTCTCTTTGGGTTTCTCCTGGTCAACAGCCTTGATGGAGAGCGCAAACTTGGTCTTGCCGGTGCGGGGATCCTTGCGGACATCCACCAGCTTTACCTTGATTTTCTCGCCAATCTTCAGGTGATCGCTCACCTTTGTCACTCTTGTTGTGCTTGAAATCTCGGAGATGTGTACCAGGCCATCTGTTTTGGGAAGGAATTCCACAAAAGCGCCAAGCTCATCACGAATATCGCGCACTTTGCCAATATAGATGGTGCCGACCTCAGGTTTGGCGGTAAGGCTTTTGATGGTGGCCAGCGCTGCGTTGGTGCCCTCACTGCTTGAGCAGGCAATCGTGACGGTTCCGTCGTCGGCAATATTGATTTCGGCACCGGTCTCTTCGGTAATGCTGCGGATGGTCTCTCCACCCTTGCCGATAATCATACCGATACAGTCAACAGGCACCTTGATGGTGGTCAGTTTTGGAGCAAAATTGGCAAGTTCACTTCGGGTCGAGGAGATTGCCTTCTCCATCTCTCCGAGAATGTGAAGCCGTCCTTTGCGTGCCTGCTCAAGAGCGGTTTCAAGAATATGATAGTCAAGCCCGTCAATCTTGATGTCCATCTGGCAGGCGGTAATGCCCTCTTTGGTGCCTGATACCTTGAAATCCATATCCCCAAGGTGATCTTCGTTACCAAGAATATCGGAGAGCACTGCATAAGAGGAACCCTCTTTAATCAACCCCATGGCGATACCGGATACCGGTTTTTTGATGGGCACGCCACCGTCCATGAGGGCGAGCGTTCCACCGCAGACCGAAGCCATCGATGAGGAGCCGTTCGATTCAAGAATATCCGACACGATGCGGATGGTGTAGGGGAACTCCTCCTGTGAAGGGGCAACCATCTTGATGGAGCGTTCGGCAAGATTTCCGTGGCCAATCTCCCGGCGTCCGATGCTGCCAAGCCTTCCGCACTCACCAACGCTGAAGGGCGGGAAGTTGTAGTGGAGGAAAAATGTTTTGTCGGCACTGTCGGTGAGTGTATCAACCGATTGTGCATCTTTTTTGGTGCCGAGGGTGATGGTGACAAGCGCCTGGGTTTCGCCTCTGGTGAAGAGGGCTGAACCGTGTGCTCTCGGGATGATGCCAAGTTCAATACTGATAGGGCGTACCTGGTCGAGCGCTCTGCCGTCAAGTCGTTTTGCGTCATCAAGAATCATGTGGCGCATCACTCTTTTTTCGACGGCATGAATCTGCTCCTCTATAATATGGTGGTTCACACAGAGCGCTTTGAGCGGATCAGCCGCAATCTCTTCGCTGCTGAAAATCGACTTGAAGTGTTCAATGGTTGATGCAATGATTTCGCGGTAGATAAGGGCGGTCTGGTCTGCACGTGCCTCTTTTGCAAGCGGGGTGTAGGCCAACTCCTTGAGGCGGGTTTCGCAGAGTTCACGAACGACCTCGGTGAGTTTCGCAGGTATGGCCATTGGGGTAAAGGGGCGCTGCGGTTTTGCCACTTCTGCCGCAATTTCGCTTTGAAGGGCACAGAGCTTTTTGATGGCTGTATGGCCAAACTGTATCGCCTCAAGCATCTCAGCTTCGGAGATCTCTTTCATCTCACCCTCAAGCATGCAGATGGTATCATTGGTGCCGCCAATGCAGATATCAATATCACTCTCCAGCAACTCATTGATGTCAGGGTTGATGATATAGAAGCCGTTGATTCTGCCCACTCTCACCTCCGACATCGGATTCTGGAAAGGAATGTCGGAAACCATGATGGCGGCTGAAGCGGCCAGGCCGCCAAGTACGTCAGCATCATTGATCTGGTCGGAAGAGATAACGGTGACGATGATCTGGGTTTCATAGAGGTAGCCGTCAGGAAAGAGTGGCCTGAGCGCACGGTCGATCAGTCTTGCTGAAAGAATCTCTTTTTCTGACGGGCGGCTTTCGCGCTTGAAAAAACCTCCGGGAAACTTGCCTGCAGCCGAATATTTTTCGCGGTACTCCACCTGGAGAGGGAAAAAGTCCTGATTTGGTGGAGGAGTCTTTTTGCTTGATACAACCGTCGCAATCACCATCGTATCGCCAAGGCGGACAACCACAGCGCCATCAGCCTGTTTTGCCATTTTGCCGGTCTCAATCGAGATTATTTTGCCCTGGCCAAGATCAATTGCTTTGTTAACAATCATGGAAATCGTGTTGTAAAGAGTGATAAAAATGCTGCCCGGTGTTCTCAAGCAATAAACAAGTTCGGTAATATAACATAAAAAATATCTTCCGGCACATTGTTACTTGGCTTGCCCCTGTGCGCGAATCCTGCTGTTGTCGATCAGCCGGACAGAGCCACAGTATGCGGCGATGAGCAGCCGGTACTCTTTGCCTTGTTCGGCGCGTTCTGCCAGCTCAAATCTCTCTTCATTGACAAAACCGACGTAATCTGTACGGCAGCCAGGCTCTGAGTCGATCATCTCTTTAACCTCTGCCGCGACAGCATGAAGGTCGCTCTCCTGTTCAGCAAGACGTTGTTCTGCATAACAAATTCCCCGGTAAAGGATGCCTGCCGTGCTGCGCTCCTGGCTGGAGAGGTAGACATTTCTTGAACTGACCGCAAGCCCATTCTCTTCCCTGACAATGGGAGCCGGAACGATGGTAATATCGAGATTGAGGTCTGCGACAATCTGACGGATTATGGCGAGTTGCTGCGCATCCTTTTCCCCGAAGATTGCCCTGTGCGGTTTTGTGATATTGAACAATTTGGTCACAACGGTTGCCATGCCGTTGAAATGGCCTGGCCTTTGTACTCCTTCAAATTGTTCAGCGAGAGCGCCGCACTGCAGTGTGGTATGGTAGTGATCGGGGTAGATACTGCTCACTGCCGGGGCAAAGAGGTAATCGACTCCAGCCGATTGGGCAAGAGCGACATCCTGTTCAAAAGGTCTTGGATAACGGTGGAGATCTTCGGTTGGGCCAAACTGTATCGGGTTAACAAAAATGGTGAGAATGACGGTTCCTGCGCTCTCCCGGGCCAGTTTGACAAGGCTGAGATGCCCTTCGTGAAGCGCCCCCATGGTCATAACGACACCAATAAGCTGACGGTTGAGGCGCAACTTTTCAGCGATAGCCTGCATCTGGCCGGGTTCAGTGATGATCTGCATGGTTCTCTTCTGATTTGATTGTTTTTTTTCCTGATGGATGGACGATGACAACAAACTCTCCTCTTGTTTTGCCGTCGGCAAGTTGTTGGCGTATCTCATCAATTGTTCCGGTAAGATACTCTTCGTACATTTTTGTCATCTCTCGTCCAACGAAAATTTGTGCGTCAGGCAAAAGATGGCTCACTTCGTCAAGGAACTTGATAATCCTGTATGGCGATTCGTACACAACAAAAGAGACCTGGAGTCCGGCAAGATATTCGATGCGACTTTTTCGCCCTTTTTTGTGGGGAAGAAAGCCTGCAAAAAAGAAGTTGTTGACAGGGAGCGGACAGACCGAAAGGGCCGTCGTAAGCGCACTTGCTCCAGGAACAGGAATCACAGGGAATTGCCGTTCATGCAGCGCGTGCAGCAGGGCGTACCCCGGATCGCTGACCACCGGAGTTCCTGCGTCGGTAATAAGTGCAACATCGGCTCCCTCCTCAAGCAGTGCAAGAATTTGCCCGATCGCTCTTGGTTCGTTGTAGTTGTGGTAGCTGATCAGTTTTTTGCCTGAAATTTCAAGATGGTTCAAGAGAATTGATGCGCGTCGCGTATCTTCACAGGCGATAGCACCAACCTTTTTCAGTACTTTTATTGCTCTCAGGGTAATGTCTTCGAGATTGCCGAGAGGCGTTGCAACAACGTAAAGTGTTCCTGTATTTGACGGTTCAGTGTGCAAAGGAGATGATGTTCCTGAAAAAAGGTTTGTTATGCAGATTCACAATGGTTTTAGTATAATAATAAAAGTACGATAAACAGCGTCCAGCAGCAGATGAAGGATCAGGTGGAGTTACTGTCGGTCAACGACCTGCGGGTTTGTTTTTCCGGCAAAAAGAGCGGGATTATGGGCGGGTCTCTTCCTGTGCCCGTGGTGAATGGTGTCTCATTTAACGTCTACAAGGGTGAGACGCTTGGCTTGGTTGGTGAGTCGGGTTGTGGTAAAACCACCCTCGGGCGAGCGCTGATTCGCCTTGGTAGCCCTGTTGTGACTGGCAAAGTTGCCTTTGAAGGGCGGGAGATTTCAGGGATTGGCAATCGTGAGTTCCGTTCGCTTCGCAAAGAGATGCAGATGATTTTTCAGGATCCTTTTGGATCGCTGAACCCTCGTTTGACGGTTGGGCAGACGCTTGAAGAGGTGTTGCTGGTGCATAGTCTGGCCCGTGGAGAGGCTGCTCGAAAGCGGATTGTGGAGCTGCTTGATGTGGTCGGGTTGAACAGGGATTATATAAACCGTTATCCGCATGAGTTTTCAGGCGGGCAACGGCAGCGGATCGGTATTGCGCGGGCGCTTGCCGTCAAGCCGAAATTTATTATTTGTGATGAGCCGGTCTCCGCGCTTGATGTCTCCATTCAGTCGCAGATTATCAATCTTCTCAAAGATCTACAGCGCGATATGGGGTTGACCTATCTGTTTATCGCCCATGACCTGTCGGTTGTTGAATATATTTCTGACAGGGTTGCCGTCATGTATCTTGGCAAGATTGTTGAAATTGCGGATTCGACGGAGCTCTATGCCAATCCGGAACATCCCTATACCAGGGCGCTTCTCTCGGCAATTCCAAATCCTGAGTTTGGAGCAAAAAAAGAGAGAATTTTATTGAATGGTGATTTGCCTGGCCCACTGAATATGCCCTCTGGATGCCCGTTTCATCCGCGATGCCCGGTTGCGACAGCCGAGTGCAAACAACGGATACCCAAACTTCAGGAGCGGCAGAACAATGGCCACCAGGTAGCCTGCCTCCTTTATGAATAATACCACTATGCCATTAATGCGACAAGGATGTTTCCGTAACGGTTGCCTTACCCTGCTTATCGTTCCTCTGCTGATTGCGGTTGGACTTTTCTTTGCGTTTCGCTCATCCCACTCAATTCCCGACCGTTTTGTGCTGGTACTGCCTCTTGGAGGTGAGGTCGATGAGATCCGTAACGAAAGCTCATCCCTGCCGTTCATGCCATCGCGGGGGCCACTCTCTCTTCAGGAGATTCTTTTTGTGCTTGATCACGCGGTGACTGATGAACGGGTCAGGGAGGTGCTGCTTGATATTGAGGGGCTCAGGAGCAGCCCTGCAAAGGTTGCCGAATTGCGTGGTGCCGTTGAAAAGGTACGCAAGGGGGGGAAGAGGGTCACCGCACTGCTTCACTCTGCCGAAGACAGTGATTATCTCCTTGCAACGGCTTGTGACTCCATTATTGTTGAACGGGGCGGTTCACTGCTGCTTGATGGCCTGAAGGCGGAGTCTCTTTTTTATACCACGCCACTGGGAAAGATTGGTGTTAAGGTTCAGGCTGCGCAGTGGAAAAAGTACAAGAGCGGTATTGAGCCTTATGTGAGAACCGGTGCAAGCAAAGAGTATTTCGAACAGATAAATGCCTTGCTCGATGAGGTTTACAGTGATTATCTCACCTCTGTGTCGAATCGACGGAACATCACAAAAAGCTTTTTCGAGGCAATTATCAACGATGAGGCGCTGCTTTCGGCCAACAGGGCCAAAGTTCTCGGGCTGGTTGATGGTATCGCCTCATCATGGGAGTTACAGCGTGCCCTGACCAAAAAAATAACAGGAAAAGAGCTGAGCAGTGACAATGATGCCTATGTCAGCGCTGCCGAGTATCGTGCTGCGGTTCCGTGGCCACGGAACTCCACCACGGATGAGGCTGTTGCCGTTATTACCATGTCGGGCACGATTGTTCGTTCTCTTGGAGAGCTGGGAGAGGGTATTGATGTGGAGACACTGCAACGCTCCCTTGATGCCGCTCTGGAGAACAAAAAGGTCAAGGCTATTGTGCTTCGTATTGACAGCCCCGGTGGTGATGCCCTTGCGTCAGCGGATATGTTGCAGATGCTCGATTCTGCGGCGGTAAAAAAACCGCTTGTGGTTTCCATGTCGGGTGTTGCTGCCTCAGGAGGTTATATGGCAGCGCTTGCCGGAAAAACTATTGTTGCCCACCCGCTCACCATCACCGGCTCCATCGGGGTCTACGCCCTGAAGCCCAATATCAGTGGCCTTGCCGACAACATTGGTCTGAAGCGTACTGTTGTGACCCGGGGTCGTTACGCTGATGCCAATACACCCTTCAAGCCACTCGAGGGTGAGGCGTACAATAAATTTCTTGTGGCCTCGGGTGAGGTGTATGATGATTTTATTGGCAAGGTTGCAATATCACGCAAGATGACGGTTGCCGATGTTGATGCTGTTGCCGGTGGACGGGTCTGGACAGGGAGCCGTGCGCTGACGGCAGGTCTGGTTGATCGTATGGGAGGATTTTTTGACGCCATTCAGGCTGCGCAGCTTCTTGCGAAAATTGATGCCACGAAAAAGCCTGAGATTCTGCTCTATCCGGTGCAGAAGAGCTGGTTTGAATCACTTCTGGCTGGAAAAAGCGCCAGTTTCTCCGAAAGAGTGGTGGTTGCCATAAAAAAACAGCTCATGCACGAGATGCTTCCCCGGCAGCAATTTTCATCCATGCAGCTCTTCTATGAGATGCTGATGAGTTCGGGCCAGCTTCATATCCTTGCGGTGATGCCAGGTGAAATCATTATTAACTGATATAATGCTCTCCTTGACGTTCGTTGATGAGGTGTTTTTTTGTTTTTGCAGATCTTTTGACTTTACCGGTTAGTCATAATTTTGTGTGGAGGTTACAGCCTCTTCTGTACACAAAAAGGGCTCTCTTTTCAGGGAGCCCTTTTTGTTGGTTTTTGCCATGTTAAGTCTGCCCCATTTCGTCAATGGGGTGGCCTAAAATCTATAGGTCAATGAACTTTGGGCACGGAGCGCATTGCTTTCACCAGTATCCTTGTAGTCGGTTTTCCACGTTGAGAGTTGGAAGCCAAGGATCAAGCTCGGTGTTATTTTGTTGACGACACTCGCAAAGATTGTCTGGTTCCTTAAGCGTGGATTAGTCGTAAGAGTTTTTAGATCATCATCATTCGGGTTGTCTATGCCTGCTCCGAAGCTGAAAGAGGTTGATGGGTCTGCATTGAACCTGAGTGCAGCCCAACCGCCAGTGGATCGGATTTCCCTGAGATCAACTATCGAACTGTTATTTACTCCCTGTGACACCCCTCCCCAGTAATCATCAAGGTTGGAGCCGGTAAAGTATTCCCCGGCAACGGTCGTTTTTGGGCAGATGGGCATGGTAAGTTCAAGATTGCACGACCAGGATTCAAGCCTCTTGTGATTGCCGATGTTGTCGGT
Source organism: uncultured Chlorobiaceae bacterium (assembly GCA_903994365.1). Lineage (GTDB taxonomy): Bacteria > Bacteroidota > Chlorobiia > Chlorobiales > Chlorobiaceae > Chlorobium. The sequence goes on along the minus strand of CAJEXL010000003.1, from coordinate 60,498 downwards.
ATCCCACTCCTCCTGGCCATAATGGCCCGAGATTCCAATCGTTGCAGGCTGTTTTTTTACCAGAAATGGTGCTGAATATGCAATTCTTCCCTGAATGGTGGGTATGGCAGCATCTTTTCCCGGATCCGTCGCTACAATCCCGACAGTGTTTTTCTCTCCGATCGTTCTTGATGCTGCCGCAGCCACTTCAATACGCCCTTTTTCACCGGCCCAAAATCCTTTGGTAACGCGTACCTGCGGATGGCGTGCCCCGATATTGCCGGCATCCCACATAATCGCCGGGTCATCCACAAAAGGGATCAATGACGAGATGATATCCCATGTCTGCCCGGCGATGATGCTTACATCGGAAGCAGGCCAAACCGCCTTGAGGTAGCCATGACGCAAGCGGGGCACCTGATTATTTTCAGTCGAAACGCTGGTAAGGAAATCGAATTCAATGTTGCCTGTTAGCTTGATGTTCTCGGTGTCGGGGCCGCTGAGGTTTAACCCGAGTCGGGTTGCGCCTGCAGTCAGGTTCCACTCGGCATCATTTTGCCCCGAAATCTTTGGTTGAGCCCAGAGGGCGATATTGCCCGGAGTGATCTGACCGCTATCATAAGAAACATCAAAACGGGTAAACCCGTAGAATTGAACTTTTGTGGCGGAAGCGGTTGAAACCAGGGGAGGGGAGAGCGGCTCGGCTGTTGTCGGTGCCTGAATGGTGGCATTTTTGCTGTTTACCGCTGTTTTCAGGTCAGCAAGTTCCCGTTCAAGACGACTAATGCGTGTATCAGCACTCTCTGCGGCAAAGCCTGGCACTGCGGTGACCAGTGAGCCTGCAAGCAGCAGCGCGGATCTGAATTTTCCCCTCTCTTTCATGAAAAGTCTCCTTGATCTGTTTTTGGTACAGGAGGTACCGAAATTAAAATTGAAGCCAAATATAGGCAAGAGCGTGAAAAAATTCTCTTATGTTTGTCAGGGAATATTGCAGGGCATCTTTTTGTTCGATGTTTTGCGGACGAGCTGTTTCGACGTATGCGGGGAGGCATCAGTGCTCAGAAACTCCAGAAATCCCTGTCAAGGTTGCGGTACTGAATGCCCTGGATAAGGTGTTTCATGGCAATCTGTTCAGAGTTGTCAAGATCGGCGATGGTGCGGCTTACCTTGAGGATTCTGTCGTGAGCCCGGGCAGAAAGGTTCATGCGGTTCATGGCATCCATCAGTTTCTGTGAGCTCTCCTTGTCGAGACGGCAGAAGCTCCTGATTTGCCTTGTGCTCATCTGGGCGTTGGTATAAATTCCTGGTGAAGTGGCAGAGGTAAATCTCTTCTGCTGGATGCCTCGGGCAGCGATTACTCTCTGGCGAATAGTCGCCGAGTTTTCGGCGCTTGATACAGCAAAGAGGTTGGAGTTATCCACTTTTGGTACGTCGATGTGGATATCAATACGGTCAAGCAGTGGGCCTGAAATTTTTGAAAGGTAGCGCTGAATTTGCCTTGGCGGTGCTGTCAGATTCCCGTCACGGTCTTTCAGCGCGCCCGCAGGGCTGGGGTTCATGGCTGCAATCAGCATAAAGCCTGCCGGATATTTTGTGGTAATGGCAATTCTGGAGACGATGACCTCCCGATCTTCAAGAGGTTGACGGAGCACTTCGAGGGCGTTGCGGCTGAATTCAGGCAGTTCATCGAGAAAGAGAATACCGTTGTGGGCAAGGCTGACCTCGCCGGGTTTTGCGGTTGCTCCCCCACCAATGAGCGCCACATTGCTGGTGGTATGGTGAGGGCTCCGGAATGGTCGCCTTACCATAAGGGGCTTATCTTTTTCCAGCAGGTTTGCTACCGAGTAGATTTTTGTGGTTTCGAGTGACTCTTCAAAGCCAAGTGGCGGCAGAATCCCCGGCAACCCTTTTGCCAGCATGGTTTTACCGCTTCCTGGAGGGCCGATCATGATAACATTATGGCCCCCCGCCGCCGCAATTTCAAGCGCTTTTTTTGCTGCTCCCTGCCCTTTGATATCAGCAAAGTCAACAGGGTACTCCTGCTCTCCTTCAAACAGCTCAGCAACATTGATGGTAACAGGTTTTGAAAGAGTTGTTCCTCCCATAAGGGCGACGGTCTCATTCAGGGTTTCAACCCCATAGACCTCAATGGTGGAGCAGCTCAACGCCGATACGGCTACAGCCGCCTCGGGCGCATTTGCCATCGGCACAATCAGCCGCTTTATATGCTCTTTTCCGGCCATCATCGCTACAGGGAGGGCTCCGTTGATTCTCCTCAGTGAGCCGTCAAGCGCAAGTTCACCCATAATGAGGGTGTTTTCAAACCGATTGCTGATAAGATCAAGCGAGCCAAGCAGCCCGATGGCAATCGGAAGATCAAATGCAGTTCCCTCCTTTTTTATGTCGGCAGGAGCCAGGTTCACGGTAATTTTTTTCGGAGGGATGGTAAAGCCGGAGTTTCTGATTGCGGTCATTATTCGCTCACGGCTCTCCCTGATGGCATTGTCGGGCAGACCAACCACCGTAAAGGATGGAATTCCGTTTGTAACGTTGATTTCGACAGTAACCTTCAGGGCATCAATACCGATCAGTGCTGCCGCGTTGAGTGTTGAGAGCATGGGGGATAAAATGGGTTATTTCGGTATTTATGCGTAATGTAGGCAAATATTAAGAATACGTAAATATTTCTTTTTTTCAGCCACCCGTTCAACCCCCAAATTCCCCATTCTCAACTCTCCGTTGTCCATTGTTCATTCTCAATTGTTCCATTGCCGCCCTATCCCGTGGTGCGCAATCCTCCCGAAATGGCGTTGACGGTCAGAAAGAGTTCCATCAGCAGCTTCTCACTCTCCTCTTTTTTTCCTGAATGCTGTAGCTCCCTCCATTGCCTGAGCAGCTTGATTTGTTGCAGGTGCAGCCTGTCAAGCCCCTCCTGACGGAGTGCTATGAATTTATTGACATTGAGACGCTGGGCTTCAAGCGGTTTGGCAAAAAGCAGATCAATCACTGTTTTTGTCCGGTGGTATTCGGCTTCAATCAGGCCGAGAATTCGTTCCCTTATGTCGATATCACTGACGAGAGAGGCGTATTGTCGCATGATATGCAGGTTGGCTGATGCCAGGCTGGTGTCGGCATTGCTGATGATGTAGCGAATTGGTGGCCATGCGTAGCTGCGGGTGCGGATCTCCTCGAAGGTTTTCGGTGCGCTTGTCTGCAGATATTCAAGGGCGGAGCCAACTCCGTACCAGCCTGAAATGGAGAAGCGTGCCTGGTTCCAACTGAAAACCCGGGGGATGGCGCGCAGGTCATCAAGGCTTGTTTTACCGCTTCTGCGGGCTGGGCGGGAGCCGATTCGGGTCGACTCTATAATATCAATAGGGGTTGCTTCACGGAAAAAGGTGAAAAATCCCTCTGCCCCGATCAACTCACGGTAAGCCTGGTTACTTTTGTCTGACAGTATGTCGGTTTCAAAGAGAGGAACGACAGGCAGAATACACTCGTCGCCCTCATCGGTCGGGGTCATTAAACCGACTTCCCTGGCAAAGAGGTAGACAATGAGAAGGTCGGAGACGCTTCGGGTCATACTGACGATAAGTGAGCCAAGAGCGCCGGTGCCATATTTTTTGCTATGGTTCAGCAAAACCCTGTAGCAGGAGAGTACCGCTTCGGCTTCGGCTCCTGCCGTCATATCAGGATGGGTAAATGGGCGGGGTGACTGAAGCTCCCGGTCAAGAAAGGCTCGTCTTGCAGCTTCATCCCATTCCAGAAAATCGTTGCCATTCATGCTTGCCGCGTTCATGAGCTGCGAGAGTGCAAGCTCGTGAACCTGGCTGTTCTGACGGATATCAAGGGTGCCGAGATGAAACCCGAAGGTCTGCACAATGCGGAAAACCGGGGTTACCTGCGTGTCGGCGATATGCTGCGCCCCAACGTCAAGCAGTGATTGCCGCAGGAGTGTGAGATCGTCAGGTTTTTCATAGAGAATCTCTCCCGTTCTCCAAAGCCTTTCCATAACAACCTTGATCTCGTTGCGGATATCAAGCTGTTGGGGAGTCCACATCTGGTTTTCCCGTTGAACCAGAAGCAGGTAAAGTTGACGGTGCTGTTCAAGCACTGTTTTTCGTTTGGCTTCAGTGGGGTGTGCAGTCAGTACTGCCTCTATGGAAACCTCAGACAGCAGGGCTGAGATCGTTGTTTCAGAAACTCCCTGCTCCCGGCTGCGAAGAAGTGTTTTTCCCCAGAGTCCATTAAGATGCGATAACCCGTGCTCAGCTTCGAATGCGCGCCGGTTCTGGGCGGTGGAGTTCTCTTCCGCCATGTTGAGAAGCTGAAAAAAAATGGAAAATGCCTGAAGAGCGCGCTCAACATCAGGATAGTGTTCAAGAGGCATACTTGCACTCTGCCAGGGGAGGTGTTCTGCAAGTTCACTTTCTCCAAGGTCGCGGAGTACCTCCTGAAAACAGAGGAGAAGAAATATGAAATCATGTTCTGCTTTTTTGAAATCGATACTGGTGCTGGTGATCATGAGAAAAAACGATTCAGATGAGCGTGGTTGCATTTTTTGCAGTATTCGAAAAAGTCCCATAAGTTACGAATGGTGTTTTTTTTTGATTGTTAGCCGTTAAGCGGATTCCTTTTTTTTTAGCTTTCTGTTTGTCGGCTTTAGTATTTATGCTTATCTTTGTCTATAATTTTGGGGTAAGCCTCTAACACCTAAATTCACTACCTCTCATGGACAAAAAATCAAATGGTAAGCTTCTTGCCTTAGCTGCAGGCAGCACTGTCTTAATGGGGACATTTTTTTTCGGGTTATCGTTTTTGACCGATTACAAGCTGCCCGCTGAAAATATCTCGGCTATCACTACACCCTTGAGTTCATTTGCAGGGTGGATGGCGTTAATTCTTTTTGCATCGCTCACCATTATGGGGTTTGGCAAGATGTCAGCCAAGATCAGCTCAAAGTGGTTTTTAAGTTTTCCGCTGAGCATTATTGCCATTGTCGCTGTTATGTTTGCCTCCCTCTGGTTCAGGCCATCGGGTCTTTTGATGTCGACCACTGGTCGTACAATCACAACGGATGGAAAATATATTCGTTCTGTTGCAGAGTTGAATGCGTATATGGAAAAGCCGGTTGTATCTGCCAATGTTCCACCAGCACCTGCCGGTTTTGACTTTAATGCAGCCAAGACTCTGTTTGATACCAAATGTAATGTCTGTCACACTCAAGGTTCAACAATGGATGCTTTCAAGAGCAAGTACAAGAAAACTGGAAAAGTTGATGTCATCGTTAAACGTATGCAGGCAACACCTGGCTCCGGGATAACGGTTGAAGAGTCTAATGACATCATGATCTATATGAACGAGAAGCTCTGATAGCATCTCTCCTCTGTTTTGTTTTACTCATAAAAAAGCCTCAGGTATCCTCTGAGGCTTTTTTATTGTCTTGTTTATCGCGCTTAATCAATGAGCGCTGTAGTTGACTGAGACGGTTTCGGTGATTCCTCCCCTTGCTTTCCATGCTGTTATCACCGTCATTGATCTTGGCTGAAGAAGGGCGACCAGGTCGTCAAGAATTCTGTTGGTGATATTTTCGTAAAAAATCCCGGCGTTACGAAATTCGAGATAATAGTATTTCAGCGATTTCAGTTCAACACAACGTTTATCCGGCACATAGCGAATGGTAATGGTGCCAAAGTCAGGAAGTCCGGTTATCGGGCAGACTGAGGTAAACTCAGGGTTGACAATCTCAATGGTGTAGTCTCTGTCGGGGTAGGTATTGTCGAAAAGTTCGAGTATCTCTTTTTTCATGGTCTTACCGGGTTTATGTTTCTGGAAATAGAGCTCTTTTTTACCCAAAATAGAAAGAGAAGGTGATTTTCGGTAACTTCACCATGGTTTTGTTTTTGTTCCTCGAAGTAACCCAATGGCAATTATGCAGGTATCGCGCGAAACGGAGAGCACTGAACTCCCCTTGCTTTATAAGGCGTTGGCGGAGGAGTATGATTTGAGTGAGACGATCTATACCTTTGGAGGGCACTCCTTCAGCCTTTTGAGTGTGCTCGACAGTTATGCGCTGCTTGATCGAATATCACCAGAAGAGTTTGTCAAGGATGAGCAGATGCCCTATTGGGCGGAAATATGGCCGTCGGCAATCACACTCTCTTCATTTATTGCTGAGGAGCTTTCGGTTGAGGGGCTCCGTGTGGTGGAAATAGGGTCAGGCGTGGGTATGGTCTCGGTTGTGGCTGCATGGAACGGTGCCAGTGTTCTCGCTACAGACTACTCCCTAGAGGCGCTTCGCTTTGCCCGTTACAACGGCTTGAAAAACAGGGTGACGCTTGCCTGCGAGAGGCTCGACTGGCGGCTGGTGCAGTGCAGTGAGCAGTTTGATCTGCTTTTTGCAGCCGATGTGCTCTATGAACGGGTGAATTTGCTTCCTGTTGTTACGGCGATCGATAAATTGTTGAAACCGGGTGGTGTGGCCTATCTTGCTGATCCTCGCAGAAGAATGGCGGAGCAGTTTCTTGAGTTGGCTGCCGAAAATCATTTCACCATAACATCCTCTCCAAGGAAGTATTCCGGAGGATCAATGCCTGTGGCGGTGAATATTTACAAGATGACCCGACAATGAAGAATCAGGAAGAGCAGCTCGTCGTTCGCTGGCGGTTTGACGCAGGTCGTGGCTCGCTTGTGTGGCAGATGATGTTTACCGACACCGGCGACCTGATAGGGCAGAAGCGTTGTGCCACCAGCAGGCAGGCGCTGTTTTTTGGCGTTGAACCCCTTACAGGAAAAGTGTTTTGTGATGATTATCTGTTGATGGATCAGGTACAACAGAGCATACCTGCTGGAGAGAGTTGGTTCACCGGGATTGAAACAACGCGAGGCGGGCTTGGCTATTGTTATGCCTGTCAAAAGTATAGCCCGGAACATCAGGGGCTCTGGGCGGTCGATTTCAGGAGAGGCAGGGTGGTGTGGTCACGCACTGATATTGGTTTTATCGCAAATCTTGGAGATGAGTTTCTTGTTTGTAAAACTTCTCTTTTTGGCGGATTTCCTGAGCGGCATTTTTTGTTTGTTGATCCGCTCTCCGGTACAGAGATCAGTAAGGCAGCTCTCGATAGCGCTCAAGTTCATGCGATCAGGGAGGCGGTAGTTCCTGAAGAGGTGAGACAGCGGATTACTCTTCCCGGGTTTGTCATGGATGGCATCGCGCAAGAGCGACTTGACCTGGAGAGATGTGAGGTGCCGGAGAGAAGCCGGAGCGAGTCTCTTGTTTATGGTGACTTGATGGTTGTTGCGGTACACGAACAGTCGGTGTCGACCGGTCTCTGGCGCTCTTCGCTTGGAGTATGGCGAATGGATCGTCTTGTCTATGACGATCGTATGGAAGAGGGTGTGGACAAACCATGCCTGAACAACTTTTTGATTCAGAGCAATCATCTCTATTATGTGAGAGAGAGAGAGGAACTTGTTTGTGTAGCGCTCTCATGAAGGACTCTTCGATATCTCCTTTGCCGGTAATCTTTCGGGATAGCTCTCTTCCTGTTGGAGAGTTTCTTGGCTCACTTGCCGCCAGAAAGAATTTATCACCGAATACGGTTCTTGCATACAGAACCGATCTTGCGCAGTTTTTCTCATTTCTCTTGCAGCATCTCAAGCTTGACAATTTGAGTGCTTTTAATCCTGCGCAGGTTACGACCGTTGATGTACGGCTTTTTATGGGGGCCCTGATGCAACGGGGAGTGCAGCAGAGATCAGTTGCCAGAAAGCTTGCGGCATTAAAAAGTTTTTACCGATACATGCAGGAGAGCGGCTCTATCAAAAGCTCTCCATTTGCCTCTCTTGTTACCCCAAAATATCCACAGCGAGTTCCGGCCTTTTTAACTGAGCAGCAGACCGAAAAGCTTTTTAACGAAGTGCTCCCATCCACCTCTGGTTTGGTTCCATCAATGGCAAAAGATGCGCTGGAGGCATCTTTTGTCTATGAACGCGACAGGAGTATTCTTGAGCTGCTGTATGGCAGTGGCCTTCGGCTTTCTGAATTGACGGGATTGACGATGGATGCGCTTGATCTTGCGGGTGGCTCTGTGAAGCTGACGGGAAAAGGGAGGAAGCAGAGAATCGTCCCTGTTGGGCAAGCAACCATTGATGCGCTTAAAAAATATTTTGAAGTCCGGGGAAACTTCTTTAGAATGGAAGAGAGAGGGGGGGGGGTGTTCGCCGTTTTATGTTTTTGTAACCAAAAGGGGCAAAAAGCTTTATCCCATGCTTATCCAGAGATTGACCAGAAAATATCTCGAATCAGTTACTGAGCAGAAAAAGAAAAATCCTCACCTGTTGCGACACTCATTTGCCACACATCTGCTGAATAGTGGAGCTGATCTTACCAGTGTCAGTGAAATGCTTGGGCACAGCAATCTTTCGACCACCGAAATATATACTCATGTTACCTTTGACCGCTTGAAGGAGGTTTACCTTAAAGCGCATCCCAACGCATAAGTCTACTGAGGGCTCTGACTCTCCCTGATGTCGGAGCCTTGTTCATTCTTTACGTTCAACTTATTTCAATGGAGAGTATTATGACAAAAGTTGTTGCCAATGATACGGTCAATGTTACCGTCACTCTGCGCCATTCAAGCAATCACAGTACCATAGAGGAGTATGCCCGCAATGCCGTACTTGCCTTGACCAGGGTGTTTCCGGGTATAATCAGTTGTCATGTCATTCTGGATCATCAGAAAAATGATTTCGAAAAAAATAAAATTTCAGAGATAACCGTGTGTGTGCCGCAGAATGTATTTGTGGCGAAGGAGGCTGGTGCTGCCTATGAGCAGACCATTGATACTTGTGTTGAGGCATTGAGCCGTCAGCTTTTGAGGCACAAGGAAAAAATGCAATAGTGGCATGATGGTGTGAACTCTGCGGGGGCGAATCAGAGATCCCCCGCAGTTTTTTTCAAGTTTATTAACATATCGATTGCTGAAGAAATGAACCTTGATCAAAAAGGATTAAAAAAGCGATCCATAACGGTTGCGGAATTTTTTAATACTCTCGGCAAGAAGTATGATGTCAAATTGAAGCGTCTCAATAACGTCGATGAGAGTAAACGACGAATTTTTGAGCGCGATCTCCATCGTCCAGGTCTTGCGCTGGCCGGGTTTACCAATCTCTTTACCTACAAACGTGTCCAGATTCTTGGTAATACAGAGACAAGGTTTTTGAACCACATTGATGAAGATGCCAGAATCAAGGCGTTTCAGAATCTTGTGCGATTCAGAATGCCCTGTATTATTCTGACAAGCAATAACAAGCTGTCGCCAATCTTGCTTGATATGGCCACCAAATCAGGTGTTCCTGTTTATATCACCAGGTGCTCCTCTACCAAAACTATTTATAGTATTACCGATTTTCTTGACGATCATTTTTCGCATTATCAGCAGTATCACGGGTCGATGGTTGATGTGTATGGTGTTGGTGTTTTGCTGATTGGGAAGAGTGGCCTGGGAAAATCCGAGATTGCGCTTGATCTTGTTGAGAGGGGCCATGGCCTTGTGGCCGACGATGTTGTGGTTATTCATCGAAAAGGTGAATCCATGGCGCTCACCGCCAAACGGAACAATGTTATTGACCATTTTATGGAAATACGTGGTCTTGGTATTGTTGATGTGAAGGCGACATTTGGTATTCGCTCAATTCGTGAGGTCAAGGAGGTACAGATTGTTGTCGAACTCCTGGAATGGGATCGGGAGATAGCTTATGAACGGCTTGGGCTGGATACCAAATCGACCAAGGTTCTTGGTGTTGAAGTGCCAATGGTGGTACTGCCAATCTTTCCCGGTAAAAATATTACCGCTATCATTGAGGTGGTTGCGCTCAATTTCCTCTTGAAGCGTGACTCTAATTATGTTGCAGCCGAAGCGTTGACCAACAGGATAAATAATGTGATCAATGGTGACAAAACAGAGGATGAGGGCCATGATTGATGATAAAAAGAGGGTTTTCTCCACAAGCGGGATTATGGGCAGACTCTTCATTGCGCTGGTTGTGCTTGCACTCTCCTCCTGCAGTCGTCATAACGCAGGTAGTGGAAAGGCTCGCACAGCAATGGATTCTACGCTTGTTATTGCCATGCTTGGCGATGCTGATTATCTCAATCCCGTGCTCGGGAGCTCTGTGACTTCGAGTAATATCATCGGACTCATCTATCCATCCCTTCTCCAGAGTGAGTTTGATACGGCAACAGGTCTGCTGAATTACATTGCTTTGGAAAAAAAGTTGAGGGAAACAACCTCAGGAGAGGCAAAAAAAACTCCAAAAGGAGCTGTTGCAAAGAGCTGGACGATGTCAGCCGATCATAAAACCCTCACCTACATTCTCAGAAGCGATGTTTTCTGGAATGATGGCAAGCCTGTGGTCTCGGGTGATTTCAAGTTTACCTACACCTTGTACGGTAATCCGGTTATTGCCAGTGCGCGTCAGCAGTATCTTGCGGAGCTTGTTGGCGCAGAGAAGGGTGGGGTTGATTTCGACAAAGCCATTGAAACGCCGAATGATACAACACTGGTTTTCAGATTTTATAAACCTGTTCCAGAGCATCTGGCTCTTTTTCATACCTCACTGACTCCACTTCCGGCCCATCGCTGGAAAAATGTCAAGCCTGGCGAGTTTCGTAACTCTCCACTCAATATTAAGCCACTTGGTGCTGGTCCTTACCAATTGAAGAGCTGGCAGCAGCAGCAGGAGCTTGTTCTTGGGTCAAGCCCGAAGTCTGATCTTCCCAAACCGGGTACGATTCCACTGATCACCTTCAGGGTTGTGCCTGATTACACGGTACGCTTGACACAGCTCCAGACCGGCGCTGTTGATGTGGTTGAAAATATCAAGCCAGAGGATTTTACTGCTCTTTTGAAGGCCAACAGGCAGCTTGAGATTAAAACGGTTGGACTGAGGGTCTACGACTATGTTGGCTGGTCAAATATTGATCAGGGTGAATATCACAAAAGTGGAAAAGTTATACCACACCCTCTTTTTGGCTCGTCGCGTGTTCGTCTTGCCCTCACTCACGCCATTGATCGTGAGGCGATTATTGATGGCTATCTCAAGCAGTATGGTGTGGTTTGCAATACGGATGTCTCCCCCTCACTGAAATGGGCCTATAATGACCGGATAGCCCCTCATGCTTTTGATCAAGCCAGGGCAACAGCACTGCTGAAAGCTGAAGGGTGGCTTCCCGGAGCGGATGGAATTCTGCAGAAACAGGGAAAGAGGTTCAGTTTTGTGCTCTATACCAATTCAGGTAATGCCAGAAGAAATTATGCAAGTGTGGTTATTCAGCAAAATCTTCGTTCTATAGGTATCGACTGCAAGCTTGATGTGCAGGAATCAAATGTCTTTTTTGAGAATCTTCACCAGAGAAAGCTTGATGCATGGATGGCAGGCTGGGCAATCGGACTGGAGATCGACCCGCTTGATGTCTGGGGTTCAGACCTCAACAAGAGCCGATTCAATTTTACCGGCTATCAGAATCCACGGGTTGATCAATTGTGCGATTTGGCCAAGCAGAAAATGGATCCGCTTGGAGCAAAGCCCTACTGGCTTGAGTATCAGGAGATTCTTCATCGTGATCAACCGGTCTCCTTTCTCTATTGGATGCAGGAGACCCAGGGATTCAGCAAAAGAATTGAGGGAGAGGAGCTCAATATTGCCGGCTCCTTCTACAATATTGATGACTGGAGGCTGCGCCCTTCAGCCAACATCGCACAGTAAAATGTTATGCTGAGATATATTCTTAAACGGTTACTGATTGCCATACCGCTGATATTCGGGGTATTGACCCTCACTTTTTTCATTATCAGGCTTGCTCCAGGTGATCCCGCAGCCTTTTTTATTCAGCCGGGGATAAGCCCGAATGTAGCCGAGCAGATAAGGGCCCAATATGGTCTCAACGATCCACTGCCTGTTCAGTATGTCAAATGGCTTGCCAGTGTGTTGCAGGGTGACTTTGGGCGCAGTTTCAGTCGTGCCCAGCAGCCGGTTGTAGAGGTGATTGCCAGTGCGTTGCCGATCACCGTCACCATAGCGCTGCTCACGCTTGTTGCCAATTTCACCTTTGGTATTCTCATCGGCATTATTTCCGCCGTTCGGCAGAACAGCTTTCTTGATCGTTTTCTGACCGTGACCGCCCTCTTTTTTTATTCAATGCCGGAGTTCTGGTTTGCATTGATGATGATCATTCTTTTTGCGCTGAAGTTGCCGTTGTTTCCCACATCGGGTTTGAACGAAATTGGCGCGGAGGGGTTCGGCTCCGTAGGTTTTGTGCTTGACAGGTTATGGCATCTCGTCTTGCCGGTGACCGTGCTGAGTATTAATGGGGCTGCCGGTATTGCGCGGTATGTCAGGGGAAGTATGCTTGAGGTTATCCGGCAGGACTATATCAGAACGGCAAGGGCCAAGGGGTTGCCAGAAAAGCTTGTCATTTTCAGACATGCGCTTCGCAATGCACTTTTGCCCGTCATCACCATTATGGGTAGTTCGCTCCCCTTTATTTTCAGTGGTGCCCTTTTTATTGAGGTTATCTTTGCCTTTCCCGGTATGGGACGGATAACGGTAGAGGCTATTTTTTCAAGGGATTACCCGCTCATTATTGCCAATACCTTTATTTCTGGCTCTCTGATAGTGCTTGGCAATCTGTTTGCCGATGTGCTCTATGCTGTAGCTGATCCTCGAATTAAACTCTGAGAGTCCATTCAACCTGTAACATCTTGTCTGTTTGAGAATAGAATTGCTGAATACCCCCCCCGATGCGGTCGAATCAAGGATTGAGGAGCAGATACGACCAATCCGCATGGAAGATTTTGCTGGACAGCAACGTCTGACTGACAATCTGAAGGTCTTTATTTCTGCGGCAAAGATGCGGGGTGATGCGCTGGATCATGTCCTGTTGTCGGGGCCGCCGGGCCTTGGAAAGACGACGCTTGCCTATATTATCGCCTCTGAAATGGGGTGCAGCATCAAGGCAACCTCAGGCCCTCTGCTCGACAAGGCAGGCAATCTTGCAGGGCTGCTGACAGGTTTGCAGAAAGGAGATGTGCTCTTTATTGACGAAATTCACCGTATGCCACCAACCGTTGAAGAGTACCTCTACTCGGCAATGGAGGATTTTCGTATTGATATTATGCTCGACAGCGGCCCTTCTGCAAGGGCGGTGCAGTTACGTATTGAGCCCTTTACGCTTGTGGGCGCAACAACCCGATCAGGGCTCTTGACCTCTCCTCTCAGGGCAAGGTTCGGCATTAACAGTCGCTTCGACTACTATGAGCCGGAGCTGTTGGAGCGGATCATTGTCAGGGCTTCAGCCATTCTCGGTATTGGCGTAGAAACTGATGCCGCCTCTGAAATTGCCGGAAGATCACGAGGAACTCCCCGTATTGCCAACAGACTGCTTCGGCGAGCCAGGGATTTTGCGCAGGTTGATGGCGTTGCAACCATTACCAGGGCAATTGCCATTAAAACCCTTGACTGTCTTGAGATTGATGAAGAGGGGCTTGATGATATGGATAAAAAAATCATGGATACGATTGTCAACAAATTCGATGGAGGGCCTGTCGGGATTGCTTCTCTTGCCGTTTCGGTTGGAGAGGAGCGTGATACCATCGAAGAGGTGTATGAGCCCTACCTTATCCAGGCAGGCTATCTAAGCAGAACAACAAGAGGACGAGTTGCTACTCGTCAAGCGTTTATCCGTTTTTCAACTGGTTTCAATACTCATGAATCTCCTTTGTTTGATGCAAAGCCGGATTAGGGGTTGTGCATTTTTATGTGCAGTTGTCTTTGTGGTGTTGTCGCCTCGTCCTTTACTCTCCAATGGAGTAACACCCGCAGACTCTCTTGCTGATTTCAGCAGGGGGGAACTCGTTGCAGCTTCGCTGCAAAGCGTTAAAGGAGATTATCAGGGGGCGGTTGACCGTTACAGAAAGCTTCTGGTTACTCAACCCAATAATGGAGCACTCCATTATGCGTTATCGAACGCTTATCTGGGCCTTGGCATTATCGACTCAGCCCGAGTGCACAGCGAAAAAAGTGTTCAGCTTGATCCCGACAACAAGTATTATGGTAAATTGCTTGCCGGGATATCCCATCAGATGAATAATTACAGGCAGGCTGCCGACCGGTATCGTCAACTTGCCACTCTTGAGCGGGGAGAAGGGAAAGCAAGGCTGTTGTTTACTCTTGGTCAGCTTTATTTTCAAACTGCCCAGTATGATCTGGCCATCCAGACCTTCAGGGAGCTTCTGCGTGATAATCCGGAGGCTTTGCCCGCATGGCTTGCTCTTTTTGAGAGTTCAGTACACTCAGGAAACAATCTTGCATTTCGTGAAGATCTTCTCCTCTTTTATTCGGCAGCTCACGCAAGCATTGATCAGAGAATAGAGCTGGTGCGATTATTTGTTGTTCGCTCATCGAAAGAGCGAGCTTATATAGAGCCCGCGAATCTCATGATAGCTGCAATTCACAAGCATCATCCCCGCAATCCACGTTTGGCCATGACCCTTTATGGCTTGGAAGGCGAACTCCTTTTTCAGGCAGGCAATACCAAAGAGGCGGTGCGTCTTCTTGAGAGAGTTGTTCGTTCCAAAAACGCAAAAAAGGAAAAACGGCTCTATCTGCAGGCCAACAGCACTCTTGCACTTTGTTATGACAAGTTGGGCTATTACGAAAAATGTATTCGTCTCTATGAGGGCATTCTTCGCATCGAGCCAGAGAATGTGCTGATGATGAACAATCTTGCCTACATTCTTGCAGGTCAGGGGAAAGCGCTTCCGCGAGCAAAAGAGTTGGTTATGAAGGCGATTACCCGGGAACCTGCCAATGCAAGTTATCTCGACACGCTCGGATGGGTATTGTTTAAAATGGGGATGTATGAACAGGCAAGGGAGACGCTTGAAAAGGCTGTTCGGCTGAATTCAAATGAGGTTGAAATCTATGAGCATCTCAGTAAAGTTTATGAGAAAATTGGCAATACGCAGAAGGCATTGGAGCTCCTGGAGAGGGCAAAGCAGATAAAGTAAAAACATTGCCCGCCAATGTCGCAAGTTCATGTCGTTCTGCGATATTGGCGGGCAAATTGCTTTTGTAAACGGAGGTAACTATTTCAGCTCATCAAAGCTGCGAGCTGCCAGGTATTCATAGTGAGCCCAGCGAGCATCCACCTCTTTCTGGATTGCGGTGTAGTACTCTTCGGCAAGAGCTTTGTGGCTCTTTTTGAGCATTCTGAAGCGGTTCTCCATGTCAAGGAACTGTGCCACTGGTATTTTTGGCTTTTTCGAGTCAAGAATCAGCGGGTTTTTGCCCTCAAGCAGTCGCTCAGGATTGTAGCGGTAAAGAATCCAGTGTCCCGAATCAACTGCCGCTTTCTGATTATCCAGAGAGGTTGCCATGTTGATACCTTGAGCGATACAGTGCGAATAGGCTATAATGATGGAGGGACCATTATATGCCTCGGCTTCGAGGAACGCCTTGAGTGTCTGTTCATCTCTGGAGCCAAATGCGACAGAGGCGACATAGGCATTGCCATAGCTCATGGAGATCAGCCCGAGATCTTTCTTTGTAACAGTTCTTCCTGCTGCGGCAAATTTTGCAACCGCAGCTTTCGGGGTTGCCTTTGATGCCTGGCCACCGGTGTTGGAATAGACCTCGGTGTCGAGAACAAGAAGGTTAACGTTTTTGTCGCCAGCCGTCACGTGGTCAACGCCACCGTACCCGATGTCATAAGCCCATCCATCGCCACCAACACCCCAGACACTTTTTTTGACCAGCATATCTGCCAGAGAAAGCAAATTCTTCGAATCGGGAGTCGCCATAAGCGCGAGCTTCTCTTTCAGTATTGCTACCAGTTTTCTCTGTTCAAAAATTTCGGCTTCACTGTTCTCTGTTGCTTCAAGAATCTCGTTGACAAGTGTTTCTCCAACCTCTGATGCAACTCTTTTCAAAAGCTCACCAGCATATTCACGCTGCTTGTCGATAGAGAGTCTGAAGCCAAGGGCGAACTCTGCGGTATCTTCAAAGAGTGAGTTCGACCAAGCCGGACCACGACCACTGGCATTAGTCGAATAAGGGGTTGTGGGCAGATTGCCTCCATAGATTGAGGAACAGCCTGTTGCGTTGCCAATAACAAGTCGGTCTCCGAATAACTGTGTCAACAGCTTGACATAAGGGGTTTCACCGCATCCCGTGCAAGCGCCTGAAAACTCGAAAAGGGGCTCCTGAAGCTGTTGCTCCTTGATCAGTTTGGTATTGATTTTTGCCCGATCATATTCAGGGAGATTCAAAAAGAACTCCCAGTTCTCAGCTTCTGTTTTAACGAGAGCTGGCTGCGGGCTCATAGTCAGCGCTTTTTTGCCAGGATTGTTTTTGACTTTTCCCGGACAGATACGGGCACATATTTCGCATCCGGTACAATCTTCAGGGGCAACCTGGATGGTGTAGTGCATACCTTCCCAGCTTGAGCCCTTGGCTTCGCTATGCTGGAATGTTGCGGGTGCATTCTCCAGATTTTTTGGGTCATAAAGTTTAGCGCGAATTGCTGCGTGCGGGCAGACAAAGACACATTTTGCACATTGGATACATGCTGATGGCTCCCAAACCGGAATTTCATCCGCCAGGTTGCGCTTTTCAAATTTTGCAGTCCCTGTAGGATAAGTACCATCCGCCGGAAGGTCGCTGACAGGAATGTTGTCTCCATCGCCAGCAATGATTCTTGCGAGAACGTTGCAGACAAAATCAGGCGCATCACCGACGATAGCTGGCCGCAGCTCTTTAACGCTGCTGGCAACAGAGGCGATTGTCACCTGATGCAGGTTCGAAAGGGTATCTTCAACAGCTTGTATGTTCTGGTTGACCACCTCGTCACCTTTTTTGCCGTAGGTCTCCCTGATGGAAGCCTTGATCTTTTCTACAGCCTCTTCACGGGGAAGTACACCGGAGATGGCAAAAAAGCATGCCTGCATGATGGTGTTGATGCGCTGACCCATGCCGCTGGTATGCGCAACCTTGTACGCATCAATGGTATAGAGCTTTGCCTCTTTACTGATCAGATGCTCCTGAACAATTTTCGGGAGTTTTTCCCAGAGCTCTTCCGTTGCATAGTGAGAATTCAGCAGCAGGGTACCGCCTTTCCTGAGATTTTTTACCAAATCAAGCAACTCAAGGAAAATCCAGTGGTGGCATCCGATAAACTGAGCTTCTGTAATCAGATAAGCTGATCGAATCTGATTGGGGCCGAACCGCAGGTGCGATGTGGTAATTGAGCCCGATTTTTTAGAGTCGTACACGAAATACCCTTGGGCATAATTCGCTGTGTTTTCACCGATAATTTTGATGCTGTTTTTGTTGGCGCCGACCGTGCCGTCTGCTCCCAGTCCATAAAAGAGAGCCCGGAACATCTCATCGGGTTCAATGGAGAAGGCGGGATCGTAGTCAAGACTGGTGTGGGTGACATTGTCGTTGATGCCAATCGTAAAATGATTTTTCGGTTTTTCTGATGCCAGGTTGTCGAACACAGCCTTGATCATTGTTGGCGTAAACTCCTTTGATGAGAGTCCATATCGGCCACCCACGACGGTCGGAAGAGTTTTCAGCAAGCCAGACTGTACACCTTCATACAGGGCATTGATGGTGTCAAGGTAGAGTGGCTCTCCAGCGCTTCCTGGCTCCTTGAGACGATCAAGCACAGCGACGGAGGTGACCGATGCCGGAAATGCCTTCACAAAACGGTCAACATCAAAGGGACGGAAGAGGCGGGCATGGATAACACCGATCTTTTCTCCCTGTTTGTTCAAATATTCCACTGTTTCACGGGCAGTCTCGACACCGGATCCCATCAGGACGATGACACGCGTCGCATCAGGAGCTCCATAATACTCATACAGTTTATAGTGACGTCCAGTCAGCTCCCCGAATTTTTCCATCGCCTTTTCAGTGATATCAGGGCATGCGTTGTAGTAGCTGTTGACCGTCTCTCTTGCCTGGAAATAGACATCCGGATTCTGCGATGTGCCGCGAATAATTGGCGCATCAGGGCTCAAGCGGCGATTTCTGTGGGCGATGACCAGATCGTCGTTCATCATCTCCTTTATAATGGTGTCGGGAATGACCTCAATTTTGGAGATTTCGTGAGATGTTCTGAACCCATCGAAGAAATGGAGAAAAGGGATTCTCGATTCAAGTGTCGCAGCAGCCGTAATGAGAGCCATATCCATAACCTCCTGGACAGAGCTCGAAGCCAGAAGAGCAAAACCAGTTCCCCTGACCGACATGACATCGCCATGGTCTCCAAAAATTGAGAGCCCCTGAGCAGCAAGAGCACGGGCGGAGACATGGATGGTACAGGGAGTGAGCTCTCCTGCAATTTTATACATATTCGGAATCATGAGCAGCAGCCCCTGTGATGCCGTAAATGTTGTGGTCAGCGCCCCGGTCTGCAAGGCACCATGAACCGCCGCCGCAGCGCCAGCCTCACTTTGTAATTCATCAACTTTTGGAACCGTGCTCCAAATGTTTTTCTTTCCTTCTGCAGACCATACTTCAGAATATTCCCCCATCGGTGATGCAGGGGTAATAGGGTAAACACAAATTACTTCACTGGTGCGATAAGAGATATGAGCTAAAGCCTCATTTCCCTCCATTGTTTTAAAAGTCGGGGTCATACTGGCAGCCACCTGATTTGTATTGATAAAAAGGCATGCGTAAGCGTGCAGTGTCCTGGTATGCAGACCGCGAAGCAACCAAAAATGTTACCTTAGGAAAACAAACCAGCGAGGCAAGAAAGATATTAAAAAAAATGATTTTTGATAAATTTAATTAGATTCCGGCTTTTCCATACGAGATGCTTACCGGCTTTCGGGAGAGGTTCCCTGACGCTTGCAGTGACCGTACTTTTTGCTTCATCAACACAGCCCAACGCAGGAGAAGAGGTTTTATGGACGCGGAACATTCCGAACACATTGTCTACGGCAGAAATGCCATACTTGAGCTTCTCCAGCAAAAGCCCGAGAGCATCGAAAAGATCTATTTTCAGTTTAACACCTCTCACCCGAAACTCAAGGAAATTGTTATTACCTCAAGGCGACTGAAGCTTGTCAGCGGTAAGGCGCGCCTTGAAAAGCTCTCGTTGATTGCAGGCACAACCAAGCATCAGGGAGTGTGTGCTCTTATCAGTTCCGTCACCTATTATTCACTTGAAGAGGTTCTTGCAAGTCCACGTAATACGTTTCCACTTTTTGTCGTGCTGCAGGGACTTGATGATCCACACAATATCGGGGCAATTATCAGAACGGCAGAGGCGGTAGCGGCAGATGCCGTTATACTTGTCGAGGGAAAGGGGGCTCCAGTTAATGCAGTGGTTCATAAAGCTGCTGCTGGTGCGCTTTCCCATATAAGAATCTGTAAAGTGAAGAGTCTTGTGCGCGCTCTGGAATTCCTTCAGCAATGTAATATTCATGTTATTGCTGCGGATATGGATGCAGAGCTTAATTATACCGATGCCGACATGAAAAAAGCCACCGCTATTGTGCTCGGTATGGAGGGTAGTGGATTGGCACCTGAGGCGGTGAAATTCTGTGATCATGTTGTTCGTATTCCTATGGCTGGTTGTGTAGAATCCCTTAATGTCAGTGTAACGGCAGGCGTGCTGCTGTATGAGGCAATGCGTCAGCGACTTGCGTAACTTGCTGATGCCCTCTCATTTGAAGGGATTCCAAAAAATATTACCTTGTTTCTCACAAACTTTACAAGCAGACTCCATCAACGCTTTTTCTCTTTTTTGATATGACTATTCCGGAAGATCTTCGCTATACCAAAGACCACGAATGGATTAAACTGCTTGAAGATGGCAGCACCGCACTGGTTGGTATTACTGACTTTGCCCAGCACGAACTTGGCGATATTGTTTTTGTGGAGCTGAAACCTGCCGGAACTCGTTTGAAAGAACATGAGGTGTTTGGTACTGTTGAGGCGGTAAAAACTGTGGCTGATCTCTTTGCGCCGGTAGCCGGGGAGATTCTTGAAGCGAACAGCGGGCTCGACAACGCTGAAGTCCTCAACCAGGATCCCTATAACGCAGGTTGGTTGGTGAAAATTAAAGTTGCCGATACTGCAGCAGTAAATGCGCTGCTTGATGCTGCTGCCTACCGTCAGTTGACAGGGGAGTAACGTATGCCATTCATTATCAATACCGAACGTGAGAGGGATGAGATGCTTCGGGCTGTCGGGGTAAACTCTTTTGATGATCTTATTACTGATATTCCTGAAGAGATTCGTCTCAAAAGAGTCCTTGATATTTTTCCCGCCTCAGATGAGCTTCAGGTACGCAAACTGCTTGAAGGCCTTGCTTCGGCAAACCGGAGTACATCCGAGTATGTCAGCTATCTTGGTGGAGGCGCTTACGACCACTTTATTCCGGTAGCGATCAAGACCATTGTCTCGCGCAGTGAGTTTTATACGGCATATACCCCTTATCAGGCAGAGGTCTCTCAGGGTACTTTGCAGGCCATTTACGAATACCAGAGTCTGGTGTGCCGTCTCTATGAGATGGATGTCGCCAACGCTTCCATGTATGACGGAGCGACAGCTCTTGCCGAAGCGGTCTTGATGGCCATGAACGTCACCGGTCGCCCCCAGGTGGTGGTGGCTGGAAAACTTCATCCCTACAACAGTTCCGTTCTGAAAACCTGTCTTGAGGCTTCGGGTCATCATGCCGTGATACAGAATGTGCTTCAGGATGGTATTGGTGATGTTGCCGCCCTGAAAGAGATTGTGACTGAGAGCGTGGCTGCTGTGGTCGTTCAACAGCCAAACTTCTACGGATCTCTGGAAGAGGTTGAAACCATTGGCGCTCTTGCTCATGCAATGGGGGCGCTCTTTGTTGTTTCCGCTGATCCACTGTCACTCGGAGCGCTCGCTGCTCCCGGAAGTTACGGGGCCGATATCGCGGTTGGTGAAGGCCAGCCTCTTGGAAACCACCAGAATTTCGGTGGTCCCTATCTTGGCATCTTTACCGTCAAACAGCCTCTTGTCCGCAAGATTCCAGGTCGTCTGGTCGGGATGACGAAGGACAGGGATGGGGAGGATGGATTTATTCTTACACTCCAGACTCGCGAACAGCACATCCGCCGCGAAAAAGCTACATCGAATATCTGCAGCAACCAGGCGCTTAATGCACTTCAGGCCGCAGTTTATCTTTCGCTGCTTGGTAAAGAGGGGCTTCAGCAGGTTGCGGCACAATCAGCACAGAAGGCACACTATCTGGCTGAAAAAATTGCAGCACTTCCGGGATTTTCCCTGAAGTTCTCAGCCCCTTTTTTCAGGGAGTTTGTGGTTGAAACTCCAATTCCTGCTGCAGTGGTGATTGAGCGAATGCTTGATAAAAAGGTGTTTGCAGGTTATGACCTGGCAGCCCATAGTGAAACTGGTCTGCTTGTTGCCGTTACCGAGAAGCGAACCAAGGCCGAACTTGATGCTTTTGTTGCAAGTCTTGGGGAGCTTTGTTAAGGTTTTACAGGAGTCCTGGGAGTTATAGCATCCCCTTTCAGCTCCCGTCAGAGGTCGGGAGCTGAAAGAGTCAAGCGGAGATTCAGACAAGCCCCAGAGCAGCAAGTTCCTTATCGACAATCTGCTTGTTCTCCAGTGAGAGAGGTACAAGAGGCAGCCTGTAGTTCTCTTCAATCATACCCATTCGTGAGAGCGCGTACTTGACCGGTACCGGGTTACTCTCAATAAAATTAAGTTTTAACAGCTTGCGATAACGGCGGTTGATCGACCGCGCCTCCTCAAGATCGCCTCGCCTGACGGCCTCGATCAGTTGCTTGATCTGCGATGGTATCTGGTTTGCCGCAACGGAGATTGCCCCGTCGCCACCCATAGCCATAAAAGGCAGAATCAGGGAGTCCTCACCGGTCAGTACAGAGAAATGGTCAGGCCGCTCTTCAAGAAGTTCCGAGATCTGACCGATATTTTCTGAAGCCTCCTTGACTGCTGCAATATTTTCAAAATCACGGGCAAGCCGCAGAATGGTTGATGCCGTTACATTACAGCCAGTTCTTCCCGGAACATTATAGATGATAATCGGCACAGAGACCGCTTCGGCGATATGCCGGTAGTGCTGATAGATTCCCTCCTGAGAAGGTTTGTTGTAATAGGGCGCAACCGAAAGAAGCGCCGAAGCACCCGCTTGTTCAGCATTTTTGGCCAACTCTACAGCGTGTTTTGTATCATTGGTGCCAGCGCCAGCCGCCACTACTATTTTTCCACCAGCCTCATTCTGTGCCGTGCGTATAATTTCAGCCTGCTCCTCACCGGAAAGTGTTGGTGACTCACCCGTCGTTCCACAGGTTATGATGATATCGGTTCCCGCCTCAATATGAAACTGTACCAGTCTCCTCAAAGCATCGCTGTCTATTGACCCGTCTTGCCGGAAGGGGGTCACCAGTGCAACGGCGGATCCTGAAAGGTATCGTGTGGACATACTTTTATTATTCCATTATTAATGAAAATCGTTACTCCAATACAGAGAAAGCGTTCCTGGCTCTGTTGGTCCCCCCCTTGTTGGGATGGGAAGATTGGTCAATATACAGAGAAAGGTAATTTGTAAAACCGATTTTATCGCAAAAGAGTTTTACTCTTTCATTGATAATCATTTCTTTAGAGTTGACGATGTTGAGTTAGGCCCAAAAATATGGGAAGGGGCAGTTGGCTCTTATTACAGCTTTTATCAAGGATAATTCCCTGATGCCCAGGTTACAAACGAAAGGTTGAGGAAACATGAAGGTTCGTGCGTATGAGAGCAGAGACATTGCCGCAATCTGTGCGATCTATAACCACTATATCAAGAATACTACTATCACCTTCGAGGAAGAGGCTCTTTCAGAGGTTGATATGCAAGTGCGGGTAGATGCATACCAAAAGATTTATCCGTGGCTTGTGGGCTATCATCAGGGTTCCGTTGTTGGCTATACCTATGCAACCAGATGGAAAGAGCGAACTGCTTACCGGCACACGGCTGAGGCAACCATTTACGTAAAGCCAGGCGCTGCTGGTAACGGCTATGGCAAAGCGCTCTATTCTGCCTTGCTGGCGACTCTCTGCAAAACGGGATGTCATGTCGTGCTGGGTTGCATTGCATTGCCAAACGAGGCCAGTGTTGGCTTGCATGAAAGCTTTGGGTTCCGGAAGGTCGCACACTTCTGCGAAGTTGGTCGCAAGTTCGGGCAATGGCTTGATGTGGGATACTGGGAACTGCAATTGTCATTGCCAGCGTTATCACCCTATATTCCAGAGGATAGCCTTGGGACAGCGGAGATTCTTCCTGTGTCGGGGTAGTTGCCGGCTTTTTTTGCGTCAGTGAGCAGGCTTTTTTGTATGTTCAGGAGCAATCATTATTGCCGCTCTTATGGCTTTTTGTTGCTTGTTCTTGGTAAATTGTTATAAAATATAGTTCATATATGAAAGGGCGTATGGTTATGAGTAGTTTGAAAGATGGAGAGATCGTTGGTCAGGCAAGAGAGGTCGCTGTTGGTGAATTGCTGGCAAAGAGGGCTGCAGAGCTGTCGCTTGAGAAAAAGTGTGAAGAGGTGAGGATTCTCGATTTGAGGGGATTGACCTCGGTCACCGATTTTTTTGTGATTATCACCGCTGACTCCGAGCGGAAGGCCAAAGCTGCGGCTGATCACATTATTGATGAGCTCAAGGAAGATGGGGAGCGCCCGATGCACGTGGAGGGTATGGATTCAATGCACTGGATTCTGCTGGACTATATTGATGTTGTTGTTCATATTTTTATGCCGGACGAACGCCGTTTTTATGATCTGGAATCTCTCTGGTCTGATGCGCCAGTAGTTCCGCTTAGCTGATATTTTAAAGCAGTTTCGGCACTTTATTCTTTTGTCAAAAGTATGTTGCCCTACGTAATCAAGCCGGATTTTTATACATTACGGCCCTTGAGTTTTTCTATAAATTATCACCCAGGATCTCTCTATGCAGCGTGAAAGAATAGTCCCGATCAGTATTGAAGAAGAAATGCGGGGTTCTTATCTCGATTATTCAATGTCGGTCATTGTCAGTCGTGCGCTGCCTGATGTGCGGGACGGTCTGAAGCCGGTGCACCGCAGGGTGCTTTTTGGTATGCACGAGCTTGGTCTCCAGGCTGGCAAGCCACATAAAAAGTCTGCCCGTGTGGTCGGTGAAGTGCTTGGCAAGTTTCACCCTCATGGCGATACTGCGGTTTATGATAGTCTGGTACGCCTGGTTCAGGAGTTTTCCATGCGCTACCCCCTGATTGACGGGCAGGGGAACTTTGGTTCGGTTGATGGCGACTCACCTGCGGCCATGCGATACACTGAGGTTCGAATGAAAAGCATTGCTGGTGAAATGCTCAAGGATCTTGAGAAGGGGACGGTTGATTACTCCCTTAATTTTGATGACTCTCTTGAGGAGCCGACGGTTCTGCCTTCGGCGATACCAAATCTTCTGGTGAATGGCTCTTCAGGTATTGCCGTAGGTATGGCAACCAATATTCCACCCCAGAATCTCCGTGAGGTTGTTGATGGCATGATAGCCTTGATTGCAAATCCGGATCTGGAAGTGGTCGATCTCATGAAATATGTTATTGCTCCTGATTTTCCAACCGCAGGTATTATCTATGGCTATGAGGGTGTTCGTTCAGCCTATCTGACAGGCCGGGGCAAGGTGGTCATTCGTGCACGTGCCATTGTGGAGGTGACACAGAAAAACGGGCGCGAGTCGATTGTGGTTACCGAATTACCCTATCAGGTTAACAAAGTACGGCTGATTGAGAAAATCGTAGAACTGGTACACGATAAAAAGCTGGAAGGTATTGCCGATATTCGTGATGAGTCGGATCGCGACGGTATGCGGCTGGTGATTGAGCTGAAGCGGGATGCGGTGGCAAAGGTGGTGCTCAACAATCTTTACAAGCACACTCCGATGCAGGATACCTTTGGAGTGATCATGCTGGCGCTGGTTGATGGTGTGCCGAGGATACTCAATCTCAAGGAGATGATGGTCTACTACATCAAGCACCGCAACGAGATTGTGTTGCGCCGTACCCAATTTGACCTCAATGCGGCTGAAAAACGGGCACATATTCTTGAAGGTCTGAAGATCTGTCTCGACAATCTGGACGAGGTCATTACCACTATTCGGGAGTCACCAGATGCATCAACAGCACAGGAGCGGCTCATGGTTCGCTTTGGTCTGTCGGAATTGCAGTCGAAAGCGATTCTTGAGATGCGTCTCCAGCGTCTGACCGGTATGGAGCGCAAGAAGATTGATCAGGAGTATATAGAGATACTTGCATTCATTGAGGAGTTGCGCTTTATTCTCGGCAGTCCGGAGAAGCAGATGGAGATTATCCGGGAGGAGCTGCTGAAAGTTCGGGAGGTTTACGGGGATGCCCGTCGCACCGAGATTGTGCCGCAGGAGGGTGATTTTTCTATTGAAGACATGATTGCCCAGGAAGATGTGGTGATTACCATTACCCATGAGGGCTTTATCAAGCGCTTCCCGGTTTCGGGTTATCGCCGTCAGGCACGCGGTGGAAAAGGGGTTGCTGGTGCACAGGCAAAGCACGATGATTTTATTGAACACATGTTTATTGCCTCGACGCATAACTATATCCTCTTCTTTACCAATCGGGGCCGCTGCCACTGGCTCAAAGTGTACGAAATTCCTGAGGCTGGACGAGCAGCGAGGGGGCGTGCGCTGGCCAATATTATGGAGTTGCAACCTGGCGAAAAAATCAGGGCATACATCAATATCAGGAACTTTGATGAGCCGGGCTTCATTGTCATGGCGACAACGAATGGTATCGTGAAAAAAACCTCACTTGAAGATTTTTCTCATCCGAGAAAGAACGGAATTGCGGCCATCACGATTGAGGAGCATGATGAGCTTCTTGATGCCCGTCTGACCGATGGTGAACATCAGATTATCCTTGCCAAGAGTTCTGGCTTTGTTGTTCGCTTCCCTGAGGCTGAAATTCGCTCTATGGGCCGTACGGCTATGGGAGTCAAAGGAATTACACTTGATGATGGGGAGAGATGTATTTCAATGGTTACCACCAAACGTTTTGATACGGCGCTGCTTGCTGTTACCGACAATGGCTTTGGCAAGCGAAGCAGGGTTGAGGATTATCGTCTCACTCGTCGCGGTGCTCGCGGGGTGATTACACTCAAGGCTCATGAAAAGATCGGGGCGCTTGTAGGTCTCCTTGATGTTAATGATGACGACGATCTGATTATTATTACAACAAACGGCATTGTGAACCGTCAGCATGTTTCCGATATTCGGTTAACCGGCAGAAACACCTCAGGAGTAAGGCTTGTAAGACTTATGGCTGGGGATATGATTTCGGCCCTTGCCAGAGTGCCCAAGAGCGATGAGGATGGAGAAGCTGATTTTCCCATAGAAGAGCCTGATGGTCAGATTGATCTTTTTGAATAACCAGTGGTAAACCGTGGAGGAGTTATGGAGCAGAAAAAGCCTTATATCATCAAGGAGCAGCCTGGAACTAAATATTACTGCGGGTGTGGACAATCAAAAAATCTGCCCTACTGTGATGGTTCTCATAAAGGTACCGGCCTGCATCCAAGGTCGGTGGTGATTGATGAAGAAAAAACTGTAGCTATTTGCAGTTGTGACAGATCGGCCAAACTTCCTTTCTGCGATGGAGCCCATAAGATACCGGAATAACCGCAAGCTTTTTATCTATTAACCAACGACGAACGATGTAATGGCTCGACCGAAAAATGTGAAGTATATTTTTGTGACCGGAGGGGTAATTTCCTCGCTCGGCAAGGGAATCCTGTCGGCCTCTCTCGGGATGCTGCTCAAATCACGAGGCTTGAGGGTGGCTATACAGAAATATGATCCCTATATTAACGTCGATCCTGGTACCATGTCTCCCTATCAACACGGAGAGGTTTATGTTACCGATGACGGGGCAGAAACTGATCTTGATCTCGGTCACTACGAACGTTTTCTTGATGAGTCTACGTCGCAGACCTCGAACCTGACCATGGGACGAGTCTATAAATCGGTCATTGACAAGGAGCGCAACGGAGATTACCTTGGTGCGACCGTGCAGGTTGTGCCGCACGTGATTGATGAAATCAAGGACCGAATGGCAGAGCAGGCAAAAAACGGCAATCTTGATGTGCTCATCACCGAGATAGGTGGTACTATCGGCGACATCGAATCACTTCCATTTCTTGAAGCCATGAGGGAGTTGAAGCTTGAGATGGGCGACGGGAACCTGGTAAACATCCATCTTACCTTTGTGCCTTATATCAAGGCGGCAAGCGAGCTGAAGACAAAACCGACCCAGCATAGCGTAAAAATGCTGCTTGGTGTCGGGATTCAGCCGGATATTCTGGTTTGCCGCAGTGAGAAACTGCTCTCCCGTGAGATCAAGAACAAGGTTGGGCATTTCTGCAACCTCAATGAGTTTGATGTTATAGGTCTGAACGACTGCGAGACGATTTATGAGGTGCCGCTGACGCTTCTCCAGGAGAAGCTTGATCTTCGTGTGCTTAAAAAGCTTGGATTGAAAGGGTTCACGGAGCCATCGCTTGATTACTGGCGAGAGTTCTGCAATAAGGTCAAGTTTCCCACCGATGGTGAGGTTACTATTGGCATCTGCGGTAAATATACAGAATACCCTGACGCCTACAAGTCGATCCTCGAATCCTTTATTCATGCAGGTGCGAGCAACAATGTCAAGGTTACTGTCAAACTGCTCAGGGCTGAGGATGCTGAATCGGCCACATTTGACATGGCAAAGGAGCTGAAAGGTATTAACGGTATTCTTGTGGCGCCCGGATTTGGTGACAGGGGTATTGAGGGGAAAATCAGGTATATCGAGTATGCGAGGGTAGAAAATATCCCATTCTTTGGAATTTGTCTGGGGATGCAGTGCGCTTCAATTGAGTTTGCCCGTAATGTCT
>CAJEXL010000003.1:0-25000 GCA_903994365.1 uncultured Chlorobiaceae bacterium | reverse complement strand
TACTGGTACAATTCAAGCTTGACTTTTACGGTTCATACCGCAGTGTAGTCGAGCGTTATCTGGACTCCCTGAAAGAAATTGGCTTCTCAGGAAGCGAGCAACATGGATGCGAACTTTACCCATCTTCCGAAGAACAGGCTTTTGCCGCCACCTATTTCCAGTCAGATCAAAAAACTCTTGCGCTCTGTTTCGGTGCAAAACATTTTACAAAACGCTACCCTCCAAAGCAATTTGCAGCTCTTCTCTGCTCTTTGCTCATAAAAGAGTCGTTACGGATAGTGCTTCTCGGAGGAAAAGAGGATGCACCGCACGCTCTCGAACTCATGAAGAGTTTGCCGGATAGTTGCCGGACAATGGTTGATAATCTTGCCGGAAGCTGTACACTCATGCAGACTGCAGCGCTCCTGTCACGTTGTGATGCGGTACTCTGCAACGATACAGGTCTCATGCATGTAGCATCGGCCTTTGGCAAAAAACTTTTTGTGCTTTTTGGCTCATCCTCTCAAGCATTTGGTTTTCTTCCCTGGCACACCCCTTACGAGCTTTTTGAGGTTGAGGGTCTCTCTTGCAAACCCTGTTCTCATATTGGCCGCGATCATTGTCCGAAAGGCCATTTTCGATGTATGAACGATCTCTCCCCTAACACGATTGCCGAACGTATTCGCGATCATCTGCACTTATTTCGGTGAGAGTAAACCATTTTTCGCAGCTTTTTCCTGTGGTTGGAAAAATGGAGTGAATAGCTTACCTTACAGGTTCAAATTTGCAGATGGTGTTCACAGGGAGACCTTGAAGCCGTGGGGCTGGCCTGCGCAATGCCAGGCCCTCGCCGTTTTGCAAGCAACTGAGGAGTACTAATATTATCAGCATTTGCGCTATGGAAACAAACAAACTGTATGAATGCACACTCATCATTGACGGAGGACTTCAGGATGAAGTTATTACCGCAGCAATGGCGATGGTGCAAAGAGTCATTACCGAAAAAGGTGGAAGTATCTCCAGTGTTCTTGAGATAGGCAGACGCAAGACAGCTTATCCGATCAACAAGAAAACCATTGGCTACTACGCACACATCGAATTTACCGCAGGAACAGCCGTTATTGCGGAGATTGAAAAAGTGCTTCGTTACGAGGAAGAGCTCCTGCGTTACCTGATTATTCACCTCACGAGCGCTTTGCTTGAAATGCGCAAGAGAGTTGAGAAGTACAGTGTTGTGATAGGTAGCCCGGAAGATGCCGCCCTTGCAGAGGCAGCCGCTTCCGAGAACGCTCAAAAATGATCGTGGTTTTTGTGAAAGCAGGCTGCGATAAGATTCCTTATTGAGAATAAAACGGAGACGACGTTATGGCTGAATTAAAGATGCCTGAGATAAACAGTGTCATCATAGCAGGAAACCTTACCAAAGATCCTGTTTTCAGGCAAACAAATTCAGGAGGTACACCTGTCGTTAATTTCTCAATTGCATGCAATAGAAGATTCAGGGACAGCAATCATGTGTGGCAGGAAGACGTTTGTTATGTTGGTGTTGTTGCCTGGAACAAGCTTGCTGAAAGTTGCCGTGACAACCTCAGGAAAAGTTCAGCGGTACTTGTTGATGGAGAGTTGCAGAGCCGGACATGGAAAGCACAGGACGGAACATCCAGAACAATCGTTGAAATAAAGGCCAGAAGGATCCAGTTTCTCAACAAGCGCCACAAAAATGGAGAGGATGAGGAAGAGGGTTTTATTGAGGATGATTGTCATGACAACCATCACGAAGAGATTCACGATGAGGAACAGGGGCATATTTACGAATACAAATACCTTTCTTCCGATTGAGAGGGCAGGGTAAGCAAAATTTTGTCATGAACTTATGAAACAAAAATTTACACCATCACAAGGTCCGAAATCACAGGGCAACAAATCGTTGAGCAACGCACTTGCGTCCAAAAAGAAAGTATCGAAAAACCAGGTCGTGTTTTTCGATTACAGGGACGATCGTAAGCTGAAAAGATTTATCAACGATCAGGGAAAAATTATTCCCCGTCGCATCACCGGTCTTTCCGCCAAAGAGCAGAATTTGCTCACCCACTCAGTCAAATGGGCGAGGTTCCTTGCGGTAATTCCTTATGTTGTTGATGAATACAAATAACCAATTTTGCAATCTATTGAACGAGGAAGCTAAGCAGTGAAAGTCATTTTAAGAAAAGATGTGGCTACCCTTGGCGATGCAGGAGAAGTTGTTGCCGTAAAAAACGGTTATGCAAACAATTTCCTGATTCCGCAGGGTATAGCTATCAGAGCTACCGAAGGGACGCTTAAAGCTCTTGAAACAGAGAAAAAACAGCAGGCTAAAAAGGTCGAACTGCAACGCAAAAACGCCCGTGAATATGCTCAGAAAATCGAGCAACTCTCACTGAAAGTGTTTGCAAAAGCAGGTGAATCCGGTAAACTGTTTGGAACAGTCACCTCTACCGATATCGCTGATGCGCTGAAAGCACAGGGCATTGAGATTGACCGCAGAAAAATCACCATTGAAGCCCCGATTAAATTGCTTGGCAAATATGAAGCCGATGCAAAAATCTTTATGGATATCACGGTAA
Organism: uncultured Chlorobiaceae bacterium; assembly: GCA_903994365.1. GTDB lineage: Bacteria > Bacteroidota > Chlorobiia > Chlorobiales > Chlorobiaceae > Chlorobium. The sequence goes on along the minus strand of CAJEXL010000003.1, from coordinate 22,418 downwards.
AGATTCAGTTCGAAGTAGAGGCTGAAGGTGCCGAAGCCTGAAAACTCCTCTTCGAAGATAGAGAGGCTGAAATAACAGGATTGTGACTCAACCGGCAACCCATCAAGCTCCGTGAAATTAAACAATTTCACGGAGCTTTTTTTCTCATCTACTCCTCATATTCCTCATCCTCGTCACCCTCTCCATGCCAGAATGAGTAGATACAAATTACTGATTCTGCAACAGATTCAGTGAGTTCCAAAATCTCATTTTCAGTCAAATGGTTGAAATCGTCCGACACCTTGCTGAGCATAAAGATAGACATTGACAACACAGCGGCCTCCTCATCATCAAAAAGAGGCTTCCATGCGTCATAAGCCAACTCCATTCCGATAATAAATCCCATTGTCCACTCTTCAACAGCGAGCTTTCTTACCTCATCACTCTCATATCCAACCCGGTCAAAGAGTGGCAGATAGACCTCCGGTTCATCTTCCAAAAGCTGCGTAATCGAATTATTATGCCGAACAATCAGCTCTCCAATTAATTCGGCCTCCTCTGGAGAGGAGAATTCCGGTGTCAATTTCTTTTCCTGATCCCACATTGAAGCATACCAGTCTTCCAGTTCAAATACTTGAGGACCGACTGCTGCAGCCGTCATATAACCATCAAGCATTTCAAGAGAGGAGAGTGCATCAGGTGGAGTCTGTTCCGAAACAAGAAACTTTTCAAGAGTGCTGAGCTCATCAAGAGAGAGCGGCTGCATTGACGGGTCAGATGAATTCATGGTACACCGTTAGGGTAAAAGGTTATGAGTGATTATTTCATACTTAGGGCATGCCGAAAGTTATGAAGATATTTCTTATGTTCAGAGTGAGACGTGAGGAAAATATTGTTTTTGCTGGTTAATTTAGTTACCAGAGGCTCTTCATGAAACAATTGTTGCGCGTTTACCTTTGTTCCCCCATACTCTGCTGTTTATTGTTCCTTGCTCTTCTTGGCGGTTGCAGGAGTTCACAGCAGTACATTATGCTTGCCCGCGACGGCGCATCCTCCAGCGGTGCTGTTGCTGCAATTGCTGATCGTGCTAACGCCATCAGAATAGAATCTTCCTCTTACTTTCTTCTTCAGCAGCGTCATGAGTTATCCAAAAAGTATAAAGACCAGCCACTGAAAAAAGAACTGAGGGCATTGCTCAGGCAGAGTAACCTCTCTGACAGGAATGCCCTTGACAATAATCGTTATACAAAAGAGGTGGCGACCTCTCTTCAGAGCTATTTTATTGCCTTGCAGGAGCTGGCGGCATCAAACGCCCCTGCTGATATCGGTGCAAAAACCGGCGATATTATTGCAAAAATTGATGATCTTCTTCAAGCAAAAAATCTTGCACCCTTTTCCTTTCCATCATCAATTGCACCCATTGCGGTGACCTACATCAGCGACAGAGATCTCCGAAAAGAACTTATCAGCAGAAAAGGCAGCATTCTGAAGGCTCTCATGACGTTGGATGCTCTTCTCAGCACCTTGAGCCAGGATATTGATGCACATGCGATGAGTATTCGGAATGCGCGATTGGCAATGCTTATTCAACCCTCCTATCTGGAGACGACCTCGGCATCATTAACCACGTTATCCGATAATGAGCTCTGGGTAAATCTCCGGCAGAGAGATCTGCTGGGGTCAACAACCGAGAATGAGGATAAACGAAACATAGCTGAGGCTCAAAAGAGCAGTCGCAAGTTCAGGGAACTTTTCATGAAGATGACCGCAGAATAAAACAGGAGATGAGAATGGAACCTGCGAACAATATCCTTTTGCATGAATTATCAGCATTTGTCGAGAATTTTTCCTCCCCTGTTATTGAGGAGCTTCTGGCAGCATCATCGCTGAAGGCGGAGGAGCGAGCAGCATTTCGCGAACAGTATGGGAATATGAAGGTAACTCTGGCCGAGGTTCTCCAGGCTTATCAACTTTATGTGGAGAGTGTTCGTCCGGCAATCAAAACTGCGTTGATGGCATATCTTTTGTTGTTGAAGAGAGGTCCCGAAGCGAGCGGTGAATTGATTGAGCAACTTGCGCTTCTGATCAATCATGCGGCGAAGATTAACTTTCTGGATGTCGAGTTGATGGACCTCTTGAAAAAGATTTGGCCTGAAGTGCAATGGCCTGAACAGTTGCCTGCTTTTGAGGAGAGCGGAGTACCGGATGAATCCCAATGGCCGCGATATCGGCTGAAAGAGATTTTCGAAGAAAATAACAGGAAGGCGCAGGAATTTTGGAACAACTCATGGCTGTTGGTCAAGCTCGACATTGAAGCCGCAACAGAAGAGCTGAAACAGGAAAAACGGCATATTACGGCAATTGCCAAGGTTATAGGTAGTTGCGCTGAAATAGTCAAATTCCTCTCTAAAAATCTTCGGGCGTGAGCAGTTAGGCCAACTTTATATGCGACTCCCTTTCAATTTTCTTCAGCAGTGCAATGTACCGCTCAATCAGCACGGTCGGTGTTGTGTTGGAGCCTGATGGGTGGTGCAGTGTCAGTTTCATCTTTTTGTCGATCTTGAATCCAGGCTTGTACTCCTGCATCCATGGCTCCTGGACACAGGAAAAGAGGTGCTGCAGAAATTCCCGATTGGCAAGATATTCATTGTTCTGATCCGGAAGGAAAAGGGTTGTGCTTTGTGGCTGGATGTCTATTTTTTCAAGGCCGAGAGCTGTGCCGGTAAGTTTCAGTTTTGTGAGCAGAAGCAGGTTTGAAACCTCCTCAGGCAGTGCGCCGAATCGGTCTCTGAACTCTGTCGTAATCGTATCGACGTGATTCTCGGATGGTACTTTCGATATTTTATCATAAAAAGCAAAGCGCTCATGGATTGCCGTAATATAGTAGTCAGGGATGAGTGCGCCAAAAAAGAAGAGCAGATCGCAGGGCTTCTGCTGCCGGGCGGCTTTGGAGCCCTCTTCTGAAAACATGTGGCTGAACTCGGTCGATTTCAGCTCGGCAACGGTCTCTTCAAGCATCTTCTGGTAGAGATCGAAACCGAGTTCATGGATGTAACCCGACTGCTCAGCTCCGAGCAGATTGCCTGCTCCACGGATATCAAGATCACGCAGGGCGATGTTGAAACCTGAACCCAGTTCAGTAAAGCTTTCAATAACAGCAAGTCGCTGCATCGCATCTTTTTTCAGCGTTTTCAGTGGGGGAGTAACCAGGTAACAGTAGGCCTTCCTTTCGCTTCGTCCAACTCTGCCGCGCAACTGATAGAGGTCAGAGAGGCCAAACATGTCGGCGCGGTTGATGATAATGGTGTTGGCGTTGGAGATATCAAGCCCTGAGCCTATGATGGTGGTGGAGATAAGCACGTCCACCTCCTTTTGCATGAAATCCATCATGATCTTTTCCAGCTCCCTGGCTGGCAGTTGACCATGCGCAAAGACAATCCGTGCAGAGGGAACAAGTTCTCTGAGAGTTTGCAGAATATCCTCCAGCGCTGAAATGCGATTGTGCAGAAAGAAGACTTGCCCCTCCCGCTTGATCTCCCTGAGGATGGCCGACTGAATCAGCGCAGGGTCATAATCGGTTATGACGGTCTCCACCGGCTGGCGATTTTTGGGCGGCGTTGAAACAATGGAGAGATCCCTTGCCCCAAGCATTGAAAATTGCAGGGTTCTCGGGATGGGGGTGGCCGACATGGTGAGGGTGTCAACTTCGGGAAACTGTTCGCGCAGCTTCTCCTTTACCTCAACGCCGAAGTGCTGCTCCTCATCAATAACGAGCAGGCCAAGATCCTTGAAGAGCACATCCTTCGACACCAGTCGATGGGTGCCGATAACAATATCAATCTGCCCCTGCTCAATTTTTTTCAGGATCTCCTGTTGCTCCTTGCGCGTCACAAAACGGCTGAGCACCGCTATGGAAATTGGGAAATTCTCAAATCTTCTGGTAAACGATTCCGCATGCTGGTGGGCGAGGATGGTGGTCGGGGTCAAGACCGCAACCTGTTTTTGCGACTCCACCGCCTTGAACGCAGAGCGCATGGCAATTTCGGTCTTTCCAAAACCAGCATCACCGCAGATCAGCCTATCCATTGGGTGAGGCTCCTGCATATCTTTTTTCACCTCATTGATTGCCCGTAACTGATCGGGTGTTTCATCAAAAATGAATGAGGCTTCAAATTCCCGCATGAAAATTGAATCGTGAGCAAAGGCAAAGCCGGGCAACATCTTTCGTTGGGCATAGACTTTGATCAGGTTGATGGCAATATCACGAATTTGCTTGCGGACTTTCTCTTTTTTTGCAGCCCACTTCGAACTTCCAAGTTTCGAGAGCGACGGGAGAGAGCTTTCGGAGGCGGTATATTTCGACAGCAGGTTGATATTCTGCAGATTGACAAACAGTTGATCTCCTCCCGCATACTCCACCAGCACCGACTCCTGCTCGGAATTTCCTACGGTGATAGTTTCAAGCGATTTGAAAATGCCCACACCATAATTCTCATGAACAACATAGTCACCCACCTTGAGCTTCTGGAGATCTTTGAGGGATACTCCTCGTATCTTCCTCTTACGATGAGCTTTATGCGTATGGAGTTTGCCAAAGATGTCGGACTCGGTATAGAGGTCAAGATCGCCAAAAATAAATCCGGTATGGAGATTAATCGGTATCCAGCTTGCTTCAAGCAGGCTACTGTTACTGGCGTTTGTCATCTCCTCTGCCAGAAAATCCGTCAGCCCAGCAATTTCACGGCGTGAACTGGTTGCAAAAAGCGGGTTGCGATGTTGAGCGCTCTCCTGTTGCAGCAGGGTTGCAAGAATGCGAAAATTTCCGTTCAGTTTTTTCTGTGCAACAGCGCCAAAGTCAATTGCCGCAGAGGAGAGTGGCATGATACTGATACAACGGAACCGCGACAGCGCAGCCAACAGTTCACCATAGTGTTCCCGCGACTCGAACTCAGCAGTATCATCAATAAGAACAAGTGTTGATGGGTTGAGATAGTCAAGAATGGTTGTTTCTGTACCGGCGGCATTCAGCGTTTCATCGGCAAAGCTGGCCGTAAGATCGGAGGACTGAACTACTTTTCCTGATAACTGGCTGTTGATATCGAAAATACGCAGAGATGTGACCGTATCACCAAAAAATTCAATGCGCAACGGTTCTCGAGCTCCACAAGGGAAAACGTCGATGATAGAGCCTCGAACGGAAAACTCGCCCTCGTCCTCTACAAACTCTCTCAATTCAAAGCTGTTTGCCTCAAGAAATTGCTTGAGCTTCTCATACCCCGCATCCTGCCCGGTTTTCAGTCGAAAAATCCGTTTTTCAGCTTCGGCAGGTTGGCAAAGGGTGACATCAAGATCATCAAAAAAAGAGAGAACAATCGATTTTTTTCCTGTTGAGAGCGACCCGATTGAGAGTGACAGCTCATCCGATGTATTGCAGATGATCTCTTTGGTCAAGAGAACCGCAACATCATTTTCGTAAAGTTCAAAGGTATTCTGCCCACACAGCACCATAACCGAAGAGTGCAGGTCGGCGAAAAGTGCCGCAGCAAGGAGTGAAGAGAGTGATCCCTGCAGACCGGAAATTTCAATTGGTGCAAAAATCCCGTCGTCAGCCACGCTCTTGCCCACAGCTTTTTTAAGCAAGGAGTAAGGATCCGATTGTCTGAGAGTATCAAAGAGAAAGAGTGGATTTCTTTTGGTGACGGAAGCGCTTTGCGATTCTGTATCTGATAACGTTTTCATTTGAAGCGTACAAACCATATTTTCATGCGTAATTCCGGCAGTACGTAACCTCGAAACCACCGTGTGCAGAGCATGTCATGTAAATATGGAAAAAATTCTTGAACTGAAAAACCTTAGAACGTATTACTCGACAGATAATGGTATTGCCAAAGCTGTTGACGGGGTCAGTTTTTCGCTTGGTCGGAACCGTACGTTAGGGGTTGTTGGGGAGTCAGGGTGTGGAAAATCGGTGACGGCGCTGTCGGTTATGCGTCTTGTGCCCATGCCTCCGGGCTATTTTGCAGGGGGCGAGATTCTCTGGAAGGGGAGCGATCTCCTGAAGCTCCCCGAAGAAAAAATGCGTAAACTGCGAGGCAACGAGATTGCCATGATCTTTCAGGAGCCGATGAGTTCGCTCAACCCGGTTTTTACCTGTGGCTATCAGATTATGGAACAGATTCTCATTCACCGCGATAGCAACCAGAAAGAGGCAAAAGAGCGCTCGGTTGAACTGCTCCATCTGGTCGGCATTCCCAACCCTGCCGAACGCTTCTCCTCCTATCCTCATGAACTCTCGGGAGGCATGCGCCAGCGGGTGATGATTGCCATGGCGCTCTCCTGCAACCCGGCGCTGCTCATTGCCGACGAACCAACCACCGCGCTTGATGTTACCGTGCAGGCCCAGATTCTTGACCTTATCGGCAAGCTCCAGGCCGATACCGGTATGAGTGTGATGCTCATCACGCACGATTTTGGTGTTGTGGCCGAGCTTTGTGAAGAGGTGCTGGTGATGTACGCCTCAAGAGTGGTTGAGAAAGGCTCTGTTGAGCAGCTTTTTAAAAATCCGCTCCACCCCTACACCAGGGGGCTGCTTAACTCCATTCCCCGTCTCGGCTCACCAAAAGAGCGCCTCCATGTTATCGAAGGCAACGTGCCAAGCGCCGTTAACCTGCCTGAAGGGTGCCGTTTTGCAGGGCGCTGCACCCTTGCCGATGGCCACTGTCGTCAAGTGCAGCCACCCCTTGCAGAGTATGAGCCGGGCCATGAGGCGGCTTGCTGGAAGGTGGGTGAGTGAATGCAAACTCTTCACATCAGCACATACCCATCACCTCACTCACCAGCTTGTCAATACCTTTGGCAACCTCAGCGATGGTCGGTCCAAGCATATAAGCTGGTGTGCTGACAATCTTTCCCCTCCTGCTGACAACGGTATTCCATACCGGGCACTCAACATGGCGGGCACCCATGGCATTGATGTCAGCCGCACTCCCAGGATCGTTGCCGATGGTCAGTTCAATCTGTTCCGAGCCCAGTAAACTGGCGGCAATCACCGGTGCGATGCAGATAAAACCGAGAGGCTTGCCTGCCTTGTAGAATGCGTGTATGGCAGCGGCAACATCAGCATTGATGTCGCAGAATGCTCCCCTGAAGGCATAGGTGCTGAGGTTTTTTGCAACGCCGTAGCCACCCGGCAGAATCAGTGCATCCAGAGCCTCAACATCGAGAGTGCGCAGATCAGCGATGGCGCTTCGGGCTATTCTTGCTGATTCAACAAGAACATTACGAGATTCACCTGGTGCCACTTTGCCAGTAAGATGGTTGACCACATGGTGCTGCATCATGTCAGGGGCAAAGCAGAGGGCTTCAGCGCCAGCCCTGTCGAGCGCAAGCAGCGTGAGCACCGCTTCCTGGATCTCGGTTCCGTCAAGAAAGCCGCATCCCGAAAGAAGAATGCCAACTTTTTTTATTGAAGCTTTGTTTTTCATAGCATAACCAGTAAAGATTGATGGCGAATCCCTGTGATAATGTATCTTAAAATTTCAGGAGTGCATCAAGCCAAATGTTGTTGCTCTCATCGTTTTCAAAAGATTTATATACCGATTTATTGCCAATAAAAACCCTCTGCATCAACGACAGGGAAGTTGAACTCTCTCTTCGATCTGCAGGTTTCGTGTAACTCTTTTTCATCCATTATTACCATTATGATTACTCCCGAAGGAACCCTGCTTTTGCTGATTGATGTGCAGGGCAAGTTGGCCGAGAGTGTTGTTCGACCGGAAGCCTTGGTTGCAAATATAAGCAAATTACTCAGAGGTTGTGCCACTCTTGATCTGCCGATTCTGGTGACCGAGCAGTACCCGAAAGGTCTTGGTCGCACGCTTGATTCGCTGATGGAGCTGTTGCCGGGCAATATTCCTGTAGAGAAAAAAACATTCAGTTGTTGTGGTACGCCTCAATTCATGCGGCAACTTCGCTCCTTTAACCGTAACGATATTCTTGTTGCCGGTATTGAGACTCACGTCTGTGTTTATCAGACCTCAGTTGAGCTTCTTGAATTTGGTTACAATGTTCATCTGGTGACGGATGCGGTTTCATCAAGAGCTGAAGAGAACAGGCTTCTTGCTATTCGCTGCATTGAAAAAGCAGGAGCATCCCTTACCAGTACGGAGATGGCTCTTTTTGAGCTGTTGCGTCTGGCTGACGGTGAGCGGTTCAAGGCAATTTCGAAAATCGTGAAGGAGTAGGAGTTCCAGGGGTCGTTCTCTCTGGCTCTTTTCCGACAACTGCATTCAGCATGGATTTCAGTGTCGCCTCGCCTTCAAAGATATCAGGCTCAATTTTGAGGTAGTAGCAGGGTCTGGAGGTAATAATGCGGATAAGTTCAGGGCGACCGAGCATGCGGAAGTAATCCTTTTCAGTTGTTACAAGGCTCAGCCCTCTCTTTTCAGCTTCCAGTCGCACCGCGTTCAGCTTTTTGGCGCTGTAGGGCTCATGATCCTTGTAAAAGTGGTGTGCGGTGACGTGGATACCCTCTTTTTTGAGACTTTCGAGAAAGCTTTCAGGGGAGGCTATGCCGGCAAATGCAAGGAAGTTGAGATTCTTTTCAAAGATCGCCTCATCCGGAGTGTGGAATTCGCCCGAAAAACAGACCAGTTCTCCTATCTTGAGCCTTGCCTGTACAATGGGACGGCCTGTTTTTTCAAGCTCTTTCATGATGGTATCGGCCTGTTTTCTGTCTGTGATCTTGTTGAGCACAATAAGATCCGCTCTTGACAGATTGTTTAACGGCTCTCTCAGGCGACCTTCTGGCAGCATTTTTGCCTTTAAAAAAGGTTCAGCAGCATTGATGACGGCGATATTGAGCGCCCGGTCAATCTGGCGGTGCTGAAATGCGTCGTCGAGGATGATAACCGATGGCCCTCTTTGGGTAAAGCGTTTGGCGATCTCACTGACCGCTTTTTTTCTTTTGTTGGCGACCATGACAATGGCATCCGGGTTATTCCATGCAAGCATGGCGGTTTCGTCTCCAGCCTCTCTGCTGCTGAGCAGAATTTTTTGTCCGTCAGAGACAAGTTGTACCCCTTTTGATTCACGGAGGTATCCTCTGGAGACGATGGCCGGTTTGTACCCTATGGAGAGATAATACTTGACGACCCAGTCAACAAGAGGGGTTTTTCCTGTGCCTCCCGCTGAAAGGTTGCCGATAGAGACAACAGGAATCGGAGATCTCCATACCCTGAAGAGCCGCCAGTTAAAGAGAGTGTTGCGAAACTGCACGATAAAAGAGTATAACAGTGCAAACGGACGGAGAAGTATGAAGAGCGGATTACTGCGCATGGCTGAGTCGTTCTGAGATGGTCGTTGTGTAGGTTTGAAGCTCCTCTTCACTCTGGAATGTTGGCAGTTCAAGTAGATGGAGCTTGACTATGGTTTTACTGAATGGCCTGGGGATTTCAAACCGGTCCCAACTCCTGAGTATCCACTTGCTGTTGTAGCTGATTTCAGCAAACAGAAGGGGAGTGCGGCTGCTGGAGGCAAGCCTCAAGGCACCATATTTAAACTGGTTGATTGGCCCGCGCGGGCCGTCGGGAGTAAAGACAACAATGCCACTTTTTTGAAGAACACCAAGCATGGAACGTTTCACTTCCTCCCCCCCTTTTGAACTTGACCCACGGATCAGCGAAAAACCACACTGTTCAAGAGCGTCAGCAAGAGATCGTCCATCTTCCGACATACTGACAACCGCCGTAACTCTCTTTGCGGGAAAAAGGGTGCGGGCCAGAAGCCAGCCGGTGATCATTTTTCCATGCCAGAATGCGACCATGACTCCCCCGTCGGGCACAGGCATATCCCTGATCGATGGAGTTATTGATATCCTGAGACTTGCATAGAGAAGCTTCAACACAACAGGGATGATATGGCGGGAAATCACCGGTGAGAGTGGCATCGCAATCAGAAATATTTGACAATCGGGGAAGTTGCTGGCAAAGGAAAAAAATTATTAATTGTTTATCTTGGGCATCCTGCATTGCATGGATGTTATCTGATGAAATCACAAAAGCAATGTAATAAACCACATTCGATAAACCCACGGTGAAATAGAATCCATTCCACAGTACGAGCCATGAAAGTTTTGATTATAGGTAGCGGTGCGCGTGAACATGCCCTCTGTTGGGCGGCTGCACGGAGTGAAAGAGTGAAAACTGTCTTTGTTGCACCGGGTAACGGAGGGACGGGGCTGATGGGAGGCAAGGTTCAAAATGTGCCGCTGAAAGCCACCGAGTTGGATGAGTTACTTCACTTTGCAGAGGATAACGCTCTTGATCTGACGATTGTTGGTTCAGAACAACCGCTTGAGCTGGGGATTGTTGATCTCTTCCGTCGTGCGGGTAAAAAAATTATTGGTCCCACACAGGCAGCAGCTCGCCTTGAGTCGAGCAAGGCCTTTTCCAAAGCATTCATGAAGCGCCACGAAATCCCGACGGCTGGCTACCATGTTTTTCGGGATGCGCCTGCCGCAACAATATTTATTGAGCAGAGCCAGACGTTCTATCCACAGGTGATCAAGGCAAGCGGTTTATGTGCAGGGAAAGGGGTTTTTATTGCGCTCAACAGAGAAGAAGCGCTCACGGCAATCAAGAATCTTTTCGAAGATCGTATTTTTGGCGATGCCGGGGATGAGGTGGTCATTGAAGAGTTCCTTCACGGTCAGGAGGCGAGTGTTTTTGTGCTGACCGATGGTATCCGCTATCGCCTTTTTCTTCCTGCCCAGGATCACAAGCGCATTGGCGACGGTGATACTGGCAAGAACACCGGTGGTATGGGAGCTTATGCTCCGGCAACGTTGGTGACACCGGAGGTAATGCGGAAAGTTGAAGAGCTGGTTATCAAGCCAACCCTGACGGGAATGGCAGAAGAGGGTTCGCCCTACACCGGGTTTCTCTATGTAGGGTTGATGATCGACAGGGGAGAGCCCTCTGTTGTTGAGTACAATGCACGGCTTGGCGATCCTGAAACCCAGGTGGTGCTTCCCCTTCTGAAAAGTGACTTCATTGCAGCCCTTCAAGCAAGTGTTGATGGAACGCTGGATCAGGTGCCCTTTGAGATGCACCAGAAATCAGCGGCGACGGTTGTGATTGCTTCAGGCGGCTATCCGGATCATTATGAAACCGGCAAGTCGATCATTATTCCCGATGAGTTCACTTCAATGGATAATGGTATGATTTTTCACGCCGGAACAGCCTCTGATCGTGGTCAGCTTGTCACAGCAGGCGGGCGGGTTTTTTCGGTCACCGCGCTTGGAGAGACGCTGCGGGAGAGTATTGATCGAGCTTATCATATTGTTGAAAAGATCAGTTTTGACGGTGCATATTATCGTACAGACATAGGTGCCAAGGGGCTTTAACATGAAACTTCCCAGACGTAAATTCGAAATTATTCAGGAACAGGCATTTCATGAGCTTCCTTATGAGTGTTGCGGCCTGCTTGTAGGAACAGAGGAGAGTGATTATCGGGGAAACATAGAGAACATTGTCCATGAGATTGCTCCATGCAGAAACTGCCTCTATTTCGGCAGGGAGCAGGGCTTTGAGATTGCACATCAGGAGTATCTGGATGTGGAGCGGGAAGCCGCAAGGCATGGCTATCGTATTCTTGGTTCTTACCATTCCCATATCAACACACCAGCGCTCCCTTCACTCCATGATGTTGATTTTGCTCATGCAGGTCATACGTTACTCATCATTTCACTGATGAATGGCCAGCCTAAAGAGGTGACGGCATGGCTTCGACGCCATTCGGGAGGGTTTCACCAGGAGCAGATCCGTGTTGTTGAGTAGCTTGCTGCCACTGAAGTGGCGCAAAACTCTTTAATTATTTTGTACATTACTTTTTTTTAAAGCTCACCAAGTATTAAACCCGGAAAAAACGTGCCAAAACGGGAAGATATCAAGTCGATTTTAGTGATTGGAGCCGGTCCTATCGTCATCGGTCAGGCCTGTGAATTTGATTATTCCGGTACACAGGCGTGCCGTGCTCTCAAGGAGGATGGTTACCGCGTGGTGCTGGTCAACAGCAACCCTGCAACCATCATGACCGATATAGAGTTTGCTGATGCAACCTATATCGAGCCCATTACTCCTGAGTATGTCCAGAAAATTATTGAACGTGAAAAACCTGATGCTCTCCTGCCCACTATGGGCGGTCAGACAGCCCTCAATATTGCCGTCGCTCTTGCCGAGTCAGGTATTTTGGAGCGCAACGGTGTCGAGCTGATCGGCGCAAAACTTCGTGCCATCAGAAAAGCTGAAAATCGTGAGTTTTTCAGTGATGCCATGAAGAAAATCGGCCTTGACATGGCGAAAGGTTATTTTGTCCGCAATGAAAAAGAGGCAAAAGAGGCGCTTGAAGAGATTGGGCTGCCGATTGTCATTCGCCCCTCCTTTACGCTGGGTGGCACAGGAGGTGGGTTTGCCCAGACCAAAGCTGACTACTATGACGCGGTTCGGAGAGGTCTTGCGGAGAGCCCCATCAGTGAAGTGCTCGTTGAGGAGTGCCTGATTGGATGGAAGGAGTATGAGCTTGAGGTAATCCGTGACCAGGCCGATAATGTGATTATTGTCTGCTCTATTGAGAATGTCGATCCCATGGGTGTGCATACCGGCGACAGTATTACCGTGGCTCCTGCCCAGACGCTTACAGACCGCCAGTATCAGGAGCTTCGCGATGCCTCCATAAGAATTATTCGTGAAATTGGTGTTGAGACCGGTGGCAGCAATATCCAGTTTGCCATCAATCCACTTGATGGTCGTATTGTGGTGATTGAGATGAATCCCCGAGTATCGCGCAGTTCTGCGCTGGCTTCAAAAGCAACCGGTTTTCCAATCGCCAAGGTGGCGGCAAAGCTTGCCGTTGGCTACCGGCTTGATGAGATCCTTAATGACATTACAAAGACAACTCCGGCAAGTTTTGAGCCAACCATTGACTATTGTGTCGTCAAGATTCCTCGCTGGGATTTTGAAAAGTTCAAGAATGTTGATGCCCGTCTTGGCGTTCAGATGAAATCGGTTGGTGAGGTGATGGCCTTTGGCCGAAACTTCAGGGAGGCGCTGCAGAAATCGCTCCGGGGCCTTGAGATTGGGCGCGCAGGGCTTGGATCGGACGGCAAGGATGTGATGAATGTTCTTGATATGACCCAGCAGCAGAAAAAGTTTGCCAAAGAGGATATCCTCGAAAAAATCAAGATACCAAAAGCAGATCGGCTCTTTTACCTTCGTTATGCCTTTCAGGCGGGGGCAACCATTGACGAGGTGCATCAATCAACCGGCATAGACCCATGGTTTCTTGATAATATTCTTCAGATTGTGGAGCTCGAAGATGAGCTTCGTGAACTGGCCGCCGCTGACTGACCTGCCATGAGCTATCTTGCCAGAATTTTAGAGGAGAAAAAGCGGGAGGTGGCGGAGCTCAAAAAGGAGCTGCCGGAGCAACGTTATTATGAGTTGCAGGGATCTCTGGAGCCGCTCCGTGATTTCAGGGCGGCTATTGCGCGCTGTGGAGGCGGGTTACGACTTATTGCCGAGATTAAAAAAGCATCTCCTTCGCGGGGCCTGATTGTCAAGGATTTCGATCCCCTTGCCATGGCCCAAAGCTATACCGGGCTTGGCGCTTCAGCCTTTTCGGTACTTACCGACCGCCTCTTTTTTCAAGGCTCGAATGAGTATCTTCAGCAGGTGAAGCGCTCATTTGCCTTGCCCGTGCTGCGCAAAGAGTTTATTATTGATGAGTCCCAGCTATTTGAGTCGCGCCTGATTGGCGCTGATGCCATTCTGCTGATTGTGGCGGCCCTTGATGCCACTCAACTTGGCGACTATCTCCAGCTTGCGGAAGCACTTGCCCTGCAAGTGCTGGTGGAGGTGCATGACCGTCAGGAGCTTGCTCTTGCCATTGACAAAGGTGCCACCATTATTGGAGTCAACAACCGCAATTTGAAAGATTTTTCGGTTGACCTCCATGCTTCAGTTGCACTTCGCCCTCTTATTCCTCCCGGAGTTGTTGCCGTGGCAGAGAGTGGCATGAAAACTGCGGCAGATATTGCCCTTATCGAGCAGGCATCGTTTGATGCCGTGCTGATAGGAGAGGGGCTGCACAGCAGCCCCGAGCTTCGCGATATTACCTGGTCATCGCTCTGATTTTTGCCGCAGTGCCTGCCGGATCAGCCGATTTGAAGAACGCGGTGCCAGCAATCAACGCATCAGCTCCAGCCGTTACCACACTCTGGGCATTCTCTTCGGTTATGCCACCATCAACGGCAATGACCATCCCTGGATTGACCATCAGGCGCATCTCATGAAGCTTTGCGATCTTTCCAAGTGCGGAGGGGATAAACTTCTGTCCACCAAAACCGGGATTAACCGACATCAGCAGCACGAGATCAAGATCCGGCAGAACAGATTCAAGTGTTGACACTGGTGTGCCCGGATTGACGGAGACACCCGCCTTAACGCCAAGGCTCTTGATAAACTGAATGGTACGGTGCAGATGCGGGCAGGCCTCCTGATGAACCGTAATCTGGTGTGAGCCAGCTTTAACGAAATCCTCTATGTAACGGTCAGGATCTGCAATCATCAGATGTGTGTCGATAACCATTGTTGTGCAGGCAGCAACAGCCTGGATGATGAATGGACCAAAGGTGATATTCGGTACAAAATTTCCGTCCATGACATCGCAGTGCATCCAGTCAGCGTTGGCTTTTGTGGCGATCTCTATGGACTCCTTAAGGCGGGTAAAGTCAGCCGAAAGGATGGATGGAGCAAGTAGTGTGGATGGTGCTGGCATGGTGGTGCTTTCTTGATGGTGAAAAAATTAACGTGGTCAAATAATTAAAAAGCTTCGCCAATTCCAAAATTGAAGGTGCATTTGCCAAGGTTCAATTTTGAGAGGCGCCAGGGTTTCTCTTCAGCCGGGTCATGGAGTTTATAGGCGAAATCCAGACGGAACGGTCCAATTGGCGATCCAATACGCAGCCCGACCCCTGAGTCGAGAGCAAACTCTTTCGCCAATGACTTTGGGGTGAAGGCATAAGGGCCATCCCTGTCCCAGATGTTCCCCACATCGGTAAAAAATGTTACTCCTGAAGACTGGTTGAAAAGTTTGAAAAACTTCACACGGTACTCAAGGTTAAGTTCGAGCTTGACATCGGCACCAAAATTCGATGCTGCTTTACTGGTGCTGCTCCCTGGTCCGAGGGTATTAAACAACCAGCCTCTCATGCTGTTTGAGCCTCCCGCGTAGAAACGGCGCTCCTCAGGAGTTGCTTCAGCTTTGCCATAAGGTATCATCCAGCCAATACGCCCGTTTGCGGCTATCTGGCTTTGTTGTGCAACGTTTTTTGAGAACGACAATCCAGTTTCAAGCTTTACATACTGTGAATAGGTGGTGCCAAATATCTGCGGATCATTTGTGCTGAAGCCGGAATACTTTTTTGTATCAATACAGGTATCTATCAGCCAGGCAAGACTCCCTGCTTCTTCAAGGAGCATATCAAGTTTCCAGATGGTTTTCTCCGGCAGGATGCTTTGCCGATTGGTGGAGTTGAGTCGAAGTCGGAAGCCCTGGTTGAAATGGGTGTTCATCAAGCTGTCGACCGCCGCATTGACTGCCGGTTCATTGGTTGGATCAATCCTGATATTCCTGGCCAGATCGGTTTTGAAAAGCTGCTTGAATCCACGGAGCGAATCTTTACTGACCCATTCAATTTCAAAAAAATCGAAATTCAGGCGTGTTGACGGATTCAGGCGAACGTTATAGGTAGCGCGGATCAGTCCATTTTTACTCGAAAGCAGTACTGGTTGTCTGGTTGCCGAGTATTCAATGGTTGTTGAATAGAAGTTGCTCGTTTTTTTGAGAACAGGCAAGACAAGAGTGCTTTTCAGGCTGAATTCGTACGGAATCACCTTTGTATACTGACTGGGATCAAGATTTGTGAGCACTCTGTTATCGGAGCTTATCTGAGTGCCGTATGCGGTTGATGTCCGAAACTGTTCTCCGCCACCGAAGAGGTTCTTGTTTTCATAAGCAAGAGCGGTGCCAAAAAATGGTGGCCCGTACCGGTTGTCGAGCACTATTTTTGGCTCTATCTGGTGCTTTGGCGCAGTTTCAAGGTTGATGGTTGTATAGAGCTGACCAGCACGCACCGAGTCAGGGGTAATAGAGATTGACGAAAAGATATTGGTTGCACCAAAATTCTGCAGGGTGCGTTGTTCAAGACTCTGGCTGGTAAAGTTGCCTGGACGGAATGCGATGGCCGTCGTGATAAGGTCAGGAGATACTCTCTGCTTCCCTATAATTGTGCCATTGATATTCTCCCTGGTAAAGGTTTTTTTTCTTGCTGCTCCCACGCTTTTGCCGGGATTTTGAACAACGGCGTTGATCGGGCCATAGTGTAGTCGCTCTGGCAAATTGAGGTTGAAAAAGATCCCTGTATGTGTTCTGACGGTGTCCACCTTGATGCGGATACTGTCTTCATGAAAAAATGTAAAACCGTACTCCTTGAAAAAAGAGAGGGTACGATCCCGCTCCTCAATAAGCCGCTCAACAGAAAAGATATCCTTGATATCCAGCAGTTTGTGCTTGAGATACTCTTTTTGAAGTTCATCCGGAATCTTTTCAAGTCCACGATACTTGAGGGAATCAATTCTTGATGGCTCGTTTTCTCTGATCAGGATCTCCAGATCAACCTTTTTTCCGTTATCTCTACGGACAATCGAGTAGTTCACATCAGCCCCAAAATAGCCCTTATAGGTGTAGAGCTTCTTGATGAGGAAGATGTCTTTGCTAAATTCCTCTGGAATAAAAGCTCTCTGGACTCCGCCAAAAAGGCCGAGTCCCAGAAATGATTTGCTTTTGGTGGTGCCAATGATCAGGCGGAGTTCATCAGTGCTGATCGCTCTATTGCCAATAAAACGAATGTTGCTGACGTATGCAGGCTCTACTGACTGCTCTTTTCTCTCTTCGGCTGTCTTGCTATATGCCGTAAAGGCAGAGAAGACAATAAGGGCGATAAGGATGAAAGCTTTTGCCAAACATGAATCCCGTTTTATCCTGCGTTTTTTCTCTATGTTAACTGCTCTTCATCATCGTAGCCAAACTCTTCGTCAGTAGGGTAGTCGGGCCATATTTCATCAAGACTTTCATAAACATCATCTCCTTCCGGAAGGTCATGCAGGTTTTCGATAACCTGCTGAGGAGCACCCGTCCTGCTTGCATAATTAATCAATTCATCTTTTGTTACAGGCCATGGAGCATCGGCTATATGACGGGCAAGATCTAAATTCCAGTACATACTACAGTGTTTGAATTGTTCGTGTTATAAGTGATTATCGCTCTTTTTTGGTGAACTGTTCTCTGTCGATATGAATTTATCAGTATTTGTATCATTAAAGAAATAGGCGGTCGGATTGACTTTTACATTATTCTTTTGCACTTCGTAATGCAGATGGGGGCCGGTTGATACTCCTGTATTGCCAGAGAGTGCAATAACGTCGCCACGGCTCACCTTCTGCCCCTGATGAACCATCAATTTCGAAAGATGAGCATAGATGGTTTTGTAGCCGTAGCCGTGATTGACCGCTATCATTTGCCCATACCCCCTGTCATTTCCTGAAAACGCTACAATTCCGTCACCTGTTGTTTGTACATTTGTACCGGAGGAAGCAGAAATATCTATCCCCTGGTGAAAAAGTGAGAGATTATAAATCGGGTGTATTCGCAAGCCGAATCTGCTTGTAATTGAGCCACTGACCGGCTTGATGTTGGGAATACTCGAAACCAGAGATGTTGGATTCGGGTTGTCTGCAAGCCCTTTTGCTTCCCAGGCATTATCACTCTCGGGCTCTACCTGCATAATCAACTGCTCAATCATCTGTTCCGTATTGGTCACAAACGCGTCTGCAATTTTTACCTGACTCGTCGTTGGTTTGTTGGTGACAAACGGCTGCTCTTCCGTTGCAAAGAGAGCGGGAGATGTCAACGAAAGAGAGGCGCTCAGCGCTAAAAAGAGAACAACGCACCTTTTTGCCAGAGTGTTCAAGCGAAAACTCTCTCCATTTCGCTGGTATTCAGACGGTATCATAAACCGATGTGTCGAAGCCATGCAGTAGGAGTATTATGTGTCTGAACAACGAAGTTCGTTTTGGCAGTGATTCGGCAAATATAAAAAAACTTTTTTTGATAAGTCAATGATTATTGGGCGTTATGCCAGTTTTTTCCAATGCCGCACAGTATTTTTGTAGCAATTCTTGCTCTTGGGCCGACATCCCCGCATCTTATGGATTACAGTATCTCCATTGCACTCTCCAGACAGGGCGCAGGCACTTCCTGTTCTGATGTTGATGGCTTTTTTTTATGAAATGAGCATCATCCGAAAAGCCAGGAGAGTTGCCAGCTCGGCACAGAGGTACCCATCCCCTCTTGCGCGCTTTGCTTGCCATTACAAACCAAGCCACTTGTTGAGTTCTGGCTTGATAAAAAATGAGTTAAGCACCATGCGCACTATCCCTGCAATGCCCATTTCAATCCACAGCTTATCTGCGCTGTCAACAAGACGATCCCTGAATCTCGTTCGCAAGTTTTTGGAAACATCTTTTAACTGAAGACCATTTAACTTGTTATTGATTGGCCGTATTTGCATCCATGGTTCGAATGCGGCTGTGGGGTTGTTTACAGGATGATGCGGAAACCATAAGTCCACTTTCTCGTTCAGGTGTATCCCGCGAACGAATTCTCGGGCTTTGGTTCTGCCGATATCGTAATCATGATCCCGATAAGTCTGGTCAAAAAACCCAAGAAATGCTGCAAGCTCACCGCTCGCAAGCTCCTCTTCAGAAGCCGTAATCCCGAATACTTGCATTTCATCTTTATCTCCAAGATTGGCAGCCTTTTCAAGGAGCAAAATGGCATCAATCCAGATATCAGCAACTGACTGGCCAGATACCTTGATCAGCTCAGCATACTCTTTATTATACTGAGCCCTCAGGCGGAATTGTGAGGCAGTTTGTTCTGTCTGAGCCTCCCCGAAAAGAAGCGGCAGCAGACTGGCGGCGACACTTTGGAGCTGATTTAAGTCAATTTCCCCTGCAATTATTGCTTCACATAACCTTGCTGCACGTTCATCCAGAATCTTGACCTGGTTGTTGACTTGTTCTGCAGTAATCCAGTCATGAAATCTGGCCTGATTGAAGATGGAGGCAATAATTGTGTTGGCGGTATTGCCAAAACTCGCCTGTATTTCACTGAACCGGGAATTGGTCGTACCGGAAAGGTTGCGTGGAGAGACATAAAGATAAAATCGCTCATTGTATTTGACATGGCAGGGATCCAATATATCAACCAGGTTTTTAGCCATTCCAAGCGGTTCGTTTTCAAATAAACCGCCGTCGGTATAGGTGAATATGCGCTTTGGGGTTGAAAAACTGCCTTTGGGAATAGAGGGCAAGAATGCGGAGGACTTATAATCATCATAGTGACGCACTAAATCTTTAACCCTGAATGCAAATGGAAAAGCTCCGCAAGAGACGGCAGCGGAGCGTACGGGATCCCATGCCAATAACGTGTCGTCCGCACTATTACTTGCCTGGAATTTCTTTTCCATTTTATCCTTGTAGCGCGTATAGCAAAAATCACCACCTGTACGGAACGGGCGCACATAATCGATGCCATTCAAGTTGGAGAGAGCAAGACCTAAATGGATGACATCTGCGGCAGCAGCATGTTTTTCCTGTTTCGGTGCTCTTGGAGTTGCATATCGGTCAGTGATATGCATTTTAGATATGGCATCAACATGGTTTGACGACAGGAGTGAATGGGTTGGATCTTCTCCGGCTTGCAGATTGAACAGATTGTCGAAACTGACATCCTTAACCCACGCTCGATAAAGGGAGTTGTTATACGGATCCTCAAGAGAGGAGGCCTCAAAGAGTAACTTCTGCACGGCTATTGCCGCAGTCATACCACCAGCGGAAGCCCCGACCAAGACATCAATTTCAATTTTTTTGGTTTTATCTTGTTCGATACCATTATGGTGTTGAATGGTACGGATGATTTCGTACAACACTCCGGCCTCATAGCTTCCGAGCGATACAGCGCCAGATATAGTTATTGCAAGGTTCTTTGGCATGCGTTCAACGTTTGTTGTTGCTATGAAAAAAGCACTTGTCAGGTAATGATAAGGAAAATCAACAGGAATCTCAGTATAAAACAGCGAAAATCAACGTTTACCTCCGATGTGCTTTATCATCCACAATAGCGCGATGCGTACCGTGCGCCATTGTTACTATAGCTTCAGTGTACGGCAGGCCAGCAGCATTACTCTACTCGCTGCAGACTTGCGCTCCGCTTTCCCGTTACACAAAGATTGCACTATATTAAACAACACATAATTTTCTTCGCAGTTAACCCATTCAATTTAATCACATGGCTGTTCCTTCGTTGAAGAAACCACAACAGAAAAGCTCTTTGCCCGATAGCGGAATACGCCGTGTGAAGATTCTTGTTGCCTCACCGGGTGATGTCCTTACAGAGCGGAAGATTGTTGAGCAGGTCATCAAGAAGTGGAATATTCTCCACAGTGAAGAACGGAAACTAGTTCTTGACGCAGTGCTTTGGGAATCACATACAGCCTCCGAAAGCGGTGAACGGACACAAGGGATTATCAACCGACAAATTGTTGATCAATGCGATTTTGCAATTGGTATTTTCTGGACAAGGATTGGCACCCCGACAGGTGTTGCGCCTGGTGGGGCGGTGGAAGAGGTTGAAAGGATGATTGCAAGTGGAAAGCAGGTTATGCTTTACTTTTCCGATAAACCAATTGCTCCCAGTGCAATTAATGCTCAGCAAAGAGCAAAGATCGATGAATTCAGGGCATCAATACAGCGAAACGCCTTGGTAGCTGGCTATAAAAAACACACCCAATTTCATGAAAAACTTGCTGATGATATTTTCACGCAGGTTCGTCGCTGGTATTGCCATACTGGAGAAGATGAAATTGTGGCTTCTCCAGCCAATCAGCTCACTAATGATGCCTTGACTTGCTATCAAGCAACGCTCAAGGAAAATCTTGGATTAATCCGCATACTCGGTTTGCCTGGTGTCGACAGTTCAAAAGTCAACCTTGACGACAATACGTTTGTTCCCTTACGCCTTTCTGACAGACCAAGTGATGGTGACTCTACCGAAGAAAAGAATATCACGGCGGGGAGAGAGAGGGTTGAGCGTATTCTTTATCCTGATGAACTCATGATGCAGGCATTCCGTGATGGTCGAGGTTTGCGACTGTTGCTTGTGATCGGTGACCCCGGCGCAGGGAAGACGACACTCCTGAAGTATTATGCACTGTGCGCACTTGATCCCAAGCGTTCACAGCGGCTCGGGTTTACAAGTCAGGTTAACGTTTTTTATATGCCATTACGCGAACTTCTCCGTAACGAAAAGGGCCACTACAACTCATTACCAGCAAACCTCTCGCTCTGGTACGAAAGGTATCATAAAACGCTTGATGCACAGGTGTTTGATGACTGGCTGCAAAATGGAACATCTCTCGTTTTACTTGATGGTCTGGATGAAATCAGCAACACTG
The DNA here is from genome assembly GCA_903994365.1 of uncultured Chlorobiaceae bacterium. Classification (GTDB taxonomy): domain Bacteria; phylum Bacteroidota; class Chlorobiia; order Chlorobiales; family Chlorobiaceae; genus Chlorobium. The sequence continues at coordinate 805 of CAJEXL010000003.1, read as the reverse complement.
CCGAGAGAATTGAGGTATGCAAGTGGATTGATAACGCATGGTGCGCTTTTAGCAAGGTCTATTTTGTGGTAACATCGCGGGCCACAGGGTACCGCAAAGATGAAAATATTGAGCTTGAATCGGACTATGAGCGAGCTGATGTTCTGGACTTTACAGAGGAACAGCAAGAACGTTTTTTAACAAACTGGTTTAGTGCGGCTTTTTTGAAGGAGCCTCGCGAAAAGGGAGTTAACAATAAAGAGTGGAAGCGGTTGCAGCGTGCGAAAGCCGATGAGCGAACAAATAAAATTGTAGCGCATCTGAAAGAGAAGAAGAACAAGGGGTTGCGTCAGCTTGCGGCAGTGCCTATGATCCTCCAGATTATGGCGATTCTCTGGAAAGAACAGGACTATATGCCGGAAAGCCGTGTAAAGCTCTATGATGCCGCGCTCAATTTCATGCTCGAATTCAAAGACAAAAGAAGAGGGATTATGCCTCTCTTCAAAAAAACAAGGAATGGCATCATTCCGGTTATTTCTGCTGAGAGTTCCCGCAGAGTTCTTGCACCGGTTTCGTACTGGATGCAAGCGATTTTGCATAGTGATAAATCTGGCAAAGCCGAAATGCAGACAAAAATGCAGGTATCTCTTGATACCATGAACAACTCTCCTTCTGTTGAAGAGTTTTGTGATTATCTGGTCGGCCGGGCTGGTGTGTTGGTCGCCTATGGCAACGATTACCTGTTCCGCCACAAAACATTCAGAGAATATCTTGCGAGCGTTGAACTTGTCAAAAACGTTCTTCGTAGCCCGAAAGATCTCGATAC
>CAJEXL010000002.1 GCA_903994365.1 uncultured Chlorobiaceae bacterium | reverse complement strand
TGACAGAAGAGTTAAAGGTAAAAGAGGGGCAGCGCCTTTCCGCTGCATGAACAGGCCAGGTTACTAACTTAAACTCAGCCACTTTTTGTCCACCGGCTGGGGTCCACTTCAGTAGGTCTGTTTTGGCTATCGAAGCTACTGGTAACAAACCGCAAGGAACAGGTCAAGACAAAACAACATGTCCATAAGACGTTTGGTTGTCTTGATCAACTTCAGGACAAGAATGACATTGAGAAAATTATTTACTTTCTTGCCAACTTTTCGGAAAACCCCCTGTTAGTTCTTTCCAGCGGAAGTTCCAGCCCCTTTTTTCATTAACTCCTTATAGGCAGTACTTTTAAGAAGAAAATGCGAGAAAAATGTAGTCACTAAATTATTTGTTCTCAAAAGGTTTTTTCTTATATTATCAAGTAGTATAAAAACCTTGATATAGTCACAATGTATATCGATACCAGCAAGACCACCATCAACGGCAAAACCTATCATCGGTACCTCTTTCGTGAATCGTACCGTGAAGATGGCAAGGTCAAAAATCGCACTCTGGGCAAAATCTCCAAATGTTCTGAAGCGGAGGTTGCGGCCATAAAACTTGCTCTGAAGTACAAAGACAACTTGTCTGCCCTGCTGAATATCGAGGATGTTGAGCTTCATGACGGTCTTCGTGTTGGTGTGGTGTATGCGCTGAAAACCCTTGCCGAGAGGCTCGGCATCACGAAGGCGCTTGGCAGTAGTCGCCAGGGAAAGCTTGCGTTGTGGCAGATCATTGCGCGATTGATCGGGCAGGGTTCACGCTTGGGTGCTGTCAGGATGGCAGCAAGTTATGGTGCCTGTGATGTGCTTGAAGTAGAGAGTTTTACTGAGGATGATCTGTACGCCAACCTTGCCTGGCTGATGGACAATCAGGAGCGCATCGAGAAGCAGTTATTCAAGCACAATTCGGCTGGTGCTGGCCGGGAATTATTGCTGTATGATGTTACTTCATCATATCTTGAAGGGATGGAGAACGTTCTTGCTGCCTTTGGTTGCAACCGGGATGGCAAAAAGGGAAAGAAGCAGATTGTCATTGGCTTGTTGTGTACAGCAGATGGCGATCCGGTTGCGGTCAGGGTATTTGCCGGTAATACCTGCGACAAGTCAACGGTTGCAGAGCAGATTCGTACCGTTGCCAACACCTTTGGGATTGAAGAGATAACGATGGTTGGTGACAAGGGAATGATTAAAACGCCACAGGCCAAAGAGTTGACTCGAACGGGATTTCATTACATCACCTCACTCTCGAAACCAGAAATCAGGACACTGCTGAAGGCAGAGGTTCTCCAAATGGATTTTTTTGATACAGAGCTGTATGAGGTTGAAAATAAAACAGATGGCATTCGATATGTGCTGAGGAAAAATCCTGTTCGAGAGGTAGAGATGGCAAAGAATCGCCAAGAACGGGTTAAAAAAATCCAGCGTTTTGTTGAGGAGAAAAACAGTTATTTGGCAGGTTCTGTCAAGCGTGACAAAGAAGTTGCCTTAAGGGTTCTCCAGAAAAAGATTAACCAGTATAAGTTGAACGATGTTTTGGAACTAACCAATCAGGATCGGGTGTTCAAGGTAACGGTCAATGAGGAAATGCTGAATGAAACAGCTCTTCTGGACGGATGTTATGTGATCAAAACTGATGTAAACAAAGAGATTCTTTCGACCAAGGAAGTTCATGACCGATACAAAGATCTGGCAAAAGTAGAGCATGCTTTCCGGACGTTTAAACAAAGTCATCTTGAAATCAGGCCGGTTCATGTGCGAACGGAAGCCAGCACTCGTGGCCATGTCTTTGCCGTCATGCTTGCCTATAAAATTGAGCGCCAGTTATCAAAACTCTGGAAAAAATGCGAATGCACGGTGCCGGAAGGAATCGATGAACTTGGTGCCATACGCAGCACAATTGTCACCCTCAACGAGGCAAGCTGCCAGAAAATTCCTCAGTCGAACGGGCTTGCCGGAGAGTTACTTGCCGCTGCCGGAATTACATTACCAGCAATCATTGAGGCCAAAAATGTCGATGTAGTCACAAGGAAAAAACTTACCACTAAGCGTAAATAAATTTAAAATATAGGCTTATAGGAATCTTTTTTTCTTTTATTGCTGGAACTTCCGTTCCAGCTTCCTGTTGGCTAGTGGTATGACGTAATTGGGGAGCCGAAGAATGCCGCAAGTATCATGGTGCTGTATGAAAACATAATAAAAGGTATTTTAGTATTTACCGAAGCCCTTAGCAAAGATTGAATTGGGTTGGCAGCCCATGATATCCTTGGAAAATGGGATTGTTTGTACTATTGATTGGATGCTGAAGGAGATGAATGGACTTGCTAAATATACTCCAAGTAGGGTAACTAACAGTACTATTTTAGATATTTGATAGTTTCGGTTTTCCCAAGTGTTTTAGATCTTTTTTGTAAAGAAGAGGTGAAATCTTAGATTATGAGCCAACGATAGTTCGAGAATAGAAAACTTTTGTATGAAATTATTTTTAAGGCTTGTCCGCTATCTTCTTCCCTCAAAAGGGAAAATAGTGCTTGTTGTGGTTGTCAGTATTATGTCCTCCCTGCTTGGCGTAGTTTCTATCTATTCGGTACTTCCTCTATTGAATGCAGTATTTAATGCTGACAGGACTATTGAGGCTCCGGTGCGTCCAGGTCCAGGTGTTATGGAGAAAAAGAGTCTGGACAAGAACGACAAAAACAGGATCATTGGCTTTAAGGGGGTGGATACAGAAAAACTGAAGGCCTCAGTGACGGAGAAGTTTTCCAATGTGTTTCATGCCGATACCAAAGAGCAGACCTTGCTCAATATCTGTCTTTTTTTGATTGCATCGTTTGCTGTCAAGAACCTTTTTGTCTACCTGAATGGTCAGATCATTTTCAGGATTCAGACCAAGACCGCCAAAAAGCTCAGGGACGATGTCTTCAGTAATATCATTGAGATGCACCTCGATTACTTCAACAAGAACCGGGTTGGTAACTTGATGAACCTGGTTTATAATGATGTGCAGGCAGTTAACAATACGGTGAGTTCGACCTTTGTTAATTTTTTGCAGAATCCTTTTTCGATATTTGTTTACGTCAGCGTTCTTTTTGTGTTGAGCTGGAAACTTACCCTTTTTGCCTCTTTCACGTCACTACTTATTTTTTTTGTCATTCGCACTATTGGCAAAAGGGTCAAAGGGCTTGCCACAAGTTTTCGCAATACCATGGGGGATATGAACTCCGTTTTGCAGGAGAAATTCAGCGGAATTAAAGTTATCAAATCAAGTGCGTTTGAAAATGTTGAGTTTCAACGGTTTCAGGAATTTACTCGCGGTTTTCGGAACCTTGATATCAGGATTGCTCGGTTACGCAATATTATTGGCCCACTGAATGAAACCTTGCTTGTTGCCGCCATTGCTCTTGTGCTTTGGTTTGGCGGCTTGCAGGTATTTGATGGAAGGATGACCTCGTCAGAACTTATATTATTTGCCTTTACTCTCTATTCAACGATGGGGCCAATCAAGATGTTTGGGGATGTTAATACCCAGATGGCGCTTGGGATGATCTCCGCAGAGCGTTTGTTTGAGCTTCTCGATACGGTCCCGGATATCAAAAATGGCACGCGTACCATTACCGGCTTTTCCCATGAGATCAGGTTTGAGGATGTCTGTTTTAAGTACAGCAAGGATGCTGATGCGCCAAATGTGCTTGATCATGTCTCTTTTGATATAAAAAAAGGGGAGATGGTTGCCTTGGTGGGCCAGTCCGGCTCCGGCAAGTCAACAACGGTAGATTTGCTGCTCCGGTTCTACGATGTTGATTCAGGCAGGATCACCATTGACGGAGTGGATATTCGCGAGTTTGACTTCAAGCAGTTGCGTCGTATGATCGGTGTGGTTAGCCAGGAGGTTATCCTGTTTAACGACACGATTAAGGCAAATATTGCTTATGGTACCAATGAAGAGATAGGTCAAGAGCGGGTAATTACTGCGGCAAAAATGGCAAATGCGCATCAGTTCATTGAAGAAAAGCCTGAACAATATGAGACATTGATTGGCGACAGGGGAGTTCAGCTTTCCGGTGGACAGCGACAGCGGTTGGCCATTGCACGTTCTATGGTGAAAAATCCTGAGTTGTTGATTTTTGATGAGGCTACCAGCGCCCTTGATAATGAGTCTGAAAAAGTGGTACAGCAGGCTATTGATCATGCTCTCGAAAATCGTACGGCGCTTGTTGTTGCACACCGCCTTTCGACTATCAGGAATGCCAACAGGATTATTGTCATGGATCGGGGCCGGGCTGCTGAGTCAGGTAATCATGAAGAGTTGCTTAAGGTTGGAGGGTTATATAAACATCTTTATGACATTCAGTTTGCGAGGAAGGAAAACGTGTGAAAAGTTTTTCGTTGATATGTTGCTCACAAATGCTTAGTTGAGGGGCATAATCTTTTCTTTCCTGATCAAATCCATTGCTCCAGATATGATTTAAAGAGTTTTAATCATGTCCAACTGGTTGTTGATATTCTTTATAATTCCAGATGGCACTCATAATGCGCCTGATAGATAAGACTATACGCTTTAAATTAATAGCGTAACTCCTTCATTAATATCATCTTGGTCGCAAATCTGAATAAGATGTTACTATCCTTTGATATATGGCCAATTTTATTTATTGGCACCAACAGTCTTTGTTTTATATTATGAATACTTTTACATCCAACAATGATGTTACAGTTTCTGCCATTATAGCAGTTTATAACCCTGATCCAATTTTTTTTAAACAAGCGATTTTATCTGTTTTGGATCAGATTTATCCTGTTTTGGAACTTGTTCTTGTTAATGATGGTGGTAGTGAACATTTTAGAGATCTCTTGCCTGATGATTCGAGACTTAGGGTATTTTCAAAACAGAATGAAGGAGTAGCGGCAACTCGCAATTTCGCTATCAGACAATGTCGAGGAGAGTACATTGCTTTTCTGGATCAAGATGATTACTGGTACCCAGATAAGCTACAGGAACAGTTTACAATGATTCCAGTACAAGGAGAACCCTGTATGGTATCTTCACCAATACATATTGTCGACCACAGGGGTATTATTCTTAATACATTATCTGAAAAGTGTAATAAGATATATCGTTTTAAAACCCTTTCTGAAACCGTTCTTTTGAATCTTACGGAAGGTAATTTTATCTATTCCTCTACCCCTCTTATTCATAGCTCGGTTTTTAATAAGGCCGGATTTTATGATCCTTGGACTCAACCGCATGACGATTGGGATATGTCTCTTAGGGTGATTCTTTCTGGTTTTCCGGTTTATTTCTATCAGCAGAAGCCGCTTTCCGTCTGGAGGAAGCATGAATCAAACGAATCCAATAAAGAGAGCGCTATGATGCGTTCAAAGTGTAGGGTTGAGAAAAAGCTTCTTGGAATGGTAAAGGATGAGGCTGTTCGGAAGATCGCGGCTACCAATTTGCTTATTGATTACTTGGACAGAGATAATCTACTTTATAAAAAAAGGCTGTATGTGCGGTTCAGAAAATTGACAAAGTATCACATACAGCAGCTTATATTGGATAAAAGTAACTATATCTGGCATACAACAGATCTCTTAAGGAAACTTTCCCACCGTGTTCGTAAAATTGTTTTTAAATCTGCGAGGAGATTTATTGTTTCTTATTTTTTAAGCTAGTACAAATATGGCTGCAGGCGTTTTGGAAAGCTGAATTTGGAACTGTGAAAAACCAAAAATAGTATTTGTCATGGATCGTTTATGGATTTATATATTGTGTTATAATGAAGAACTACTTCTTCCTTTTACACTTGACTATTATTCACAGTTTGCCGGGCGGATATTTGTCTATGATAATATGTCTACTGATGCTTCCCGTGATATTTGCAAGCAGTACAACAATGTCACTGTTATTCCATTCGATACAAAAGGCTTCGTCAACGACAAGGCTTTTTTGAAAATCAAGAATAATGCATGGAAAGCAGCACGCAATCATGCTCGGTATGTTGGTGTCATTGATACCGATGAAATAATTTATTACAAAGAGGGCTTGGATGTTTTACTTGACCTTGCTTTTGATGCCGGAGCGAGCATTGTCAAACAATCGATAGCTTATACCGTTTATTCTTCGAAGACAACAGAACCGGCTGATGATTTTTCTTTGACTCCAACGAATACAAGTCTGCTTTGTGGTCCATCAGGGGGAAAAATATCTTTGTTTTCTCCTGCGCTTAGGGATGTAAACTATCGGCCTGGTGCGCATCAATGGAAACCAAAAGGAAAAAGTCTTTCTGAGTATGAGGGTGGTATATGGTTTCATTTTAGCCACATATTTGGGGCTAAAATAATTGCCCAAAGGTATGCAGACAGAATAGCACGGTTGAGTTCGGAAAATATACGTCATCAATGGGGTACTCATTATTCTCTGAAATATGATGATATCGTTGAGCAGATGCAGTTTGGTCGAGTGAAGCTGGTTGATATATTAGCATAGATAGGTAATGATTAAAATCCTCTGTCTGCATATTGCGGAAAATCAGGCGAGTTACCGGTACAGGGTAGGGCAGTTTCTTCCGTACTGGAAAGAGTATGGTATTGAAATGACCCCTGTGAGTATTGTGGGAAAAAGCTATCTCCAAAAACTCCGATTGGCGATTGAAAGTAAAAACTATGATTATGTCTGGCTTCAGAGAAAGCCGCTTTCGACTCTTTTTATTGCTCTTATTGCCAGCAGCTCAAGACTATTGTATGATTATGACGATGCTCTCTATGCAAAGGAAAGCTATCTCACAGCTTTGCCCAAGCCGACACAACCGGGTTCTAAGCAATCTGTTACACGTCTCAATTCGATATTGAGACGTTCTTCTCTAGTGTTTGCTGGTAGTGAAGCACTTGTTGAGTATGCACAGAGGTTTAATCCAGATAGTACATTTCTTGTTCCTACAGCGCTTGACAAAGTTCTCTCGCTCGACTCAGGTATTGGTTCAGCTGATACAATTACTATCGGCTGGATAGGCAATACCCTGAACCTTTTTTTTCTCTCGCTTATTGATGAGGCGACATCTCTTGTACAAAAACGTTATCCTCATGTCCGGTTTTCAGTTATGAGTGGCAAGCCTCCCGAAGGTTTGAAAACTACCTGGGAATTTGTTCCTTGGTCAAAGGAGGCTGAGGCGACATGGCTACGCTCCATAGATATCGGCCTTATGCCGCTTGTTGATGACGAGTGGAGTCGAGGAAAATGTGCTTTCAAGCTGTTGCAGTATATGGCTCATGGTAAGCCGGTCGTTGCTTCGAATGTTGGGGCGAACCGAGCCGCTGTACTCCATGGTGTCAGTGGTTATCTTGCCTCATCCTCATCGGAGTGGTTTAACGCCCTTGATTCGCTTGTTTCCAGTCAAGAGATGCGTTGTTCAATGGGAGAGGCAAGCCTGAAGATTTTTCTTTCAACCTATGAGCGGCAAATTGTTCAGGAGTGCATGGCAGATCTGTTACACCGACATTTTAGCCACACACACCAACCAGATCATACCTATAACGTAGCATAAAATCGTTAACTTCTTTTTTTATCATCAACCTGGTGAAGATTGAGCATCAAGCAGTTAAAGCCTTCCATCTGATACTGATCGATCGTAAAACCTCTTCCGGTGATGCCCAAGGGTCGACGACTTCGATGGTGCAACCGTAGTCCTGTAGTTCCCGGATGATATCGATTACCCGGCTATTGCGGATGTCGGGGCAGTTCTCCTTGAAGGTGTATGACCAGTAAGAGGATTTTTGCGTCCTTGACGGTGCAGTAATTCTTGATGAGCAGTTTGACAACCTCTCCGGCAATGCAGGCTCCCATACCATCATCACTTTCTTCTTATTCCGTTGGAGGCGATACAGCCTGAAGAGTACTACTCCGGTATTAAGGATAAACACGAAAAAAAAAGTCATGTGCCGGAATATGCCTGTGTACAATTTGCTTGAAAAACAATATAGCCGATCATAGGTTTCTTTCGCAAGAAGTTGACTAATGTCAGATCGCGAGTTTTTTTATTGCATTGGCTACGGTTGTTGCATCTATATCACTTACTTCACCCGTTGTTGATATGGCGAGTTCATAAGGTATGAGCAAGGGTCCAAAACGCGAAATATCTTGCGGTGCTTTGCGGTAGAGCCCTACAACAGGTGTTTTGGAGCTGGATGCGACATGAATGAGTGACGTGTCGGGGGTGATGAGGAGCTTCAGTGTTGCAATCAGCAGGCTTGCTTCGTAAAGATTTTGCGTGAAGGGGGAGGGAATGACTTGATTGAAATGGGTTTCGATTCGCTGTTTTTCTGCATGATCTTCTTGGCCACAGAGCACAATGAATTTTTCGTTTGGGTGCATCTCAATGAGTTTTTTCCATTTATCTTCCGGCCATTTTCGGTTCGGTGCTCCCGCACTGAGATTTATTCCTATAGTGTTGCCATTGTTGATCTCTTCAAGAAATTTTTTCATTGCAAGAGATACAGGCATAGGCGGCAATGAGGGTCGGTACTCTTCCTGCGTGGCAGGAGAGCCGAGAACTGAGAGTAAAGCGCAGTTTTTTATAGCTATATGAGTGTGAAACTCCAAGGTTATAAGATGGTCATAGAGTCCTTCGTGGAATTCCGAAGCATGGCCGACTTTGTATTTCGCACGGATCAGGGCAGTTTGCAACAAAAAATTGGTTGACGGGTGATCTTTGGTGTTGAAAAGGAGGTCGAATTCTTTTGAAAGTACCTCACGATAATAGCGGATTGGGTTGCTTTTTGCGTAGTGAACAGCCGAGATCCTGGAATCCGTGCGAAAGAAATTGTATGAAGCTTTGCTGAAGGTAATAATATGAATTTCAAGTTTCGGAAACTTTGCTCCAAGCATTTTAAGCAGTGGTGTGAGTAGCACCGAGTCGCCAAGCTTTTCCTGAGCCAGAATTGCAATGGAGCGAAGCTCTCCTGTAAAAGAGTTGCGGTGACTTTTTCGGGGAGCCGCGAACTGCAGAAATCTGGAAAATGCCTGGCGGAGCTCTCTCTTTTTCTTTTTTTTCGGTTTCACAGAGCAGTTTTTTTACCCACCAGTTTTTGCTGCAAATATTCTTCAAGTTTATTGCCCATAGCGTTCATGGTGAACTCACGTGTTACTCGTTCATATCCGGATTTGCCGAACTCTGCAAGGATCTCAGGTTTGTCGATGATCTTTAATATTGCATCAGCAAGGGCTTCAGGTTGTTTTGGCGGAACGATTATTCCGGTTTTGCCATCAACCATCAGTTCTCGGGCTCCGTTAACATCTGTAGCAATGACAGCTTTCTGCATGGCCATAGCTTCCATGACAACATTTGGCATTCCTTCAAAGAGTGAGGCAAGTACAAAAAGATCACATCCTTTAAGGTAAGGGTAAATATTGTCAGTAAATCCCATAAAGATGAAGAATTCTTCAAGGCCTGCATTTGCTACCTGTTTTTTCAGTTCTGTTTCCAGCTTTCCTTCACCTGAAATGGCAAAGACAAGATCGGTACGTGTTTTTTTCAGGATCTCAGCGGCTTCGATCAGATAGGAAAAACCTTTCTGTTCAGAAAGTCTGCCTGCACTGTAGATAATTTTTTTGCCCGGGAAGCGCGCAGAAAAATTATGAGCAACAATTGTCTCTGGAATGGTAATTCCATTGTAGATGACCTTGACAAAATCGTCGTCAAACCAGCCGTAGTTCCGGTATGATTCCTTAATGGTGTTGCTGTTGGTGATGATTCCGTCGACCAGTTTTGCCAGGGTAACTTTATGTTTCCATTTATTGCCGCAGAGCAACATGCCGTGGCGAGCAAGCACAACCGGTGTTTGCACAATCTGTGCTGCAAGACCAGCTACTCGCACATCCTTGTTAAGATTGCAGATCAAAACATCAATGGCTTGCTGTTTCAGAAAAGCTGCCACTTTCAGGGTGCTTAAAGGGCTTATATCTCCACGAATCTCAAAGACTGTTGTCTTTACACCGTTAGCTGTCGCGTAATCAAGGATCTTTGAGTTTTTTTTGCCTCCAAGAACGACATTGTGTCCTCGCTTTGCAAGCTCTTTTGCCGCATTTACCATCCATTTTTCTCCGCCGCCAAATTTGTCGCGACCGATGGAGTTGCTGAAGAGAATGTTCATGAATGTTGACTTTTTCGTTCTGGTTCTGATTATTCCATCCGCATCTCTGCAGGATGAGTATAAATTTTTTAATGTTTGATGGTCTTGAAGAAATTGAGCATATCGGTTTCCATTTTTTCAAGTGAGAACTTTTCCTGAGCGACAGCTTTAGCATTAATTGCCAATTTTTTTCTTAATCCAGCATTATTGTAAAGAAGAAAAAGGTGGTCGGCCAGACGTTGCTTATCTCCATAGTCAACGTACAGACACTCCTGATTATCTCGTAACACCTCTTCCACTCCACCTGCCTTTGTGGAGATAATGGCATTGTCAAGCAATGCTGCTTCCAGAGTAGCATAGGGAACTCCCTCATTTTTTGAGGTCAGGGCAAAGACGTCGCTTGCTGCAAGGTAGGGATAAGGATTTTTTATGAATCCTGTGAATGTCACGAAATGTTCAATGTTAAGTGAACTGGCAAGTTCTTTTAATACTTCAAATTGCCCTCCGGCTCCAATGATGGTCAGCCCGGCATTGGTGATGTTATACTGTTGGATAAACAGGGCAAACCCTTTCATAAGAAAATCAAATCCTTTCCTCTCACTGAGTTCCCCTAAAGAGGTGATGGTATAGTCAAATTTTTTCTGTATTGACGGGTACACGCTATCAGGGTTAATGGAAAGTCCATTGGGAATGACGGCAATAGTTTCTGATTTGATGTAGGTCGACTGCAGTAACACATTCTTGATCATTTGTGCATTAACCATAATCCCATCTGCCAGATTGTTATAAACCAGGTTATTAATGGCAGTGTTTTTTAAATCGCGAACAATTCCGAGAATCAGGACGTTTTTTGCTTCGGTCAGCTTGCAGGCAATTCCGGCCAGGAAATAATCTTTTCGTTTGGTTGGAACGACAATATCAATACGATGTTTTTTAATGATGGTAACGAGCTTTACAAGCGTATAAAGGTCAGCTTCATTGCAAAAAGGCATTTGGTATTTACTGCAATTGAAGCGCTCTCCGATCACCTCTTTCCGATATGCGATGACAATATGGTGTTTTTGCGCTAAAACATGAGCAGCATTTAACACCCAGGCCTCATTACCGCCCCATTTTCTTGCTGAACAGGTGAAGAGAATGTTCATGTTATGGTTACGTTTTTTGCTTTCCCGGAAAGTGAGGAAACCGTTATCTTAAGGGATATGACTGGGTTGGGGAGTTTACTCCTCATGCAATAAAATGATGTTTCAGTACAGTAAAAATATTTTTTGTGCTCCTGTTTATTTCTTCGAATAGATATTTTGCATAGGGTATGACTAGGCCTTTGGATCTTGTTTACTCTTCCGTGATTCAATAGTTTCCGAGCAGAAATGCTCCACTTCTGTTGCCATGCTGTGCATGGAGAATTTCTGTATTACAGTCTCCCTTGCGGCTCTGCTTATCTGTTTCCTTTGTTGATCGTTCCGGTAAAGTTCGTGAAGTATGGCTGCTAAAGTCTCCTCGTTGCAATAATCAACAAGAAAGCCATTTTTTCCATTATCGATGAGCTCCTCAGTGCCTCCGGCAAACGTGCTGACAGGAACATTTTTCAGGTACATCCCTTCAAGCAGGGCATTCGATATGCCTTCATTGGTGGAGGTCATGGCAATGATGTCGCTTATAGCCATATTTGGGTAAGGGTTTTTCAGAAAGCCGGTAAAATGTACCCGTTCGGAGATTTTCAGTTCATCAGTGAGTGCTATCAGCTCTTCTTTTTTTGGCCCGTCTCCAATAATGATTATTCCCGCATCGGCATCAGGGGCAAGTTTAAGGAACTGCGCAAAGCTTCGCAGAAGAAAATCGTGCCCTTTGCGTTTTGTCAGAACTCCTGCTGTTGTTATTTGAAATTTGAACATTTTTTGAGCTGGCGGCAAACTCAATCGGTCAAGAGCTTCAGTGTCGAGACCGTTGTAGATGACCCTGATCTTTTCCTCTTGCATAAAGGATGTTTCGAGCAGTGTCTGTTTTATTTTTTGAGCATTAACGATGATGCCACTAGCAAGGGTATGATAGATCAGTTGGTGTATGACAGGAATTCTCAATGGTCGGACAATGCCAAGTCTGAGAATATTTTGAATGCCACAGATCCTGCTTGCCAGACCAGCTATCATGTAGTCCTTGCGTTTGGTCGGGATGATGACCTCAATTTTCTCTTTCCGGATGATCTTTACAAGTTTGAAGAGGGTATACAGATCGATATGGCTGAGGCAGGGAAGTCGGAATTTTGGTATAGTGAATCTTTCACCAACAATGTCACGGCGATAAACCAGAAAGGTTTTGTGATCTTTTGCCATGGCTTCAGAAGCCATTCGGGTCCATTTTTCAGTTCCGCCCCATGTTCGGGCAGAGTTCATAAAAAGGATGTTCATAGGTTTTGGCTTCATCACACTCTTTTTCTCTGTCTCAGTGAGGAGCGACCAATTCTTGGAGCGAGGTATGGAGGATATTTGCCATTTTTAGTTGGATGTAGCTTCGTTCGAATTGCTCAGTAAAAATATTCAGGCTTTCCATCCCCATGTTGATTCGTACATCGCGGTTGAGAATAAGTTGCTCCAGTCCTGAAATCCACTCCTCAGAGTTGCCCGCAAGATAACCATTAATTGTATGGGAAACTGTTGATTTATTGGCTCCTACATTGGAAGCTACTACCGGCTTTCCATGGGCCATGTATTGTATGAGTTTGAATGCACACTTTCCCCTGCTCCACCGATCATCCGAGAGCGGCATGATGCCGATATCGATTGATTGTAACCAATTATTTTCTGCTGCTGATGACCATTCTGTGAGGTGCCAAATAGTTTTAAGCCCTTCAGGGGGTCTGTCGCACATTATGGAAAATGTAACAGCGGGATATTTTAGCTGCAAATAATGGGTAGCCTCATCGATAATTGGTAGATAGGAGAGATTCGCATTGTTGCCAATCCACCCGATTTTTATCTCTCCGAATAGTATTGGTCGGACAGGTGCGGCTATCTGTTTTCCATAAGCTGTGGGTATGAGATGAACGCTACTATTGTATTGTTTTGCATAGTCAACAAGGTCGTTGCTCCCAGCAAAAATCAGCGTTGATTTTTTTAGGGTGTAATTGAGCTTTTTGATGGTATGCTTAGAAAGTTCTTTTTTGTGGTTAATGTCATGGCTCTCTCTTGTGTAGAGTGCGTCATCAAAGTCAAAGATGACTTTTGAACGGCGGGTTATGATTTTGATGAGTACTTTTGGGAGTATGCTTCTTTGCAGAAGCACAGCGTCGTACTTGTGCAGTATAAAAAGAAACTTGAAAATGCTGAAAAATTGTTTACCTGAAATGCAGATGGGTTCCACATTGATATGGTAGTTAGTCCAGTGGGGTAAAAACTGCGCTACCCTGTAGCGGTAACTGGCCCGTTTTTCTGCTTTATGAAAACAAAGAATCTTTACAATAGTGGGCATAAAGACCAGTAGATTTGTCCTAACGTCCGCAATTTATAATTTTTTTAGAAATAAAGTATTAACATCCGAACGATTTTATAAAGTATGTTGAAACGCACTATTGAGATGCAGACGATTTCCCCATTCGATCCTTTCTTTTCGAGGCGCCCCTCTTTTTTGCTCAATACCCTGCTATTGATCATCATTATGCTGCTTTACCCGGTTGCAGGTGCCTTGCTTCTCTCTCTGTTCAATGGTGGTTCACAACAGAGTACATCACTTTTGCATCCTGACCGCAGCATGATTCCCTTGCTGCGCATGGTGCAGTCAGTCGGACAACTACTCATGCTTGCTCTGCCGGTTATTCTCCTTGCCGCTTGGCATACGGGCAGAAAAAATCCGTTTTGCCGGGACAGTCTGGCTTTTTTGGGGATACGCAGAGGTGTTGATGTTGGTTCAGTTGCTCTTGCTGTGGTCGGTATTTTTCTGCTTCAGCCGCTCTTGTATACCATAATAACGCTCCAGGATCTCTATTTCTGGCAATCTCTTGGTGATGCTGGAGCAGAGGTGGTTCGTCAGCGTGCAATGATGGATGCCTTTATCAAGGAGCTGGCGTTAGTGCGCTCTTTTCCCGAGTTTCTGCTTGTTGCCTTTGTTCTTGCCCTTACTCCGGCTGCCTGTGAAGAGTTGCTTTTCAGAGGATACATTCAGCAAAATTACACTCAGTCGCTGTCGTCAAGAGGGGCTGTGGTTTTGACAGCATTGGTTTTTGCTTTTTTTCATTTGAATGCAGCAAATCTTCTTCCTCTTGCTTTGCTTGGGTGGTATATTGGCTACATTTACAGTAGAACAGGTAATTTGGCAGTTCCTTTTTTTGCCCATCTGGCAAACAATCTCGCAGCTCTGCTTTTTCTTATGGTTGCTGACGGTGCAGATTCGGTGATGGTTCCGCAGGTTGAGCCGCTGGTGAGAGCACCTTGGTGGTGGCTGGTTGTTGCGGTGAGCTCATGGCTGTTTGTTATGATTATCCTGCGTTTTTCCTCTTCATTGCCATCAGAGAGTGATGTATTGTAAAAGTTATCGGGATCATGAGTTGTAAATAGTTGATGTATGGGCAAGCTCTTGAGTGTTAATTTATTACAGAGGGTCATTGTGGCTCTGATAGGGATTCCGCTTCTGTTGTGGGTGATCGGAAGCGGTGGACTTCTCTTTTTTTCTTTTTTTTCCCTGCTGGCGCTGTTGGCCATCTTTGAATTCCATCGTCTTGCACTGCAGAAGGCGCATCCGCCTCCGCTGTGGGTTGTGTTGCTGATAACGCTGCTCTTCCAGGTGAACTTCTATCTGCATTATGCTGAGGTTTGGGAGTTGCTGCTTGCAGTTTTGCTTGCACTGATGGTCATGGAGCTCTTTTTGAAAGAGGGATCTCCATTGCTCAATCTCGGTTCTCTATTTCCCGGGCTTCTCTATGTCAATCTCTCTTTTGGTTCACTTTTGCGGCTGCGTCTCGAAACCGCACACGACAACGGAGAGAGCATGGTCTTTCTCATGTTTTTTTGCGTGTGGGGCGCTGATATTTTTGCCTATTTTGGCGGGAGTACATTAGGCGGCAAGTTCATTCGCCGCAAATTGTTTGAGCGTCTGAGCCCCAACAAGACGTGGGAGGGTTTTTTGTCAGGGTTGATTGGAAGCATTTCTGCGGCTCTTGTGTACGGTAGTTTTGTTCCGCAATTGCCCCTCAAGACAGCACTGTTAACAGGAGTGCTGATTGGCTTGGCAAGTCCGGCTGGTGATCTTGTTGAGTCCATGTTCAAAAGAGATGCGGGGGTCAAAGATTCTTCCGGTCTGATTCCCGGTCACGGGGGGGTGCTTGATCGTTTTGATACTATTATGTTTGTATCGCCATTTATCTACTTTATTACGTTTTATCTCTGAACCAGGGTACGAAGAGAGGGGGCTTATACGGTATTGAACCCAAATGTTTTTTATATTGACGAAAAAGTTTGTGACGAGAGGAGACTTATACTCCATTTCGGAGTATTAACCGCAAGAGGTTGTGCCATAATGAAAATTGAAAGCCTTCTTTCCGAGGGATATATCGCTTTGAATCTGGAACTCTCCCTAAAAAGTCAGGTGATTGAAAAAATGCTCTCTATTGTGTCCGATCACCCGGCAATAACAGATATTGGCAAGCTTCGGGGGGATGTGCTTAAGCGTGAGCTGGATATGTCGACCGGTATTGGCAAGACATTGGCTCTTCCTCATGCAAAGAGTTCCGGTGTCATGCGGCCTGTTTTGGCTCTTGCCACCCTTATGAGAGAGATTGATTTTGATTCCATTGATCAAGAACCGGTAAAAATTGTCTTTCTTCTGGCAACTCCCGAGGAGATGCTGGCAGAGCATCTGAAGCTCCTTGGGCGCATTACGAAACTGGCTGGTCGGGCGGATGTTCGCCAGCGGCTTGTTCTTGCACAATCACCAGAAGAGGTTATCGAGCTTTTCAGGATAGAGGAAAAAGATTTTCCGCAGATATAATTATGTCGCAATACCAGTCGGTCAAGGGCACCCGGGATATCTTTCCTGAAGAGGCTGCTCAGTGGAACTATGTTGAAACTATTGTTCACAAGCTTGCCGCTCTTTACGGGTTTCGAGAGATACGGATTCCAATTTTCGAGTATACAGAGCTTTTTCAAAGAGGTATTGGTTCGACAACGGACATCGTTGGCAAAGAGATGTTTTCCTTTCAGCCTGATCCAAAAGGCCGCTCCATCACGTTGCGTCCAGAGATGACGGCTGGTGTGATGAGAGCCGCATTGCAGAAAAATCTCTTCTCATTGGCACCTGTTCACAAGTTATTCTACATCGGAGAGCTGTTTCGCAAGGAGAGGCCACAGGCGGGGCGGCAGCGTCAGTTTTCACAGTTTGGAGCGGAACTCCTTGGTGTCTCCTCGCCTGCGGCTGTGGCCGAAGTTATTACCCTGATGATGCAGGTGTTCAAGTCGCTTGGTTTGAACGGGCTCAAACTCAGAATCAATACCCTTGGTGACAGTGAAGATCGGCTAAGGTTCAGGGAGGCTTTGCAGGCATGGTTTGCCCCTTTTCATGACATTCTTGACGAAGCATCAAAAGAGAGACTTGAAAAAAATCCTTTGAGGATTCTCGATTCAAAGAATCCGGCGATGCAAGAGCTTGTTTCCGGGGCTCCGAGGTTATACGATTATCTCAAAGAGTCTTCGCTGCAGGATTTTAAGAAGGTGCTCTTCTATCTTGAAGAGCGGGGTATTGCTTATGAAATTGATCATCGTCTTGTTCGAGGGCTTGATTATTACTGTCATACGGCCTTTGAAGTGACCAGCTCAGAGCTTGGCGCCCAGGATGCCATAGGAGGAGGAGGGCGTTACGATGCGCTTGCCAGGGAGCTTGGCAATTCTGCCGATGTGCCAGCCTCAGGCTTTGCGGTAGGCATTGAGAGGCTGCTTATAACAATGGAAAAACAGGGGCTTCTGGCGGCAATTCCTTCCGACGCACCGGTTGTTTATCTTGTTGTACAGCAACAGGATCTTGCTGATCATGGCATGCAGATTGCCTGGCAATTACGTGAAGCTGGTATCAAGACAGAGATTGATTTGGCAGGAAGGAGTATGAAAGCGCAGATGAGAGAGGCCAACAGGATAAATGCCGCTTATGCGTTATTTCTTGGAGCTACAGAATATGAGACTGGCCACTATTCGCTGAAAAATCTTGTTACCTCAGAACAGACAACGCTGACACTGGAGGCAATAGTTCAGTTTTTGCGGGAGCAGAGGCTTCAACAATGTGGTAACTGAAATTTGGGGGTTGACATCATCGTATGATAGCCGGTATTTGATATTACGCCTGAGGTAAAATACTTTACCCCACCTCCACCGCATGCTGTAACTCCCACATCCTCCGATACAGCCCATCCCCGGCCATCAGTTCACCATGTACACCCTGCTCCACAATCTTTCCCTTCTCAAGCACAAGAATCCGGTCATACTGCTCCATGCACTTTAACCGATGGGTAATCGTTATGAGCGTCTTCCCCGCGCTGATGGCGTTCAGGGTCTGGGTCACCTCTCTCTCCGTCACTCCGTCAAGGTTGGCGGTTGCTTCATCGAGAATCATGATCGGCGCACTCTGCAGCAGGACTCGAGCGATGGCGATGCGCTGTCTTTCGCCGCCGCTCAGTTTCATGCCGTGCTGGCCGCACCATTCGTCGAGCTTTGTGGTAAAGTGGCTGAGCCCGGCGGCGGTGAGCGCTTTTTTGAGATCTTGGTCGGTGGCCTCTGGAGCGGCAAGGGTCAGGTTTTCGCGGATGGTTTCGGCGAAGAGGTAGGTTTTTTGTGCAACGAGGGCGATGTTGCGGCGCAGCTCTTCTGGGTCGAAGAGGCTGATATTGTGGCCGCCGATGGAGATGCCCCCTTCGCTGCTGTTCCAGAAGCGCATGAAGAGCGAGGTGATGGTCGATTTTCCCGCCCCGCTCGGGCCGACGATGGCGATGTGCTCTCCTGGAAGCACGGTGAAGTTGAGTTGGTCGAGCGCTTTTGCTCGGCTTCCCGGATAGGTAAAGCTGAGTTTCTCCACCTTGATGGCATGGTCAGCCGGAAAGGGCAGGGGAGTGGCTGGGGCGAGGGTCTCCGGTTTTGCATCAAGGATTTCAAAGAGGCGCTCTCCGGCGTGCTGGTCGGCTTCGAGGTGCTTGAGGGTGGAGGGCAGCGGGAGGAATGGTTCAAACGAGGCCATGACGGCGAGAGTGATGACGGTGAGGGAAATGCCGCTGACCGTGCCGGTGGCAAGCGACGGAATGAGCGCCCAGAGAATGGCGATGAGGGCCCCGTTCATGAGGAGGCCTGTGAGCGATTCGTGCAGCCCTTCGATGATGGCGTTTTTTCTCTGAAGCTGGAGCTTGCCGGTTTCGGCGCTCTGCATGGCGGCGAGGTGTGCTGGCAGTTTGCCGTAAAGTTGCAGCTCTCCGATGCCCTGGAAGAGGTCGAGCGCCAGCACCTGCTGCTCAGCCTTGTAGTTCATGATGCCGACCGAGACGCCACGGCTCAACTGCTTGGTGAGGAGCGGTACGCCGATTCCTGCAAGAGTGTGGAAAAAGAGGATAAGCAGTGCCGCCTGAAGTGAGTAGGTACCGAGGAGAACCCACATCAGCACGGCCACCAGCAGGGCGGTGAGTGGTGGGCCGAGCACTCTGGTGTAGATGTTCTCGAGGCTCTGGATGTCGTCAACAACCCGTTGCAGCAGGTCACCGCTCTTGAAGTGCATGAGGCGCGCCGGAGCGAGGGGCTCGATGGCATCATAAAACCAGAGTCGCAGTTTTGCGAGAATCCTGAAGGTGATGTTGTGAGAGATGAGCCGTTCAGCGTAGCGAAATACTCCCCGTGCAAGGCCGAAAAAGCGCACGCCGACGATGCCAAGCTGCAGCGTCACCATTGGAGGTTGCATGGCCGCCTTGGCGATGATGTAGGCGGAAGTCATCAGAAGCCCGATGCCGCTGCCGGTGGTAGCAAAGCCGATGAGTGCTGCGAGGGCCATCCACCAGAAGTATGGTTTGACCAGTCCTGTCAAGCGAAATAAGGTTTTCATGATTCTCTCTCCTGTTGCAGAAGCAGGCTGTCGTGGTAAAAGCCTCCGTTGACCATCAGCTCCTCGTGGGTACCGCACTGGGTGATTTTTCCCCCGCTGACGACGATAATTTGTTCTGCTGAGCGTATAGTTTCGAGCCGGTGGGCAATGATGATGGTGGTTCTCCCTCTCATCAGCTCCTGGATGGAGCTGCGAAGGGCGGCTTCCAGTTCAGGGTCAGTGTGCGAGGTTGGTTCATCGAGCAGCAGCAGCGGCGCGTTTTTCAGGAAGGCGCGGGCAAGCGCCACCCGTTGCGCCTCTCCGCCGCTCAGCCGTGCGCCCTCTTCGCCAATCATGGTCTCAAGGCCCTCGGGCAGCGTACTGACAAAGGTAGTGAGGCCAGTCTTTTGCAGAGCACTCTCCATCTCCTCCGCTGAAGCCTCCGGTTTTGCGAGGAGAATATTCTCTCGCAGCGTGGCGTTGAAGAGGTAGGGGTGCTGCGGAACCCAGGAAATTTGCTTATGCCACTCCTCAAGCGGGATGGCGTGAATCGGGTTGCCGTCGATGGTGATTCGCCCTTCGCCGGGCTCCTGAAAGCGGAGGAGCAGGTTGATCAGGGTGCTCTTTCCTGCACCGCTCGGGCCAATGATGGCTGTGGTTTTTCCAGGGGGAATGGTAGCGTTTATCCCCTCAAGCGCAGGTTGCGTTCCTCCGGGATAGGTATAGCTTAAATCACTGAAGAGAATGGGCCTCTCTCCAGCGCGCTTCTGCCCCGCAAAGGCAAGCTTCTGCACAGAAACAGGGGTGCTTTGATCGAGGATGGCAAAGATCTCTTTTGAAGCGCTCACTCCTTCCATTCCGGCATGAAATTTTGTGCCGAGCTGGCGCAGCGGGAGGTAGAAGTCGGGGGTGAGTATCAGCACAAAAAGCGCATGCTGAAAGGTGAGCTGACCAGCCATAAGGCGGAGGCCGATACCGACGGCAATGATGGCCGTGCCAATGGTGCCCACCAGTTCGAGGGTCAGGGAGGAGAGAAAGGCCACTTTCAGGACGCGCATGGTGGCGTGGCGGAAAGTTTCGCCCGACTCTTCAATGGCATCGTGCTGCTGTTTGCTCTGCGCAAAGAGTTTCAGGGTCGGCAGCCCTTGCAGCACATCAAGGAAGAATCCGCTCATCCGGCTCATGGTTTTCCACTGCTTTTCAGTCATGGCGCTGGCCGATTTTCCGATCAGGATCATGAAAAGTGGGATAAGGGGCGCGGTGCCGAGCAGGATGCCGCCGGAGATCGGGTCTCGCGGCAGTATGGTGCCCGCAATCAGAAGCGGCGTGAAGAGGGCAAAAAAGATCTGCGGGATATATTGGCTGTAGTAGGCATCGAGCGCTTCAACCCCCTTCAAAAGAGTGGTGCTGAGCCGTCCGCTCTGCACCGATTTTGAATAGATCGGCCCGAGAGCGCCGACCGTGCTGGTGAGTCGGGTGAACACCTTCTCGCGTATGATCAGGGTGCCACGATTCGCTTCGGTATGGGAGAACCAGTTGAAGGCCATGCGGAGGGTGCTGAAGAGCGCAAAGAGCCCGAGCGGCAGAAAAAGCTTCTCAACAGCGCTTTTCTGGATAAAGGCGCTGTCGATCACCAGGCTGAGGTAAAAGGCCTGTGCCACCAGCATACCCGCTGCAAGGATTCCTGATATGATCGAAACAATAAAGGGATTCCGATCCTCTTTAAGCAACTGAAAGAGGCGCCGGTCAATATTCATGGTTCATGCTTGTCCGTATTTTTGAAAAAAGTGCCGTATTGTACATAATAAATGGGTTTGATGCAACGGGTGGGCCTCTACGGAAATGGTTTCCGGGTGTAATGAGTTTCCCGTAGGGTGGGTACTTGGCTTTGATTATCGCACAGTTTAGGTTTTAATGGAGCTTACCATCTGGCAAGCTATAATTATTCGATTCCGGAGAAAATCATGCAACTTCTTCTTGAAGTGCCAGGCAATCTGGCTGATGCAGCTCAATGTTCACCGCAGGAATTAAAAAGCAGCAAATAGCTCAATACCGGCACCTTGCGGGAACTCTTCTTCGTCAATCAACTGCGCAATGCCCGCGCCCTCCATCCAGGCCTTGTTGAAAACACCATTGAGCTTTCAGCCAAAGGGGATTTTATTTTCAAGTCAGAGTATACCTTTGAAATAGGAGGAAAAGGGAAGGGATTCAACCAAATCAGCGGAGTCGAGAAAAGCTTTGTTGTCGCTGACGATATCGAGACAGGATTTCAGAACAAAATTCCACTGTGGCTATTCGGGTTTCTTTACTGAGTGTTCTGTTCCCATGATCAAGCATACATCAACCGCCCCTTTGGTTCCGGCACTGGCCTGCCAAGTGAATGAGCAGTTTCGACCCACTCTTCAATAACTCTTTGAGCATTCGTTACGGCCTCTTCATAAGTCGCTCCATCAGCCATACACCCGGGAAGTTCCGGGACATCCACAATAAAAGCATTGTCTTCTTTGCTCCAGTAGATAATCAATTCGTATTTAATCGACATCGGCATCTCCGAGTATATACTTTATTAAAATTGATCTGACCTGCTTAACCTGATAAGGCTTTGCTTTACTTCCGTTTGGCTGCAAGTTGATAATTTCTGAAATGTTATCCTTTACAAATATATGATGATCTTCCCTCACACGCTCTTCAAATCCGAGGCGAATGAGGAGCCGACAGAGTTCCCGAAACTCAATATTGTTGTCCGCCGTACCTGACAGGATTTTTTCCTTGAGTTTGGAGTACTTGCCCATCGTAGTATACTGATTTCCGATAAATCAATCTCTGTTCAATCTGCTGAAGGTACCACTGTCCAAAGAATAACTTTTTTTGCAAATATTTCGTAAATACTCCCCCAAATGGTGCGGGCAGCACGGCATGAAATTTAGTTGCGGCGAAAGAAGCGCATCGCTATCGCCCGAGTCCTGCAGCAGAGTGCGCCGATCATGATTCTTGATGACGCAGCATCTCGACGAACGATGCCATTCCAGATTGCCTCAACGAGTTCGATCTGCTCGTGAACGTCGAACATACTTGCTTGTTGTAAATGTTTTGTGTTCATGGTCGCGACAGAGTTGATAACAGCTTATGCGTTCAAAAAAATTTACAATATCTGATTACATTATCGAAAGTAACCCTGCTTTTCGATGAGAGGTGCAAAGCGCCCCATGAAAATTATTTTCGGGGAAACCTGATGAATGATCATGAGCTTCTGATTGAAAAAGTCAAAACCCAAAAAATTCTGGACAGACAAAGCTGAGCATGATCTTGCCAAATATGTTTCAGATACCCATGCCAGAATAGAAGCTCGGATCAGATTACAGAGTTTGCTGTCTGGCTGTGCGTTTGGGTTTGGAGTGACGTTGGGGGTTCTGTTGTTGTTTTCTCATGAGTGAAGAAGATCCGGTGCGTCGAAGATAGCATCCAAATCTCCCTCGGCGGTAGCTGTCCAGTGTACTTTCATTCTTGCAGGCCATATTTCGTACGGACTTTCTGTACATCCTTGGTTCGGCCTGCATTGCTGTCCGCCAAGCCGCGCTCAATTGTTTCACGAACGTATATTTTGTGGTTTCTCACACCGTCCACGAAAATATAGCAAGTTCAGATAAGCTTTTGTGGAAAAGAATATATCCCGATAAAAAATGCTTATCGTGTTTTGAAATCACAATTCTGAGGTGATGCCTAATGTCCTGCTGTTACGAGACGTTCGCAAGCAGCCCCTCGTAACGATCTAAGAACGGGGGTACCGAGCGTTTGCTGACAAGAAAAGTGACAAAAAAGATCTGACCTTAAAAAATTATGGCAAACCTTCCATGTAAATGAAAATGCCATCATACGACGGCATTTTAACTTGTCTTGTTTTTTTTGTAAAAATTTTACCATTATACTTCTTTCTTATGATAATGTCTATAGGTATTGCTATGTGAGATGACCATTGTTCATATCCTCTTTTTATTGCCTCAATACCAAGACATTCTAAAAGAAAATTAAAAACCAGATACCTATCTACTCCTATATCTTTAACTACAGCAATTTGATCAAGGTACGCTGTTTTTTTATAATTATATTCCATTAGAGGGTCGTCTGTTCTTAAAAATTTAACGGCATCTTCATGAGGAATAAATAGTGCATATCCAATAATATTCCCATCATCATCTTCGGCGATAATATTCATATTATTCTTATTTTCTAAATTGTCCCTGATATCAGATTCCCCATACATAAGTTTTTTAGGGAATAAATCCTCTATTGCAAGTATGGCCTCAACCATTCTGCGATCTTTATTTGTTACTACTAGCCCCTTCATTGTGGAAATTTTTAAAATAATTGATTTAGACCGTCATAGCTTTTTAAATAAATTAGTACCCAAGGAATCATCTGAAAACCTGCTGCAAATAAAAAAATAATTACAGCGAACCGTTTACTCGTTATTTTTGGTCGTAAGAAAATCATTAATTCACCTGGGCCATCCCAAATGACGATCTTAATTATAAAAAAATACTTATCAAGCTTCCAGATATTTTTTTTGTTGTTAGTGTATCAACTATCCGCCCAAGGCCTGCGTAAAGAGTTAAATCTATATCAGACTTGGAATTTATAATTAGAACTAACAGTCCGTTTAACGCATTAATTGTCCACATGATAATGACAATTATCCAAAAAGAATACCCAAAAGAATTTAATGATATGACAATCGTGGCGGCAATAAATATTGCAGTCATGTAGTGGTAAATTGAATATAAAATTGCCGCAACTCCAGTAATTGCCATTTTCCTTGCTAATGCCTCTTCTTTGTTCGGTAAAAAAAATATTTTTAAAAATTTTTTAAAGCCAAAAAGAAGCGCGGTTGCAATAATTACAACCGTTGTGATTATTATAAACATCCAATACATAGTTTGTTTAGTTAAAAAATTACCACTCTTGCAGCAAGAGTTAAGCGATCAACGAAAAGTCGTTCCGTAATCCTTTTGAAGCAACTTAATATTTGGCTAAAATATTTTTAACAGGATTAACAATTTTTTTATGATTAACATGTGTACCTTTTTTCTAGCTGCTTTTTATAAATCTCTATGGGTCATATTCCCCGCCTCTTGATGCGTAAAGTATGATAGAGTTTTTTATTTACTTTGGTGGAATTATACTGTTCATACCCTTGTGTTTTGGTTTGTAAATGATATCAGACAGGAAGTAATCGCATTCTTTTATGATCGGCCTGAAATTAGGGATAAATATCGCTAACTGCCTTTTCATTTACGATTTTGTCTGGTTTTGATGTAAAAAAATAATTTGACTGATTTGTCTTCTTTGCGGAAATATGAAACTTAATTCCAATGATAATCAAATTTCAACCTGAATTGAGCGATCTGTAATGAAAAAGTGCGTTAATTAATATTTCTAAAGCATTATTTTTAAAATAAATAAGCGTTGATTTCCCAGTTCAAAATAGCCACACCCAATGGGTTAAGAGCACCATAGCACATTACATAATCTATAACGATTCTAAAAATAAGCACTTAAATCCTGTAAAGCCTAAACCAATTGCGGATGAATCGCTCAATTCAGGTTCAAATCATGTGAAACTGCCGAATCTCGTTCAGGCTCTCCTTTCACCATCCCCGCACCACAAACCAAACCCCGGTAGCAATCATAATCAAACTGGCTACACGGTAAAACCATCTCCTTGTTTTGCCGCTGATGGTGTTTACCACCTTCCCAACAAGAATCAGCGAGAGGTGCCAGTGCCGAAGAGCATCATCATCAGGGCGCCTTGGAGCATTCCGGCGAAGGGGTGAGGTGCCTCCATGTCGGCTCGTGCGGCGGCGAGGAGGGCGGTGTAGGTGAGGCCGCAGGGGAGAAAGCCGAGGACGATGCCCATCGGGTAATAAGCGCCGATGGAGCGGGGGGCTTTGAAGAGGGCCATGATCTTTTGGATGAGTGAGTTACGGGGGTGCAGCTTTTGGTTAAAGCAGGGAGCAGCAGCTACTTGGCGGTGGAGAGGCCCATGAGGATGATGGAGAGTCCGGTGATGATCATGATGGTGCGCTGGAGCTGCTCGATGGAAGCTGCAAGCACAAGGAATTAACCGGAGAGGCCGACAAGGGCGCCGAGGATGGTGTAGGTGGTGATTCGCCCGAGGTTGTAGAGGTGGTGAAGCACTCCCTGCCGGGTTTCGCCAACGGTGATGGCGGCAACCACCGGCCCGCACATGCTGATGCAGTGGCCGAATCCTCCGGCAAGTCCGGAGAGCAGCATGGCGAGAAGGGGGGGGGGCGCTGCTCATGGGCTCTTCCTCTTTGCGGGCGTTCTGAGCTTTGGGGGCTTTGCCGCTTTTGCTGGCTCGTCGAACTGGCAGCTTTTGACGGCCCAGATAAAGAGGAACCATGCGGCGATGCCGACAAAAAAACCGATGCCGATCAGGTAAAAGGTGCTGCTCATGGTTGCTTGGTCACAGGTTTTTCAGCCGCAGGGAGTTGCTTACCATCAGCAGTGCGGAGATGATGGGGTGCAGTACCCCCGACATGGCAAGTGGCAGCGCTATGAGATTATACGAAAAGGCCCAGACAAGGTTCTGCCTGATGATGGAAAAACTCGCCATCAAGGAACCTGATGATGGATGAAGAGAGATATTCCGGATTGATCTCAAAGGTTATCCACTTTCTCCTGAGAGCTTCTGTGGTGAATCCGGTGGTGTTTGAACCTCCAAAAATGTCGAGCACAACATCGTCCTCGTCGGTCAACATCTTGATAAAAAATGCAGGGAGTTCTGAAGGGAATCTTGCCGGATGGCGTTCAATGCCGAGCTCCTTGAATATCCGCAGATAGTTCGAATTGCTATCGGTATTCGGTATTGAGAGAAGGTTTGAAGGAATTGCTCCACCGTTATCCTTGCCAAACGCGTCACTGATGTCATGGCCTGATGGGCGTTTTTTGGGGGTGTAGAAACTCTCAGGGTCCTCGATCAATTTTTTCATACGATCAGAATAGGGAGTCAGTACCTTCCTGACATCGGCTTTCGGAAAGTCGGTCTTGTCAAAATAATCCGGACGACCATCGGGATTTTTCAACCGTTCATCATCCATGATAAAGCCCTTTACCATATACTCACTGAGGTGACGGTTAGCCCATTGTCTGAACTGGTTCCCTCGCATACTCCGCACACGAAAACCAATAGCCAATATCATTGGCAACGCATAGTGCGTTATCAAATATTCTTTGCCGTCATTGCCAGTTGTTCGGAAATTCCGAACAACTGAATTTTCATCTAACTCTTTTTCTTGCAAGATATTAGTGATATGTTCACTGATGGTTGACTTGGAGGTGGCAAAAAGATCGGCTAACTGCTTTTGTGTTAGCCAGACATCATCGCCATGCGCATAGAGTGCTACCGAAGCTTTTCCATCCGGCGTTTTGTAAATAATGAGATCGTTCGGATTCATGTTTGAATTTCAGTATAAATCATGATAAGGAGGTTGGTATTCTGCTTCTTTTCCAGGCACTTTGACTTTGGTGGTTCAAGAATGCAGTCAAAGCGTCCCAAGACTGTCAAGGGAAGAATGACTTTTTAATACTCATTCCGTTTATAGGGGCCATGGAGCATATTGCAGATGCTCCAGATGAAATTTGCTGTCTGACTGTGCGTTTGGGTTTGGAGTGACATTGGTGGTGTTTTTTCTCACGAGTGAAGGAGATTCATTGCGCCGTGGATCACAGCAACAACATCAATCTGTTCTGATTTAATATGATAAATGATGCGGTAAGGGCCTTCTATGACTTCACGAATCTGATCATTCTCATATTCAGGAACCCTTCGGCCTGACAATGGGAAATCAGCGATCTGTAGGGATTTTTGGGTCAGGTGATCGACCATACGTTTGGCATATACCGGCGAATCCAGCGCAATATGACCGTGGATGGCATCCAAATGTCCCTCGGCTGTAACTGTCCAGTGTACCTTCATTCTGGCAGGCCATACTTAGCGCGGACTTCTTGTACGTCCTTGGTTCGGTCTGCATTGCTGTCTGCCAAGCCGCGCTCAATTGCTTCACGAACGTATATTTCGTGCATCAGGTCATCCCATGTAGCTTTCGGGGGCAGAAGGTCAATGAGTTTATGCGCTTCTTCCTTTTTCATCATTGTGGACATAAGGTAATCTCCTTTTTTGTTATGCAGTTTTTCTGTTCCTTGCAGGTGCACTGACAATGCCCAAAAGCGCATCAATTGAGATATCCTCATCCAGAAGAGGCCAATGTATCCCATACCCGGATGGCGAGACCTCGAATATTTCCCTTTCTGCTTCGAAGCTTGATTGAGCAAAGTCGATACTGTTTTCAGTTCAAATCTTCTGGCTATTCCATCAACAGTGACCTCAAAAAAGTCTTCTTCAAACTGTATGTTCCTAATATCATGATGGTTGTTCATTGCTTGCGTCTCGTTTGAAATTCATCTCATTGTCACTATTCCGGCAATGGACATGGATTGGTTTGTCCTTACTGGCGTAGAAAATAATCTCCATCCAAGTCTGACAAGTATTGTGGGCATAGACTACTTCAGCTTTTTATGTTGCCAGCCTGGCGAATACAAGAGCGTTTACTGTAAAGTTCTGGCGCTTATAAAATGCAATTTAAAGAGGAGTGTGACGATAAGCAACTGAGTCAAATCTTGCTCTGGGGGACTTTGAGTACCTTTCATGCGGGGAGGGTTCCTTTTTGGGAAGTGACTCCGGTATAAAGACTGGCAGGCTTGGGCGGGCTATAATTTCCCTGACAAGCTTAACGCTGAAAAGAGGCGGATTGTGGAGCAGGCGTGCATGGAGAGTTGATGGCCAGCGATGGGCTTTATCGGAGGATGCGGGAGTTGCAGCTATGGCGATGGTTCTGGGGTAAGACCAACCCATTTACTCATGAACAATCACTGAATTTCTGCCTATCTCGATGTAATGGGCTGTTGCGAAAGCCTCTGTTATCGTAGGCAATGCTGCAATAATCAACCGCTCAAGTTCTGCATTGCCGATATTGCCTGAAGCAACCAGCATCAGCCGTTGAGGAGTCTTTCGCAACAGAAAAGACTGAACAAAGTCATCATCCTTGGTTACAACAATACGACCATCCCTGTCGGCCATAAGGATGATGTCACAATCGGGTGTTTGGTTGCCCAACTCCAGGTCGAGGGTATGCAGAGCATCATGACCACGTTCCCGTAACCAATCGCAAAAACGGCGAGGCAGTTGAGCATCTACCAGAAACTTCATGCTGCCAGAACTTTGGTGCTCTTGATATGCGCTAATCGGGCAGCATAAGCTAACGTAGCGAGAATATCATCTCGTTCAAGATCCTCATAGTCGCCCAGAATATCATCAATGGTCATTCCGCCAGCCAGCCATTCAAGCACGTTTTCAACTGGATAACGCAGTCCGCGAATACATGGCTTCCCGTGACAAATATTGGGGTCTATGGTAATACGGTCATGGGTTTGCATGGTATCCTATTCCTGTATAAAGTGATGGATAGAAAATCCCCTGCCTGGAAGTAAAAATTATCTCTAAAATATAAAACTTTCTGAAACTATTCCTCTTATTTTAGATCGGCCAGTGGCAAGGTTGATATACAGAGATACTGCCTTCACGTAAAGCATACAGTAATGCCAAAGATTCCTGTACGTTGTGTTCATCGGGGTTTTCAGGGATCAGCCATTTTACAATGACGCTTGCATCCAGCACATACAGGCTCATGGGCGTTCTGACAATCTGGTCGCACTGATCTCTTCATGAGTGCATGGTTTTGTGGAAGCTCGACGCTGAGCATTGATTGACGGGTCATTGGTACACACGAAGAAGAAACGAATAAAAAATCCGGCATCTTTTGCCCGTTTGAGAAACTCCAGCTTTTCCTGGGTAGAGAATACCGTTTCAAAGGCGATGCTGATGTTATGAGCCAAGCAATAGTCTCTGGTGGCTTTTGCCTTGTTTGCTGCCTGAATCACAGCAGCAGGGGAGTTCCAGTCTCCAAACTCTTGCTGTGCAATCAGATCGGGATTGATGTATTGACAATCCTCCATCCATTCGGGGCGGAGCAGTTTTTCGGTAATGGTTGTTTTTCCTGAACCATTGGGCCCTGCTACCACAATCAATCTCGGTTGTTAACCAACGCGAAACTACAAACAAGGGTACCGGTGGCAATCATAATCACGATGCTTTTGCAGCAATTGCGTCATCTGCTAATTTTGATAACAGCAAATCCGTGTCGTAAATATCAATCAGTACAACTTCATTGCCGCTTAATTCAATAGTAAAGCCATCGCCATGTACTACTTGTTCGGGTATTCCTGAAAAAT
Organism: uncultured Chlorobiaceae bacterium; assembly: GCA_903994365.1. GTDB lineage: Bacteria > Bacteroidota > Chlorobiia > Chlorobiales > Chlorobiaceae > Chlorobium. Next base: position 115,615 of record CAJEXL010000002.1, on the reverse strand, counting down.
TTTTACGATAAAATAAAATACTGCCAATTTCAGGATCGACAGTTTTTTCAAGTCCTGTAGTGTTTATTGACAATGCCATCGTCCACTTCACCTTCTGTTGTTGATAGTTGTACTGTCAGCTCTATAAACCGTTATAATTTTATTGGTTTCAATTGATATAAAATTTATTCGTAGCGGCTCCACATCCGATATACTTTTATGCTTTTTGTTTCCTCAAAAACTTCATACACAAGACGGTGTTGCTTGTTGATTCTTCTGCTAATCAATCCCTTCATATCGCCTTTTAAATACTCAAATTCTGGAGGAAACGTATATGGGTCAATCTGAATGAGTTGTATCAACTGTAATGCTTTTTTCTTCAACCCACTGGCACCAAGTTTTTTGGCATCCTTTTGAGCTTGGGACATAAGGAGGATGCTGTACATCACCACTCCAGTTTATCGAGAGTAACTCCATATTCTGAAGGTTCTTTTCGAGCTTCCTGGAGAGATTGAACCATACCGTCAATACTTCTCAGATAATCGTCATCGCTGAGGTACTCAGCTTGTTCGAGTATTGTTATTCCACTTCCCGAGAAGTGCTCAAGCAGCCATGTGAATTTTTCATGAATGCTGTCATCTATTTTTAGGGTAACTGTTTTCATGGCTTTTGTTAAAATAGTATTACATGACCCTCTCATCAAGTATAATACGCAAATTTCAAACCATCTAAAACCCCTCCACCACAAACCAAACCCCTGTCGCAATCATAATCACACTGGCCACCCGGTAAAACCACCTGCGCATTCTGCCGCTGATACTATTCACCACCTTTCCCACCAGAATCAGCGCTGGCGCGGTGCCGATGTCGAAGAGTATCATCATCAGGGTGCCTTGCAGCATTACGGCAAAGGCGTGAGGAGCCTCCATGGCGGAGCGGGTGGCGGCGAGGAGGGCGGTGTAGGTGAGGCCGCAAGGGAGAAAGCCAAGGACGATGCCCATGGGGTAGTAAGCGCCGATAGAGCGGGGGACTTTGAAGAGGGCCATGATCTTTTGGATGAGTGAGTTGCCGGGGGTGCAGCTCCTGATTGAGGAGCTTCGTGGCAGCCACTCTGCGGTGGAGAGGCCCATGAGGATGATGGCGAGACCGGCGATGATCATGATGGCGCGCTGGAGCTGCTCGATGGAGGCGGTAAGGACAAGAAATGAGCCGGAAAGGCCGACAAGAGCGCCGAGGATGGTGTAGGTGGTGATTCGCCCGAGGTTGTAGAGCAGGTGGTGAAGCACTCCCTGCCGGGTTTCGCCGACGGTGAAGGCGGCAACTACCGGCCCGCACATGCTGATGCAGTGGCCGAATCCTCCGGCAAGTCCGGAGAGGAGCATGGCGAGAAGGGGGGCGCTGCTCATTGGTTTTTCTTTTTTGCAGGCTCGTCCTCATCGTCGAGCATTCGGTATTTTGGCGCTTCGGGGTCGTCGAACTGGCCGCTTTTGACGGCCAAGATAAAGAGAAACCATGCGGCGATGCCGACAAAAAAACCGATGCCGATCAGGTAAAAGGTGGTGCTCATGGTTGCTTGGTCACAGGTTTTTCAGCCGCAGGGAGTTGCTTCCCACAACAAGGGAGCTGGTCACCATCAGCAGTGCGGAGATGATGGGGTGCAGTACCCCCGACACGGCAAGTGGCAACGCTATAAGATTATACGAAAAGGCCCAGACAAGGTTCTGCCTGATGATGGAAAAACATCGCGAGGAGCTTGTGTCGCCGTTTTGTACCGAAGACACCACCATTCCCAGCTATCTGTTTGATGAGCGGGAGAGCATCAGGCTACATATCGAAGTCACCCGGAAATGGTGGAATGAAGAGGCTCATAATTTTGATGTTTGGGCATCGGAGGCAACGCTTGACGAAATCAGCGAAGGTCATTACCAAAAAAAACAGGAACTTTTGACATTCGTGGCTGGCATGCCGCTCTTGATGCCTGATGCGCAAATAGTTGATATAGCTCAAATCTACCTGGATAATTTATGCCATGCGCCCTCAAGGGGGATGCCTTGCATTTGGCCGATGCCTCGTTTTATAAAAATGATTTTTTGTTAACCTGGAACTGCAATCACCTGGCGAACGCCAATAAACGCCAGTATATTCGTGTGATAAATGCCCGATTGAACCTGCCGACATCGGAAATTGTCACCCCATTAGAATTATTTTCGGAGAAACCTGATGAATGATAATGAGCTTCTGATTGAAAAAGTCAAAACCCAAAAAATTCTGGACGATAGAGCTGAGCATGATCTTGCCAAATATGTTTCAGATACCCATGCCAGAATAGAAGCTTTAGTTGCCCGGTTGGAATTAAAACTGACGTATGGAACACCAACGGCAAGGGCGCTATATGGCGTGTTCGTGCCATGCGGTTTTTTTAACCATTTATCTATTTAACAATTAGCGGGGTACAGGGGGCTCGCCCTCTGTCAAAAATAATTTTGTGGTATGGCATTGTACCATGATTTACCGCTGTACCGTCTGGTTCAGAAAATCGTTGAACACACCCATTGATACAACTCATTGCTTGTTTGCTGTTGTAACAGTAGTTGCCGCTTTTTCCATTTATTCCGTATATTTGTAAAATCAGTTTTACAAATAAGCGCAGGATAGTTGCTATGGAAAACTTTTTCAACGAACAGCATCGGCTCATTGCATCAGTAAGCGCGGTAAAGCGATACCTCTACAACCGTATTGACTGGAATGAACGCTGTATCGGGATTCTTGGGGCACGAGGCACAGGAAAGACAACCTTGATGTTGCAGCATGTCAGGGAGCGGTATGGCGATTCTGATCGGGCGCTCTATATTTCGGTCGACAGCCCCTATTTTCAGGCACATAACCTTTTCGAGTTTGCGCGGGAGTTTTATCAGTTTGGCGGTGAACTTCTCCTTGTGGACGAGATTCACAAATATCCTGACTGGGCAATCGACATCAAGGCGATCTACGACTTTTTTCCAAAGCTGAAGGTTGTTTTTTCCGGCTCAAGCCTTTTGCAGATTTCAAAACAAAAGGCGGATTTAAGCAGGCGTGCCATCATTTTTAATCTGCATGGACTCTCTTTTCGGGAGTATCTCAACTTCACCGGGAACAAAGCGTACCCTGCGTATGCACTGGAAGATATTCTTGCAGGGCATCGCCAGATTGCCGAAACCCTTTGCAGTGAGATAACCGTTCGCAAACTCTTTCGCGATTACCAGCAGATCGGCTACTATCCCTTCTTTCTGGAGAGTGTGGGCACCTATCTCTTTCGACTCCGGGAGGTCATCAACCACATTCTTGAAGTTGATCTTCCTTTGGTGAATCGCATCGAAGCGCGGCAGATTTCAAAACTCAAAAAACTGCTCTACCTTCTGGCGACAAGCGTTCCGTTTAGCCCAAACATATCAAAACTGGCAGAGGCAACCGATATATCGCGGCCACGTCTCTATGAATATCTGGAGAATCTGCAGGATGCAAGGCTGCTGAATCTGGTGCGCAGTCAGGGTCACGGGTATGAGGTGTTGACCAGGCCCGACAAGATTTACCTTGAAAACAGCAACCTGATGTATGCCATTGCTGAAACAGTCAATACAGGCACCTTGCGAGAACTCTTCTTCGTCAATCAACTGCGCAACGCCACCGCCCTTCATCCTGGCCTTGTTGAAAACACCATTGAGCTTTCCGCAAAAGGGGATTTTATTGTCAAATCAGAATACACCTTTGAAATAGGCGGAAAGGGGAAGGGGTTCAACCAAATCAGCAAGGTCGAGAAGAGCTTTGTTGTTGCTGACGATATCGAAACGGGATTTCAGAACAAAATTCCACTTTGGCTCTTCGGGTTTCTTTATTAAGCTGAGAATCGGTTTTGCCTGAACCATTGGGCCCTGCTACCACAATCAATCTCGGTTTTTGAGGATCTGTCATGATGGGAGGGATTTTTTTGAGATAAAACCGCCTCGGCAATCATGTCGTTAAGTTTTTTGAAATGTTCGTCCAGAATTTTTTTTTTTGCGAATTCTTGTGTCTTCTCCTGCTTGATGGATTAAGAGGGCGAGATGCTTTTCAGCTTCCTCACTGTCATCCTGCACTTGTGGGTTATATGTCGCGTCTGTGCTCATGATGGTTTCGTTAATCGTTTTGTTACCCTCTTGTCATGCAGTTTTTCTGTTCCTTGCAGGTGCACTGACAATGCCCAAAAGAGCATCAATGGAGATATTTTCATCCAGGAGAGGCCAATGTATCCCGTACCCTGACGGTGAAACCTCAAACGTTTTCCTTTCTGTTTCAGAGGCTTGATTCAGCAAAGTCGATACCGTTTTCAATTCAAATCTTCTGGCTATGCTATCAACAGTGACCTCAAAAAAGTCTCCTTCAAACTGTATGTTCCCAATATCATGATGTTTGTTCATTGTTTGCGGCTCCTTTGAAATTCATCCCATTGTGTCTGTCATGGTGCTGCTTCGTTATCGGGTAAAGGGCTTCGATGTACATCATCACTCCAGTCTATCGAGTGTCACCCCTTTTTCCAGAGGCTCTCTTTTGTCAATGATTTAACATCATGTCCACCTCCCATAACACGTTGGGCTACACGCTGAGCATTGATTGAAGGGTCATTGGTACACACGAACAAGAAACGAATAAAAAATCCGGCATCTTTTGCCCGTTGGAGAAACTCCAGCTTTTCCTGGGTAGAGAATACCGTTTCAAAGGCGATGCTGATGTTATGAGCCATAGCAATAGTCTCTGGTGGCCTTTGCCTTGTTTGCTGCCTGAATCACAGCAACAGGGGAGTTCCAGTCTCCAAACTCTTGCTGTGCAATCAGATCGGGATTGATGTGTTGACAATCCTCCATCCATTCATGGCGGAGCAGTTTTTCGGTAATGGTTGTTTTGCCTGAACCATTTGGCCCTGCTACCACAATCAATCCTGGTTTTTGAGCATCTGTCATGATGGGAGAGATTTTTTTTGAGATAAAACCGCCTCGGCAATCATGTCGTTAAGTTTTTTGAAATGTGCGTCCAGAATTTTTTTTGTGTGAACTCTTGCGTCTTCTCCTGCTTGATGGATTAAAAGGGCGAGATGCTTTTCAGCCTCTTCACTGTCATCCTGCAGTTGTGGGTTATATGTCGCGTCTGTGTTCATGCGGTTCTCCTTGCGTTCGAGTTACAGATAATTTTCAATATCCAGTGATCCGTGAAAAACACCCAGAATATCAATTTGCTCAGTCTCCCTTATCAGGTATGCAATTCGATAGTGACCATACAGTAAAATTCGTATTTCACCCTCTTCTTCAGTTCTGTACCTGTATCCGATTTCAGGAAGGGCTTTTAAAATCTGAACTTTATCGTAGATTGATTTTATGACTCTTGCCGCAGCAGATGGGTTATCTCGGGAAATATACTCATGAATATCTCTCAACCACATATCCGATTCTGTTGTTCATCTTATTACTGCCATGTTTTAATTCGATGTTCCATTGTTTCATTAGAAATCAAATTTCCTTTCCTTGAATCCTGTAATCCTTTGGCTACCATCCGTTCAAACACAATTCCCCTTAAAATTTCATCATAACTGGAATCTTCAGGTTGAGAGTGAACGATTTCTACTATTTTTTCTTTTACTGTTTCCATGATAATTCAATATATTAATTAGAGTTAATGCTAAGGTTATAACAATATTAACAGAACTCTGATGTTGGTATGATCTGATGCTGACCACGCTTTATATCTTTGCATCTTCCCCTCCGGGACAACAAGCCAACGATCTCTTGAAATAGAGCATAACGGTTTTTCATTGGCTGACAAGCGGAAAGACATCAGGCTTACGAATTGACTCAATGGAAAGGTCAATATCCAAAGATGGCCAATACAAATGCTCCGGGTGATGAAGTTCTACCTTGCAGATTTTGCCAACGGGAGCCTCTTTGAACCAGGGAAATTCAGTGTATGGCAAAAACAGCTCTTCATCCCCGACGAGAATCCAAAAGCCATAAGGAGAAATATTTGTCACTTCAACGCGGAAAGTGCTGATGCCATGCGTTGTGTCTGTCATGGGGCTGCTTCGTTATCGGGTAAAGGGCTTCGATGTACATCACCATTCCAGTTTGTCAAGTGTCACTCCTTTTTCCGGGGGCTCTCTTTTAGCATCATGAAGGCTTTGAACCATGCCGTTGATGCTTCTGAGATATTCATCGTCGCTCATATACTCAGATTGCTCCAGTATTTGTATCTCGCTCGATGAGAAGTGCGCAATGAACAAGCTGAATTGTTCGTCAACGCTCTTATCAATTTTCAGTGTCACAGTTTTCATGGTATTGTCCTAGATTCATGGCTTGGTGATCCTGATGAATAATACGCAAATTTCAAATAGTGTGAAACTGCCTGATCATGTCAATGCCATCTTCCTCCATCATCCCGAAGCAATAAACTGAACTCTTCGAAAATCTCGAAGAGTTGCCCCATCTTCACTCCTGCTTCTCCAGAATACTCCTGTAGATCTCTTTTGCCAAGATCGGGAATATCGTTTTCTGAAAGCTCGAATCGTCCATATACCGTGTGACGATGCCGTCGTTTTCGGCCATTCGCTGCATCATGAGTGATTCAATAATGGTTTTGATGCCAAGCTCAAACTTGTCGAGCGGGTTGGCCATGGCTGTTTGTATGACCCGCTCGTCTTTTGAAGCTTTTTCCATGATCTGGTCGAAGAAGAGGCGCTCTTCGTCGGTGAAGTCGGTGCCGAATCGTTCGTTCAGCGCCTGCATAATCTCGGAGAGAGGCTTCTCTTCATCCTTTGCTTTGCCTGTGCCGACAGCGGTTGGCGATTTGACGCCGTATTGCTCGTCACTCTCAAGCATAATCGCGCCCGACATCATTTTTTCTATCAGGTAATACTGGAGCGTAACCTCCTTTTCAGGATCAGGATTTGCCCCGGTATCGCCAGGGTCAAGGTGCGGTATCAGATATCGGCTGAAGCTGTAAAGCATCTCCTGATGCAGGGTCTTTGACGGTGCCGCTGAAGGCCACCAGCGGACGGATATCGGCATAGTGGTTTTCATCAATGTAGCGCTGAAAGGCCAGCATGTAGCGCACGGCGTGCAGGCGCGAACCGGTCACTACCATCGCCTTTGCCCGACCGCAAGCTTGTGCTTTACATGCGCACGGAAATGCTCCACCATAATCTCCGTTTTCTGTTCGATGTTATGGGGATGGAGCACCATGAACTTGGCCAGTTTTTTCCGCGCTTTTTTGTTCGGCATGGCGGGATCCTCTTCAACGCTTTTGAGCAGCCTGAAATAGGTTTTGTAGGTGGTGTAACGCTGAAGCACGTCAAGAATAAAGCCCTCCTCAATAGCCTGTTTCATCGAATAGGTATGGAATGCTTCCGGTTTTCCGTTGTCACCCTTATTGCCAAACAGCTCAAGGGTTTTTCCTTTCAGGGTGGCGGTGAAGGCAAAAAAGCTCAGATTTTTCTGCTTGCCGCGTGACACCATCACCTTGTTCAGACCATCTTTCCAGTTGATGTCGCTCTCTTCGGAACCCTGTTCAGTGCTTGCGCCAAGAATCCGTTTCAGCTCACGGGCAGTTTCACCCGTCTGGCTTTCATAGTTTTCTTTGTCAGTCAAATAGCCGTCAAAAAGAAATAATCGTATAACATCTTTATATTAAAAGAGTTTCGTTTTATTGCTAAGGCTTGTTTATGCATCCAATCAAATAGCCTTCAAATACAATCTATGCCCGTTATGGTCGATATTCTTTCAGCTTGAACTACCGGGAAAAACTCGGTAGTTGCTCTTTTATACCGTCGCTCTTGATTTAGCTGGCTGAAGGTTTTGGAATGTGCATTTTTTGCACATTGCACTGGTCTTTTTTCCAGCTCACCCTTGATTATTCGAACTGTTGCAAAATTTGCAATAGTTGTCCCCCCCTTCCAGCCTCCCGCATCAGGATGGCAACGGTAGTGCTCTCAAGGGCAATGGTGTAGGCGTGACCGCAGGTGATGCCGTCGCTGATCATCACAAAACACTCTCTTTTTGCTTCACAAGAGCGATGAAGAGTCTGTCCGTGAGTGTGTTGTTTTCCTGTGAGTTGTGTATTTTGATTTTTCTGAATACGTACAGTATAGCTTCATTCGGTATGATTCTTCAATGGTAATCAGCAGCTAACGGTGGCGAATTCTGAACATCTGAAAATATTTGAGATAATGAGGCATAGAACAAGTGGAGAAAAGAGAGTGGTGTGTGCGACTAACGCTATAGGAGGAATTCAAACCGGACTTGAAAAAGCAGAAGCTGATCACGCAAAATAAAAGTACTATAGCATGGTAGAGCAAGAACTGTATGGGTATTTGAAACTGCATTTCCCTGAAGAAAATGAGCATTGCGAATGGAAAGCCTTTGGCAATTTGCGCTACGCCGTTTCGGGTTCTGCAGGTGATGATGTGATTTCTTATGTGTCTGCTATTGCCAACATGGAAGGTGGTGATTTGGTTATAGGTGTAGAAGATAAAACTCTGCGCATTATCGGGATTCAAAACCTGCATGATTATACACCAGAAAATTTTCCTTTCCGCATCATTGGTAATTGTTCCCATCTCCCGAGTGAAGGTTTAAGGGTAGAGCTTTTTATCACTACAGATACCAACAAAACTGTTTGGGTATTGCATATCCCCAAACATCTGCCACGTCAGCCGGTAATTGCTCATAGAAAAGCATGGCAGCGAAGTGGTGATAGTTTACTTGAATTGACTCAGAGCAGAAGGGAAGCAATTTTAATGGAACCGCTCCATACGATGGATGACTGGAGTTCCGGTATCTGCCCAACGGTCACTACCAGTCAATTAGATGAGATGGCTATTGCCAAAGCCAAGCTCAATTACAAAGTAAAAAATCCCCGTATCACCGAGGAGATAGATGGGTGGGATACGGTTACTTTTCTTGCAAAGAGCCGATTGATTGTGAATGGAAAAATCACTCGAGCTGCTGTTTTGCTGCTTGGCAAGCCGGAGGCAACGGCACAATTGAATCCGGTACAGCCACAGATTAGCTGGGTGCTGTACAGCAAAGAAAAAATTGAAAAGGATTACCAACATTTTTATCCGCCATACATCAATGCTGTCGATGAGGTATTTGCTAAAATTCGTAATCTCAAATATCGCTATCTCAAAGAAGGCACATTGTTCCCTGATGAAGTGGATCAGTACGACCAGCAGAATATCAAAGAAGCGTTGAGTAATTGCATCGCCCACATGGACTATAACCTGGGTTCGAGGGTTTCTGTTGCTGAAAATGAAGATGGCTACATCTCTTTTACAAATCCAGGATCCTTTCTTCCCGGAAGCATTCAGGAGGTTATCGAGAGCGAAGAGCCACCTTCTTTTTACCGAAACACCCTGCTGGTTACCACTATGGAGTCCTTCAATATGATTGATTCCATTGGCAGCGGTATCAAGCGGATGTTCAGGGTGCAGCGAGAGAGGTTTTTTCCAATGCCCGATTACGATTTTTCAGGGAACAAGGTAAAAGTAACACTTACAGGAAAAGTACTGGATATGGACTATGCGAGGGTTCTTGCCCGAAACCCCGAATTAAGTTTAAACCAGATTATTCTCCTTGATAACGTACAGAAACGGAAGCCGCTCCTGGAACCAGAATTAAAGCTGCTGAGGGCAAAAGGACTTATAGAAGGTAAAAAACCAAATATTATTATTTCGGCAAAAGTAGCACAAACCACGGGACAAAAAGCAGTTTACACCCGAAACAAAGCCTTTTCCAAGCAGCAGTATTTTGATTGGATTATGCAGGGAATGCAAGATCATGGTTCACTTTCCCGAAAAGACATCGAAGAGTTGGTTTGGACGAAACTGTCTGATTTATACGATGAAAAGCAGAAAAAGACGAAAATCACCAACCTCATTGCTGAATTGAGACGGAACGAAAAGATAGAGAATGTTGGTTCTGATGCGGCTCCAAAATGGGTTTTAAAGGAGCAAAAGGGAGATACTTAATCAATAAAAATTATAAGAGATGTAGATGAGATTATAAGAGATTTAGAAGGGGCTTTTTTGATAACGTATTATAAATAAATACAATATCCTCTTATAGAAAGCAGGCATCTCGTCGGTTCAACAGGCCATTTTCCAGAGAGAGCAGAAGCACCATAAAAAACGAAACCCGATAGCTTGAATTGCTTCAGGGGCTACCGGGAATAGTACTGATGCAGTGTAAGATGAAAATCTGAATTATACAAACCATGCTGCAATTTTCACCTGCATCATCACTCCCGCCTCTCCAGAATGCTCCCGTAGCTCTCCTTTGCCAGTATCGGGTATATCGTTTTCTGAAAGCTCACACTTTCGTCAGCTTTTCAAAAAGCGGTGGTCTCCTGTCAGGCACTATAGAGCTGTAGCCCCGAAAACAAATAATTCTCCCTGAGCCTTTGATTCAGCTTTCGACTTTGCTTTGTTACTCGGATTGAGTGCGCAAGCGGTCTTGTTGATAAAGTAATTTGCATCACTCTTGTTCAATTCATCCAAAACGCGTTTCATGGTTGCAGAGCTTTGTCCATCGAGGAACCTGAAGACGGATGAAGAGAGATAATCATGGTTGATCTCAAAGGTTATCCACTTTCGCATGAGAGCTTCTGCGGTGAATCCGGTGGTATTTGAACCTCCAAAAATGTCGAGCACAACATCGTCCTCGTCGGTCAGCATCTTGATAAAAAACGCGGGGAGTTCTGAAGGGAATCTTGCCGGATGGCGTTCAATGCCGAGTTCCTTGCATATCCGCAGATAGCTCGAATTGCTCTCGGTATTCGGTATCGAGAGAAGGTTGGAAGGAATTGCTCCACCATTATCCTTGCCAAACGCGTCACTGATGTCATGGCCTGATGGGCGTTTTTTGGGAGTGTAAAAACTCTCTGGATCCTCAATCAATTTTTTCATACGATCAGAATAGGGAGTCAGTACCTTCGTGACATCGGCTTTCGGAAAGTTGGTTTTACTAAACCACCACACCGTGTTGACAGAATCCTTTGCACGAAGCTTTCGTTTGTTGACCCATTCAATGGGCTGGTTGATGAACACCGGAATACTCTCTTTCCTTCAATAGATGAAACCCTGTTGGCGTTATCTGAAAAAATGTATTATTGTGATGGTTGAACCCTTTACACGAAAGTAAATGAAAAAATAGTGACGATGGAAGCTCATCCTCTACAACCATTGGCAGAGGTCTTTGGATATCCGATCACTGAGCAATCAGCCAAAGCTCAACGCTTCCGTGCGCACAAGCTCTGCCCGTTTAACAACAAAATCCCGAATTGCACAAAGGACAAGGCAAAATATCCTCTTGGTGTATGCAGTATTTTTCACAACAACCAGCCAGTTATCACCTGCCCAATCAGGTTCAGGGAGGATTGGCTTATTACCGATAATGCCGCATCTTTCTTTTTCAAGAGAGCAACCTCATGGAGTTCACTGACAGAGGTGAGGCTTAACGATGCTGACGGGAAATCAGCAGGAAATATCGATATTGTGCTTGTCGCTTACGACAATAATGGCAAAGTTATCGATTTTGGTGCTCTTGAGATTCAGGCAGTTTACATTTCGGGAAACGTCAGGGAGCCTTTTGAACACTTCATGACAGATCCGGTGGCTAATGCTGGCATGGACTGGAGAACACAGCCAAATTATCCGAGACCCGATTACCTTTCATCTTCACGCAAACGCCTTGCCCCACAGCTTCTGTTCAAAGGAGGAATCCTTCACACTTGGAAAAAGAAAACTGCCGTAGCAATACATAAAAATTTTTTCGAGACACTTCCCCGGTTAAAACAGGTAGAGAAATCTGAGGCTGATATTGCATGGTTAATCTACGATCTTGTGCTCTCCACCGAAGAGGGGACAGAACGCTATCACCTGAAAATCATCGACGAAATTTATACTCAATTTGAATCAGCTCTTCTCTCGATTACAACGGCAACACCCGGAGATATCGATAACTTTATAAAACTGCTTCAAAAGAAACTTGATGATCAACTTGAGACTCCTCCAATCAATGCGGTAATAGATAATCCATTGTAACATGACGCTTTCCCGACAACAATGTCTGTTCACAGAAATGGAGGAATCCATTACCTGCCCGAAACCGGTCAACATAGCGTCAGTGCCTCATCGAAGCCCTTTTCGCTATCCCGGTGGCAAAACCTGGTTTGTCCCCACCTTCAGAAACTGGATTCGATCTCTGCAAAAAAAGCCTTCACTGCTGATTGAGCCTTTTGCAGGCGGAGGTACCATCAGCCTCACGGCTCTGTTTGAACATGCCGTCGAGCATGTTATTATGGTTGAACTGGATGAGGAGATTGCAGCGGTATGGCAGACGATTGTGAGCGGTCAGGGGGATTGGCTTGCAAAAAGAATCCTCGGGTTTGACCTTTCGAAGGAAAACCTCCTGTGTGAACTGCAAAAAAAGGATGGCGATGTTAAGGAAAAAGCCTTTCAAACCATTCTGAAAAACCGAACTTTTCATGGCGGGATTCTTGCCGATGGCGCAGGATTTCTAAAAAACGGTGAAAATGGAAAAGGAATTCATTCTCGATGGTATCCTGCAACTCTGGCAAAACGATTTTCAAACCTTGAGCATATTGCGGGCAACATAACATTTCTGCAGGAGGACGGCTTAAACACCATAAAGGAGTATGCTGACTATCCTGATGCGATTTTTTTTATTGACCCGCCATATACCGCTGGAGGGAAAAAAGCAGGCAAACGTCTCTATCGCCATTTTGAGCTTGATCACGACCTCTTGTTCAAAACCTGTAGTTTGATACGCGGAAATTTTTTGATGACTTATGACAATGCTGAAGAAGTCAGGCACAAGGCCCGTACCTATGGATTTCAGATGCGGCTGATTTCGATGAACAATACACACCACGCCACAATGGAAGAGCTGGTTATCGGAAAAGATCTCTCATGGATGGACAGTTATCCGGCAGTGCATGAACCTGAGATGAGATGGTCTGACGAGAAAACGTGAATGGAATTAGCTCAAATACAAGCAGTAATCATCATTACCGACAGTCTCAAGCTCGAGTTGCTATCGGTATTTGGTATAGAGAGAAGGTTGGAAGGAATTGCGCCACCGTTATCCTTGCCAAACGCGTCACTGATGTCATGGCCGGATGGGCGTTTTTTGGGTGTGTAGAAACTCTCCGGGTCCTCAATCAATTTTTTCATTCGATCAGAAGAGGGAGTCAGTACCTTCCTGACATCGGCTTTCGGAAAATCGGTTTTACTAAACCACCATACGGTGTTGACAGAATCTTTTGCACGAAGCTTTCGTTTGTTGACCCATTCAATTGGTGATGGCAACTTTGCCGGATTGAACCAATAGAAGTCCTCCGCCAGTTGAAACCCGATCTCATCGCAGAAGGCCAAAAGTACCCGGAAGTTGTACAGAGAACGTGAGGGAACACCGGAACGATATGTGCCGCCCAAATCAAGAACGAAACTCCCGCTCTCTTTGAGAACCCGAAATACCTCCTGGCCGAATGGCTTAATCCACTGGACGTATTCTGTCTCCTCAACATTGCCATAACTCTTTTGGCGCCGAAGTGCAAAGGGGGGCGATGTCATAACCAAATCAATGCAATTGTCTGGCAACTCTGCGAGAAGTTCAAGAGAATTACCGACATAAGCTTCTCCTTTGGCCGTATGGTAAAGTGGTGTGCTCTGTATTGGGGAGTGTTTTTTCTCACGAGTGAAGGAGATTCATTGCGCCGTGGATCACAGCAACAACGTCAATCTGTTCTGATTTATTATGATAAATAATGCGGTAAGGGCCTTCTATGACTTCACGAATCTGATCATTCTCATATTCAGGAACCATACGCCCTGACAATGGGAAATCAGCGATCTGTCGGGATTTTTGGGTCAGGTGATCGACCATACGTTTGGCATATACCGGCGAATCCAGCGCAATATGATCGTGGATGGCATCCAAATGTCCCTCGGCTGTAACTGTCCAGTAGACTTTCATTCTGGTAATCCATACTTGGCGCGGACTTCCTGTACGTCCTTGGTTCGGCCTGCATTGCTGTCCGCCAAGCCGCGTTCAATTGCTTCACGAACGTATATTTCGTGCATCAGGTCATCCCATGTAGCTTTCGGGGGCAGAAGGTCAATGAGTTTATGCGCTTCTTCCTTTTTCATTACTGTTGACATAATGTAATTTTCTTGGTGACTGTTGTTAGAAATCCTTCAGGATTGATACAGCAGCAGGGGAGTTCCAGTCTCCAAACTCTTGCTGTGCAATCAGATCCGGATTGATGTATTGACAATCCTCCATCCATTCGTGGCGGAGCAGTTTTTCGGTAATGGTTGTTTTGCCTGAACCATTTGGCCCTGCTACCACAATCAATCTTGGTTTTTGAGCATCTTTCATGCTGGGAGAGATTTTTTTTGAGATAAAACCGCCTCGGCAATCATGTCGTTAAGTTTTTTGAAATGTGCGTCCATCGTTATTTTTGTGCGGATTCTTGCCTCTTCTCCTGCTTGATGGATTAAGAGGGCGAGATGCTTTTCATCCTCTTCACTGTCATCCTGCACTTCGGGGTTATATGTCGCTACTGTGTTCATGTGTTTCATAAGTTTGCTATCCAGAATTTTGCGTTACCATTGTTTTCGTCATTTCGTTCAACCCATCTATTTTTTATGGGTTAACGCTACGGTTCAGGGGCGACGACAAGAGAAGCAAGGAGGAAATTGAATTGCGCAGCAGTTCGGCGCTCCCCTGCAACCGCCAGTTCGGCCTTATCCCTGCTCAACTTTGCGCGGCCGGTTGTGATACCTCGAAAAACCAAGTAGCCCCCCACTAACGAGCATGATTGCAATCAGTGCAAATGCCGTATGCTTATAGGAAAAGAAGAATCCCTCATTTTCCCAAATGAAAGTAGGGACTGATCGAGAGAGTAAAATTTCACCAACACCACCTGAGTGCGACACGGTCACATCGGCCTGAGAGGAAACTATGAATGCCACACCCCAAGCATAAACCAGTATTTCTCCATGTGGCGGCAAATCGCCCAGCGGAATGAATCCCGTCCCATCGAGATTCTTGACTACACCATCAGCGCCGATAATGGTAACCGACTTATCAAGCGGATATCGGAAGACTAACTTCACGTCTTGGAGGGGAAGTTCTCCTTTGTTATGGACTGTGACGGCCATAAAGCTATCCTGTAGGTTTTCCAAAGCATGAAGGGAGAAGGATTGTCTCTCGACAACATCCTTTACTAAAGCGAGCACTTCGTCTTGTCGCGAACCATCAGGAATCAGTTTTGCGAGGTTATTGTTCTTGCGGAGTGCAGTGTCCACCTCCCCCGGGAGAGCTATTGCATCTCGCAAGAACCGATACGGGAGTTTCGCTTTTGTCACAACTACCTCAGCCACAAGGTCCTTGGAGGGCTTGACCTGCTGCCAGACCGCCATAATCCCTAACACTATGCCTATGAGGACCGAGGCAATCTCCAACGGGACTTTTATTTTGTCCAAGTATGACAGCATTTTCATGTCGTGAACATGTGGTCTAACAATAATTCGGTTGATCCGTCTAAACCGCAGATTATTTTTTTTAACGCATATAATACGCAAATTCCCAACCATCTAAAACCCCTCCACCACAAACCAAATCCCCGTCGCAATCATAATCACACTGGCAACGCGATAAAACCACTTGCGCATTTTCCCGCTGATACTGTTCACCACTTTCCCCACCAGAATCAGCGCTGGCGCGGTGCCGATGCCGAAGAGCATCATCATCAGGGCGCCTTGCAGCATTCCGGCAAAGGGATGAGGTGCCTCCATGGCGGCGCGTGCGGCGGCGAGGAGGGCGGTGTAGGTGAGGCCGCAGGGGAGGAAGCCGAGGACGATGCCCATGGGGTAGTAGGCACCGATGGAGCGCGGGGCTTTGAAGAGGACCATGATCTTTTGGATGAGTGAGTTGCCGGGGGTGCAGCTCTTGGTTGAGGAGCTTCGTGGCAGCCACTCTGCGGTGGAGAGGCCCATGAGGATGATGGAGAGTCCGGCGATGATCATGATGGCTCGCTGGAGCTGCTCGATGGAGGCGGTAAGGACAAGGAATGAGCCGGAGAGGCCGACAAGGGCGCCGAGGATGGTGTAGGTGGTGATTCGCCCGAGGTTGTAGAGGAGGTGGTGAAGCACTCCCTGCCGGGTTTCGCCGACGGTGAAGGCGGCAACCACAGGCCCGCACATGCTGATGCAGTGGCCGAATCCTCCGGCAAGTCCGGAGAGGATCATGGCGAGAAGGGGGGCACTGCTCATGGGCTTTTCCTCTTTGCGGGCGTTCTGAGCCTTGGGGGCTTTGCCGCTTTTGCTGGCTCGTCGTCATCGTCAAGCATCCGGTATTTCGGCGCTTCGGGGTCGTCGAACTGGCCGCTTTTGACGGCCCAGATAAAGAGGAACCATGCGGCGACACCGACAAAAAAACCGATGCCGATCAGGTAAAAGGTGGTGCTCATGGTTGCTTGGTCACAGTTTTTTCAGCCGCAGGGAGTTGCTTACCACAACAAGGGAGCTGGTCACCATCAGCAGTGCGGAGATGATGGGGTGCAGCACCCCCGACACGGCAAGTGGCAGTGCTATGAGATTATACGAAAAGGCCCAGACAAGGTTCTGCCTGATGATGGAAAAACATCGCGTGGAGCTTGTGACGAGGGTGTTGATGAGCCTGAGATCGTCGTTCAGGATGGCAACGCTGGCGCTCTCAAGGGCAATGGCGGAGGCGTGGCCGAGGGTGATGCCGATGTCGGCTTCGGTCAGTGCGGGCGCGTCGTTGATGCCGTCGCCGACCATCATGACACACGCTCCCTTTGCTTTCAGGGCGCGGATCACCGCTGCTTTTTCGAGGGGGCCAAGCCCGGCATGCACGTCGGTAATTCCACATTTGGCGGCGATGTAGTTGGCCACTCCACGGTTGTCGCCGGTCAGCATCATCAGGGCGAACCCTTTTTTTCGCAGCCCCTCAATAAGGGGAAGGGCATCCTGGCGCAGGTCGTCAATCATGCCGATCACTCCGGCCAGCTTGTTGCCGCAGGCGACCATCACCACGGTTTTGCCATCAGCTTCGAGCGATGCGGTGTGAGCAATCTGTTCACGCTCCATCTGAACACCCTTTTCTTCCATAAAGGCTTTTGAGCCCGCCCGCCAGAGAGTTCCTTCAATCACTCCTGAAACTCCTCGACCCGGTGTTGCCCTGAACTGCGTTACCGTCAGCCGCTCACCCTTCCAGGCAGCCACAAGGGCACGGCCGGTGGGGTGCTCCGAGGCCGCTTCGAGCGAGGCGACATGCTGCATCAACGTTGGCGTGAGGCCGTAGTCATGCAGGTCGGTCATGGAGGGTTTGCCGGTGGTGATGGTGCCGGTTTTGTCGAGCACGACGGTGGTGGTTTTTGAGACGGTCTCAAAAATATCGCCCCCTTTGACGAGAATCCCTCTCTTTCCGGCAGTGGTGGTGCCGACCAGAATGGCGAGCGGCGTTGCCAGGCCAAGGGCGCAGGGGCAGGCGATGACCAGCACCGAGACGGCGTTCATCAGGGCGGTGACGCTGCTGGTGGAGGTGAGTTTCCAGTAGAGAAAGGTGGCAAGCGCGAGGATGATGGTGGCCGGTACAAAGTAACCGGCAGTTTTGTCGGCAATGCCCTGAATCGGCGCCTTGCGTGCCTGGGCATCCTCTACTGTGCGGATAATCCGGGCCAGCAGGGTGCTCGCGGCATTGCCGGTTACCTGGATGCGGAGCCGTCCATTCATGGAGAAGCTTCCGGCAAAAACATCGCTGCCCACTGTTTTCAGTACAGGGTTCGATTCACCGGTCAGCATCGCTTCGTTCACCTCCGCTTCGCCATCCACCACCCTGCCATCAAGCGGAATCCGGTCGCCCGGGATGATCTCAATCATCTCGCCGCTTTGTACCGATGCCACAGGCACCATGCTGGTTTCGCCACTCTCTGCCACCCTCAGCGCCTCATGGGGTTGCAGTTCAGCCAATTCGGCGATGGCGTTGCCCGCCTTGAGCCTTGAGCCAGCCTCCAGAAACCGGCCCAGCAGAATGAAGGTGATAATCATCGAGGCGGTATCGAAAAATATCTCCCCCCCATAAAAAATCATGGCAATGCTGTAGCCGTAGGCCGAGAGTGCGCCAAGTGCCACCAGCACATCCATGTTAAGCGTCAGCCGTCGCAATGAGCGGATGGCGCTGGAGAGAAAGGGATAGCCCGAGTAGAAGAGCACCGGCGTGGCCAGCGCCCATGAAATAAGCTGGAACGCAAGCCGGTAACGCTCCTCAATTCCCTCAAAAAAGCCCGCGTAGAGTGCGGTTGTAAAGAGCATGAGCTGCATGGAGAAAAATCCGGCGGTGCCGAAGCGCAGCAGCAGCTCCTGTTTCTCCCGGGCAAACATATCGGCACTTCCGTTGCCATGGCAGGGGTGGGGCAGGTAGCCGATGGAGCGAATGGCGTTCAGTATAACTTCGAGGCTCACCTCTTCACCACTCCAGGTGATGGTTGCCTTGTGGGTGGCATAGTTCACCCTGACGGAGAGCAGGCCATTGATCTTCATTAAAAACTTTTCGATGAGCCAGACACAGGAGGCGCACCTGATTCCCGAGAGCAGCAGCTCAATCCGGTGCTCCTTGCCGCTGATGGTGACGGTGTCGCTGAAGGCTGAAGCCTGGAGTTTTACCCCGGTTGCCGGAGGGCCGGGCTGCCAGTCGCAACGCTGGTTGTAGAAGGCATCAAGCGAATTGCTGTGGATAAGCTCGTACACGCCGAGGCAGCCGTGGCAGCAGAAGAGCTTGCTTTCTCCGTTGATCTCAACGATAATGGCCGATGCTCGGCTTGTCTCCTGCAGGCAGTGGTCGCAGCGCAACATTCCAGGAGATGGTTGTTCACTCTCTGACATTGAAGGTAAAGGCGGGATTGTTCAGTGTATCGGAGAGGACGGTTGCCTGCCAGAGCGTTCGACCGCTCATGCAGCGCACAATAATTCCTTTGCCTTCATAGAGGCAGCCGCTCTTTTTTACAAGCGTCACCTGATTTTTGCCCATCTGCATCCCCGGCATTGAGAGATCGAGCAGCAGCGTCTCAGGCAGCTTGTCGCATGGGGTCACCGTCACGCTGAAGGTAAGCTCCTTCATGTGCTTCACCGGTTTCGGCTCAATGTTCAGCGTCACGGTTCGCTGGCCTGCGGTAACGGTGCAGGCCTTTTCGTGAATGCTGTTATCCACGGCTGTTGCATGGAGTGTGATGCCTGCTGTCATCATGCAGGCGAAAAGTGCAAGGGTCGTGAAGCCCTTTATCTGACGTTGAAAAACCATTTTTTTGTGGTAATAAGTTGTTGCTGTTGTTTAAGGTCAATGCGAGCAAACCACACGCCTTTGAAGGGAATGGTAGCTGTTGTCTGATAGATGCCCGGAGCCAGTTGACGCATGGTCATCGTCGAGTCGTAACGGGTATTCGAGAGGTTGCCGATAAAGAGTGAGAGATCGCCCGTTTCGATCGGTTTACCGTGCGATGTAGCCCTGATCTGAATGGCATTGCTCCCAATTTTCAGCGAGTCTGGCTTGCTCAAGGCAATGCCAAGCTTCTCTTCAAGAGCTTTTGTCTGGAAATAGTGGGTGCTGTTGTCGTAATAGTTGTTGTCCACCAAGCCGTCTGCGCTCGTGAAGGCAACAAACAATCCGCATGCCATTGCCGTAAAAAAACAGGCATAGATGATGGAGAGCGTTAGTTTCACAGGAATCGAATTTATCAGCTTACAATTGTTGAGAATTGCTTGCAAGAGTAACGGTTATATGGAATTTTAATTGACTCAGACTCTGTTTTTCCAGTAGTCGGGATCACGTTTGAAATGAACGACAGCTATGACCTGAATCTCGTCATCATTTTCACGAAACTACAATCCCGAATGGAAAGCGCTCAACACAACAGCGCCTGATCTTTCCATCAACATGCTGATAAATTGATGGAAAGAGCCGAATCTTTTGTGTGGAAGAACGAACCGCCTCCAAAAAATGTTTTCCAAGTCCAACTTGCTGTGCTTCGTAGAACCTGGCAGATTCAACCATTTCGAGCTGTGCTTCGGGATGAAAGCGAAGGGTTTTCACATCAAATCCTCAAAGGCTTGCTCAAAAACCTGCTCTCCTGGCAGCAATTCCACTTTGCCACAATCAATCTCATGGCAGCGCTGAATAATTTCTTTTTGCCATTTTGCAGAAAGCTGAAAATCAGGTTCCGCATCAAGGCTTTCCAGTAAACGTTCAGCAATGAATGCCCTTGCAGGATGGGAGAGATGCAAAGCTGCATCAAGAACTTGTGTTGCCTTTATCTCCATATTCATATTGACCAACCAGTTCTAAATTTTTTTTAACAGTATAGCTTGAATAACATCTTCATCAAAATTGTTGAAATCACTACTATTTCGCATTATTATACCACGATTGCCCCAAAATTTACAGGAACCCCACCATTTTGCTGCTCGTGATGCCGCTTCCCGAGATGTTGAGATACAGTTGCTCCAGCTTGCCGCTCGATTTCACCAATATACCTCCATGCAGTGCAGAAAATGGCGGCAATAGGAGCGAATGTTCGCCGATAAGGGTGACGTTGTCGGGCGAGGAGAGTTCAAGCTCAAGCGGCTCTCCGCCATTATTATAGATGGTGTAGGAGTAGCGGTTCAGGCCAGAGGGCAGGGGAGCATTGTCGCGGGTGACAAGAAAGTCAACGGGTGGACGGCTCCAGAGCAGCACGAAAAGAACGACTCCCGCAGCAGCGGTTGCTCCTCCAAGCCAGAATGTTTTTGGACGCACAATCCGCCCCTTGTAGTTCGGAAAGGGTGGCATCCCTCTCTTTTCACTGAGCACACGGCAGGCGTCGATACATTCGGCGCAGGCAATGCAGGCGGAGCTTAACCCTGTCTTGATATCAATGCCGACCGGGCAGACCTTGACGCACTCATCGCACTTCATACAGGTAGCATCCCTTGAAACATCATACTCAATCACTAGGGTATCCTTGTCGAAGAGGGCATTCTGCAGCATGGCGTAGGGGCAGATTGAGGTGCAGAATCCTCTTCCCAGAAACGCCAGTTCCATATAGACCGCCACCCAGAGAACCAGAAAAAAGGAGGTCATGGTTGTTGAGACAAAGAGCGAGTTCAGCGTCTCGGCAGGAGGCACAAAGTACCAGATCATGGTGATCGATACCAGGGCAGAGAGGGGTAGCAGCAGAAGCCTCTGAATCGTTTTCTGATGTTTCCTCCCAAACAGTTTTCCGAGGCTCTGGCTCAGGTCGAGCAGTACCGTCTGGGGGCAGAGCCAGCCGCACCAGACTCTTCCGAAAATGGCCGTCACGAAAGCAATAAAGAGCAAGAAGAAGAGTGAAACGCCAAGAATGAGATAGAATTCCCGGATCCAGATCACCGATCCGAAAACATAAAGCTTGAGTGTTGGAATGTCAAACCGGAGCGCACTTTGACCATTGATGGCAAGAAATGGCAGGCCGGTCAGCATGATGGCCTGCAGAATTTCGATAGCTCTTCGGTATGGTTTCCACAAAATGGCAAGCTCCTGAGTTGGTGTGAATTACTTTTTCCTCAGGCTTTCCAGAAAGGCAGCCACCTTGCTGATTTTTTCTGAGCCAATCTGTGGAAGGAATGCCGGCATACCGTTTGGGCGCCCCTCGGCAATTGATGTATAGATATCCTTCTGGGTCGATCCGAACTTCATTGTTGCAGTGGTGAGGTTGGGGCCGATTCCGCCCGTTGCGTCCGCATTATGGCAGGGTGCGCAGGTGTTGGCATAGATCTCTTTCCCCTGCTTGATGGCCTCCTTGTCCCCCGAATACTCTTTGATGGCAACTGATTTCTCTGATTTCGCCGCCGAAGCCATCTCCTTGTCAAACTCTTTGTAGAATGACCAGCCGGAAATAGCCGGGGTATAGGAGACGATATAGCCGATCAAAAAGATAATTCCCCCGAAAAAAAAGAGCAGCCACCCTTTGGGGATTTTGTTATGGCCCTCCTGGGGTTCTCCGGTATCATACATGGTCATCTCCTTTTCGCTCTATGCAGTTGTTCAGTTGTCGTCATCAAGCATTCTCTGTTTTGGCGCCTCAATCCTCTCTTTTCGTTTTGGATTGTAGTAGTACACCATGATGCCGCCGGAAATAATGGCAAGAACCATGGTGAAGAGCACATAAGCCAGGCCTGAAAAATTCATTTTGTGGCCTCCATCTTCTTGACATCCCGTCCAAGTTTCTGGATGTAGGCAATCAGGGCATCCATTTCGGTCAGCTCCTTCTGCAGATCCGGCGGCGTTACCTTGTCACGGCTCTCTTTTGAGGGATAGCTTGCGCTGGTGACGGTTGCTCGGTACTGGTCAATTTGCTGCCGCACGTCGCTTTCAGAGTAGCCATAGCCAAGCGTTGATGTCTTTTTAAACGAGTACCCTGTGTCGAGCCGGTTTTTGGCAAGCCAGCCATACGGTGGCATGTTCGACTTTTCAAACATGCTTTGAGGGTGTGCGGTATGCTTGTAATGCCAGGAATCAGGATATTTTCCGCCGACCCTGTTCAAATCTGGCCCTGTGCGGCGTGAGCCCCAGAGGAAGGGACGATCGTAGGCGAACTCCTCAGGTTTTGAGTATTCGCCATACCGGAGCACTTCGGTTCTCAGTGGTCGAACGGTCTGGGTGTGGCAGTTGTTGCACCCTTCACGCATATAGATGTCGCGCCCCTCCTGCTCCACCGCAGTGTAGGGTTTTATGTAGGGGCTGATCGGTTGCGTCGAAGGCATGAACAGCGGAATAAAGACGGTCACGGTGGTACCGATCAGGATGACAACGGCTGCAAGAAGAGCAAAAACAACCGGTTTTGACGTGATCCCCATGAGGCAGCTCCTGTTTGTTGATGTTGTCGTTTATGCTTCACTCTGGTTTGGCTCTCTTCTGACGGTCATGATCAGATTCCAGGCAAAAACCAGTATGCCGATAAAGTAGATGACCCCTGCGCCAAACCGCACCTTGTAATAGGGGTAGAGCGACGCTACCGTATCAAGAAAATTATACATCAGCGAACCATCAGGATTGGTGGCTTTCCACATGGCCCCCTGCTGGATTCCTGCAATCCACATGGTGATGGTCCAGGTGAACTGGCCGACAAGAATGAGCCAGAAATGGGTGTTGGCAAGTTTGACGCTGTAAAGCTCCCTGTTGGTGATGCGGGGAATCATGTAGTAGAATGATGCCGAAATAACCATGGTTACCCATCCCATCGTTCCCATGTGTACATGCCCAACAACCCAGTCGGTATAGTGGAAAAACGCATTGAGTGTCCGCAATCCCTGCAGTGGCCCCTGGAGCGTCTGCAGGCAATAAAAGGTGATACCGGCAATGAAGAATTTGGTGAGGTAGTTGGTGCGCATTTGATCCCAGTTTCCCTGAAGCGTGTAATAGCCATTGACCACTGAACCCCACGAGGGGGCAATCAGGAAGATGCTGAAGGCCATCGCGACAGTCTGGATCCACTCTGGCAGGGGAGTGAGCATAAGGTGGTGTGCACCCGTCCAGAGATAGGCAAAGTTCAGCGCCCAGAAAGAGACGATGGAGAGCCGGTGGCTGTAAATGGGAAGGCCGGTGGATTTTGGGAGAAAATAGTAGAACATCGCCAGGATTGGAACGGTAAAGATAAATCCGACGACGTTGTGGCCATACCACCACTCAACATTGGCATCGTTTGCGCCGGAGTAGAGTGTGTAGGATTTGAAGAGGTTTATGGGAACCTCAAGGTTGTTGACAATATACAATATGGCAATGGCCACGGTCATGGAGATGATGTACCAGAGTGAGATGTACATCTGCTTCTCCTTCCGCTTGATCAGCGTGCCAAAGACGTTGATAGCAAACATCACCCAGAAGACAACGACAACAATATCAAGAGGCCACTCCAGCTCACCATATTCTCGCGTGGTGTTCATGCCGGCAAAGAGAGAAAGGGCACCCAACGCTATTGCGGCGTTGAAAACGTAGAGATGCGCCTGGGCAAGTCCCGGAAAGAGGAGGGGTATTCGTGTCAGGCGTTGCAGGATGTAGTAGGATGTTGCAAAAATAGCCGCGAGGCCAAATCCAAGCCCGAGTCCGTTGGTGTGTACCACGCGAAGACGTCCGAAGGTGAGCCAGGGGGTAAGATTCAGCGCCGGATCAAACATCTCAAAGGCCATCCAGAGCCCCACAACCAGACCGATAACAAGCCAGAAGAGCGCTGAAAATGCAAAACCGCGCACTACCCTGTAGTTATACCCTGTGTCGCTCATAGCCTTCCTCCAGATCGTTTTTTGGTTATAGGGGAATGTAATGAGAAATATCGAAAGTTGTCAGGGAAATCTCATGCAGGAGGGGGGCTGAACCGTGGTTCGCATGAGTTTCTGGATGGACAAAAGTGATTGCAATGTTACATTCAGCGGTGTAATACTCACTCTGATAATTATGCTTATCACGCAAAAAGGTGAACTATGGTTCAAGGAGAGTAATCATAGTGAGCTTGTTGAAACTTACAGGAAAAACTTTTATTTCGAAAAAAAAAGGGTACTTTTCAATAATACTCAAAGTTACGAGAGGTTATTTTATTACATCGGCATAAATCAAAATCAATAAAGGAATTGAAGCCATGAGTTTACAAGGATTCAACGAAACCTATTATCTTGGCGTTAAGCTGAAAAGTTTACAGTCGCAGTCAAGTGAATGGGTAGGCAAAAGTACTGCAGACCTCAGGGTTGCACTCACCAATGCAGGATTTACTCCTGAATCGCATTACATGGAATGGGGTCATCGGGAGAATCTCTCTCCTAATGAGTATTTTAATGCCGCTGAATATTCGCGTGCTAAAGCGACATTACTTTATAACGACGGGCTGCTTACCCACACAAACGCCTACGCATCAATTGATGAAGCTGAGGCTGCATTCAAGGCTGCGTGGAGTGGTGATGTCTACCAGCACTATCTCCAGTACGGTTCCGCAGAAGGTATCAATCCTTCAAATTCATTCGATGAATCTTCCTACTTTGCATCGAAACTCCTCTTGTTGCAGGCTGATCCTGTAAGCCAAGCTGAGTGGGGTGCCAAAACTGTTACTGATCTTCATGCGTTTTTTAATAGTATAGGATTGACAGCTTTGGCTCATTACGAGTCCAATGGCAAATATGAAGGTATTGTTGTTACCGATGTCCCTGCAGGAGAGAGAGTAATTGTCGGTGGGGATATCGGTCACCTCTACACGCTTACGGAAAGCGTGGTTGCTGGCAATGAAGCTGTTGCAGGCGAGAAGGTTCTGTACTGGGGATACAATCCTAACGGTATTGGTGAAGAAGCCGGGTCTGCGGTAGATGGAGGCATTCCTGTTTCGGAACTGCTTACCTTCCTTACCAACATCACTGGTCTTGATTTCAAACAATTGGGATTGATTGATGCCAACAATGGTCAAGATCCATTCCAGAATGTGACCAGCCTCTCACTCAGTAATCCGCTTGCCGGTCAAATGGACGCCACATCCGGTGACGCCAATAGTTCCGCTAATATGCTGACCATCAGTTTTGCTGATGGTACCATCCTGAATGCTGAAGCCAAACTGGGTACGGAATATTTCGCTTTCCTGAACAATCTGCTGTTCGACAAGAACGGCAACAGCCGCTTGCACGAAGTGTTGGTGGGTGGTACTCCTGCGACTGAGGCCTCTCTGCAGCCTATCAAACTGACACCATTTATAAACAACGGCGGGACTCTGGAGCAAGGTTACACCACTGCCGGAGATGATACCATCGTGGCGGGTCGTCTTGAGCTGCTGCACCAGGCTTACATTGACGGTGGTACAGGCTACAATATCCTGAAAATCGATGCCAAGGGTACATACGCCCAGCCAGCCGAATTGTTGAACATTCAGGAAGTTCGCGTTACCGATCTGCCGAATTTTTACACCACTTCTGCTGCCCCTGTTGATGCCGCCGCTGATGCCGCTGATCATACTAATGACGGCAACATAGATAACACCAATATCAACGGCAATGGTTTCACGATTCCGAGTGCTCCCGTTGGTCAAGACAGTTGGATCGACCTGAGTAACGCCACTTCCATACAGAGGTTGGTCGTGAGTGACGGGTCAAATGGAAATGATACAGTTTCTGGCGGTAGCGATTATTCCGGTAACCTCAACATCGTCGGTGTTTGCAACGCAGCCACCCTGCGTCTGGAGGGTAGTTTCAACAGTGGAGATACGACAATTCAGTATGGCCAGGGTCAAACCGGAACGCTGAATGTGGAGCTGTTAGTGGGTGATGTCAATGCTGACATCAATTTGCTGCAAAATGCATCTGTACTTACTATTGACAGTCAGGGTGCTGGAAACCACTTGCACCAATTCTTTGCAGGTGGTTCGGTCAGCACTCTCTACATCAAGGGTACCGGCGCATTCGGAGTTGATCAAGATCTGAATGGTAGTTTAAATCTTCTTCACAGAGGACAGCCCGTCTTGATCGATGCCAGTGAAAACACTGGAGGCGTTGACCTGACACTGACTGGTTCGCAGAATGTCACCTTCAAGGGTAGCAGTGCTGACGACACCTTCCATGTTACGACCATGGCCATTGAGTCTGCTGACGATGAGTCGGTGACGATCATTGATCATGCAGGTAACAACCACTACAATGTTGAGACCTACACTGCGAACATCACCGATGCTGACGGTAACAGCAACTATGAAGTGATGGCAAGGTTGGCTAATATTACAACAGGTAACGGCAACAACAATTTTGAACTCTCTGTTGGCGCATTGGCCCTTGAAGCTGGCGATGGCAACAACACGGTTGAAATTATCTCCAATCCGATCGCAAGTAGGACCGATCTTGATTACACGGCTGATGTTGTTCCCAACATTGTTGTGATGTTGGGCGACGGCAAGAACGTCATAGATGTTGAGCAAAATTTTGCACAAACTCTGAACTCTGAGGGTGATGTTGCCATCACCGTCGGTAATGGCGGGAACGACATCGACGTGCTGAGTTCCGGCAACGTCACCATTACCACCGGAACTGGCGACGACGTAATCCATGTTGCGGCTGACAAGCTGACCATCGACACTGGCGCTGGTAACGACGTTATCACTATCTTTGGTACCGACAACGATTATGCTGCGGCCCCGAATGGTGCACTTCTTAACGTCAATACAGGTACAGGCAGTGCAACTATTAACCTTGGAGCCACCCAGACCGAAACAAATATGGGCGATGGTTTCATCGTCGCGCACGAAGGTTCGTCGATTACTGGTGAGAATATCACGCTGTTTGTGAATACCACCGCTGACCTGCAGGCTGTTGACCTGCAAAACGCTGATATCACAAAGGTTATCCTTGACGACGATAACACAAATTATTCCACATCGCCACAAGCCAACGATAACAACGATAACAACGTTTCATCGAGCGCAATGCTGACTCTGACGTCAGATCAATTCAAGGCCATTGGCGCCGATGCTTTTGCTGTTGATGGCTCCCTCTTCAACACTCATGCCTTCATCAAGATCATCGTTACAGAAAGCACCTCGCTGACGGCTCTCGGTGTAGATGATCTGGCTCGTAACGTGGATCTTTTCCTGGAACTCAATGACGGTGTCACGCTGACGGCGACCGCTGAGCAACTTCATGCACATGTTGCCCAGCAAGGCATTACATTGGCACGCGACGGCAATACCGATGCAGTTAGCGGTAATGTGCTGATTACTGGCGGCGGCTTGAACTTCGACCCGTTCAACACCAGCGACAATGTCAGTACCGTGATTGACGGTACCACCTACTACGGTGGTTCCCTCTCCGACGATTTCAAGGCAGCAGATGGTAAATGGTACAATGTCTCCGTCAAGTCACAGGTTAACGGCTGGGATCGTCCTGCTGATGCAGATGCTGAAGTTGTGTTGACTCTGGATGTCACAGATCAACTCCTTCCAGTGACTCAAGCTGCGTTCACTTCATCTCTGCACAACAACCTGCAAATCATTGGAGACCAGGAGATCAACTTCACTGGTGATATCAACCTCGGTGAAGGTTTCACTGTTGATTTCTCTGCACTGGAAGCGGGTGCCAATAACCTGACTATTGCCGAGTTCCAGGATGTCAAGCAGATTCGTGGTAACGCCGAGAGCGTGGGTGATGCGACCCTCTATGTTAAGTTGGATAATAAGGACAAGGTTGATAAAAATCCCGCCGTTGGCGCTGTAGATGAAGATGGTGATGATGTTCCAGATGGTTTGGTCTCCACTGGAGTGAGCAAGTACATTGTGACCGACATCAATGATATTCTTAAAGACAAAGTTGTAAATGGCCAATTCGTAGACAATGGCGGAGTAAAAGAAACCGCTGTCGTCAACCTTGGCGAGCGCACGGAAGACCTCGCAGTGATAGGTCTGCGTGGTAACTACAACGCTGTTTTGAAGGTAGATCATGTTGGTACAGATGTTGACTTCGAACTGCAAGGTGGTACCAAAAAGAGTATTGATGGCCCTGTTGGG
This sequence comes from uncultured Chlorobiaceae bacterium, assembly GCA_903994365.1. Taxonomy (GTDB): domain Bacteria; phylum Bacteroidota; class Chlorobiia; order Chlorobiales; family Chlorobiaceae; genus Chlorobium. The sequence goes on along the minus strand of CAJEXL010000002.1, from coordinate 87,001 downwards.
ACTTCAAATATTGGTGAGCTGGAGGCGAGTTACGAATTCCTTGAAGCTCAAGCCGTGGTGACCATTGACCACTCTGTGGCTGGTGACGTTCGTGCATTCAGGGCTTATGGCATTACTGTTAACAATGCAGAAGCTGTTACTATTAATGTTGTTGGCGCAGATGCGACCATAGACAAGATAGCTGGCGATGCAGTCAAGACGTTGAATTTCAGTTCTGCTGATGATGTGGTTGTCAGTAAGGCTTTGGAGAATGTGGTATCAACGGATGGAATTCAGGAACAGTTAACGGTTAATGCCTCTGCTGTAGAGGGTACTTTTGCTGCGACTGTTGATGCAAATGGCGACTTCACTTTCGACGGTGCAAAAGGTGGCAATACTCTGACCATTGTTCATGAATTTGCACAGGGTGCATCTGTCGATATTGATGGTGGTGCGGGGCTTGTCAATCTCGCGATTGCTGTTGGTCTGCATGTTGATTTGAGCGAGGCGACCCTCATTCACGTCAGCGGTATCGTCATTGATGGCGATGCTTTCGCTGATCACACTTCTCTTACCCTGAATTTCGACCAATTGGCAACTATCGGTGCATCCCACATCACCGTGAAGGACGCTGGTGATCAGGCGACCCTCAACATGGTTGGCCTCGATAATCAACTGTATACAGCCTCTATCCTCACCACTGGTATTTCTCGTGGCGAAGTCACGTTGTTAGACAAGGGTGTGGATGGTGTGGTTACGCTCCATACAGATACTGACCTGACGGGTTTTGACTCGTTGACCGTTCCAGAGGGGATGGTGCTGAACTTGAGCGCCAAGCAGTTTGAACAACTGGGCAACGGCACTATTACTGGTGCCGATGATACAAACTTCACCGTTAATATCACGGGCCTGACCCAGGCGGATGTGGATAACGGTTTTGATACATCAAATATTACTGCAGCAACGCTCACCATTACTCTTGCCGAAACCGTCATCTTCCCGGCTGATGACAACGCTGTCGATCCGGCCATCATCACCGACCTGACGGGTGTTGATACCATTAACGTTGGTGGACATACGTTAACGTTGCCAACTCTTGCTGATGCTCATGGTAAAAATATTGTTGGTGCTACTGGCAGCACACTGGTGTTTACACAAGCCGAGTCAGCGGTTGCTGATACCACTATTGATGCCTCTGGCTTTAACGTTGATACCCTGAAGTTTGTGACCTCACTGATCGGTGACGGTGTGAATGTTGACGATTTGTTCCATGATCTGCCTGCAGATGTTCTCAAGGTGATGTACAACGGTACAGGCCAGGTGGTAGCAGAAGATCAGACCTTCACGATGGAGGCTAAAACCACGACGATGGGCGACATTGTCTTCAACAAAACCGCAAACAACGCTGAAATAGGAAACTTTACCCTGAACCTTAATGGTGGTACTGAGATTACTGGTAACCTGGTGCTGGATTCTGATGATGAGAATGGACAGATCCACAGCCATCTGCAGAAGTTGACCATTAATTCGACTGGTACTGAAACGAATCTGTTGACAGGCAAGGCAGGTGCCTTTATTGGTGGTATTACGACCCAGGGTATTGATGAAGCAACGACCAACAACCTGCTGAATGTGACTATCAATGCTCAACAAGCGCTGACGATACGCGATGGCATCATATTCGAGTCTGTCGTGAATGACAACGAGGTTGCCAAGCTGACCGTCACTGACAGTGCCGATGTGAACGTAGGAATGGTTGACACCAGCGATGATGAGGTAGATGGCTTGAACGTGGTGAACAGTGGCACAGGAACTTTAAGCCTGACGCTTGATGCCGCGAACCTTGATCAAGAGACAACTGAACCAGTCAACAATGACGCTCTTAGTTTTACAGGTGGCCATATTGCTTTGACCATTGCTGATTCTGTTGGTGATGATAACACTGTGAACCTGTCCGACGATGTTCTGACGGGCATCACCAAGATTACCCTTGGTAATGGTCTTGCCACTGATGGTCTTGGTGGTGATGTGACCCTGACTCAAGCGCAGTTTGAGGCTTTGGGTGCTGCAAACGTGCTGGATGATGGTTTGACAGCTACCTCGGCAGCTCTTCGTCTGGTTGAGTTTGGCTCAGTGAAGTTCGACGCAACCACCGCCACTAACGTTACGGTATCAAGCATCACCATTGCTGCTGGCAACGTCACGCTGAATACTGCCACGAACCTGACAGGTGTGGGAGAGATTCGTGTACAAGAGGGCAGTACGCTGAACCTGACTGCTGCTCAATTCCAGCAGCTCAAAGGCAACGGTACAATCGTTGGTTTGGATACTGACGGTGATGGTACTGTCAGCAGCTTCACGGTGAACATAACTGGTCTGAAGCAAGCAGATATAGAGCGAGCTGCTGATCCTGCGATCACAGGCGATACAGAGGGATTCGATCTGGCGGGTATTACCGGAGGAACGGATGCCAATGCGCCAAAGGTTAATGTCACTCTGGCTGACAGCGCAGTGACGATGGGTAACTATAGCTCTACGGGTGAACTGACACTGCCCTCTGATCTCGGTGTTGCTGATAAGCAAATCGTCGAGTTTGTTTTGGCCAATGGTCAGACCCTGTCATTTGTAAATTCCACCCAGGCTGATGGACGAGCTGTAACAGGTGGTACTAACAGCACCTTGATGCTGAAGTTTTCTGGAGTGGACGCCACCGATGATGATGGTCAGATTGATGCTTCTGGCTTCAGTGTGACGACCTTGAAGGCACTTGCGACCCTTGTAGCCGGGAATAATGTTGAAGAGATACTGCTGAACGTACCAAGTTCAGTAACCGAGTTATACTATGCCGATTCATTGGATCTGGGCTTTGTCTCCGCAACGAACCGCATTGTTGTGGTTGATACGGCTGTCTCAGTACCCGGTTATCTGATGTACAATGACATTCAAGAAATGCAGGAAGTACGCTCACTCGATTTGACGTTGAGCGGTGGCAGCAAGATTGACGGCGATGTGGATCTCTCCACAACGCTCAAACCAAATGGAGCGACAGATCCAATTCAGCGTTATCTTGAGTCGGTGACCATTCACTCCAAGGGAATTACAACCAACAACATTGCTGGTAACCTCACTGCTGAGGATCCGGATGGCGGGCCAAATATTGAAGGCAGTAAAATTGAAAATAACTTGCTCAATGTTACGGTTGATGCGACGCAGAAGCTCGTTTTGGGTGAATACGACGCGACCACAGGTGCCTACAATTCTGGTGGTGATATCATCTTTACCTCGGTAGATGATGCTGCGAGTGCATCATTGACCATCAAAGGTTCAGCTCTTGTGACGATGCACGGCTTGGATGTGAGCGACAATGATGATAATGGTAATTCGGTAAATACCCCTGACATTCATACACTGACCATCGATAACCAGGGCACCGGTCAATTTACCGTAACCGGCGGAACAGCCGCAATTGATGGTTCAATCGAGACTCTGCTGCTCAAGGGAACTGGCGCTATGGCATTTGGTACGAATGCTGTCAATGGCGTTGTTGATGCGGAAGGTGTCTCTTCGGGTACGCTGTCGTCCATTGATGCCTCTGGCTTGACTGGTGCATTGAATTTGGGAGTTATTGATAGTGTCGATTCTGCGGCCTTTGCCTTTAAAGCTGGTACGGGAACGACAACGCTGACACTTTCAGACGCTATCTTGGCCGGTTTAGGTGCTGACGGTGTCGTGGGTGGAACAGATGATAATGCGGATACTGCAGGTTGGAGTTTCGACTTCAGCTCCGCAGGTGCTGGGAGTGCGTTCCATCTTGATGCTGTCTATGACACAGGTGATGTTGGTGCGCTGAATATCAAGCTTGGTAATAACACCACGTTGTATGTTGATCAGAGCATGGACTTGACTGGTATGAATTTGTCTGTCACGGGAACGAAGAACATTGTTCTGGCCAAGGGTGTTGATTTGACGATGACGGCTTCCCAAGCCAGCGGTTTGAAAATTATTGCTGCTACTGACGTAATTACCGATACGATGAACGCGAACTACCATGCTGATGATGTGCCGAAAGTTCACTTGATTAATCTCGGTACGGCTGCGTATGACTTGAGTGGCATTGCTGCAACGGTTGCAGGCGAAGCATCATTGGCAACAGACGACGTGACTCTCGCCAGTTTAACCAACCTGGGTGACTTCACCGTTCAACTGTTGGCTCGTTCCACATCTGATGCAACTCTTGCCGGTCAAACCGTGCGTTTTGCAACAGTGGCGCAAGCAGACAACGCAATCACTGTGGTATTCCCTGACAACACGCATGATACTGACCTCTTAGCCCCTGGCGTACAGGGTGATAACGATAATCTCATGGATCAACTCGGTGATACTGGCAACAGCAGCACCAACGTAGTATGGCTGTTTAACACCATGTCATCACCGGTCGACACCAGCAAGTACGATTCTGAATTGGGCCGTCTTATCTACAGCAGTGCGTTGGTTAATAGCTATGGTGGCAAGGTTGAGGATATGTTCACGACCCTGCCAAGCACTATTCTTCGGGTTGACTTTGCTACTGCGAGCGCACTCAACATCATGCTAAACTCCGAAGGGTTTAACCGGACAATGGAGTTCTCCAACTTCACTACAGTTGGATCTCTGACTTATAGCGACATTGGCGGTACGCCAGTGCAGCACCTCCACAGTTTGGATATGGTGTTGGGTGGTCAAGTCACCGTTGGTAACGTGTTGATCGATGACCTCATTCCGGCATCGGGTTACAACCCTCTTGGTGCGGATCAATTCAGCACGTTGACTATCGACTCTCATCTGGCGTTGACAGGTCGTAATACTGCTTCGATAAGCTTGCCAAATGGTAATCAGAATCCAAACTATCTAGCCTCTGAAACGTACGTCAATAACAACAATGGTGTTATTGAAGCAGGCGAAACAGCACAGCCGAACAACATCAACACGGTTGGTAACATCGGTGTTGGTACCTCTAATGGTCTCGACCTGTTGAACGTTAACTTGAATACCTATGGAGTGTCCAATTTCGGAAATTATAGTGCTGGTGAGGGTGCAAAGCTCAGTGTGGGAAACATCACCTATGGTTATGTACCTACCACAGCAACACCAACAAAAATAGCGACATTGACTGTTACTGGTGCAAACGACATCAACATTGCGTCCGTTGTGACGACTGATGCGGATATCACTGCTTTGAATGTCAACGCAACAGGCTTTAGCGGTGTACTGACGGTACCAGGTGCCAGTCCAGCGCTACAGTTGGATAATACTCAGAAGCTGACCTTTACCAACAGTGATATGCTCAATGGCACAATCACACTGGGTGGTGTAAGTAACGCCGGTGTTGCGGGTAATGAGTTGAGCGTCATTGACGCTTCGCTATTTGATGGTACGTTGAATCTGGGCACAATTGCCCAGGTCGACAGCAGCGATGACCTTGGTGCAAACGGTACCTATGACGGAGTGTCTGAAGCCGCCTTCCGGTTTATTACCGGTAACGGTGTTACCACGGCTACGCTGGGTACGGCCAACAGCCTTACTCCTGCACTTAATGCGGGTAGCCATTGGCTGATTGATTATACCAATGCTGCTGCCACGAGCACGCTGACCATAACCAGTGCAGTCACTTTCAACGCAGGTGGGCTCCTGGCCATTAATTTGGATGAAAGCAAGCTGGTTATCAGTGGTGCTGTGAATCTAAGCGTTCTTGGCACTGGTCTTAACATTTCGGGTGGCTCTATTAACGTAACGACTGGCAACGCGCTAACTCTTACTGCGGCGCAAGCCAACAATTTGACCATTGACGGTGAAGGTACGATCAACATTGTTGGTCAGTACACCAGCGGTCAGAACCTCAACAACATCGACGTTGCTGCGATCAATCTGGGAGGTATCACCAGCTTGGCCACGGGCACAAGCTTTGTGGTGTTGGATCTCACGGGTGAGTCTCATCAAAATCACACCATTACTGGTTCTGGCTTTGCAGACAGCATCGTGGGTGATACGGGTGCAGATAGCATCAGTGCCGGTGCGGGTAACGACATGGTCGTTGGTTTTGCAGGTGCTGACACTGTGGACGGTGGCACAGGTACCAACACCATGCAACTTGTTGCCACCTCGGCAACATTGAATGCAGCGACGGATACCCAATTTTCCAACATCCAGAGCGTGCTTCTGAACTCTGGTGGTGCGGACCTTGATCTGCATCTGCAGACCGAAGCTTTTACCATCACTGGCGGTACTGGCGCTGATACCATCACTGGTGGCGCTGGAAATGATATTATAACAGGTGGCGATGGCGCTGATATCTTCAACGTAAAAGCCGGTACCGATACCATCAATGATTTGGGTGTGGCAACCATACCTGGCCAGGAAGATGTGCTGGTGGTCTCTACTGGCGCAACCGCCAACGCTGCGGTGCTGGCTGACTTTATAGCAACCTCTGCAACCAAGAATCAGGGTACGGCTAAACTGACTATTGCAAACACAGCCTCAACGGTGATTGGTGGTGATGGTATCGATGTGTACTTGGGTAATGGGACTACCTCTGATACTGTTAGTGGTGTTTACTATGGTTATTCCGTGATTGCTGCAGGCAATACGGCTGGCTCAAACATTGTTGGTTCTGCGCTTGCTGATACCCTTACAGGTGGTATCGGTGACGACTCTATTTCTGGCGGTGAAGGTAACGACCTGCTGACCAGCGGCACCAACGGGACGACGGTTGCGGGCGCAATCGGCGATGATACGCTTACTGGTGGTCTTGGCGACGATACGTTCACTGTGAGCGCAGGTAGTGCATCGGTTATAAGCACTACGACGATCACTGACTTCGGTGGCAATGATGTTCTGGTTGTGGGCGCTCTGGCAACCGCGACAGTTGCCGTGGCTACTGACTTCTCCGCAACTGCTGCGACGAAGAATGACGGTACGACGACGCTGAATTTGGCAGACGGTGTCGATGTCACCCTGACGGCTGCTACTGTTACCAAGGGTTACACCATCAATGGTGGTGCAACCACTGCGAATGTCGTAGGGTCTGAGTTGGCTGATACTATTACTGGCGGGCTTAGCAGCGATACCATCAATGGCGGCGCTGGCGACGATCTGTTAAGGTTCGCAACCTTGGCTACAATGACCGCTGATGCGACAGTGATCGGTGGTGCTGGTACAGATACCCTCGAAATAACGGGTAGTAATGTTACTTTGATAGATGACAGTTTCACAAAAGTGACCAGTGTTGAGAAGCTGGTATTAAGTGGAACGGGTGCACACTCTGTTATTTTAGGTAATGCTACGGTTGCCGTCGATGGTTCGGATGCGGCCTTTGCTAACGGCTATGTTATTACTGCCAATGCAGGTGCTGCCAGCCTCATTGTCAATGCGGCTTTGTCGGTCAAGTCGATCGACGTAACGGGTACCAACGGTATCGATACCTTTACAGGTGGAACGCTTGCGGATACCCTGACTGGTGGTGCTGGTAACGATGTATTTACTGGTGGTGCTGGTGCTGATATTTTCCACGTTAACGCAGGTGCTGATACGATCACTGATCTGTCCGCTGGTGATGCCTTCGATGTTGCAGTTACTGCGACCTTGGCGGCTACTGTTACCTCTGACTTTACTGCCGGAGCGACCACGTTTAACGCCAATATGGCAGCGGGCTCAGCGGTGTTGAACAGTGGTGCTGATGGTTTAACTATTAACATGGCATCTGCTGTTGGTGTTGGTGGTTATACTATTCATGGCAGTAATAACGCTATTCTTGTCGACAACATTACTGGTTCAAGCAACGCTGATGTGATTAACGGCTATGCTGGTGATGATGCCTTGTCTGGTGGCGCTGGTAATGATATCATCTCGGGTGGAGTTGGTAATGACAACATCACTGGCGGAGAAGGTTCCGACGTCATTAACGGTGGCGCTGGTAACGACACCGTCAAACTGAATGAGACCACTTTGCTTAAAGATGTGGTTGTGTTTGATGGCCTGTTCACAGCAGGTAACGCTTCTGCTGACACCATTACCAATTTTGGATTTGGTGCTGCGGGGCTGGACGAGTACGATGTGCAGTTTAGTGTTTCTAACGGTTCAACTCTGGCGACGAGTAGTTTAGCTTCTCTTGCTGTTTCTACAGTCGCAGATAACGGTCAGGCTACGGCCAACAACGTTATATATACGTTTACCGGTGGAAATGATCTGATGGCACCAGCTACTTCGGTGAGTAATGCTGTTGCTAATGCTGTTGTCGCATTGAACAGTGGTGTGAGCTTTGCAAATACCACGAACATCAGTGATGTTGAACAAGATAGTTTGTTGTTGCTCCTTAACGATGGCACCAACAGCTTCATGTTCCATTATCGTGATGGAAATAATGATATGACCGTTGATGCGAATGAGTTGGAGTTGATCGGTGTGTTCACTGGTGTTCATACAGGTGAACTCGCTATGGGCGATATCGTCTAATCAATTGGCCTCACCTCGTTTCGGTGAGGCCAAACTTGTAAACCGCTAACCCCCAGTATCTAACAAGGAGACTGGGGGTTTTCTTTTATGTAAATTCGCTTGAGCGAAACCAGCCCATGAAGTCTCCTTTCGATGGTATACCAATCATCGTTAGCAGATACCCCGGGGGCTCCGTCAAAAAACACAAAACGCCCACCGTAAACCAAAGTACGGTGAGCGTTTTGTTTACTTAACAACGTTGTGCGCCTCCTCCTACATCAACGCAGCAAGTCCGTAGATGTAGTCGCCCACAACAGCCTTTTTGTCGGTAATAATGCCTCTCAAAAATTTTCCGGGTGTCACATCAAACGCATAGTTGAGAACTGGAGTGGTTGGTGTGGCCACCTGCGTGCCGAAAATGGTTCTCAGTTCATCGGCGTTGCGCTCCTCAATCGGGATGTGCGTGCCATCAGGGATCGTGATATCTATGGTTGATATCGGCGCGGCGATGTAGAATGGCAGATTGTGGTGGTACGCGCTGATGGCATGGGCGCAGGTGCCGATCTTGTTGGCGGTGTCGCCATTGGCGGCAATTCTGTCGGCGCCGACAATGCCGAAATCAATCATCCCTCTCTGCATCAGGAAGGCCGAAGAGGAGTCGGAAATTGAGACAAACGGAATGCCATCCTTCTCAAGTTCCCAGGCTGTCAAGCGAAGCCCCTGCAGGAGCGGACGGCTTTCGGAGGTGATGACGCGCTCAATCAGCCCCTCTTTCCAGGCAAGCCGGATAACGCCAAGCGCAGAACCTGTGCCGCAGCAGGCAAGGGTGCCGGTGTTGCAGTGGGTCAGCACGTTGAGCTTGCGTGTTTTCAGGATGTGGGCAAGGTCAATCTTGATCTGCTCTACACCGTGGCGAGCCATGGCGTCGCAGTTGGCAATTTCGTCAGTATGAATTTTACAGGCGGCAGCATTCATTTTTTCAAAAAGCTCCTCAATGGTGTCGGCTTCAAAATTTTCAGCATAGACCTTTTTCAGACGTGCGGCCGCAAAAAAGAGGTTGACGGCGGTCGGGCGCGAGGCTTCAACTTCCGCAACGAGCGATTTGAAAAAAGCGGGGAACTCCTCTTTGCTGCCTGTGAAGCTGTTGATGCCGAGGATGATGGTGTAGGCCGCAGCCACGCCAATCAGAGGGGCGCCGCGTACGGCAAGCGTCTTGATTGCCTCTATGGCCTCCTTGTAATCTTTTGTAGCAACGTAATTCTCCTTGAGCGGCAGATAACGCTGGTCGAGGTAGTGCAGCGTCTTCTCTTTGAACGATATGGCGTCTATCATTTTTTTCAGGGGCGATTAAAGGTTGGCAACAATGGATTTGAAAATAGAGGTCATTTTTGGTTCGGCATGGCCAGAGACCTCAATGATCTCTTCAATGCTGACCGATTTGAGACAGTCGGGGAAACACTCGTCGGTGATGATGGACATGCCAAAGACTTCGGTTCCCTGATGCACGGCGGCGATCACCTCCGGCACGGTTGACATGCCGACAACATCGGCACCAAGGATGCGCAACATGCGATATTCCGCACGGGTTTCAAGGCAGGGGCCAGAGAGGGCAACGTAGACACCGCGCTGTACCTTGATTCTGTGGTCGAGCGCAACCCGTTCGGCAAGGTCAAGAATGCGTGGAGAGTAGGGTGCGCAAAGGTCAGGAAAGCGTGAGCCGATCTCTGTATCATTAGGGCCGATCAGGGGATTGCCGCCAAGCAGGTTGATGTGGTCGTCAATCAGCATGATCTCGCCCTTTTTGTAGGCAGGGTTCAGGCCGCCGCAGGCGTTGGTGATGCCGAGGGTTTTAACGCCGAGATGCTTCATCACCCTGATTGGAAAGACAATCTGGTGCATGGAGTAACCTTCATAGAAGTGGAAGCGCCCCTGCATGGCAACAACATTTTTGCCCGAGAGGGTTCCGAAAATCAGCTTGCCGTGGTGAGTTTCGACGGTTGAGACAGGAAAATTCGGAATATCACGGTAGTCGAGGGAGAACTCAATATCAATCTCCTTGACAAGAGCGCCAAGACCTGTTCCCAGCACGATTCCAACAGGATAATCGGCGGATGTTTTTTTTCTGATAAAGGCGACGGCTTCCTGGATTTTTGCCTGCTGTGCGATCATGATAAGGGTTGTTTTACAGGTTTATGGATAAAAATTGTTTTTACTTTGCTGAGAAAAGCATCTCAGCGCCAGCCGAAAATTGCCGATCCGACACGGATCATGGTTGCCCCTTCCTGAATGGCCTCTTCAAAATCACCGCTCATGCCCATGGAGAGCTCGGTAAGCCTCGATGGATCAGGAGCAATTGTACGAAGCGACTCAAGCAGCGTGCGGAGTTGTCGGAACTCTTCCCGTGCAGCCACCCGGTTGTATGACGCAATGGTCATCAGCCCGCGCAGCGTAATGTTCGGGAGATGAAAGAGCGATGGAGCCTCCGAAAGGAGATCATCAGGTGAGATGCCGTATTTTGATGCTTCGCCTGAGGTGTTGACCTCAAGCAGATAGTCAAGGTGCAGATTGTGCTGAAGGGCCCGTTTTGAGAGCTCCTCAGCCGTCGAAAGCTTGTCGATGCCGTGGATGAGGCTCACCTTGCCGATAATCGAGCGCACCTTGTTGGACTGCAGGTGGCCGATAAAATGCCACTCAATCGGGCATTGCTCAAGCAGGGGATCATCGTACTTGTCGAGGAACTCCTGAACGTAGCTCTCTCCAAACTCGATCTGCCCGGCATCGAAGGCTTCACGGACAAGCGCCGCATTTTTGGTTTTCGAAACAGCAATCAGGCGAACACCGGCGGGATCTCTTCCCGCCTCAATGCACGCACTGTTAATCTGCTCTCGTATTGCCCCGATATTGGACGCAATGCTCTCCATGGGGTTATCAGGGCTTGACTACTGGAACAATGGTCTCAATGGTGACCGGCGCTATCGGGTTGTCGTTCGGATCGGTCTTGACAGCGGCAATTTTTTCTACCACATCCATCCCTGCCTCTACAACACCGAAGACGGTGTACTGACCATCAAGAAAGCTGTTGTCGTTATGATTGATGTAGAACTGGCTGCCTGAGGAGGCTCTCTGCGGGTTGTTGTCCCGTGCGGCTGCAAGTGTTCCCTTTTTGTTGGGATGCTTTATCTCGGCAGGGATACGGGTGGATGGGCCTCCTGTGCCATGCAGTGCGCGTTTTTCATCAAATCGTGAGAGTGGGTCGCCGGTCTGGATCATGAAACCATCAATAACCCGGTGAAAACGGATACCGTCGTAGTAGCTTTCGCCGGTAAGTTTGACAAAGTTATCGCGATGCAGCGGGGTATCATCATAGAGGCTGATGGTAATATCGCCAAGGTTTGTTTTGATCGTAAATTGTTCGGGCATAATAGTCAAAGATTGTTATTAAAGGTTACCGGAAATTTGCCAGAGTGAGCGTTGAGCAACTGCGGCTCCTGTTGAGCCGGGGTAGTCAGCAATGATTTTTTTGTAGAGTTCTGAGGCTTTTGCAAGCTGCTTTGATTGCTGGAAACTTTTGGCGGCATTGGCCAGATACTGCGACTTGAGTGCGCTGTTATCGGCTTTTTTTGATGCCTCCTGATAACTCTCTGCGGCCTCGGCGAACTGATTTTTATTGAAGAGACAGTCGCCTGCGCCAGCCAGTGCGGCGGCGGCAAGGTCGTTGTTCTCCATGGATACCGTTTTAAAAATGTTGAGTGCCTTTTCATACTCTTTGCTTGAGTAATACGCATTGGCCAGCAACAGATTGGCCATGTTGCCGCTTGGTGTGCCAGTAAATTTTCCAGCATACTCATCAGCAATTTTTTTCAGCCCGGCAACATTACCTTTACCGTTGATGGCAGCGTCATACGCTCCAACGTCAAGCAGTGGTGCTATTTGTGAAAGCTTCAGCGCGGCATCCAGCTCATTTGTTTTTTGATGGCGTACCCAGAAGAAGCTGCCAACTCCGAGAGAGAGAAGCAACACAAGGGCAGCAATAATCGCGTTTTTATATTTAATGGCGTAGTACAGAAAATTCTCTTCGGTCGATGGCTTTATGCTCTGTTCCATATCGTCGATTTCGGGTTGTCAGCTTTTGTTATGAATGGCCCTCAACCTAAGCAAGTTTGGTTGATTTTCAAAATATGAGCAGAGGATCATTCTGCCACAGGTGCGGGAGTCGCTTTACGATTGCTCCATGCGTGGTAATCTGAAGATCTCGACAGCATTGTGTGCAATTCCGGTTGCGGCCTCATCAAGGGAGATCTCCCTGATGGTGGCAATAGCTTCCGTTACTGAGCGAACATAAGCAGGCTCGTTCCGTTTGCCACGATATGGTACCGGCGCGAGGTAGGGTGCATCGGTCTCTGTGAGCAGATCGTCAAGAGAGAGCGTGCGGACAAGCTCGGGCAAGAGAGATCGCTTGTAGGTGATGGTGCCGGGGATGGAGAGCTTGAATCCCCTCCTGATACACTCTTTTGCAATCTCTGTGTCTCCTGAAAAACAGTGCATCACGCCGCGCATGGCTGAATGGCTCTCCTCGGAGAGAATTCGCAGTGTATCCTCCCAGGCATCGCGGCAATGGATAACAACCGGCATATCAAGCGATCTGGCAAGTCGCAGCATCTCCCGGAATGCGTCATGCTGAGCTGCGCGATTGTAGTCGGGGTAGTGGTAGTCGAGACCGATCTCTCCAATGGCGACAACTTTTGGTGCTGTTGCAAGCGCTGCAAGTTCGGCGAAAATGGTGTCGTCAACCGGTTGCGCCGCTTCATGGGGGTGCAGACCGACGTTGGCGTAGATAAAATCGAACTCCCGGGCAAGCGCAATCGATTTTTTGCTTGTTGGAATGTTAATGCCGGGGTCGATAAGCAGACGCACCTGAGCCTCTTTCAGACGTGCAATGACCTCGTTTCGATCCTGGTCAAACTCCGGGAAGGAGAGATGGCAATGGATGTCAACGAACATGGCTTGCGATTGATTCGCGTTCGTCAGGAAAGAGTTTTTTGTGAAAGAGAAGCAACAGACAGGCGCCAATGGAGATGGCCGAGTCGGCAATATTAAAAATAGGCCAGAGTGAGAGGTAGTAGCCGAAAACACTCCCGTTATAGAGATCAAAGTAAAGAAAGTCAACCACCCGGCCAATGGTGATCCGGTCAATCATATTGCCGATTCCTCCACCGGTAATAAGGGCAAATGGCACAAGAAACAGCGCGCTTCGGTTCTTTGATCTGAATACATAGATCAGCACGATTGTCGTAATAAGGGCGGTCAGGAGGAGGAGAACTATCGGTGGCGCTAATTCAAGGCCAAAGGCAATTCCCTTGTTCTCTGCATAGGTGAGCGAAAAGAGGTCAGGAATAATGGAGATACTTTGCTCCTTATTCTTCAGAAAGATAATGGCCAGCTTTTTTGTTAACTGATCAGCGGTGATGACCAGAAGAATAAGAGAGAAAAACCATTTCATGAGTCGGGTCAATTATTGTTCAATCTCTTGCAGCAGCGCCTTCCGAACTGCACTTGTCGGCATGGAGATGCCAGTCCAGAGGGTAAATGCCCGCTCAGCCTGGCCAATCAGCATCTCAATGCCTGATATGGTTGTGGCTCCTGCGAGTTGCGCTGCTTGCAGCAGAGGAGTATCAAGAGGGTTATAGACCATGTCGTAAACAATCTGGCCAGGGTTGAGCAATTGACGGTCAAGGGGGATCGCCGAGCCTTTATTTCCTATGGTACCAAGCGGTGTCGCATTGACGATGACACGGCACCCGGCAATTATCTCAGGACTCTCCTGCGAGAGTATGGTGAGCGGAGCGCTGTTGTCGTAACCGCTCTCCGCAAGCTGGATTCGCGCTTTTTCCGTGTCGCGAACAAAGAGCAGAATCTCTTTCGGGCTGAAAAACTGGCTGAACGCCTTGATTGCCGCCAGCGCGGCTCCGCCAGCGCCAAAAAGAGAGACCGTTTGACCAGTGATGCTCTCCCTGTAAGGCAGGAGGGGTGCAGCAAAACCGCCAATGTCGGTGTTGTAGCCGATCAGTTTCCCCCTCTTGTTGACGATGGTGTTCACCGCCTGAATGGAGGCGGCCTCTTCAGAGAGCTCATCAAGATAGGGAACAACGGTTTTTTTGTAGGGAATGGTGACACTGAACCCTGCAATTCCAAGCGCTTTTGCCCCTCGAAGGGCATCGCCCACCAGTTCAGGATCGGAAATATTGAATACAGTATAATGACAGGGGAGCCCAAGCTCCTGAAACGCGGCATTATGAATCAGCGGCGAGTATGAATAGTCAACTGACCGGCCGAGAAGAGCAAAAATTTTTGTTGCTGTCGTCATGAAATCCCGAGCATCAGTCTGACGGAATCCTGCTGATAGAGCTCCGGAAAGGTACTCTGAAACAACTCTTTTTTGTCGGGGTCAATCTTGAATGCCTTGCTCAGCGCCTTCAGGGTGCTCAGCTTGTCGCCCATGGCAAAATGGGCCGCAGCAATCTCAAAGTGAGCGTCGGCAGACAATGGCTGAAGTTTCAGCGACTGGTTCAACGCTTCCAGTGACTCATTGATAAGACCAGCCTCACGAAGCACAATGGCAAAGTCGACCCATATCTGCGGATTGTCAGTGTCAAGGGTAATGATCTCCTGGTAGGTGTCAATTGACTTTTCAAGCTGGTCGAGATTGTACTCAATCTCCGCCTTCAGAAGGAGAAATTCAATGTTGTCAGAGGTGGTTTTCAGAGCCTCCAGCGTTGCCTGGTATGCCTCTTCATACTCTTCCAAAGCTTCATGGCAACAGGCCATGGCAAACCATGCGTCGGCAAACTCCGTGTTGATGGCGATGCAGCGGCGGTAGCAGGGGATAGCGTCAGCATACTTCTCCAGCTCTTCGTACGCTATACCGAGATTGTAGAGGGCATTGATATCATCCGGCTCATAGTCGAGGGTTTTCAGATAGCTCTCAGCCGCCTCCTCTATATGTCCGGTAATGGCAAGAACGTTTGCCCGATTGTACCATGCCGAACTGAAATCATCAGAGATGGCGAGGGCCAGATCGTAAGAGTCAAGCGCCTCGTCAAATCGCTTCATTTTGCTCAGCACAAGGCCGTTGTTGTACCATGCGTTGATATTATAGGGATCGTGATCCACCGCTTTGCGGTAGCAGCGGGTGCTCTCCTCAAGCTTGCCCAGAACATCCTTGCAGTAGGCAAGCTCATACCAGGCATCTGCAAATTCAGCATCAAGTTCCAGAGCATATTCAAAGTCAGCTTCAGCTTCCTCATACCGATCAAGCCGCTGGAGGATAATGCCCCGGTAGTAGTGGTACTCCTTCTCAATGGAGGATTCAATTATACTCTCTTCGATCTCCTCAAAGGCTTGATCAAAATTTCCGGTGTTGAAATAGGCAAGCGCCAGGTTGAGTCGCATCTCCCCATCCGACGGGCTGAAGACAACCGCCTTGAGAAATGCCTCAAGCGCCTCATCAAAATAGCCATTCAGTGTCAGGCAGTTGCCAAGAAAAAACCAGGTTTCGGTGTTGCAGGGCGCTATTTCGGAGAGACGACGGGCAACGGCCAGCGCCTCAAGCGTGAATCCGTCTTCATTATACTGGCTGATACGATCAAGAAGCTCTTCTGAATCGAACATGGAGTCAAGACCGTCAAGGTCGGGCGGCTCATCCCCGAATGAGCCCATAGGGTCAAGGTGATTATCATCAAAAAAATCGGGCATGTTCATAAACGCGCTATCAAGAGTTTCTCTGTCTGTTATCACTCCTCAAATATAACAGAATTTTCTTAAGAAAAACATTCTTGCCCGGGAGGGGAAGATTCATGGCCGGTAAAAACGGTAGATGGCATCGGCGGCTTTTGCTCCTGCCGCAGCCCGTAACTCTTCGATGGTGGCCTTTGCAACAGACTCTGCTGAACCGAACTGCTTGAGAAGTTTGAAGGCTGTTTTTTCCCCGATTCCTGCAATGGTGGTGAGTT
The DNA here is from genome assembly GCA_903994365.1 of uncultured Chlorobiaceae bacterium. Classification (GTDB taxonomy): domain Bacteria; phylum Bacteroidota; class Chlorobiia; order Chlorobiales; family Chlorobiaceae; genus Chlorobium. The sequence continues at coordinate 70,547 of CAJEXL010000002.1, read as the reverse complement.
CTGTCTGCAGAGTTCTCTCTGATCTCAGTTTGCGGTGATAGGTCACGGCAAAACGGTGCGCCTCATCGCGCAGTTGCTGGAGCAGTTTGAGCGCCGGGGAGGTTTTCGGGAGATTGAAGGGATCTGAGGAGTGGGGGGTGAAGATCTCCTCTATTCGTTTTGCCAGACCGATAACCGGTATGGAGAGCCCGAGAGCGTTCATGGTGTGAAACGCAGTGTTGACCTGCCCCTTGCCACCATCAACAACAATGAGGTCAGGCCAGGGGAGTTCCGTCGAAAGCGATCCACTGTAACGCCGCCGGATCACCTCTTCCATGGCGGCATAGTCGTCCGAGCCTTCAAACGTTCTCATTTTAAATTTACGGTACTCCGATTTTTTTGGTTTTCCCTTCTCAAAACAGACCATGGAGCTCACATAATCGGTGCCTTGAAGATGGGAGTTATCAAAACATTCAATGCGTTGTGGGAGATTTGGCAGATGGAGCAGCTCTTTGAGGGTGGTCAGGCCGTAGTGTTCGCGAGCGGCCTCGCCTCTCTTTTGTTTCTGGATAAGATACTCCTCCAGATGGTGCCGTGCGTTCTGGCGGCACATCTCGACCAGGTGAGCTTTTTCACCAATTTTTGGGACGATGAAACGGATCTGTTTCTTCTCCTGCCGTTTTTCCGAGATGAATGCCCTCAGTGTCTCCTCTTCCTCAGCGCCAACGGGCTCCTGAAGCAGAATTTCATCAGGAACACCTTCAAGGGTTTCGATATAGTATTTTTCGAGCACTCTGGCTTGCAGGGTCGCATCGCTTTCACCGTCGGTATTGTTCATATAGATATGCTGTGAACCGAGCAGCTTTCCCTCACGAATTTTGAAGACCACACCGCAGCCATCATCCTCTGCTGCGGCAACCGCAAAAACATCACGATCCGCTTCGTCATCGGCAATCATCTTCTGCCGTTCAGCATAGCGTTTCAGACTCTCAATCTGTGCTTTTATCTCAGCAGCCTGTTCAAACTTCAGCTCCTTGGCATAGTGCTGCATGGAGTCGGTGAGTGAGCGGATCATGGTTGATGTCCTGCCTTTCAACAGTCTGATAATCTCATTGATCATAAGGAGATACTCCTCTTCCGACTGAAGCCCTTCACATGGCCCCTTGCATTTGTGGATGTGGTAGTCGAGGCAGAGCCTGAATTTACGGGAGGCAATATTCTCCTCACTCAGCCGAAACTTGCAGCTCCGCACCGGAAAAATCGAACTGATGAGATCAAGGATTGAACGAAGTTGCCCCGCCTCCGTATAGGGGCCGAACCAGGTGGATCCATCCCTTCTCCTCTGGCGGGAAAAGAGAATGCGCGGAAAAGGTTCATTGGTGATAACAAGGTAGGGATAGGTTTTGTCGTCCTTCAGGTTGATGTTGTAGCGGGGCTTCAGCTCTTTGATAAGATTGTTTTCAAGAATCAGCGCCTCGACCTCTGAAGAGGTGATAATAACCTCAAAATCCTCAATGTGCGTGACCAGCACCAGTGTTTTTCCGAAGAGTTGCTGCGTGTTGCGGAAGTAGGAGCGAACCCGGTTACGGAGGTTCTTGGCTTTGCCGACGTAGATTACCCTGCCACCGGCATTTCTGAATTGGTAGATACCAGGTGAGGCAGGCAGTGTGGCAAGCTTTTCATAAAGAGCTTTTTTTATCTCTGTACGGGCGGTAAACTCATCGTGGCTATCCATTGTTCATCGGGGGCTGGTTATTCTCTTCAGACGTTCAGCTTCTTCTTTTTGCCGGAAAAACGAAAAGCCGCACTCAAGATGCGGCTTTTCATAGACAAAAAGAACAGGTAAGGTTTTTAATGCCTACGCAATGACATCGTACTCACCTTTCAGCGCAAACACTCCAAAAGTAATAAGGCTGAAGGAGATAATAGGCATCAGAACGACAATCACGATTGACCAGAAAATCCAGTTCTCTTCACTGGGTTTTGCTGCGATCTCTTTCATGGCTTGCATGATCACCAGCGGGATGATACCTACTCCCATGAGTGTCCACACAATTCCGAACAGTCTTTTAATTGCTGACATAATAGATGAAATTAAATGATTCTTGGTTACTCAACGTCCATGTTGTTGGTTTTATTGGAGATGTAGAGCATGCCTATAATGAAGCTTACACTTGCAATCAGTATCGGATACATGAGACCTGCAAGCGGATCGACCTGGCCCGCAGGTGTGCCGATGTGTCCTGTAAAACTGTTGATTGCGTTCGTAAGCGGGTTAGAATAGCCCGGTTCTTTGGATGCCTCAACGAGACGGGTTGCGATAAGCGGGACCAGGCCGCCAAAGACACCATTGCCGATATGGTAAGGCAGTGACATCGAGGTATAGCGGATTCTGGTCGGGAAAATCTCAACAAGGAAGGCGGCAATTGGTCCATAAACCATGGTAACAAAAATCACCTGAATGAGAACAATACCAATCATCTTGTTCTTGATACTGTCAGAAAGAGTTGTCTCTTTTTTTGTTTCAGGTTTCAGCTTTCCTGCTGCTGCAAGTTCAGCTTTTTTTGCTTCATCAAGCGGGACAGTCAGTTTTTGAGTCTCTTTGTACGTTGTCCCATCCGTGAAGGTTTTCTTCGTTACGGTTGTGGTGATATTGTCCGTGCCCTTGACAGCCTCTTTGGTTTCAACAGTTGTTTTCTCTACAATCTCAATTTTGTTTTTCAGATTGGCATTGTCGTACATGCTGTTGTAAAGCGGGCCATAGGAGAGAACGGCGATAAGCATACCTGCCATCATGATATACTTGCGTCCAATCTTGTCGGAAAGCGCACCAAAAACAACGAAGAATGGTGTGCCGATAAGCAGGGCAATGGAGATGATCATGTTGCTCTGTACAAACTCTACGTTACAGGTATTCTGCAGGAAGGAGAGCGCATAGAACTGTCCTGTGTACCAGACCACACCCTGACCAGCAGTTGCGCCAAGCAGTGCAATCAGCACCATCTTCAGGTTATCCTTCTGCTTGAAGCTCTCAGCAAGCGGGTTGGCAGATGTTTTACCCTCTTTTTTCATCTTTACAAACATCGGCGATTCAGACATCTTCATGCGGATAAAGACCGAAACCCCGACAAGAAGCGCTGAAAGAAGGAAAGGAATGCGCCATCCCCAGTCAGAGAAGGTTTCAACACCAAGTGTCTGGCGGACAATGAGAATAACGCCGAGCGCAAGAAAGAGGCCCAAGGTTGCCGTTGTCTGGATAAAGCTTGTCCAGAAGCCCCGCTGCCCTGCCGGAGAGTGTTCGGCAACATAAGTGGCCGCCCCACCATACTCACCTCCAAGAGCAAGACCCTGCAGTAAACGTAAAACAAAGACAATCGCAGGGGCAAAAAAGCCGATCGTCTTATAACCGGGAACAAGACCGATGGCAAAGGTGGAGCCGCCCATAATCACCAGGGTCACAAGAAAGGTGTATTTCCGTCCGATAAGGTCACCGAGACGGCCAAAGAAGAGTGCGCCGAACGGCCTGATGACAAAACCTGCGGCAAAGGTGGCCAGCGTGGCAAGCAGCGCTGCCGTCGGGTTATCTTTCGGGAAAAACTGTTCGGAAATGATTTTCGCAAGAGTACCGAAAATATAAAAGTCATACCACTCAATGAGTGTTCCGACCGAAGAGGCAGCAATAACCCGCCGGGTGCTGGAGACCTCTTCGGTTTGGGAAACGTTTGTGACATTTTGTGCCATAAATGTTTTCTTTGATTGTTTAATAAAAAATGTTTTGAACTTTTTGCCTGTTCATTCCAGGCTGGTCGCGACGATGCTTAGTTGATAAACTCATGCTCGTTCTCCTTCACAACAAGTACCGGACAGGGAGAGCGACGTATCACATGTTCAGCAACACTGCCGAGGATCATCCGTTTCAGGCCACGGCGGCCGTGTGAACCCATGATAATGACATCAGCTTCCTGGCGTTTGGCATAGTCGAGAATACACTCTTCGGGAAATCCCTCATAGATGACATAGTCGGCTACAATACCTGCCATGTCCTCCTCTTCAATCAAGGCAAGAAGTTTCTGCTCTTCCTCCGCACGCTCTTTTTCAAGGCCCTTTGAATAGGTGATTGTCGGGTCGTTCTCAATAACGCCGACAAGAAAGACCTGTCCATTGGAGAGTCTTGCAAACTCGTTGGCGTATTGCAGCGATTTCCGCGACAACTCAGAGAAATCAACCGGGCAGATGATTTTTTTAATGGTAATCATAGTCCGCTGGTATGTTTAAATTAGTAAAATTACTGATGGATAAAAAGAACAGTTACTTTCGTATGCGTCTCCGCTGCGTTGTGCAGTGGTGAAAAATAGCGCTATGCACAAAAGGCCGTGTTTGCTCTTCAAAACAGCGCAAACATGTTCAGTGCTGACGGTGACATGATAAAACCGAATCCGAAGCTGGTTTTGTATGTCGAACAATATAAAACTACAGGTAAAAGCGCCTTTTAGTGTTGTATATAATGACGCTGCTTGAATGTAGCTAAATTTCAGGAAATTAACAATTGTTATTGAGGAAAATAACAATCCTGAAAATTTACATACACACAGAGAAATATAAGAAATAAAGCCGTAGTTTCCTACGGCTTTATTTGCAGAGAGAGAGGTGTGACTTAGAAGGTCACCGTAGCAACTAACTCACCACGTACTGTGGCCGTGTCGGTTTGAACGGCGTTGACTTCTTTGTCCTGTGCGCGATAGCGAAGAGTCGGCTGAAGGCTGAAGCTGCTGGCTGCGCCTTTATAGACGACATGTTTGTACTGTGCCCACAAAAAGGTGTTTGTGTAATCTTTTGTGGCGGCTCCGGCAAGATCATCTGTGGTCTTGTTGTAGTCAATCCACGCCATGAATGGGCCAGATTCGCCTTTGACCCTGATCAGGTAGCCACTGTAGTCAGCATTTTCCAGATTGTTCAATTTTTCGCTTGCACTTGTGTAAAATGCACCACCTGAGATTTTGCTGTTTCCAACAGGGGTTGAAAGCATGGCACCAAAGGTAAATGGATTAGCATCCGGTGCGAAAGAAGCGGTTGTCGGCGATAAGTTTACATCAGCGTTCGTCAATACCGCAAATATCTGTGGCTCAATGGTAACATCTCCTGCCGTGAACGCATACGCGAGACTAAGTGCATAACCGTCATTAAGGAAACCATTGTCTTCGAGGCCTGCTGCAACGTCGTTTGAGCTATTATCCAGAACAACCAAAGTTGCATTTAATGTCCCATCGCCAACTTTTGTGCCATAATTTGCACCAAAAAGACGGTCATAACCATAATTATTGACAGGAGTGTCAAGTGGTTGGGTTGGATAGAGGGTAAGATCAAAAATTGGATTGTTGAAACTGTTGAGCGGAATACGTCCGATTTTGTAATTGGAATCCTTCAAATTACGTCCGAAGTATGCCTGAGAAACGGAAAGGCTGTAAGGTGCATCAATATTTGTATTAGCTACATTACCACCGACAGTCCTCCATCCACCAGCAGCATTTCCTGAAGTTGCGAATGGCTCTTCACTCATGAGCATGGTCTTGAAAAAGTATCCATCACCAAGATCTGCCGCGCCATTCAGGCGGAGCCTGTACTGAAACATCAGGTCATCAGTGGAAAGATTTCCTGGATCTTTTGAGTTAAATTCAGCTCTCGCCCTTACACTGAAGTCTCCACCTATTTTTAATTCAGCCGAAGCTGGTGATGCGTATGACAATACTGCAAGCATTGCAGCAAGCGATAACATTTTTTTCATTTTCAGTTCTCCGTTAGTTGTGTGTGTGTTAATAAAGAAAAGGACATGGAAACCTTTGATCGTCAACATAAAAACCAGAAAAAACTGTTTGTGGCTTTTTTGAAAAGAGCTACCAAGCTAAAATATACTAAAATGAATACAAATTCAACAAATGTTAATCTATTTTTTTTTCTCTGCCCCCAATGTCGTAGAGGGTTTGATTCATTATGGTTTTAAAAATCAATAATGACTCCTGCGCTGGTGAAGCTTTCGGGATGGTAAAAGTACATGCCCTGGCGGCTGATGCCTGAATAGTAGTTACATGCCACCCTCACCTTTTCCAGACCTATGTTATTGAGACGGATGCCAGCCTGCAGGTTCCATGTTCCCCGGTGCCCTCTTGTTGCCTCAAGTGAGGGTTGCCAGATTGGGAGCAGTTTGAAATCAGTGGCAATATAGCTGTTTCCCGGGGTGGAGAGTTCAAAGCCCGCCTGAAATGCGTGAGGATTTATCCCTGAGGGGAGGGTATGGTAGAGGTATTGATACCCTGCATAGAGCCTATGTTCCGGGGAGCTGAGTGCCAGAACGAGATTGACGAATTCACGGCTGTAGGTGAAGGGGATGGTTCCACTCCACTCTGGTTGCGTTATCCATTGTCCGTTGGTGGCATCGTAGTGGCCATCTTCAAAATGGGCTGAAATATGGCTGAGCTTCACCTTTGCGCTGAGGGTGTCGAACGGCAGCGTGTCGCTGTTGAAGGGTTTTTTCCAGCTTGCATTGACTCCAAAGAGATAATCAACCGCATCAACAGGAAACTTGAACTCATTGGTTCGTTTCAGTCGTGAGTAGGTGCCGAAATCAACACCAACGGCAAATTCCCCGCTCTCGCTCTGGTAGAGATCGGGAGATGTGCCAATATCAAGCTGCAGGGTGCGTTCACTCAGTGAAGGCATGACCGCAATTTTTGGCTCCAGCGGGTCCGCCAGCAGTGGTGCGATAATGGTTCTGCCTGCTGACTTTTTGAGTGGTTCTGCGGAGACGTTGTGATGGGTGATACAGAGTGCGGCTGTCAGAATCAGGATTGTTCTACTGAGGCTACAGGTGCGTGTCATAATAATAAAGGGTTTATTTTATCGTCAGTGTGGGGCAAGCAAGGTTTGCATCACCGCCATGCGTATGGCCACTCCATTGGTGACCTGTTCAAGCAGAACGCTTTTTGAATAGCCGGGTGGCTGTATCCTGTCGGCTACATGGTTGGAGATCTCAATCTCACGGTTTATCGGTCCGGGATGGAGCACCAGGAGATGTTTTTGCATCCGCTCCAGCCGCTCATCGGTAAGACCGTAATAGACTGAATACTCTTCAAGAGAGGGGAGGTAGCCTCCGGTAGCACGTTCAAGTTGCAGGCGAAGGACGATAGCCGAATCAGCCCAGGTGATGGCCCGGTCAAGGTCAGTGAAGAGGGTCACTCCCAACCGGTCAGCATCGGGCGGCATGAGGGTTACCGGGCAGCAGATTCCCACTTCAGCGCCAGCGGCAAGGAGTCCATAGATGTTGGAACGGGCAACGCGGCTGTGGAGTACATCGCCGATAATGACTACCCTGAGCCCTTCGATTTTCCCAAAATAGTCGCGGAGCGTAAATATATCGAGCAGCGCTTGTGTGGGATGTTCATGCGATCCGTCACCCGCATTGATGACCGTTTTGGAGGTGATGCCAGTGATGAGGTCTGCTGCCCCAGAGGAGGGGTGGCGCAGCACAAAGGCATCCACCTGCATCGCTTCAAGGTTTTTGATGGTGTCACCGAGGGTCTCTCCCTTGCTGACACTGCTTGACGAGGCGCTGAAGTTCAGCGTTCCGGCTCCAAGATGACGGGCGGCTATTTCAAAGGAGAAGCGCGTGCGAGTTGAATTTTCAAAAAAAACCAGCGCAATGCGTTTATTGCGAAGAGATTGCTCAAAAGAGGGGTTTCCGCTGATCAACTCTCTCTTGAAATCGGCGGCCAGGTCGAGAAGCAGTGTAATCTCACTGGCCGGAACATTGCATAGTCCTGTAAGGTGCTTCAACTTTTGCTCTTGTTTGCTGCGTTTCAGGAAGATTTTTTTCAAATGTACAAATAAATATTGAAGTTCATGAACTACCTTGGGGGAGTTGTCAGTTGCCAGTAGTCAGTAATCAGTTGTCAGTTGTCAGTTTTCACTGGAGGCCGGGTTTTGGAATAACTATACTTTGCTGTTGTTATGCATGAGATGAGTATTGCGATGTCCATTGTTGATGCGGTGGTCGCCAATGCAGAAAAAGAGGGGGGAGTGAGAATTTCCGGTGTTGAGCTTCTTGTTGGAAAACTTGCGGGCATTGAGGCAGAGTCATTGAAATTCTGCTTTTCAGCGGCAACCAAAGGGACGATTGCTGAAGGTGCGGCCCTGGTGATTGGGGAACCCGAAGGGACTGGTGAGTGCGGAGAGTGTGGCATGAGGTTTCCTGTCACTTTTTATTATGCCGAGTGCCCCAAATGCCGCTCGCTTCGGATAACCATTGTCTCCGGTGAGGAGTTTCTGATTCAAACCATAACTATAGAAGAAGAGGGAGAGTAGAAAAATGTGCGATACCTGTGGTTGTTCGGGTGATTGCGGGGCAGTGCTTCGCAAACCCGGTGAGAGCGATTATCATGTCCATGTTAACCCTGGTACGGAAGAGCATAGCCATTCTCATGCTGGTGGGGAGACCCACGATCACGATCATTTCCCTGAGGAGCATCACGACCGCGATTATATGCACAATCATGATGGGGGGCATCACCATCACCATGAAGGGACAAGCCGGAAGATTGTGCTTGAACAGGATGTTCTTCAGCAAAACAATCTTCTTGCCGAAAGAAACCGGGGATACTTTGAGGCAAGGAATATTTTTGCCCTGAATTTTCTCAGCTCTCCGGGCTCGGGAAAAACGTCGTTGCTCGAAAAAATCATTCCATTGCTGCACCAGCGGTTTCCGGTTGCTGTTATCGAGGGTGACCAGCAGACAACCAATGATGCCGACCGTATTCACGCCCTTGGTGTGCCGGTGATCCAGATCAATACAGGATCAGGATGTCATCTTGATGCCTTGATGGTGAACCGTGCGGTCAAGGAGCTTGACTTGCAGGATAATTCGCTGCTCTGTATCGAGAATGTCGGAAACCTTGTCTGCCCGGCGCTCTTTGACCTTGGTGAGGCTTTGAAAGTGGTGATTATCAGCGTGACTGAGGGCGACGACAAGCCGCTGAAGTATCCGACCATGTTTCATGAGGCTGATCTCTGTATTCTCAACAAGATTGATCTGCTGCCTTATGTAGAGTTTGATGTGGCGAAGTGCCGGGAGAACGCCATGCGGGTTAACCATCATCTGGAATGGTTTGAGCTATCGGCGACAACGGGTGAGGGCCTTGCGCAGTGGCAGCAGTGGCTCGAAAAGAGATTGTTACACCATTGAGCACTCAGGGTGAGTTGCGGCGGCGTCTGCTGGTCAACGGGATTGTACAGGGTGTCGGGTTCCGCCCTTTTGTCTATCGTCTGGCTGTCGGGTTCGGGCTGACAGGGTTTATCTGTAATACCCCGTCAGGTGTTGTCGTAGAGGTGCAGGGTTCCACCCTGCTTCTCGACAATTTTTGTTGTGCATTGCAGAGCGACTCTCCGCCACTTGCCCGCATTGAGTCCATTGAGGAGAGTACTCTTGCCTGTGTTGAGGAGGAGGGTTTTGTTATCGGGGATTCTACGGCTGGCGCCGGGGTTGAAACACTCATTCCGCCCGATATTGCTCTCTGCCGTGATTGCCGTCGTGAACTTCTTGATCCGGAAAATCGCCGGTTTCGTTATCCCTTTATCAACTGCACCAATTGCGGCCCCCGTTATACCATTGTTGCCCGTCTGCCCTATGACCGTCCATCGACATCAATGCACTCTTTCACGATGTGCCAGGAGTGTGAACGCGAGTACCACGACCCGCTTAACCGCCGTTTTCATGCACAGCCCAACGCCTGTCCGGTGTGTGGCCCGGCGCTTGTTCTGCTTGATCCAGCGGGTTTGCCGATGGAGGATGAGCTGGCTCAGCCCGAGTGTTCGCCTGATTATGGCCCGGCGATGCCCGGTGATGTTGTGGCAGAAGCTGTTGTACTACTTAAACAGGGGCTTATTCTTGCACTGAAGGGGCTTGGAGGATTTCATCTTGCCGTTGATGCCAGTAATGAGAGTGCGGTAAAAAGATTGCGAGAGCGGAAGGGGCGTGAGGCAAAACCCTTTGCCGTGATGATGCGTGATATGGCGGTGGTGCGAAGCTATTGCGACGTGAGCGAAGGTGAACTCGCGGCCTTGACATCTGCGGAAGCGCCCATGGTGCTCCTGAAAAAGAGGAAGAGCTGCACGTTGGCGCCATCTGTGGCACCTGGGAACCATCGACTTGGGGTGATGCTTCCCTATACACCACTCCACACTCTGCTTTTCGACTCCGCTCTCGACACCCTGGTGATGACCAGTGCCAATTTCAGTGAAGAGCCGATTGTCCATGATAATGATGAAGTGCTTTCCCGACTCAAGGGTATTGCTGATATATTTTTGCTGCACAATCGCCCCATTTACCGTAAATGTGATGATTCGGTAACTATCCATCTTGCAGGAGAGCTTCGGCAGATCCGACGCAGCCGGGGGTATGTACCGGCGCCGATCTTGCTCCGCGAAGGTGGCCCCACCGTACTTGGCACAGGGGGGGAGCTTAAAAATACCGTTACCTTGCTGAAAGGATCTCACGCGCTGATGAGCCAGCATATCGGTGACATGAAAAACTTTGAGGCCTACAGCCATTTTCAGGAGGTTGTTGCCCACTTGCAGCGCCTTTTTCAGGCAACACCGGAGCTGATTGTGCATGACCTCCATCCTGATTACATGACAACGCAGTGGGCAGAGCATCAGAAAATTCCCCAGCTTGGCGTGCAGCACCATCATGCTCATCTTGTTGCCTGTCTTGCTGAAAACAGGGAGGCAGGGCCTGCAATCGGGCTTATCCTTGATGGTACTGGTTACGGAACTGACGGCACGATTTGGGGTGGCGAACTGCTGATCGGCGATGCTCGGGGGGTTGAACGCTTTGCCTCGCTGGAGTCTATGCCGTTGCCGGGTGGTGAGGCAGCGGTTATGCAACCATGGCGCCTGGCTCTTGGTTATCTGCACCGAAGTTGCTCCGATATGCCTGATTTGCCGTTTATGAAAGGGAGGGTGATTGCACCGGTTCTTGAGTTGCTCGAAAAAAGAGTTAACATTGTGGAGACATCAAGCTGTGGTCGCCTGTTCGATGCTGTTGCCGCGCTCTGCAACCTGCGGGTGAACATCACCTATGAAGGAGAGGCGGCGATTGCGCTTATGCACGCTGCAGGGGGCGCTATAGGTTATAAAGAGTTTCGCTATGTTTTGAACTACGTAATACCGTCAGGGAAAACTATCGATAATGGGGAGCCTCAGTATTCGGAACAAGGTCGCTGGATAATGATGCTCTCACCAATGATTCAAGATATTGTAATTGCGTTGCAGGCAGGGATCTCCACCAGCGACATCAGCCAAAGATTCCATCGCACTCTTGTTACCTGTTTTCAGGAGATTATCGAAAAAGCATCCAAAGCAACCGGCATAACAACCATTGCGCTGAGTGGGGGAGTCTTCCAGAATGAACTTCTCTTTATTACCTTGTTGCATGAACTTCAGCAGGCTGGCTACAGGGTGCTTGCCCATGCTCATGTCCCATCGAATGATGGCGGACTTTCGCTCGGGCAGGCTCTTATCGGGCGTAATCTTCTTATGGGTCGTTCTAACAGGTAAATACACAAAATCACCAACCACCCCCTTTCGGCAGGGCTCTGTTTTTTTCTTACTTTGAACAAGTGTTTCATAACCTTAGCTCCTCATATCTATGTGCCTCGCCATACCCGGAAAACTGATCGAACTCATTATGGAAAATGGCCTCAAAATGGGGATCATCGACGTTAATGGTTCAAAAACAAGAGCATGCCTTGAATATGTGCCAGATATCCATGTTGGCCAGTACACCATTGTTCATGCCGGGTTTGCCCTTAAAATAATCGATGAAGAGGAGGCGGCTGAAAGTCTGAAGCTTTGGCAGGAGCTGATTGAGAGCGGAGCTTTTCAGCCTGATGAAGAGCTTCCCTCACGAGAATCTTTGTGATGCGGACACCAATGAGATACATTGACGAATACAGGGATCCAGCGCTTGCAAGGAAGCTTCTCGACGAGATTCGCAGAAAAGCTCTCCATCATTGGACTATCATGGAGATCTGCGGCGGCCAGACTCACTCCATTATCCGAAACGGCATTGACCAACTGCTCCCCGATACTATCGAACTGGTGCATGGCCCCGGCTGCCCGGTCTGCGTCACTCCCCTTGAATCTATTGAGCGGGCTCTCGCCATAGCTGCACGGGAAGAGGTGATTTTTACCAGTTTCGGGGATATGCTTCGGGTGCCAGGTAATGCAAGGGATCTCTTTATGGTACGAAGTGCGGGTGGGGATGTGCGTATTGTCTTCTCTCCTCTCGATGCACTGCAGATTGCCCGTGATAATCCTTCAAAAGAGGTGGTCTTTTTTGCTGTTGGTTTTGAAACAACGGCTCCCGCGAATGCCATGGCGGTCTGGCAAGCTGCCCGAGAAGGGATAAACAATTTCACTGTTCTGGTGAGCCAGGTGATGGTGCCGCCAGCCATGCGGGCGATTCTCTCATCCCCGGATAATCGGGTTCAGGGTTTCCTTGCAGCGGGGCACGTCTGCGCGGTGATGGGCTATGAGGAGTATGAGCCGGTAGCCCGAGAGTTTCAAGTGCCGATAGTCCCGACCGGCTTTGAACCGGTTGAGCTGCTTGCAGGGATTCTCAAAACCGTGGAACTGCTCGAAGAGGGGAAGGCAGAGGTGGTGAATTGCTACGGGAGGGTAGTGAGCCGTGCAGGTAACCCGGTTGCGCAGGAGACCATCCGCAACGTCTTTGAGGTGAGCGATCGCCAGTGGCGAGGGATTGGCCTGATTCCCGGTAGCGGCCTTGGCCTCAGAGAGTCGTATGCCCGTTTTGATGCCGAAAAAAGGTTCAATGTCACCAATATCTCCGCTGAAGAGTCGCCACTCTGCATGAGCGGCAGGGTGCTGCAAGGGATGCTCAAGCCTGATGGCTGCCCCGCTTTTGCGAAAGAGTGTACACCACAGCATCCGCTCGGCGCCACCATGGTCTCCTCGGAAGGGGCATGTGCAGCCTATTATAACTATCACCGTACGGTATCATGACCATTGCACCGCTTTGCCCAACCCCGATTATGCAGCATGAAACCATCCAGATGGCGCATGGTGCCGGTGGGCGGTTATCGCAGGCGCTGATGCAGCGGGTTTTTATGCCGCACCTTCATAACTCCTTTCTTGATCTGCTTGACGATCAGGCAAAGCTTGATCTCCCGCCAGGCAGAACAGCTTTTACTACCGACACCTACGTGGTGAGCCCCATTTTTTTTCCCGGTGGAAATATCGGAGAGCTTGCCGTTAACGGTACCGTCAACGATCTGGCGGTTGGCGGAGCAAGAGCGCTTTACCTCAGCGCGGGTTTTGTGCTTGAAGAGGGGCTCCCCCTGGTTGAGCTTGAGGTTATTGTCAGGAGCATGGCCAAAGCGGCTTGCCATGCAGGGGTGATGATGGTGACTGGTGATACCAAGGTGGTGGGAAAAGGGCAGTGCGACCGGATATTTATCAATACCTCGGGCATCGGCACTATCAGGGAGGGAGTCAACCTCTCGTGTCGAAACCTGAAGCCGGGCGACAGTATTATCCTCTCAGGAACCGTTGGCGATCATGGGATGGCCATTATGACCTCGAGGGGGGGGCTCTCATTTCAGTCGCGGATACAAAGCGACTGTGCAGCGCTCAATGGCATGATTGGCACCATTCTTGATGAGCAGCCCAGTGCAATCCACGCCATGCGCGACCCTACAAGGGGAGGCGTGGCGGCAACCCTGAATGAACTGGCACAATCCTCTTCTGTTGGCATTGAAATTCATGAGGCCACAATTCCGGTCAAACCTGACGTGCGAGGTGCCTGTGAACTGCTGGGGATTGATCCCCTGCATGTGGCTAATGAAGGCAAACTTGTTCTGGCTGTGACAGCAGGTGATGCAGAGAAGGTTCTTGATGTGATGCGTACTTTCGACCTTGGCCGGGATGCCGTCATTATCGGATCGGTGGTTGACGATCATCCCGGTATGGTGGTCATGCGTACAGTTTATGGCAGCCGACGGATTATTGATCTTCCGCTTGGTGAACAGTTGCCACGGATCTGCTGAGCCTTTACATGTTCAGCGCCCGTTTTTCAATAGCGAGAGCAGCTTCGCGCATCACCTCCGAAAGGCTTGGATGAGGGTGGCAGGTGCGGGCCACATCCTCGGATGATGCGTGGAACTCCATGGCAAGTGCGGCTTCAGCTATCAGGTCGGAGGCGCTTGCTCCAATAATATGGACCCCAAGGATTTCGTCGGTTTTCCCGTCGGCAAGCATTTTGATAAATCCTTCGGAATCCCCGAGACCCAGTGCTCTTCCGTTGGCGGCAAATGGAAACTGTCCTGTTTTGTAATCGCGTCCTTCAGAGCGAAGCTGCTGTTCGGTTTTTCCAACCCAGGCAATTTCCGGAGTAGTGTAGATAACCCAGGGCATGCTGTTGTAGTCGATGTGCGGCTTCTGACCTGCCAGCAGTTCGGCCACCATTACTCCTTCGTCTTCAGCCTTGTGTGCCAGCATGGGGCCCCGCACCACATCTCCAATGGCGTAAACACCGGGAGCGGCTGTAGCGCAATGGTCGTTCACGGGAATAAAGCCTCGTTCATCGGTCTGGATGCCGACAGCCTCAAGATTGAGCTTTTCAGTGTTCGGAATACGGCCAACCGAGACAATCAGTTTATCGCATTCGAGGGTATGCTCGGAACCCTGGTCATCGGTATAGGCAATACTGACGCCATCTTTTGTTAGTTTTGCCTGACCTATCCTGACGCCAAGCTTGATATGCAGCCCCTGTTTTAAAAAGAGCTTTGATGCTTCTCGTGAAACACTTTCGTCAGCGGCGCCAAGAAACGATGGCATCACTTCAAGAATGGTAACCTCTGCACCAAGTCTGCGCCAGACTGAACCCACTTCAAGTCCGATGACTCCTGCGCCGATAACGCCCAGTTTTTTTGGTGCCTCGGTGAATTTAAGCGCCCCTTCATTATCACAGATGGTGACATTATCGACCTTGACATTCGGGATGTGGCGAGCTTTTGAACCGGTGGCGATAATCACCTTCTGAGCCAGCACCTCTTCATCACCCTCTTTTCCACTGATGATCATTCTGTAGCCAGTATCAGTTTTTCCTGCAAAAGAGCCACGTCCCTTGAGAAGGGTGATCTTGTTTTTGCGGAAGAGGAACTGCACACCTGCAGTCATTTTTGTGACAATCGCCTCCTTGCGCTTCTGCATCTTGGTAACATCAATGCTTATGCCTGTTGTAGTGATGCCATGATCAGGAAGGTTGTGTATTGCTTTTTCAAAGGCTTCCGAAGAGGCAACAAGCGCTTTCAGTGGAATACACCCTGCGTTGAGACAGGTGCCGCCAAGACGGGGTTCTCCGGCTGGATCGTCATAAGCACTGAATTCACAGCAGGCTACTGAAAAACCAAGCTGTGCGGCACGGATAGCGGCAATATATCCGCCAGGGCCTGCGCCGATAACAAGAACGTCAAATTGTTTGTTCATGGTAGAGTTCTCTTTTAAAGATCAAGTAACAGACGCGCTGGATCTTCCAGTGCATCCTTGATTGCAACAAGACCAAGTACCGCCTCTTTGCCGTCGATAATTCGATGGTCATAAGAGATGGCCAGATAGTTCATGGGTCGTATGACGATCTGACCATTTTCCACTATTGGTCTCTCCTTGGTGGCGTGGATACCAAGAATGGCGGACTGCGGTGGGTTGATGATTGGTGTTGAGAGCATTGAGCCAAAAACGCCTCCGTTGGAAATTGAGAAGGTGCCACCAGTCAGCTCTTCAAGGGAGAGGTTACCCAGTTTTGCCTTGGTGGAATAGTCAGCGATTTTGCGTTCAATGTCGGCGATAGTCATCTGATCGACATTGCGAAGGATAGGAACAACAAGCCCCCTTGGCGAGCTGACGGCAATACCGATATCGAAATAACCGTGATAGATGATATCCTTGCCCTCAACAGAGGCGTTCAGAATGGGATATTTACGCAGAGCGTGTACCGTCGCTTTAACAAAAAAGGACATGAAGCCCAGTTTAACCCCATGTTCCTTTTCAAAATCCGCCTTATATCGGTTGCGCAGCTCAATGACCGCATGCATGTCTACCTCATTGAAGGTCGTGAGAATAGCGTTGGTGGCCTGCGACTGAAGAAGCCTCTCTGCTATGCGTGCCCTGAGGCGTGTCATGGGTACGCGTTGCTCTGGACGTTCGGTCATTATTGGTGGCTCAAGATGTGCTTCAACAGGTTTGAGCGCAGGCGCGGCAGGTGCCGATTGGGCAGTTGGTTCTGTACCAGATGCTATGGCGTGCAGGACATCTCCCTTGGTAACTCTTCCCTGTCTGCCGGTACCCTCTATCTGTGACAGCTTCAGTCCACTTTCAGCCATCAGTTTTGCGGCGGCAGGCATGGCAATGGCTCCTTCAGATTTTGGAGCTGCTGCTTGATGAGTTGTTTCAGCCTGTTTCATTGCAGGAGCAGACGCTGCAGCAAGTTTTCCTTCGCTGTCAATGCGTGCCAGAACCTGATTGGGGACGACGGTGCCACCATCACCGACAAGTATTTCAAAGAGAATACCTGCTGATGGTGATGGTACGTCAAAAACAACTTTGTCGGTTTCGATTTCAAAAAGAATTTCATCTTCAGCAACAGCGTCTCCTGGAGATTTTTTCCAGTTTAGAAGTGTGGCTTCCGCAACGGATTCCGAAAGTTGGGATATGGTGACATCAATGATTGCCATTCTTGAATATTATTTGTTGAAAAAAACGCTGAACTCACCAAATGCCTGATCAAGCAATGCTTTTTGCTGTATAGCATGTATTGCGGCATAACCACATGCAGTAGATGCTGAGGCGAGCCGTCCTGCATAGCCGAACTGCTGGCCAGGAGTCATTGCTTTCATGATATAGTGCTGGAGAAAACGCCAATACCCCTGATTTTTGGGTTCATCCTGACACCAGACAATATCCTTCAGTTGAGGATAGCGTCCAAGTTCAGCACCAAATTCCTCAAGCGGGAAAGGATAGAGCTGTTCAATACGGATAATGGCGACATCTTCGGCGGTGTTTTCCCGCCTGCGGTTAAGAAGATCATAATAAACCTTGCCGGAGCAGGCAATAAGTCTCTTCACTTTTTCAGGATTTGCTGCCGGATCGCGGA
This sequence comes from uncultured Chlorobiaceae bacterium, assembly GCA_903994365.1. Taxonomy (GTDB): domain Bacteria; phylum Bacteroidota; class Chlorobiia; order Chlorobiales; family Chlorobiaceae; genus Chlorobium. Next base: position 53,350 of record CAJEXL010000002.1, on the reverse strand, counting down.
TAATATTCTGAAAATTTCCTGTGGAGAGCTCATAAAGCGCCGAGACCGCCTCCTTGTTGCGAAGCAGTGATTTTGGCGTGAGAATCACCAGAGGTTTTCGAATCATTGTCGTCATCTGCCGACGAATCAGGTGAAAAATTTGTGCAGGGTTGGTTGGCTGGCAGACCTGGATATTGTTTTCGGCGCAGAGCTGCAGGAAGCGTTCCGGCCTGGCTGATGAGTGCTCGGGTCCCTGCCCTTCATAGCCGTGGGGCAACATGAGGGTAAGGCCGGATGCAAGCCCCCATTTCACCTCTCCTGAGGTGATGAACTGGTCGATAAGCACCTGGGCACCGTTGGCAAAGTCGCCGAACTGTGCCTCCCAGATCACCAGTGTGTCGGGTGCGGAGATGGAGTAACCGTATTCAAATCCAAGTACAGCCTCTTCCGAAAGCACAGAGTCGATAACCGTGAAGGCCGCCTGGTTGTTCGCGACATTCTGAAGCGGTATGTAGATGCCTGAGTCCCATTTTTCACGCTTCTGGTCGTGCAGCACGGCATGGCGGTGCGAGAATGTTGCCCTGCCGCTATCCTGACCGGTAATGCGTATCGGGTATCCCCCCGTGACCAGTGATGCAAAAGCCAGATGTTCCCCCATACCCCAGTCGAGAAGCTGCTCTCCACGACCCATTCTGGCGCGGTCATTAACAACCTTTTCAACCAGCGGGTGAAGTTTGAACCCTTCCGGAATTTTTGTGATTTTTTCTGAAAGTCGGTTGAGTTCGGCAAGCGGAATGCCGGTTTCACAGACCTCATCATGCCCTGGTGCTGGTTCAGTACTAAAAATTGTCTTGTTGACCAGAACCGGATTTGCAGTATACTTTCCTGCATCAAGATCTTTCCGGAACTGCTTGCTGAGCCGGGTTGCATACTCCTGATTGATCACACCCTGTGATTCCAGTCTTCCGGCAAAGAGTGCGCGGGTACCTGGGTGCTTGTCTATCTTTTTATACATCAGCGGCTGCGTCATGGCTGGCGTGTCCTGCTCATTATGGCCAAGCTTGCGGAAACAGATAATATCAATGACCACATCGCGCTTGAATGCCTGCCGATAATCAAGTGCCATCTGTGTTGCCAGTACGACGGATTCAGGGTCGTCGCCATTGACGTGCAGCACCGGAGCCTCAATCATCTTGACTACATCGGTGCAGTAAGTCGTTGAACGGCTGTCGCGTGGATCAGAGGTGGTGAAGCCAATCTGGTTGTTGATGACAATATGGACAGTCCCTCCTGTGCCGTATCCCCTTGTCAAAGCGAGGTTCAGGGTCTCCATAATAACGCCCTGTCCTGCAAATGCGGCATCGCCATGGACAAGAATCGGCAGTACCTGCGATCCATCCCTGTCGTTTCGTCTTACCTGACGTGCTTTGACCGCACCCTCTACGACTGGATTGACAATTTCAAGATGCGAGGGGTTGAAGGCCAAAGAGAGATTAACCGGACCGCCAGGAGTGGCAATGTCGCTGGTAAATCCCTGATGGTATTTTACGTCACCGGAGGGAAGGTCAGCCGCATGTTTGCCCTCGAACTCGGCAAAAAGGTCGAGAGGATTCTTTCCCATGATATTGACCAGCACATTTAATCGTCCTCTGTGGGCCATACCGATGACAATCTCCTGAACTCCGGCTTTTCCAGCACGCTGAATAAGCTCATCCATAGCGGCAATAAAGCTCTCTCCTCCTTCGAGGGAGAAGCGTTTCTGGCCGATAAAGCGGGTGTGCAGATAGCGCTCAAATCCTTCGGCGGCAGTTAATCGCTCAAGAATACGTTTTTTCTTCTCCGCAGTGAAATCAGGTTTCGATCGTATTGTTTCAAACTTTGCCTGCCACCACCGTTTTTCGGTTTGGTCTGTGATGTACATGAACTCTATACCAAGGGTGCCGCAGTAGGTCTCACGCAGATTTTGCAAAACTTCACGCAGCGGCATGCTCTCTTTGCCGAAATAGGTATTACTGGTGTTAAACACCACATCCATATCGGTATCGGTAAAACCGTAAAAAGAGGGCTCAAGATCGGGAAGTGATGGCCGCTCCTGACGCTTCAGCGGATCAAGATCTGCCCAGCGTGAACCGATGTTGCGATAGGCAGCAATCAGTTTTTGTACCGATACTCGCTTGCGTCCGAGTTCAGCATCGGGACTTGCTACGACACGGCAGATGGGTCCAAGGCGTGCCCTTTCAACAAACGATGCCTGCACGGGAGAGTGTGCGATATCGCGGGAATCAGCGCTATTTGCACCTGGCATGTTTTGCATGGCGTCAAAGTAAGCTCGCCAATTTTCAGAAACAGAGCCAGGGTTGTCGAGATAGGCCTCATAAAGATCTTCGATGTAGGGGGCATTTCCCCCGGAAAGATAGGAACTGCTTTGATAATGCTGCATCATGGGGTGACGTGCTTTTCTTCGAAAGAGTTGTGGCGGAAATATTCAGTATAAAGTTTACTTGTGCATTTATCCATGAACCACATATTTGCTGTTACGGACTTAACAAATGTTAACTGAGTTGAAGTATAATAAATATCAACGGTTATTGCGAAGAATTTCACGAAAATCACATGGACAAAAAATTTACAGGATTTTATTATTTGTTACACTTCCGATATCGGCCAACGCAAGAGTGTCGTAGACACAGTGCAATTTACCGCTTTTGTATCCTTTAATCTCTCAAGGTTGAGCTCTCCACTGCTGCTTGCTGCGGAAAGCTTCGTGTATGGTATACTGCTCTTGTGTTTCTACAGTTGCTGGATGGCTCAGCAGGAGCAGTTCTGTCAGCCTCCGCAGAGTGGACAGAGCTGGTCGCGGGTGACGGTTATGTTGCGGATATTCATGGTGAGGGTGTCGCAGCTCAGCAGCGTATTGGTGAGCGGGGTGCCGATTGAGAGAAGATGTTTTATGGCTTCGGTGGCCTGGATGGAGCCGATGATGCCGGGGAGTGCACCGAGCGGCCCTTTTGGGACGGCCTGGTCGGTGATTCCCTCTTCGTGGAAGAGGCAGTTGTAGCAGGCGGTTGTTCCGGGATGAACGGTCATGGTCTGGCCATGGAACTCGGAGATTCCAGCATGGGAGTATGGTTTTGTTGCACTGTGGCAAGCTCTGGCAATCAGGAATTTTGAGGCGAAGTTGTCGGTGGCATCGATGATAAAGTTGTAGGGTGCGAAAATCTCTGCTGCATTGTCGGCGGTGAGGCGAAACGGGTAGAGGTTGAGCCTTATCTCCGGGTCAAGGGCGACAAGTCGCTCCTCTGCGGAGGTAACCTTTTTTTCTCCGATCGAGTTGGTGGTGTGGAGAATCTGCCGCTGCAGGTTGCTGAGATCAACGTTGTCGCCATCCATGAGGCCGATGGTGCCGATTCCTGCTGCCGCCAGATAAAAGGCGGCTGGTGAGCCAAGCCCTCCTGCGCCGATTATCAGCACTTTTGCCTTGAGCAATTTTTCCTGCCCCTCTTCACCGATCTCTTTCATGGAGAGGTGACGGGCGTACCGTTGGCGCTGTCTGTCGTTCAGTGGCATGGCTCTGTTTCAGGATTTATTGGGGAGGGTGTCGGCTTTGGCTTTACGTTCAGGGTTTATCGTTCCCGATGGCCCGTTGTAGGCGGGTTCCCAGTTCTTGAAGATGGGTTCAATATTCTGGCGACGGAGGGCTGCACAAAACTCTTTGGTTGTGCGGTCGTCGGATATTTCAAACTGCCCCCTCTCTTTTTCTTCGCACTCGTCTCCCTCCTTGTTTTCAGAGTAGCCTCCAACAGTTGTCTTGCTCTCAACGCTCATTCTGGTAATTCCAAGTCCCGCCATACCATCACGGAAGGTTGCGCTCTCTCTTGTCGAGAGTACCAGCTCAGTATCGGGAAGTGCTATGCGGAAGGCAACGATGAAGCGGGCGAGAAGTTGATTGTCAACCGGAAAGGTGGGCTCGTACCCCCCGGTCTGTGGCCTCATGCGGGGAAAGGAGACCGACATGCCCGCCCGCCACCAGGTGCGCCCGAGATGTCGAACGTGGCGATAGAGATTCAGTGCATCTTCAACCGGATCGGAGAGGCCGAGCAGGACGCCGAGCCCTACGGTTTTTATTCCCCCATCAAGGGCGCGCGCGGGAGTTTCAAGGCGGTCAATAAAATCTTTTTTGGGGCCCCAGCGGTGCAGCGCTTCGTATCGTTCCTGGTTGTAGGTCTCCTGGTAGATGGTGATGCCGGTGCAGCCGCAGTCGGCCAGCGCCTTGTACTCGCTGACACTCATCGGGAATGCCTCAACCGAGACTCGTTGCATCTCCTCTGCCGCTATGGCGACACCTCGCTGAAGATAGTCGAAATCGGCAGCGGCAGTTCGTTCACCGGTGAGCAGAAGAATGTCGCTGATTCCAAGTTTTTTCATGGCGGCCAGTTCACGACGTATCTCATCCGCTTCAAGGCGGTGGCGAGGTGTCTTCCGGTCGGAAGCGAAGCCGCAGTAGGCGCAGCCGCTTGAGCAGTAGTTTGAGAGGTAGAGCGGGGCATAGAGCGTCATGGTGCGTCCGAAACGGCGCAGTGTCATCGCCCGCGATTCAGCGGCAAGCGCTTCGAGGGAGTGCGATGATGTGGGGGAGAGCATTGCGCCAAGCGCTGCCGTGCCACGATCGTCGGCAAGCCATTCCGGTACTGCTCTCATCACAATGTTCCCAGAAAAGAGGTGAGTGGACTTGTAGCTACGGCTGAACCGCTTTTCTGCATGAGCCCCGCCCTGAAGGCTTTTCTTCCAGCCGCTACAGCTTCGGCGAAAGCCTCTGCCATCTCTTGCGGATCTCCTGCAACCGCAATGGCGCTGTTGACCAGTACCGCTTCGCATCCCATCTCCATGGCGTGAGCCGCTTCGGAAGGGGAGCGCAGTCCGGCATCAACAATGACCGGAATACCGCTTTCACGGATGATAATGCTGAGCATCTCCGAGGTTGCGAGCCCCTGCCCGCTGCCAATGGCCGAGCCGAGCGGCATTACGGATACGCAGCCAACCTCTTCGAGTCGCTTGGCCAGTACCGGATCTGCGGCGATATAGGGCATTACCAGAAACCCCTCTTTTGCCAGAATCCGTGAGGCCTCGTACGTTTCTATGGGGTCGGGCATCAGGTGTTGAGGATTCGGATGAATTTCAACCTTGATGAAGGGGCTTCCCGAGAGTTCGCGGGCGATATGGGCAGCGCGAACAGCCTCTGCTGCGGTTGATGCGCCCGATGTATTGGGCATGAGGGTGATTCCCTCCATGGCTGAAAGTGGGCCAAAGAGGTCATCTTCGAGCTGCTCCCTGTTGAAGCGACGCAGAGCCACGGTCACGAGCTGTGCTCCTGAAGCTCGAACAGCGTCGAGCATCACTTTGGAGTTGCTGAATTTTCCTGTTCCAAGAATCAGGCGTGAAGAGAAGGTATACGAACCGAGCTGTAATACATCCATAGTTATAATATTCTGTTAGCCACCACCAGCAAAGATAAGCAATTCAACGCGGTCACCCTCCTGAATCGGATGGGAAAATCGGTTTTCGGGTCGGATGATACGATCATTAACCAATACTGCCACGCTTTTTCCGTCTGAGCCAAGGATCGAAAGAAGATCACTGACCGACGAATCGGGTGGAAGTGGCTGCTGTTCTCCGTTCAGTTCAATAGTAATTATTTGTGCCATTTTTTCATTATTTCTTTTGTTGTATTCCGCAGGTGCAAGCCGTGATACATCCCCACAAACCCTATTAACCATATCCAGCCATGTCGCGTACGACGTGGTGGTAAGCGATGCCGTGCATATAGGGGCACGAAGTGTCGCGCATATAGGGGCACGACATGTCGTGCCCTTACGGGGTTCCCAGGGCGTTGAGCAGATCTGCCTCAAGATCTTCACCATTTTCAAGTCCGATCGAGAGTCGTACGAGATTGTCAGTGCATTTGCGCCGGTCACGCTCCTCTTGAGAGAGCGCCCAGAGCGTCATTTTCGCAGGTGACGAGATGAGCGACTCAACACCTCCGAGGCTGTCGGCAAGCACAAAAAGCCTGATCTTTGCAAACAACTGCTCGACGGCAGGAAGGCCATTTTTCAGTGCGAACGTCACCATCCCGCCGAAACCACTCATCTGCTCTTTTGCCAGTTCATGCTGTGGATGCGAGGCGAGTCCGGGATAAAAGACCCGTTCCACTGCCGGGTGTTGTTCGAGGATTGTTGCAAGATGCATTGCGCTTGCTTCGTGCTCCTTCATGCGGATTTTCAGCGTTTTCAATCCACGGAGAATGAGCCAGCAATCCCAGGGGCCGGGCACTGCTCCCGCTGCCCCTTGATAGTTTTTAATGGTGGTGTGTATTGCCGTGTCTGAGGTCACCACGGCACCTCCGATCACATCACTGTGGCCACCGAGATATTTGGTGGTGCTGTGGACCACAATGTCGGCCCCAAGGTCGAGTGGACGCTGGAAGTAGGGGCTGGCAAAGGTGTTGTCCACCGCGAGCAGAATGCCTCGCTCTTTGGCAAGTTTGGCAAGCGACAGGATGTCGGAGAGCTGGAGCAGCGGATTGCTTGGCGTTTCAATCCAGATCAGCTTCGTCGCTGGAGTGATGCAGGCTGCATAACTCCCGGTGGCTTCGCTTTCTGCATAGCTTGTGGTGACACCCCATGGTTTCAGAAGCTGCTCAAAAATTCGGTAGCTGCCGCCGTAAATATCGTTGCCCGCCACAATATGGTCTCCAGGTTTCACCACCTGTAGCGCGGCCATGGTTGCAGCCGCTCCCGAGGCAAAGGTGAGGCCATACTTCCCGTTTTCAAGCAGTGCAAGAGCTGACTCGAGCGCTTTTCGAGTCGGGTTGCCGATTCGCGAATAGAAAAACTCGGTGCGATGGTCGAGGCTTTCCCGTCCAAAGGTCGAGGTCTGATAAACGGGAACCGTCACCGAGCCGGTGTGCGGGTCAGGCGTTTGTCCGTCGTGTATGGCAAGGGTTTCAAAGTGCATGGAGTGTTGTTTCATATCCCTGACCCATCGATAAAACTGCTTTCAACGGCGTTCTGCTGTAAAATTTTTGAATTTGGCGGCACGCTTTTTATTTGCCAGACGTTTCCTCCAATGATGGAGTTTTTCCCGATGGTTATTCTTCCGAGAATATTGGCGTTTGAGTAAATGACGACGTTATCCTCAATAATTGGATGGCGCGGAACATTTTTGACCGGATTACCCTCATCATCAAGTTCAAATTTCTTGGCACCCAGCGTGACTCCCTGGTAGAGTCGCACGTGGTTGCCGATAATGCAGGTTTCACCGATGACGACGCCGGTGCCATGGTCAATACAGAAATAGTCGCCGATATGCGCGCCGGGATGAATATCGATGCCTGTCTCCGAGTGAGCCATTTCCGTAATGATTCTCGGAATGAGCGGCACGCCCAGCGACAGCAGGGTGTGCGCTGCGCGGTAATTGATCATAGCCCTGACAGAAGGGTAACAGAAAATGATTTCACCATGATTTTTTGCTGCCGGGTCACCATCATAAATCGCGTTGACGTCGCTGCAGAGTTTGCGCCGGATCTCCGGCAGGATTTTGATGAACTCTCCGGCGATTTCCGCAGCTTTATCAGTCGCGTTTATTTCACCATTATTATCGGTATCGAAATGTTGTACGCTGTGAATCTGTTCAGTGAGCAATCCATAGAGCTTCTCTATACGCACACCAAGAAAGTGGTGCAGTGAGCGCTGGTTCAGGACAGGCCCTCCATAATAACCCGGGAAGATGATTGATCTGAGCAGTTCAACAATCTCTCTTACTTTTTCAATCGAAGGCAGTAGTTGTTCTTGATGCCCTGAGCAGTTGCATTCCGTGGTACATGTCGGGCAGGATAAAAGCCTGATAGCCTCTTCAATCAAACTGCCGCTTTTTGTGTTCATGCCGATAAATCTCCCTGTATTGTTTAAATGTTTCTGTAAACCGACTCAGAGAGTGGTCGAATCATTCCCGAACTGGAAGAGCGGTGTCGAAAGATAACGCTCTCCAGTATCTGGAAGGATAACAATGATGCGTTTTCCCCTGTTTTCCTCACGCAGAGCAAGCTGAAGCGCAGCCCATGTCGCGGCGCCTGAGGAGATGCCGACGATAAGCCCTTCGGTTCTGGCCAGTTTGCGGCTGGTTGCGAAAGCATCGTCGTTGCTGACCGGAATAATTTCATCAAGAAGAGTGGTATTGAGAATCTCCGGAACAAAGCCTGCGCCGATTCCCTGTATTTTGTGTGGTCCAGATTTACCACCTGCGATCACCTGCGAATCGAATGGTTCGACGGCTACAATTTTGACGTTTGGATTTCGTTTTTTCAGTACCTCACCAATGCCGGTTATGGTGCCGCCGGTACCGACACCGCTTACAAAAATATCTACCTTGCCATCGCTGTCGCGCCAGATCTCCTCGGCGGTCGTTGTGCGGTGAATCTCAGGATTTGCAGGGTTTTTAAATTGTTGCGGCAGAAATGAGTTTGCCTGGGGAGCATGGAGCTCGTCGGCTTTTTTGATGGCTCCCCTCATACCCTCCGTACCGGGTGTCAACACCAGCTCAGCGCCAAGCGCCTTGAGCAGGTTACGGCGTTCGATGCTCATGGTTTCAGGCATGGTGAGTATCAGGCGGTACCCCTTGGCTGCGGCAATATATGCCAGGGCAATACCGGTGTTACCGCTTGTTGGTTCGATGATAACGCTCCCTTTATTGAGGAGGCCTTTTTTTTCAGCATCTTCGATCATGGCATATCCAATACGATCCTTGACACTTCCACCGGGGTTAAAGTATTCAAGTTTTCCAATAATTGTTGCCACGGTATTGTGCTCACGATTGAAATTTTCAAGCTCAAGCAGAGGAGTATTGCCGATAAGATCGGTCAGTTTTTTGGCGATGCGTTCCATGAATGTGGAGTTGTATTTACGTTTAAAACAGTTTTAAATATTGTAAATAATCGTGTCAATAATGAATACTGTATAAAAGGTACCTCTTCTGCCATAAAAACGTGAGAGCAGATATTGTCTTTGATGTTTTTCAAGTAATCACGCCTTTGTGGCGCACAGGAGAAGTACAGGACTCATTGAGGCTCCAAGTTTATGGTTTTGCAAAAGCTCCTCCAATCCTGCCGTTGTCCAGACTATAGAGAACGTTTTGAACAGTGGCGACAGGATTGATTTCAGGGCTTCGTTGGTTAAAAACTGTGTATCAGCGAGTACGACAGAGATATTTTTGTAGTTGTTGTGCATGGTTACGCTTTTGTTGCAACTCTCTGAAGCGCCTCATCCAGAGCCTCAATAAGGTCGTCGGGATGTTCAAGCCCGATGGAGAGGCGGATCAGATCCTCTGAAAGGCCGCTTTGTATCCGCTGTTCTTCAGTCATTTGGCTGTGTGATGTGCTTGCCGGATGGAGAATCAGGCTCTTGGCATCACCGACATTTGCAAGGTGCGAGAAGAGCTTGATATTGTCGATGATCTCCACAGCCGCATCGTAACCGCCCTTGACTCCAAAGACCACCATGCCAGCAAAGCCGTTCTTCAAATCTCGTGAAGCTTTGGCGTAGGATGGGTCGCTTTTCAGACCGGGGTAACGAACCCAAGCCACTCCGGGATGTTGTGCAAGATGTTCGGCCACCTTGAGCGCATTTTCTGAATGGCGAGCCATCCGGACTGGCAGGGTTTCAATGCCTTGCAGCAGTATCCACGAATTGTCCGGCGAAATGCAGGCACCGAGGTTCCTGAGTGGCACGGTACGGAAGCGCAAGGCAAAGGCTATTGGTGCCAGAGGTTCGGGCAGGTCAATAGCCCAGCGCAGGCCGTGATAGTTCTGGTCAGGTTCGGTGAAGAGCGGATGGCGTCCACCGCTCCAGTTGAAACGTCCGGCATCGGTAATGATGCCGCCAATCCCGGCTCCGTGGCCACCAAGCCATTTCGTCAGCGAGTTGATCACGATATCTGCACCGAGCTCAATGGTTTTGAGCAGGTAGGGTGTGGTAAAGGTTGCATCAACAATCAACGGCAGACCATTGCGGTGCGCTATTTCGGCAATGGCTTTGACGTCGGTGTAGTCGAGCACGGGATTGCCGATGGTTTCAATATAGAGCGCTCTGGTTTTTTCGGTGATGGCCTTTTCAAAATTAGCAGGATCTTTCGGGTCAACAAAGGTGACGTTGATGCCAAGCTTTGGTAGAATGGCATCGAACTGGGTGTAGGTGCCGCCGTAGAGGTTGTTTGCGGAGACGATATTGTCGCCAGCCTCGGCGATGGTGATAATGGTATTGAAAATGGCTGCGGTGCCCGATGCCACAGCAACCGAAGCGGCTCCACCTTCGAGCTGCGTGACCCGCTGTTCGAGGGTGTCGGTTGTCGGGTTCATGAGCCGTGTATAAATATTGCCAAGCTCTTTCAGAGCAAAGAGGTTTGCCGCATGTTCAGTGCTCTTGAAGAGATAGGATGTGGTGCGATAGACCGCCACTCCACGAGAGAGCGTGGCATCAACCGGCTGGCCTGCGTGAAGGGCAAGCGTTTCAAAGCGATAGTTTTCTGAACTCATGGTGTACTTTTCCTTTTTTGTTGAGATGTGTGTGATGGTACAATTTCTGTGTCATTATTGTCCGCATGGCTGTTGTGGCTTTCCGAAAAGCCTGAAGCGCTGCATGTTATAGTGATAGTAGAGGAAGCAGCCAAAGCAGAAGCCAGCCAACGCAACCATGGAGGCGACAGCAACGGTGCCTGAAAAGATCCAGCCGACAAGAGGCGCACCAGCGAGAAACGCAATTTGGGCAGCGCCAAGGAGGATTGCTGCGATAGAGTTATTGAAGCGCATAAGTCTTTGGTCTTCAGTTTTTGCCTTCAGGTTCTGCTTTGCCAACAGGTGCGACCCGATAAAAAAAATGAGGCTCCCTTTTCTGCCGAACAGGGCGGCAAAGAGAATTATAATAAAAAGTGCTGTTGTTACCATCGGTTGCTGGAATACTATTGCTGCTGTAACTCCTGTGAGCAGTACAGCGCGGTTCAGTGTGACAATTGGTAACGGTATTCCCTCGAAGGGGGTTGATGATGATAATGATGTTGTTGACATAATTGTTTTGTTTGTCTGTTGATGATGGTTGATCAGTGTACAATAAAAAAGCCGACTCTGACACTCAGAATCGGCTTGCAAGATGTAGCTACCTCATAAAATCATACGAGTTACACCCTTCTTCCCGATATTCCTGTGTCAGCACGACTCCGGAATCTGCAACAGCAGTCCATCGAAAGGTTATTTATGGTCGTTGATTTCATGGGTCAGTTATCTTTTGTTTCCCTCTTAACGATTGTTAACTCTTTTTTTGATTTTTTCCAAATAAAGAGCGATTTTTTTGAGGCAGCATGGAAGTTTTATTGGGTTTTTGGAGAGTCGGAATGGAGTTGTAACTTGTTGAGATTTATATCGGTAACATTTGGCGACTTTTAAACCTGGAAAAATGGATTTTACACACCTCGATAACAAGGGCAACATCGCCATGGTTGATGTTTCAGGAAAGCCAGGGACGCTCAGGGTGGCAAGGGCATCTGGATGTATTGTGATGCAGCATGCAACCATTGAGCTGCTTCTTCAGGAGGCTTTGCCCAAAGGCAATGTTCTGACGACGGCCAAGCTTGCCGGTATTATGGCGGCCAAAAATACCGCTCATCTTGTTCCCCTGTGTCACCAGCTCAACCTCTCATGGGCAGATATTGAGTTTGATGTTCAGAAAGATAGGATAGTTATTGTTGCAACAGTAAAGACAAAAGAGTCCACTGGAGTGGAGATGGAGGCGTTGACTGCCGTATCGGTTGCAGCACTTACTATTTATGATATGTGCAAAGCTGTCGACAAAACCATGGAAATCGGCTCAATAACACTGGAAAAGAAAACAGGCGGAAAATCTCATCAACCAGAGGGCTACAGGCCGAAAACATCTATTCTTGTGATGTCCGATTCCATATCCTCAGGTCGAGGAATTGATCGCTCTGGCCAGGTGCTGCGTGAAGGATTTGAGGCGGCTGGATGTCCGGTGGGTGAGGTGAGGGTCATTGCTGATGATCAGGAAGAGATTGTATCAGTTGTTGATGAGTGGACAGCGGGAGGTGTTGAACTGATCATTACGACGGGGGGAACTGGTCTTGGGCCTCGCGATGTGACGGTGGATGCCCTGCTTCCCAGATTTTCGCGTCAATTGCCGGGGATTGAGCAGGCGCTCTTCAACTGGGGACAGGGAAAAACCAAAACAGCCATGCTTTCGAGGCTTGCCGCAGGCATGATCGGGTCATCAATGGTGATCTGCTTGCCAGGGAGTACGGGCGCGGTCAGCGATGCGCTTGAGGTGCTGGTGCCTGCAATATTTCACGCTTTTGCCATGATAAAAGGGGAGGGGCATTCATGATTACGGTACAGGAGGCTATTCGACTTATCACAGACTCACTTGCACCGCTTGGTACTGAAGAGTTGCCACTCGGTCAGGTGCAGGGAAAAGTACTTGCCAGGGATTTTGCAGCCCCCTTTGCACTTCCGCGTTTTACCAATGCCGCCATGGACGGTTTTGCCCTCAGACGGGATGATATTCGGGATGCCTCTGACGATGCGCCGGTTCGTTTGACGGTGACACAGAGGATAGCGGCAGGCGGTATGGCGACTCTTGCCGTTGCTTCTGGTTGTTGTGCAGAGATTATGACAGGAGCGCCTCTTCCGGAAGGGGCGGATACGGTGGTGGCATTTGAGCAGAGCAGTGGTTTTGGTTCAGAATATGTTGAGATTTTCAAGGCGCCGAAGCATGGAGCAAATATTCGGTACGGTGGTGAAGAGATCTCCGTCGGGGAGACGCTTCTCCGTCAGGGAAGCATCCTCACTCCTGCTGAAATAGCTGTTCTCGCCTCGTTCGGTTGTGCATCAGTGCTGGTACAGCGAGCGCCGAGGGTATCGATTGTGACGGTTGGCGATGAGGTCTGTATGCCTGGTGAAGAGTTGTCCGGGGCACAGATCTATAACTGCAACAGCTTTATGCTTGATGCAGCCTGCCGTTCAGTAGGCATTGTTCCTGTTGGCCTGCACCATGTTCCTGACAACAGGGTGCTGTTGCGTCAAGCGCTCGCGCAGGCGTTGGCTGAAAGCGATGTTCTTGTGACGGTGGGCGGTATCTCTTCGGGAGAGTATGACTATGTTCAGGATGAGCTTTCAGCACTTGGGGTGATAAAAACCTTCTGGAGTGTTGCCCAGAAACCGGGAAAACCTCTCTATTATGGTCATACCATTGATGGAAAAGCGGTCTTTGCTCTTCCCGGTAATCCTGTTTCTGCGCTTGTCTGCTTTGTCAAGTATTGTCTCCCTGCATTTTATGCATTACAGGCAAAAAGCTGCCACAACACCTTTCGTGCAATTTTGGCAGCACCATTTCCCACCGACAAAAAACGTCACCGTTTTCTTTTGGGCAAGGTGTGGTCAGAAGGTGGCCAACTTTTGTGCCGACTCTCCCCTAAAGTTGAATCCCACAACATTACCTCGGTTCTGGATGCAAATTGTCTGGCAGAGTCTGCTCCTTCCGGGGATATTCTGCCACCTGGTTCGGAGGTGCTCTGTACGTGGTTACCCTGGGCGAACATGATATCGTCATAGCTATGTTGTTTCACCCTTTTGAAATAGCCTTCTGCGGGTATTCCGGTTCCGGCAAAACAACGCTCATTGAAGCAGTTGTCCGTCACCTTTCCGCCCGGCTCTCCATTGCCTATTACAAGCATGGCTGCCACAGTTTTGCTATTGATCGTGAAGGAAAAGACTCATGGGTTATTCGTCAGGCGGGAGCTGCCACCATCATGATTTCTGATCCTGAAAAAAAAGCGGTTGTTACTGGTCAAGTGACCGGGTTGCCACTGCTTGAGCGTCAGGCATTTGCCGACCATGATCTGCTTCTGGTTGAGGGGCTCAAGGAGCTTCCTCTTCCGAAGTTGCTTCTGGTGGACGGGGAACATCGCATTCTGGAGCTTCTCACTCATGGAGGAGTTGAGAACGTTGTTGCACTTGTTGTGCCTGATGATCCACTCTCCTATCAAGTTGCTGATCTTCCTGTTTTCCATCGCGACAGTGTCATTGCTCTTGCTGCATTTATTGAAACCTTTCTGCTCAACCGCGCTGTGCAAGAGTCTTCACTTTATGGTCTGGTACTTGCGGGAGGAAGGAGCTCCCGTATGGGACGAGATAAAGCCCTTTTGGAATACCATGCCGACAACCAGCTTCTTCACACGGCAGCGCTGCTCCAGCGATATTGCTCTGAAGTGTTTATCTCCTGCCGCGAAGAGCAGGCTGCAACATATCAACAGTTTGGCATACCACTCATCACCGATGCTTATCTTGGTATCGGGCCTTTGGGTGGCCTGCTCTCTGCCCAGCAGGCCAGACCTGGCGCAGCTTGGGTGGTTGCCGCATGTGATTTACCCTTTCTTGATGAGCGAACGGTTCGCCAACTCTGTGCACAACGTCATCCGCTCCGTTTTGCCACCGCCTTCAGAAATCCCCAATCAGGCCGTCTTGAACCGCTCTGCGCCTGTTATGAGCCAAAGTCACGCAGTCGGCTGCTTCTCCGACATCAGGAGGGAGATAACTCTCTTTCAGCTTTTCTCGACGAGTCGCGTATTACAGAGCTGTTGCCAGAGGATGGCGGGGCGCTGCAGAACATCAATGATTCTGAGGGGATGCAAGGCTTTCGCCGTTGTTAAAACCGCGACGATGAAATGCGCAAGGCCGAATACATGAAATGTGACCGAACCTTACGGTCAACCGGAACTGCGCGAAAAGCCATGCAGGCACCTCAACTCCACGTTGGGCATCCAAAAATTTATTGCATTTTCAAAAGAAATTTCTTAAAATTGTACAATTGTACATAATTTTAGATTGATATGAAAATTGTAATTGATACATCCATTGTAATAGCAGTTATTACAAATGAAAAGCATAAGCCAGTTTTAATTAATAAAACCAAGGCAGCTCATTTGCTTGCTCCCTCTTCGCTTCCTTTTGAGATTGGCAACGCCATCTCGGCAATGTTTAAAAGAAATCGCATATCTCTGGATCAAGCACTTTATGCGCTTGAGGCCTTCGAAAAAATTCCTATTCAGCTTTGTGATGTCAACCTAAACAAATCTGTGGAATTAGCTCAACTCTTGGGAATATATGCATATGACGCTTATTTTATCGAGTGCGCTCAAACCTATAAATCACCTTTGTTTTCGCTGGATCATGGACTAATCGAAGCGGCATCTAAAATTGGTATTAAATCTATAGAGGTTTAAAATGACCGTATATACATATTCTGAAGCAAGACAAAATTTTGCATCTGTTCTTGACAAAGCAGGGAAAATTGGCGAAGTGTTAATAAAACGTAAAGATGGGACAATCTTTGTCATCAAGCCGATTCCAAAAAACGATTCTCCACTTGATGTTGAAGGCATCGATTTAAATTTATCGAGAAATGAAATTGTTGAATTATTGCATGAGGTTAGACAAAGATAATTTAGATCGAAGCATTTAAGAAGTTATCTGGGAAAAGAAGTTCGGGGGCCGAGAATCAATTCGAAATAATTAGGCAGTTGACATCCCCTAACAAGGCTAATTCAGCCGACGCAAAAAGGCGCGCGGCTGATTAGCGTCGTTAGGTATATCATAAACTCAACAAGAGAAAGTAAAGAGCATAATGCCCACGATTTCAATGTTTTACGGGATTCTTATTCGGATGTTTTTTCGGGATGCCGAGAAACATCATGTACCGCACATACATGCAGATTATCAGGGAAACGTTGCAGTGTACTCTATCCCTGAAGGAACGCTATTGGCAGGTTTACTGCCACCGAACAAACACAAGCTGGTAGTTGCTTGGATCGAGATTCATCACGAAGATTTATTGGCTGACTGGAATTTGGCAGTCAATGGAAAGAAACCATTTCCGATAAAGGGACTTGATCAATGAGAATTGCAGAACTACATCCACAACATGATTGGGTGTTGTCAATTGTTTCGGAAGATGGCCGTGTTGGTCGTTTTGATGTCACTCCTTATCTGGAATACGAAGTGTTTGAGGAGCTTCGTGACCATGGTGAATTCATAAAGGTTATCAATGGAGGATACTTCGTCGAATGGGCGTGTGGTGCGGATTTGTCAGCGGACACAATTGAGGCGCAATGGAAGGTTGTTGGTAAAGCAGAGCAGCAGAACACTGTCTGACCTTCTGTTATTTATTGATACTAACTCGGGCATCATCAGTGGTTTACAGCCTCGTTCCCGGCTTATAGTCAACGTTGTTATGCCGATCCGTCTAAGATGCAGAAATAAAAACAAATAGTTGATTTAAGCGATTTATAAAAAATAGGTTAGCGATATTACTGATGGTTTTAAATTACGTCATATATGTGCTGGGCTCAAAAATCTGCGGTATTGACGGATCCATCTAATTATTGATAGAATGCACTGAGACATAAAAACATGGAACCTACTATAGATTGTCCTAACTGTGCAAAAGTTTATCCACGAAGGGAACTCCACTGCCCTTCCTGCAGTCAAATTGGTGTTCCGAAGCTTTATAAATATTTTCCTTTTAATAGCCACTCGCTATCAGTGCTTATAAACAAACATATCTGGTGTCCCAAAGCCAAAACACTTAATGATCCTTTTGAATTTCACTTTCATTTGACCGATACAAATCTTGGTGGCATCCCAATCAACCAACCTTCGCTTAAAGAAGCAAAGAAAGCCATTAAAGAACTCGGAGTTGTATGTTTGAGTGAGATCAATAACGATATTCTGATGTGGTCACATTACGCTGATGGCCACACCGGTTTCTGTATTGAATTTGAACGTTCTCACGACAATGATCTTGGCGAATGGGACTATTGTTTGCCAGTCACCTATGATGCTGTTGAAGTCCCGTCCTTTGATCCTGCACGTCTTGAGGACATGGCTTCAGTCGCAAAGATAGTCTCAAGCAAAGCTCCAAATTGGAGCTACGAAAAAGAATGGCGGCTAGTAATATCTCACGAATCCGCTGATGGTCTCATATCGTTGCCCGCGAGAATTACCTCTGTGATATTCGGCTGCAAAATGGATGGTGCAAGACGTCACACAATTGCCAAGATTCTACGTCGTGATGTCTTTTATTTAGAGGCGATTCAACAGAAGGATCGTTTCTGCTTGGAAATCAAACCAATATTGTTTGAAACCATTATTGAAAAGAAATTCTAACAAAAGCAATACATCCGATCGCCGCTTCGCGGCTCCGGCTTAGCTTTTCGTTATGCCCACTTAGCTCTCTCGCACTCCGACCCTTGAGCGGTGCCTGCAAAATATGAAGCACTCCACTGGCAACAAGTGATGAGATTGTGGGATGCTTTAACTCGTATAATGCCAAGCTGATTGAGCTGATGGCTATTTTAAACAGAAAGACATAATGACAAGCACCCAACAACGCGCCGAACTGCAACGCCAAATCTGGCAGATTGCCAATGATGTACGAGGCGCAGTCGATGGCTGGGATTTCAAGCAATATGTACTTGGCACCCTGTTCTATCGCTTTATCAGTGAAAACTTTGCCAGTTACATTGAAGGCGGTGATGACAGCATCAACTATGCGCAACTCGGCGATAAGGTCATCACCCCGGAAATCAAAGATGATGCCATTAAAACCAAGGGCTACTTTATCTACCCCAGCCAACTGTTCGCCAGCATTGCCACCAGCGCCAACACCAATGAAAGCTTGAATACCGACTTGGCCGCCATATTTGCCGCCATCGAAAGCTCTGCCAACGGCTACCCATCGGAGCAGGATATTAAAGGGCTGTTTGCCGATTTCGATACCACCAGTAACCGCCTCGGTAACACCGTCGCCGACAAAAACACCCGTTTGGCCGCTGTACTCAAAGGGGTGGAGAGGCTGGACTTTGGCGACTTTGAAGGTAGCCACATCGACCTGTTTGGCGATGCCTACGAGTTTCTGATCTCTAACTATGCCGCCAATGCCGGGAAATCCGGTGGCGAGTTTTTCACTCCGCAACATGTTTCCAGGCTGATTGCACGACTGGCGATGCACAAACAAACCAGCGTCAATAAAATTTATGACCCTGCGTGTGGTTCTGGCTCCCTGCTGCTGCAAGCCAAAAAACACTTTGATGCCCACATTATTGAAGAGGGCTTTTTTGGTCAGGAGATCAACCACACCACCTACAACCTGGCCCGTATGAACATGTTTTTGCACAACATCAACTACGACAAGTTCAACATTCAACTGGGTGATACGCTGCGAAATCCGCATTTTGGTGATGACAAACCCTTTGATGCCATTGTCTCCAACCCGCCGTACTCGGTGAAATGGATAGGCAGTGATGACCCAACCCTGATTAATGATGAGCGCTTTGCTGCGGCTGGTGTTTTAGCACCTAAATCCAAAGCCGACTTGGCTTTTGTACTCCATGCTCTCAGTTACCTGTCCAGCAAAGGCCGTGCGGCGATTGTCTGCTTCCCCGGTATTTTTTACCGAGGCGGTGCCGAGCAGAAAATCCGCCAATATCTGGTGGACAACAACTATGTCGAAACCGTGATCTCACTTGCGCCCAACCTGTTTTTTGGCACCACCATCGCGGTTACCATTTTGGTACTGTCCAAACACAAAACCGACACCACCACCCAGTTTATTGATGCCAGCGGCCTGTTTAAAAAGGAAACCAATACCAACACGCTCACTGACAAGCACATCGAACACATCATGCAGGCGTTCGACAGCAAAGCGGATGTTGAACATTTTGCCAAATCGGTCAGTTGTGAGGCAATCGCTGCCAATGATTACAACCTGTCGGTCAGCAGCTATGTGGAAGCCAAAGATAACCGCGAAGTGGTAGATATTGCCAAACTCAATGCCGAGCTAAAAATCACGGTTGCGAAAATTGACCAGTTGCGCAAGGAGATTGATGCGATTGTGTCTGAGATTGAAGGTAAGGAGGCTTAAGGCATGAGCAATGTCATTATTTACACCACCGAAGACGGCACGACCAAAATTGATTTACGTCTGGAAAACGGCACGGTTTGGTTATCTCAATCAGAAATTGTCGAGCTTTTTCAAACCACCAAGCAAAATATCAGCAAGCACATTCAGGCCATTTTTGACGACCAAGAGCTGAACGAGAAAGCAACTGTCAACCATCAGATGACAGTTCAAAAAGAAGGCGAGCGCGATAAGTTTTATGGAAAAACTACTGGATGACCACCATGCAGTGCAATTCACTGGGAGAAAGACCATGAATGAACCGAAAAACAAAATAACCTTGTTTGATAACAGGGAAGTGCGCCAATTATGGGAGGATGAAGCCGAAAAATGGTGGTTCTCGGTCGTTGATGTTATTGCCATTTTGAGTGACCAACCCAGCCATGAGCGCGCCCGCAAGTATTGGAGCGTGATGAAAACACGCCTAAAACAAGAGGGGGCTGAACCGACTACAGTTTGTAGTCAGTTGAAAATGCAAGCCCACGACGGAAAAATGCGTCTGACCGACGTGGCCGACACAGAACAGCTTCTGCGCATTATCCAATCCGTGCCCTCTCCAAAGGCCGAGCCATTCAAACTGTGGCTGGCACAGGTGGGCCGCGAACGCTTGGACGAAACGGTTGACCCCGAGCTTTCGATTGATCGCGCTATTCACAGCTACCGTCGCTTGGGTTACAGCGAGAATTGGATCAACCAGCGCATCAAATCCATCGAAGTGCGCAAGGCACTGACCGACGAATGGGACAAGGCGGGGGTTCAGCAAGGCCAAGAATATGCCGCGCTTACCGACCTGATGAGCCGCGTATGGAGCGGCATGAGCACCCGCGAATACAAGCAGCACAAGGGGCTGAAAAAAGAAAACCTGCGCGACAACATGACCAACACCGAACTGGTGCTCAACATGCTGGCCGAAGTTGCCACTACGGATATTTCGCAAGTGCGTAACCCCGAAGGTCTTGCTGAAAGCGCGCAAGTCGCGAAAGAAGGCGCCAAGACCGCCAAGGCTGCGCGCCAGCAATTGGAAAGGAGCACGGGCAAACCGGTAGTCAGTAAGTTGAACGCAAAACAACTGGCCGCACAGCAGTTGGAAAGCGATTCCGATAAGGCGATCAGAGCCATTGAGAAAAAAGGCAGCCGCGATGAGTGAGATGCATTTTATGGAAAAGCTGCTGCATGGCGTTGAGGTGGAGTGGAAGGCGTTGGGGACGGTTCTTGTGCGTACCAAAGGTACAAAGATTACTGCCGGTCAGATGAAGGAAATTCATAAAGATGCTGCGCCAGTGAAAATTTTCGCAGGCGGTAAAACTGTTGCATTTGTCGATTTCGGGGATATACCTGCAAAAGATGTAAATCGCGAGCCTTCAATTATCGTCAAATCTCGTGGTGTTATTGAGTTCGAGTATTACGACAAATCGTTTTCTCATAAAAATGAAATGTGGTCGTACTACTCAAACAATGACTTAATCAATATTAAGTATATCTACCATTTCTTAAAACTGAATGAGCACTACTTTCAGAACATCGGTAGCAAGATGCAAATGCCGCAAATTGCAACCCCTGATACCGATAAGTTCCCAGTCCCCATCCCATGCCCAGAAAACCAAAAAAAATCGGTCAATATCCAAGCGGAAATCGTCCGCATTTTGGACGCGTTTACCGAGCTTACCGCCCGAAAAAAACAATACAACTACTATCGCGACCAGTTGTTAAGTTTTGAAGAAGGAGAAGTCGAATGGAAAACGTTGGGGGAAGTGGCGGAATACTCAAAAACGCGCATTAACTATGAAAAACTTGATGAAACGAATTATGTGGGCGTTGATAATCTGCTGCAAAATCGAGCAGGAAAAGCAGAATCTAATTATGTGCCAACCGCTGGTAATTTAACAGAATATCGTGATGGTGACGTTTTAATCGGCAACATTCGACCCTACTTACAGAAGATATGGCAGGCTGATCGTGTTGGTGGAACAAATGGCGATGTATTGGTTATTCATCCAACCGATGAAGCGGTAAACCCACGGTATCTATTTCAGGTTTTGGCTGATGGAAAATTCTTCGATTACAATATGCAGCATGCCAAAGGGGCAAAAATGCCGCGTGGTAATAAAACAAAAATAATGGACTACCGTTTTCCCGTTCCAAAGAATCCAGCCGAACAAGCCCGCATCGTCGCTATTCTGGATAAGTTCGATGCACTGACCAACTCCATCACCGAAGGCTTGCCCCGCGAAATTGCATTGCGCCAAAAGCAATACGAGCACTACCGTAATTTGCTGTTGAGCTTTAAGGGGAAAGCCCATGCAAACTGACACCAAACTCCAGTTGTTTGAATCGGTGCACATCCGTAGCCATTGGGATGCTGAACTTGAAGAGTGGTTTTTTTCTGTTGTTGATGTGGTTGCAGCGCTCACAGACAGTGCGAACCCCACAGATTATTTAAAGAAGCTGCGCAAGAGGGACGAACAATTAGGCGAGTACGTAGGGACAAATTGTCCCCAGGTAGCCATGCAGTCTGCCACGGGCAAATTGAGAAAGACGCTGGCAGCGACCAACCAGCAGTTATTCCGAATTATTCAGTCTATCCCCTCTAAAAAAGCAGAGCCTTTTAAACTGTGGTTGGCTGAGGTGGCAAATCAACGCTTGGAGCAACTGCAAGACCCTGAGTTGTCCATAGAACAGGCCATGCTGGATTATAAGCGCCTGGGTTACTCAGACAACTGGATCAACCAACGGCTAAAAAGCATAGAGATCCGCAAAGAATTAACCGACGAGTGGAAGAAGCACGGCTTGCAGGAGGGCGGCGAATTCGCCTTTTTAACCGATGTCATTTACAAAACGTGGGCAGGAAAAACCGCCAAAGAATACAAGCAATACAAAGGGCTTAAAAAGGAGAACCTGCGTGACAACATGAGCAATAAAGAATTGGTGATGAATATGCTGGCAGAGTTGTCCACCAAAGAGATTTCAGAAGTCGTTAACCCTCAGTCGTTTGCAGAACATGAGGATGTGGCAAAGCGTGGTGGCGGTGTTGCCAAAGAAGCTAAACTGAAATTGGAAGCAGAAACGGGTAAAAAGGTTGTCAGCGCGCAAAACGCCAGGCAATCGCAGTTATCAAACAAAGGCAAAAAGAATGATTAGCTACACCACGCCCATCGCAGAATCGAACAACTTTATCGTTCTGGATAAATACACCAAGGAATGGCAAGTTTCTGAAAGCAGCTCTGAGCACCTGAATACAGAAGCGGCCAAGCGTTATATCTCAACCTCGCTGAAGCGAGAATTTGCCAGTGACAATGGCACTGAGCTCAATACCATTCTTCCTAAAATGAGCCCGTTAAACCCGCAATACCTGACCAAAAAACAGAGTGTTTTTCAAAAAATTGCCGCTTTTGTTGAAAAGTTTAAAGGTGTGGGTGGGCAGATTTAGACGTGCCTACTTGCTAATCGATGGGTAGGAGAGATTCTGGCTGGCAATCTGCCACGCAAGCAGTTGCGCCTGGTGCAAGCACGGATTGTAAAATGAAAAATTGCCCTGCACATGAGCCAGTGGGGCGATCTGAGCCAAAGTTACGCAGTTGGTAGATTCTCTGACATCTTGAAAGAGATAGCTCTCTTTCAGCTTTTCTCGATGAGTCGCGTATTTCAGAGCTGCCACCACAGGATGGCGGGGCACTGCAGAACATCAATGATCCAGAGGGGATGCACAAAGCATCAGTATTTGTTAAAATCTTGTTTGCTTCCCTTTAAACCTCTCCCAATAATCTTTTTTTGGCGACTTGCTTTGAAAAGTTTAAAGCAAGTCGCCTTGAGGTGGTTATCTGTTTTTCAGTGCTTTTGCCCAACTCTCCATTGCGTTATTTGCGACAGGGTTTGGAGCTTCAAGAAAGGTAATGACAAAAGAGTTCTCAAGTTCGGCGATACCGATTGAACGAGGACGAACGGCAAGTACCACGGGGTCTTTGATCTCCTTGCCAAAGCAGAAGAGAATATTTTTTGCGTCTCTTATTTCAGGATTGATAAAACTGCCGGGTAAGCCAGCGGTATGGGCATAGTGGTCAAAAATTCCGATGAATTGGAGAGTGGAGTCGTTTCCAATCATCGTTTTGAAATGAGTGAGAATGTCATCGACGTTTTTGCAGGTTGTTTCGCTCTTGAGAAGCTCAAGGGTATAGATGGGATATTTTTCCTGAAAAATAATTTGCTTCATGGTTGTGTTACTCCGATGTGATGGATTTTATTTGATACTCTCTTTCAATCTTTTGATAAAAGAGATTATACGAGATTTTTGAAAGAGATATGCTATAGGGTGGGTAAGTCTGTCCGGAGAATCCAGACGCATTGGTGATTCACTGCTTTATTGGTTAACGCACATAGTAACTTTCCTGCGAGTGCATGATTGTTGGGAAAAAATCGTCGTACATGGTAAGGGAGTGTTGCTCAGGCGTGAGGGATGGTTTAACAGGTTAACGCAGAGATCAAAATGAAAGGATCATTCAGTTGGCGGGTATTTATAAGTTTCGGTCTTTGTATTGCGCTCGTCATGATGCTGCTCTCTGGAGTGATTCTCTATATCTCTCCTCCCGGCAGGGTTGCAAACTGGACGGATTGGCGCATGATTGGCTTGTCAAAAACAGGATGGCAGCATCAGCATATTATTTTTGGCTTTGCCTTTGTTCTTCTCTCACTGTTCCATCTGTTTCTCATTAACTGGCATGCCTTTTTCTCTTATCTGAAAGCAAAGAGCACTCAGGGGCTTAAAAGCCCGGCAGAGCTCATGGCAATAACAATTTTCTCACTATTTCTTGGCGCCGGAACCTTCTTTGGTATCCAGCCATTTTCAGCGGTTATAGAGTTTGGTGACGGGATTTCCAACTCCTGGGATCGTAAGGATTCCCAGGCTCCGGTTCCTCATGCCGAACTCATGACTCTTGTTGAACTTTCACAGCAACCAGAGCTTGGCGGTGATCCCGAAGCTTTAAAGACAACGCTTGAAAAGGCAGGGTTACAAGTAACCTCTCAAAAAGAGACGATTGCAGACATAGCAAAGGCGAATGGCATGACCGCAGAAAAGGTCTATGAGCTTATTGCGCCGAAAAAAAATGGAGCGCAGAAACTGCAAAAAGAGGGCTTGGGGAAAAAAACCTTGCAGCAAATAGCCGATGAAGCCGGGGTTTCAGCGACTTCGCTGCAGCTTGCACTTCGTCAGAAAGGTATTGAAGCAAAACCTGACTCCCCTTTAAAAGCTGTCGCTGAAAATAATAACATGCAAATGAACGATCTGCGCCAATTGCTTGAGATAATGATCCGCCGGTAGAGTGTGGTTCCTGATGATGTTTTAGCGTGATGCTGATTGATTGTTGCCATACTCTGAAGCCAGGGTTGGTGTGGGTTGGCGGCAATCGTATCAATATCGGAACATGTATCCTGACCGAATCTTAAAATTCGCTTAAAATTAGCCTTACAGGCACAATCAAATACAAAAAATTCGTCGGATTGTTTGTGATACCCTGACATTTATGTAGATTGAACCCTGCGAAATATTTGTGGTTTTTTTTACCCGCACACTTAACAATTGTTACTATCCACAGGGAGGAGTTATGTCCGACATTTCACGAAGAAAGTTTCTTCAAACAACTTCAGCTTCTGCGCTGCTTCTCTTTTCTGGTCTTGGCAGAGAGAGTCAGGCCGCTTCAGTACAGAGCTATCCATCCAGAAAAATCGCTAACATCAAAGATCTCAAGGTGAATGAGGCGCTTGCTTTTAACTATCCTGACGAAAACTCTCCCTGTGTGTTGGTCAATGTCGGTCAAGAGGCTGCAGGAGGCATTGGGAAAGGCAAGAGTGTAGTCTCTTTCTCCACACGATGTACCCACATGGGCTGTCCGTTAACCTATAATAACGGTCGTCTGGTCTGCAAATGCCATTACTCCATGTTCGATGTATCACGTAATGGTCAGACCTATCAGGGACTCGCTTCCCAGTGGGTTGCTCAAGTTGTTTTACGGCTTGATGCGGCAACCGGCAACATTTTTGCTGAAGGGGTTGATGGGCTTATTTACGGCAGAATCGGTAATCTTAAATTGAGCTAAGGAGAAATAGCGCTATGTCACTTACTAAAAGAAAAGATACGCTCCCGATTCCTCCGGTTGATGCGGAAAAATATACCACGGTCTGCCAGTATTGCAGCGTTGGTTGTGGTTACAATGTTTTCGTTTGGCCTGAAAAGAGAAACGGCACCGCAAAATCCAACGCTTTTAAGGTTGACCTCTCGAAACAGGGCCAGTTAATGTCGGGGTTTTCCTATACGGAGACCATGCATAACGTAATTACCAGGAAAAATGGCAACCGATACAATCTCGCCATTATTCCGGCAAAAGAGTCGCGAATTAATAAAGGTGACTACTCCATTCGTGGAGGTACCAATGCTCTGACCGCCTACACCCCAACCGGAGTCACCAAAGATCGTTTGAAATATCCCCTGCTCAGAAAAGAGAATGGTTTTGTTGCTATTTCCTGGGATGATGCCGTTGAAATTATTGCAACATTGACCAAGAGCTCCATGGATAAATATGGTGCCGACAGTGTTGCCATGAAGTTTTATGATCATGGAAGTTCCGGGCTGGGATTTGAAGACAACTGGGGCGCAGGCAAGTTCTTCCTGAGCGGCGTGAAAACACAATATCTCTCAATTCATAATCGCCCGGCATACAACTCTGAGGTGTGGGGTTCAAGAGAGCGTGGCATGCACGAACTCAACTATGATGTTGATGATGCACGTCTTGCCGATACTATTGTGCTCTGGGGATCGAATGCTTACGAAGGGGCTACTGTTTTTTATACCGAGCACATTATGCCGAACCTCCAGGGTGGCTCAATTGATGAGAAAAAGAGTGAATTTGCACCCGGAGAACCTGCAGAAGAGGGGCGCATTGTTATTATTGATCCCCGTAAAAATGCCACGACAACTGTCAGCCAGGATATCAGCGCAGAGAGAGTTCTGCATCTGCGTCCGAACCTTGGCACCGACTGGATTCTGGCCAATGCCCTTGCAAGGATTGCATGGGAAAACAACTGGTATGACAGTGCATATCTCCAGAAAAGGACCGATATGGCCACCTTTGAGGATTACAAGAGCAAATCACTGGAGCTGGCAAAACCGTTTGCTGCTTTTCTTGCGGATGCTGAAAAGATTACCGGAGTCTCCAGAAAGGAGATGGAAGAGGCGGCTGCATGGATGGCCAAGCCAAAAGCAGGTGGCTTCAAGCGCAGAACACTCACTCTTTATGAGAAAGGTATCATCTGGAACATGAAAAACTATGACCAGGTTGCCGCAATAGCCCAGCTTAGTGTGCTTACCCATAATGTTGGAAGGCCGGGAACCGGATGTGGAAGACTTGGCGGGCATCAGGAGGGTTATGTGCGGCCAGGCGCTCCAACTCCAGGCTCAATTTATGCCGGTGGGCCTCCTAAAAATGTTGACAAGTACATTACTGGTGGCGGTGGAAAAATTTACTGGGTTGGCGCTACGGATCCCTATCTCTCAACACCGAACAGCAAGTTTTTCAAGAAATCGGTTAAAAAACGGGCGAACAACCTTCTTGATTATCTCGACAACGGCGGAATTCCTTCCGACCCGAAAGCTTATGTGGCCAAAGTTCTTGAGGCTTATGAAAAAACCGATGGTCTCTTTATGATTGTGCAGGATATCTACAAAACGCACACCTCAGAGGATGCCATGCTGATCCTTCCTGCCGCAGGATGGGGTGAGGCTGTTGATACCTCGATTAACTGCCATAGCCGACTTTTGAGGATCTATGACAAGTTCATGGATGCGCCTGGCGAAGCCCTTCCAGACTGGAAGATTCTTGCCCTTGTCGGCAACAAAATCAAAGCGCTCTACACTGCGGATGGCAACAAGGAGATGGCGGCGAGATTCAGCGGTATGGAGTGGAAAACAGATGCTGAGGTGTTCGCGGATGGCGCGCAGGAATTTGGCGACAACAGGGCAACCGAAGCCGAAGAGGCCAGACTTTCAGCAGAGTGCTACAAAGGAGTGACCCATGAGATGCTTAGAAAACTTGGCAACGAGGGCATCCAGACCCCCGTGCGTCAGGATCCGGCATCCGGCAAGCTTGTTGGCACAAAACGTCGTTATCAGTACAGTTTTGCATCAAAAGATGGGCTGTTCAAATGGTACGGCACTGATGCGTGGACAGGGTATCCCTCTGAAATAGCGAAATATATCAATAACCCAACCTATCCGTTCTGGTTTACCACCGGGCGATCCCAGCATGTCTGGCAGACCATGTATCACGACAAAAGGATTCCTGAGAAGCTGATGACGGTTCCTCTTCCTTATCTGGAAATTCATCCGGATGATGCTGGCAAGCTCAACCTGAAAACAGGTGACATGGCTGAGGTGTTTAATGAAGAGGGTTCATGCCTGGCACTTGTCTATGTCAATGATGCCACAAAACCAGGGCTTGTTTTCGGTATCATGTTTCATGCGAAGGGGACAATGAACAATTTGACCTCCTCTTATACCGACCCGAAGACAACCATTCCATGGTACAAGGGAACAAAGGTAGGGGTAAAGAAATACAATGGAAAACTTGATGATGCCATTAAAACGGTAAGTCTCCTCTCAAATAACGATTTCAGCATGCCGTAACTGTTTGTAACATTGCTTATACTGGAAGAGGCGCTGGCTCATCAACAAAGAGCGGCGCCTTTTTTGTCCTGATAACATTTCATCGCACTTTTTGTGTTGAGCATGAGTAATCCTGGTAAGAGTTTCCTTGTCGATACCTTTGGCCGACCCATAGATTATGTGAGGATTGCTGTCACGTCACGGTGTAATCTGCGCTGTTCATACTGTATGAGTGAAGTGCATGAAGATCACTCCCAGGGTGATTCGGTTCTGAGCAAACAGGAACTCCTTGCCATTATTGAGGTGCTGGTCTCTCTTGGTATCACCAAAATTCGGTTTACGGGTGGTGAGCCTCTTCTTCGCAACGACATTGTCGAGCTGGTACTGGAGGCAAAACATGCCGGTATCAGAACGGTAACCCTGACCACGAATGGCCTGCTCCTCGATCGTTTTTTTCCAGCTTTGGTTGATGCTGGACTTGATGCCATTAATTTCAGCATCGACACGCTTGATCGGGAGCTCTATCACACCATTACAAGAAGGGATGAGTATGGAAGGGTACGGGATAATCTTGACCGACTTCTTGAATCCTCAGCGATTCCGGTAAAACTCAATGTTGTGCTGATGCGTGATATCAATTGCGATGATATACCGCGATTTGTTGCGTTGACCAGAGATTATGCCGTAACCGTGCGATTTATGGAGTTACAACCATTTGATGATAATCAGATATGGCGTACAGGCAAATTTATGGGGGCCGATAAAATTCAGGAGTTGTTGAAAAACTCTTATCCCGATATTCAGACCATCAGAGGCCATGCAACGCAATATTTCAGCTACACCTTGCCAGGCCACAAGGGATCGGTTGCCATTATTCCCGCATATACAAGAAACTTTTGTGGCGAGTGCAACAAGATTCGCCTCACCTCAGATGGTAAAATAATCAGTTGTCTCTATGAAAAAGAGGGCTTGATGCTGCTTCCGCTGCTTCGGAGTAATGCAGGTCGCGAAGCGATAGCCGGGCTTTTTCGCAAGGCGGTGATGAAGAAGCCTGTGGACGGGAAGCATGCCGCGAGGGATTCAGTCAGAACGAGTATGTCGGAAATCGGAGGATAAAGGCCTCTTGCTTACGAAGTCATCTTGTTGACAGCCATGCCCGCCGAGATGGTGCCGCCCTTAATCACCCTGCAGAAGAGCCCCTCTTTTGGCATGATGCACTCGCCAGTGGCAACTTTTATGGCACACCCTGAATTATGGCACTCCTTGCCGATTTGGGTAATTTCAAGAACGGCATCAGCACCGACAAGCAGTGAGTCACCGATGGCAAGGGTCGAAAGATCAATGCCTCTCGTGACAATATTTTCAGCAAACATGCCGTGGTCAAGCTCCACTATTTTTTGACGCATCCGGTCAATACTCTCTCCCGCAAGCAGAGAGACTTGCCGATGCCACTCTCCCGCGTGAGCATCGCCCTCAATTCCCCACTCTGCTCTCAGCACAATCTCTTCGACGGCTGTTTTTACGACCCCTTTGGTTTCGCTGATACAGACTGCTTCTACGATACCCATGTTGTTGTTTGTTTTGTGGAGTTGTACATTCCTCACCATTATCAATATAATTCAAAATCATCAAGAGCCGATGGGGATTGTCTCTTTTCTCTTTTGTTGGATTAATCGTATATTTGCGATTAACGGATATTGGGCTTGATGATGCACTCTCTTGCAACCAGCCCTTGAACGGGAAGATGTGGTGATGGTTGATCAAGTTGTTTGTGTGTATATATTGTCAATGGCTGGTGTTACTCCTGTATTATGAAGTGCGACATTGGAGTTGTGGAAGGCAAGACTTGCCGTATAGCTTCATGCTGATTTGTTTGTGACACTGAATGGTAACGGCATTAATGAAAGGATAGAGGAAAATGAAGCATCCCAAAATACTATTTCTGACAACGAAACAGCTGAGGCCACAAGTGTATATTGATGTGAAAAGGCAATATAGCATATAGCTCACTGTTTTAGATTTCATTTGATGACCAAAATCTTGTATTACTCTCTTTTGTTTGCAATAACCCTGAGTGTTATGGGGCAAACAACAGCGAAGG
Organism: uncultured Chlorobiaceae bacterium; assembly: GCA_903994365.1. Lineage (GTDB taxonomy): Bacteria > Bacteroidota > Chlorobiia > Chlorobiales > Chlorobiaceae > Chlorobium. Next base: position 23,553 of record CAJEXL010000002.1, on the reverse strand, counting down.
CCGCACAATCAACGTTCGTAACAACCCAGGAACAATCAGTGGTGGTCGATGAGTCATTCTCTCGCTCTTCTCCGCAGTCAAATGTGGAGTTGCGTAAGAGTGTTCGCTCATTTTCTGCTGAAGTTGATCGGCGTGTCAGTGCTGTCGGTTATCCGGGTGGCAACTCACTGGCAATTGTTGCTCAAAAACTTACAGCAGAGTTGCCAGGTGATCTTGCGCGACTCTATGCCATTTACAGGTGGATCACGACGTATATCGGATATGATGTTGATGCCTATTTTTCCGGGGATTTGAGGAATGCCGTCGGGGCAGCCAACACCTTTCATCGTCGAAAGGCTGTTTGTGACGGCTACTCTTCGTTGCTTCAGGAGATGGGTGCTGTTGCCGGATTACAGATTGAGAAAGTTGAAGGCTATGCCAAGGGATACGGCTATGCTGTTGGTGTTATGACGGGGGGAGCCAACCATGCATGGAATGCCGTGAAACTTGATGGCCGCTGGTATCTGCTTGATTCGACATGGGATGCAGGTTCGATTGATGAGTTCGGTCACTTTTCGAGAAAGAGCGGTAAATGGAATTATTTCCTCGTTGATCCCCAGTTTTTTATTACCAGCCATTTTCCTGAAAATTCGACGTGGCAACTTTTGCAGAATCCTGTTACTCAGAATACATTCCTTGAGATGGCATCAGTGCCGCCCGGAATGATTGATCTTGGAGTAGATACATCGAAGCATTCTCGGGCACATATTGAGGCTGCTGTTGCACCATACCTGTTTGATTTTGGGACGGGTGTGCAGAAATTGAATGGTCGCTTGCGTGCTGGCTCAAAAGAGGTAAAGGGAGCATGGGCCTTGCAGCTTTGTCAGCCCGACAACCATGTGAAACTTCTGTTTTCAGCTCCCAAAGCCGGAGATTATGTGGCAACAGTTTTTGTGTCAGAGAAGTCTACTGATACCAAAACCAGTGATGCCATACTGTATAATATCACCTTTAGTGATGTTGCATCGTATCCGGGAGGGTTTCCTTTTGTCTTTGCTGACTATTATGCGCGCCGTGTTGTGCTTGCAGAGCCATTGAGTGGTGTTCTGCCTTCCGGCAAAGTGGTGCGTTTCAGGCTTAAATCGGATGGCGCTCAAAAGATGATAATTACCCAGCAATCTAAACCAGTGGCTCATTTGTTGCCCCAGAGCGGCTATTTTACTGGTGATGTTACACTTTCACCGGGAGAGGCCGGAGTGTTTGCTAACTATGGAAACGGAAACTCTTATTCAGGGTTGCTGAACTATAAGGTGGAGTAATGGTTGAGGTTCAGGGTAAAGCCCGGGATGAATGGTGAAACAGCAATAAGTTTAATTATTTTTGTTTTGAATTATCGTTTATTTGCGATAAACTATTCCTTGGCTCTGGCAGGCCAATGTATTGAGCCAACTTTTTGATAGTGATTATTTGGTGAGGCGTTACACGGTATTTGCATGTTTTGGCTCTCTTTTATGATGTAAGGGTGTTGTTGATGGCAAGAGGCCGAGCCTTTAGTTGCGGTACGATTTTAATGAAGCAAGGAGATGTTGAAGGTGAACAATATAAAATGGTTGTCGGGATTACTTGGAGCAACCGTGTGCTGGTTTCTGCTCTATAGCAATCTTGAAGCGTTGGCTGAGCTGCTGTTGCAGGTGTCCTCCATAAGCAGGGCAAACCCTTTTGGTGAAGCCCTCTTTTTCTTTCTCTATGAGGTACCGAAGGTGCTTCTGCTTCTCACCGCTGTGGTTTTTGTGATGGGGGTGGTCCACACCTTTATCTCTGCGGAGCGAACCCGTGCGTTATTGTCGGGGCGACGGGTTGGAGTTGGCAACATTATGGCGGCAACCCTCGGTATTGTCACCCCATTCTGTTCCTGCTCAGCGGTTCCGCTTTTTATCGGTTTTTTGCAGGCGGGTGTGCCTCTTGGTGTCACTTTTTCGTTTCTCATCTCCGCGCCGATGATTAATGAAGTGGCTCTGGCACTGCTTTTTGGCATGTTCGGGTGGAAGGTTGCCCTGCTCTATTCCGGGATGGGGTTGAGTGTTGCCATTATTGCCGGGATGGTGATCGGGAAGCTCAAGATGGAGCGTTATCTGGAGGAGTGGGTGCAGCAATTGCAGCAGAGTACCGTTTCGGCAGAGGTGGAGGGCGGTACCATGAGCGTTGCACAGCGTATAGCGGAGGGGCGCAGCCACGTTCGTGATATTGTCGGCAAAGTGTGGCTCTACATTGTGCTCGGTGTAGGGCTTGGTGCGGGAATTCACGGCTATGTCCCCGAAAACTTTATGGCCTCACTGATGGGAAAAAGTGTCTGGTGGTCGGTTCCGGTGGCTGTGCTGGTTGGTGTGCCGATGTACTCCAACGCCGCAGGTATTCTTCCGGTTGTGCAGGCGCTGCTTGGCAAAGGGGCGGCGCTTGGCACGGTGATGGCCTTCATGATGAGCGTTATCGCTCTTTCGGCCCCGGAGATGATCATTCTCCGCAAGGTGCTGAAACCGCAACTGATTGCGCTCTTTGCTGGTGTTGTGGCAATCGGTATTATGCTGGTGGGCTTTGTCTTTAATCTTGTCTTGTGAACTGTTGTAGACAAAAGGGAGAAGCAATGGACTTTGCAAAGGTATTTTTTTTGACAACATCTCTCTCGCTCATGCTCTGGTCAGGCAATGTGCAGGCTGCCGTCACACCACGGGTAACCTTTGTCGAGCTTGGCGCGACGTGGTGTACTCCCTGCAAGTTGATGCTGCCGGTGATGCGTTCTCTTGAAAGCAGATATGGTGAACAGCTCAAGGTGATTTTTTATAATGTCTCCACTGCCCAAGAGCGGAGTTATGCTCAGCAGTATCATATACGGCTGATTCCGACACAGGTTTTTCTGGATACCAACGGGAAGGAATTTTACCGTCACGAGGGTTTTTTTCCTGAAACAGAGATTGATAAACTCTTGAGGCAACAAGAGCTCAGCCCGACGAAATAACAGAGGGAACAGTATGCTTGAGTCTCTTTTTTCTGCATTGACGATGGCGCTGAGCCAGAGTTATCTTGTCGCTTTTGCCGCCTCATTTGCTTGGGGGATACTCAGTGTTCTGCTCAGTCCCTGCCATCTTTCGGTCATTCCTCTTGTGATTGGTTATATCAGCAGCCATGGTCGGGTAAAAGTGCAACGAACAGTCTCTCTCTCCCTTCTCTTTGCATCCGGCAGTTTGTGTACTATTGCCATTATCGGGGTGATAACCGCCTCAATGGGGAGGATGCTCGGTGATACGGGCGAGTGGGGGAACTATGTGATAGCCGCAGTGTTTCTGCTTATGGGTCTTTACCTTATGGAGATTATCAGGTTGAACTGGAGTGGGATAACGCTACCTGACGAGCAGCGTGGCGGACTCTGGGGAGCTTTTTTATTGGGGATTCTTTTTGGTATCGGGCTCGGCCCTTGCACCTTTGCCTTTCTTGCTCCTGTTCTTGGTGTTGTCTTTACTCTTGCATCCGACAACTGGCTCAAAGCAGTTTTACTTATTGGAGCCTTCGGAATCGGTCATGCAGCGGTCATCGCCGTTGCAGGCAGCATGACCAGTCTGGTGCAACACTATCTTGACTGGGCCGGAAAATCTTCGGCGATGCGCTCTGTCAAGCGAGGTTCCGGTGTTGTGCTGCTTGTTGTTGGGCTCTATTTTCTCTATGCCGCCCTTTTTTAGGAGCCAGATATCATGCACCAACTTCTCTCGATATGATTATCAGCGTTAGCAGACGGAGCGATATTCCCGCCTTTTACGGCGAGTGGTTTATGAACCGCTTGAGAGCAGGGGAGGTGATGGTTCGCAACCCCATGCAAAAAAAGCAGGTCAGCCGCATTCTGCTTACCCCGGAAACGGTTGATGCCTTTGTCTTCTGGACAAAAAATCCGACACCTTTTCTCCACTGCCTGCCGGAGATAAAAGCGCTTGGTTATCCCTTCTATTTTCTCTTTACCCTTACCCCTTACGATGCAACGCTGGAGCCGGGTGTGCCGCAAACAGAGAAGATGGTGGAGGTATTCCGAACGTTGTCGCAGTTGATTGGGGCTGAAAATGTTGTGTGGCGTTACGACCCTGTGATCGTGACCAATCTGCTCTCTCCTTCCTGGCATGTTGAGGCATTCAACCGCCAGGCTGAAGCGCTTGCCGGATATACGAAGCGCTGTATTATCAGCTTTCTTGACGACTACCGGAAGGTGCGTCGCCGGATGCAGGGAATTGGTTACCAATTGCCCGACAAGGTGGCGATGGGGGAGCTGGCCGCCCTCTTTGCGAAATCGGCGCTGCGCAATGGCATGGCGCTCTGCACCTGCAGCCACGATATTGACCTCTCGCACCTCGGTATTATGCACAGTCGATGTATTGATGGTAAGCTGATTGAACGTCTCTCAGGCAGAACAATGGGGGGGATAAAAAAAGACAGCGGTCAGCGCCATGCCTGCCGCTGCGTTGAAAGCCGCGATATCGGCAGTTACAACACCTGCCTGCACGGCTGCCTCTACTGCTATGCGGTCTCAACCACAGCTAATGCCCTGCCAGTCCACCAGTGCTTTGATCCCTTGTCGCCCCTGCTGTGCGACTCCTTGCAGGGAGATGAGGCCATTACAACGGCGGCAGTTCGAAAGCGCGGGGCAGCAAGAGCGACGTTGTGGTGAGGATTATTCAGCGAATTACTCCAAAGTGTACGATGTTGTTTTTCTGGATATTGCTGGTTGAAAAAAATATTATCTTTTGTGCAAGGGTGAAGCTCTCCATGGAATAATGGCTTCCTGATTTGAATTATAGTCGCAGAATGTTAACCGGGTAAAAATAGATAACACTATGTTGGATGCAGAATTGCTGTTACAATCAGTCGCGCTGTGGAATGAAGCTCGCGACAACGATCTGGAGAGTGTGGTGAATCTTCAGGATCAGGATCTTAGTGGTGCTTATCTTAATGGTGCCGATTTATGTGAGGCTAATCTCACAGGAGCAAGTCTCAATGGAGCAATTCTCAACGGGGCTGATCTCAGTGATGCCCATCTGAGGGGCGCGGACTTCAGCGAGGCGGATCTCAGCGGATCAATACTTTGGAGTGCAGACCTGAGTGAGGCGAACTTTACTCAGGCCATTCTCAATGGAGCTGATCTGAGCAGCGCTTATCTTGCAAATGCAGATTTTACCGCAGCATCCATTTGTGGCGCTGATATGACCGATGCTAACCTGAGCGGGGCGAACTTTCAGGATGCCAGTCTCCTTGGAACATACTTTTTAGATGTTTTTGCTGATCATGCAGACTTCAGTGGAGCAGACCTCAAAGGATGTGACTTCACTGGAGCTGACCTCACCGATGCTGATTTCAGTGAAGCGATTCTCAATGGAAGTGACTTTACTGGCGCGGAACTCGTCGGAGCTGATTTCAGTGGCGCGACTCTCGATGGAGTTGAGTTTGCTGCTGCGAATATTGAAGGGGCAAAAGGGTTGCCTGATTCTGTTGTTAATGGATCAGACGAGGATATTGAGGAGTAGACGCAGAGAGAGAAAAAGCCGGGTGATGCAGGGATTATGTGGCCATCAAACGCCTCGAAAAATTCAGCAGAATTGTATGAACAGGTTTGTTGGCACTTTTCGTTAACAATTCATGATGACGTGCGTTGTCGTGGCGGGTGAATCAAATAATTGTCGGGGTTTCGTCACCGGGCCGCACATTGCCTCGCTGATTGATGAAAATCACAAAACTTGTTGTGTAATAAACGCGGATTAAATTTTTGATAAGCCGGTGTTTGAAACACGAGAAATTAGTGAAAACATTGTGATTGATGTTGATGAGAAGGGGAATCTTGTCAGTATGACCATTGAGCATGCCAAAGAAAATGCAGGCTTATGGGAATTCTCCTACCAGGAAATACCTCATCGGGAAACGGCGTAAGATCGCAGAGGGGAGCAGCACACTCTGTCAGCAATGCGGAAGGTGATGAGTGGCAGGGAACAGATGACGCAATCCAGCAGGGCATTTCGTCGATTGTCTCAAATCACACACATCTTCTCCATCCAACAACCGCAACTATTCAAAATCGTTACCTATATTATCACGTGCATTTCCCTGTACACTTTCCGTTCAGGGTGAGCGTACAAGCGGCAACCATCGCGATGAAATAAAAGGCATCCAACTTCAATGGCAAAAAAACAGGCAGTCGATACAAAACGTCCGATTGAGTCTTACGAGCATAAAGACAAGCAGCGGGTGAACAATCCGCCTGTGGGGTTGGTGACACCTCAGACTGACCCTGACGGTGGAGCAAAGAAAAGCTATGCCTACGATCCGCATCTTGACCCTCAACTGCAATGGGCTGGCAAGACGGAGCATACCTCTTTTGAGATTCCGACGGTTTCGCTGCATGTTCATGAGCGCATTGACCCGCGAAGCATTATCGAAGCGGTACGCAAAATCAACGAAGAGGACAATCAGTTGTCGTTTTTTGGTCAGTTTGATGAGAACCCCCCTTTGCGCGAAGCCATCAAGTTTTATCAACATGCCCACGGCTGGAGCAATCGTCTGGTGGCGGGCGACAGCCTGCTGGTGATGAACTCACTGCTCGAAAAGGAGGGGATGGCAGCCAAAGTGCAGATGGTCTATATTGACCCGCCTTATGGCATCAGGTATGGCTCCAACTTTCAGCCTTTTGTCAACAAGCGCGATGTGAAGGATGGCAAGGATGATGATTTGACCTCCGAGCCGGAGCAGATTCTTGCTTTCAGGGATACCTGGGAGCTTGGCATTCACTCCTACCTCACCTACCTGCGCGACCGACTGTTACTGGCCCGTGACTTGCTCACTGAAAGCGGCAGCATTTTTGTGCAGATTGGTGACGAGAATGTTCACCGCGCCGGTATCGTGCTTGACGAGGTATTTGGGGCCGCTAATCGTATAGCAACCATCACCTTTGCAACAACCAGCGGCAGTTCAGCCACCGCTCTCCCGCAAGTTGCTGATTATTTGTTGTGGTATGCAAAAGATATAAAAAAAGTAAAATACCGCCAGCTCTATGAGCCACTGACTCGATCCGAGATTATTGAGTATTTCAGCTCGTATGCCATGGTTGAGCTTCCTGATGGAAGTTGTCGCAAAATACTCAATCATGAGCGTTTTGACCCGGACAGCAATTTACCGGAAGGGGCGCGGATTTACAGTCGTACAGGTCTTGATTCACAAGGTATTTCGACGACAGGGCGTTCAGAGCCCTACGCATTGAATGGACGGCTTTTTCCTTGTGCCTCTAATCGCCATTGGTCAATATCCAAGGAGGGGATGGACTATCTGGCGAAAATCGGGCGTCTTGATGTTGCCGATGGTCAAGCTTCGCTCAGGTGGAAAAAATACGAAAATGAGGTTCCCGGACGGCGTATCAACAATGTCTGGTCAGCCCAGATGTACCCAACCGAGAAAAAGTATGTCGTTGAAACCGCAGTTAAGGCCATTACCCGTTGCATCCTGATGACCACCGACCCTGGTGATCTCGTTTTTGACCCCACCTGCGGCAGCGGCACTACAGCTTTTGTTGCCGAGCAGTGGGGCCGTCGCTGGATCACCTGCGACACCTCTCGCGTGGCGCTCACTCTGGCCCGGCAGCGACTGATGACCTCGGTGTTTGATTATTACGAACTGGCACATCCAAAAGAAGGGGTTGGCAGTGGGTTCAGGTACAACACCGTACCACACGTATCTCCAAAAATTCTCTCAACGGAAGATGCCTCTTCACCGATTACTCTCTACGACCAGCCAATCCCCGACAGCAAAAAGAGGCGGGTGAGCGGCCCCTTCACGGTTGAGGCCGTTCCTGCGCCTTCAGTCAAATCGGTTGATGAGCTGCTGGATGGTACGCCGCAGGTTGGTGACCTCTCCGTCGCACGCTCTGGTGAAACCCTTCGTCAGGCCGAGTGGCGCGACGAGCTTTCACGCACCGGACTCCGTGGTAAAGGAGGGCAGCAGATCCATTTTGCCCGGCTGGAGCCGCTGCCCGGTTGCCACTATCTTCATGCTGATGGCGAAACCCGCCCCGGCGCTGATGGTCTCATCCGTCAAGAGGGCACCTCTCATAAGCCTCAAAGAATCGTCGTCTCATTCGGCCCGGAACATGCGCCCCTTGAGCAGCGTCAGGTGGCCCAGGCAATCGAAGAGGCGCAAACCCTTGTGCCAAGGCCCAAGCTCATTCTCTTTGCTGCCTTCCAGTTTGATCCTGAAGCCGCAAGGGATATTGACGAAACCAACTGGCCGGGCGTGACCTTGCTCAAGGCACAGATGAATGCCGACCTGTTGACCGACGACCTGAAGAAAAAACGGGCCAGCAGTGAATCCTTTTGGCTCATTGGCCAACCGGATGTGTCGCTCCGCCAAATCCATCGCGGTGAACATCAGGGAAAATGGGAGCTGGAGGTCTACGGCTTCGACTACTACAACACCAGAACCGGCACCATAGAATCGGGCAGTGCCCGGCAGATTGCCGTCTGGCTGCTCGATACCGACTACGACGGGCGCAGCATTTTCCCGCGCCAAGTCTTTTTTCCACAAGCCAGCGAAAACGACGGCTGGGCAAGGCTGGCCAAAAATCTGAAAGCCGAGATTGATGAAGAGCTGATTGAAGCCTACCGGGGTACCCTCTCACTGCCCTTTGAACTGGGCAACCACTCCCGGGTAGCGGTAAAAATTGTCGATGACCGTGGCGTGGAATCGCTCAAGGTTATTGGGGTAACGTAAAGGAGCTTATACGATGATAACAAACATGAGGCTCTCGAATTTCAGAGGCTTTGAGGAGGCGGTATCGGTCAGAATTCGACCGATCACCATCCTGATTGGCCGTAATAGCGCTGGAAAATCATCACTGATCAAGTTTCTGCAGATGTTGCGCCAGACGCTGGAGTCGCAGCGTGATGAATTTTTTGTTACCGACGGAGGATCGGTTCAGTTGGGAGCATGGAGTAATCTCAAAAATTCACGCTCTAAAAAGAGAAGCTTTGAATTTTCAATTGAGACGGAGACCAGTGATATTCCTGCGGCAGATATTCGTCAATTATGGGAAAATTTCAGCAATAAACGGGTCATTACAGAGGTGGGGGACACCATTCGGCTTTCGCTGGATGTGCCGAAAAGCCTCGTTATCCGTGAATCTCCCGTAGCAAAGTTCACCATCAGTGGTCAGGTGCGATACGCTCAGCAGTTCAAGTTTGGCCATCATGCTGTCAAGGGGAATATTGACGATATTGAGATCTTCAAAAAAAGTGCAACCAATCTCGACAATACCGGCTTTCTCCGTTTCAGCAGGCGAACAGAGAGTTTACATGATCTTTTTGAGTCGGGTGTAGCAGAGCAGTTTCTTGACCGTCTGCGCTATGAATTTACCTCAATCCGACATCTCTCACCTGTTCGGGAGGAGTCCATTCGAACCGTTCAGGCCGGAAGCCCCCCGCCACGGGATGTTGGTGATCGCGGAGAGTATGCCATACCGCATCTGGTTCGTCTTTTCACTGATCCCGCACAACGGGAAAACGCTGATTTTGTTGCCCGATTTGCCAATCTTGTTGCGGATGTTGACAAACTCTTGTTCAGCTCCCAGATTGCCAATCTCTCAACACAGGTAAAGGCTCGCAACAAAAGGACGCAGGCTGTCAGCTATTTAGCCGATTTCGGTTTTGGTGTGAGTCAATGTCTGCCCCTCTTTGTTCAGGGTGTCATGCACGACCCTTATCAACTGATGCTCGTTGAGCAACCCGAGGCACAATTGCATCCTACGGCGCAGTTGGAATTGGGTTCCTTTTTTGCGGCACTCTGGAGCGAGAAAAAGGTACCCGCAATTATTGAAACTCACAGTGCCAATGTGCTGCTTCGGCTTCGACGTCTGGTAAAAGAGGGGCAGATAAAACCAGATGAGATAACGGTTGCCTATTTTGCAGTGGATGATGAAAAAAAGGTGCCTGTCGTAAAAAATCTTGATATTCGAGCTGATGGTTCTTTGGAAAAAGGTCTTCCTATGGAATTTTTCGGAGCAGATGTTATTGAAGCAATTGAAATGGGAGCATGAATGTCGTTTATCGCAATAGATACGAACATCTTTCTTCATCTCTTCAATCCTGCAGAGAATACCGATGCGCATATTGACAAGTTGCTGGGCGCATTGATAACATCGCATTATCAACTGCTTGTGGACAGCACCAGAAAAATCGGAAATGAATATCAGCAAAAAATAGTGCCGATCATAAGAAACCAGGATGAAACAAAGCTACAGTTGCCGCTTTTGAGGTTCTGGATGAACCCGGATATTCGTCATGAGGTTGAGCTTGATGGAACAGACGCTCTGATGGTCAAGATTAAAAGCGTGATGCATGAGCCAGACGAACATGCCGATCGTGCTTTTGTCTATGTCGCCTGCAAGGAGGGCGCTGTATTGGTCTCCAATGACTTTTCCCACATCCGTGATCGTCGCGATGAGATATTGAAAAAAACGAAGAAAGAGAGGGGGATTGGCACCGATATTCAATCCTCACGCGAAGCTGCTGTCATGTTCGGGAAAGTGGAGTCGCAGCGTGATTGACCGGTTGATTATCAATACTCCCTACGTGGAGCCGGAACGTCACTGGCGTTATCAGCGTGAGTCGCGATCGTTTGACCTGGTTGAGGGGCGACGTTCTGCCGGATATGTGGTTGCTTCGGGCGATTCAAAGGCTTTTGATGATCCCGGCATCTTCGTTGAAATCCCGCTGGTGAACCAGATTCGTCCGCGTGTTCGTGCCTGGCGTGAGGCGGGTTATCCGGGGGTTTCGAGTATGACCAGCCGGTTGCTGGAGCATTGGCGTGACATGGAGGAGTTTGAGTCGCGCCGTTTTTTCTTTTGCCAACTGGAAGCGATAGAGACGCTGATATGGCTGACCGAAGCGCCTGCTGCCGAGCGTGTCGGGATAGAGGTTCCCGGTGATGGAGGTGCCTTTATGCGCCAATGCTGCAAGATGGCGACCGGTTCCGGCAAGACCATTGTTATGGCGATGCTCATTGCCTGGCAGGTGCTGAACAAGGTGACCTACCCGCAGGATAGTCGCTTTACCAGAAATGTGCTGGTGATGGCTCCGGGTCTGACGGTCAAGAGCCGTTTGGCGGTACTGGAGCCGTCGGGAGAGGACAACTATTATGAAGCGTTCAATATTGTGCCTTCGGCCATGCTCGATAAATTGCGGCAGGGCAAGGTGCTGGTGCGCAACTGGCACGCTCTGGCCTGGGAGAGCGAGGAGCAGATAAAGAAGCGGCGCAGCGTGGACAAGCGCGGCTCCAAAAGTGACGAAGCCTACAGCCGCGAGGTGCTTGGTGAGATGGCCAAAGCCCGCAACCTTCTGGTTATCAACGACGAGGCGCACCATGCCTGGCGTGTCAACCGGGAATCGGAAGGCAAGTACCTCCGCAGCCGTGAGATGAAGGAGAGTGCCGAAGAGGCAACCGTCTGGATTGGCGGGCTCGACCGGCTGCACAGCTCACGGGGCATTCTTGCCTGCTACGATTTTTCTGCCACACCCTTCACTCCATCAGGCAAAAAGAGCAGCGAAGAGGCGCTTTTCAGTTGGATTGTCAGCGACTTTGGCCTGAACGATGCCATCGAATCGGGGCTCGTCAAAACCCCCCGGGTGGTGGTTCGTGATGATGCCCGACCTGATGCGGCAACCTACAAGTCACGCCTCTACCACATCTACAACGACCCGGAGGTCAAAGACGACCTGAACCGGAAGGCCGAGCCGGAAGAGCCGCTGCCCGATCTGGTGCTGAACGCCTATTATTTGCTGGGCTACGACTGGCGGGAGACCTGGAAAGCCTGGAAAAAGGCGGGCCTCTCCACTCCGCCCGTGATGATAACCGTTTGCAACCGCACTGAAACAGCCGCACGGGTGAAGCACGCCTTCGACACCCGCCGGATTCACATTGACGAGCTGTGTGATCCAGAGCGTATCCTCCACATTGATTCGAAGGTGCTGAGTGATGCTGAAGAGCGAGAGGAGCCGGTTTCGACGGCAGAGGTTGTTGATGCTGCCATTGAAGTCGATGACACTGAAGCGCCGGTAGAGCGCAAACTGACCAAGGCAAAGCAGGCGGAGTTGTTGCGCAAAATGGTCGATACAGTCGGCAAGCCAGGGCAGCCGGGGGCTGGCATTCAAAAGGTCATTTCGGTCGGGATGCTCTCCGAAGGGTGGGATGCCCGCACCGTAACGCATATTATGGGCTTGCGTGCCTTCAGCAGCCAGTTGCTCTGTGAACAGGTGGTGGGGCGCGGCCTTCGCCGGACCTCCTACGAGGTGGACCCGGTGACAGGGCTCTTTGATCCTGAATATGTCAATATTTTCGGGGTGCCCTTTACCTTTTTGCCCCATGAGGGTGGCTTGGGTGGCCCTCCGCCTCCGCCGTCACCCAAAACCATCGTTGAGGCCGACCCCGCCAAGGTGGAGTACGAAATCCGCTGGCCAAACGTGGTGCGCCTTGAGCGCCTTTTTTACCCGATATTGAAGATCGACTGGAGCAAGGTCACGACGCTGGAACTCGATGCTGCCCAGGCGTTGCAGGTGGCTGAACTTGCCCCGGTGCTTGAAGGGAAACCAAACGTGAACTTTGTCAACCGCATTGAACTGGAGCAGTTGGCCCGCGAGTTTCGCCAGCAGCGCATTATCTTTGAAACAGCACGAGATGTTTTCGACCAGATGCGCCCGTCATGGAGGGGAGGCCGGGAGCTTTTGCTGGCTCAATTGGTGCGCATTGTCGAAGAGTTCATCCGTTCAGAGCATATTGCAATTTCCCCGCCCCTGTTCTATCAGGATGAGCTTCGTCGCCGGGTCATCATCACCCTCAACATGTCGCGGATAGTGCAGCACGTTTGGGATACCGTGCGGCAGGAAAACACCGAAAAGCTCATGCCGGTCTTCGACCGCGACCATCCACTCCGTTCAACTGCCGACATGCGTACCTGGTACACCGGCAAACCCTGCGAAAGAACAAAAAAATCGCACATCAACGTCAGCGTCCACGACAGCACCTGGGAAGCAACCGATGCCTTTGTGCTCGACAACAGCGACCACGTTGCCGCCTGGGCCAAAAACGACCACCTCGGATTCGAGATTCTTTACATCTATCGCGGCGTTGTCCGAAAATACCGCCCCGACTTTCTGGTGCGCCTTGCCGATGGCACCATGCTCATCCTTGAAACCAAAGGCCAGGAGACAGAGCAGGACAAGGTCAAGCAGCGCTATCTGGAAGAGTGGGTGCAGGCTGTAACCACTCACGGAGGCTTCGGCTACTGGCGTTGCGCGGTGGTGAAGGGTGTTGGGGAGGTGCGGGATGTTTTGATGGGAGTGGTGGACGATTCAGTGAGAGGCCATGCAATTCCTTTTTGAGACGCATTAAGGAAATAACCGCAACGCTGGTTTGCTTCAAGCAGGTTGGCCAGATGCTGCTTTTCTGAGAATAATAATTCTGATGTTGTTGACTTCATGGCGCGATTTCCAGTGGTTTTGCTTGAGCGAGAGCAATTGAGTGAAAGGGATTGTCGGTGGCACCGGGGTTTTTGACCATCACATCAACAGGGAGGCCCAGCGTTTGTTCCAGCCGGGTTTTGATGTGTGCTCGGAGCAGCAAATTGATGCTCTCTTGTGGCTCAATCAGTAGGTCAATATCGCCACCATGACGCGTGTCGTCGAGCCGTGAGCCATAGAGCCAGACGAGCGCACCATCTCCGGCAAAGGCGCGGCAGGTGGTGACGATGGTGTTGATTTGCTCTGTTGTCAGGCGCATGGTTGTATTGGGGGTGTCGTGGTGTCTTGTTGGGGCACGCCATGGCGTGCCCTTACGGGTGTGAGATCTCATTATAATGATTGATCAAAAAGCCTTTCGGATCAAGATAAAAGTTTTTTTGCTCTTTTGAGTCAAGTTTGCCCTCAGCTCACCTTGTACCCCGGCCCTCCCCCACCCTCTGGCACCGTCCAGGTAATCACACCATAAGGGTCAGCAACTTCACAGGTTTTGCAGTGGAGGCAGTTCGATGGATTCAGTCTGAGCGCTGGAACTGGCTCGGTGATGATTTCGTACACCGCTGCGGGGCAGAAGTGCTGGCAGGGGTTTCCAAACTCGATGGTGCATTTTTTCAGGCAGATCTCTTTAATATCTTCAGCCTTGATGTGCAGATGACAGGGCTGGTTCTCTTCGTGCATGACGCCTGAATTGAAGAGAGTTCGCTCTTTGCTGAACGTTCTGATGCCATCTGACCTGAACTCTGGTATTGCGGCAGCAGCACTTTTGTTTTTTTTCAGTCCAAGGTTCGGGAGAGGTGAAAAGCTCGGCAAACTTATTTGAGTTTTTTTCATGGAGAGGCCGGGAAAGCTGAGCTGGAGACCCGCCTGAATCAATCCGGGATAGAGCCCGTTGTCAAACGCTTTGCGGTAGTTTCGGGCGGCATAAAGTTCATCGTAAGCCCATGAATTTCTGAATTTTTCGTCGCAGCTTTTCAGCCGTTCAGTTGAAAAATCGTTTTGCTGCAGCGCTTCAAAGAGGGTTTCAGCGGCAATGATGCCCGATTTCATGGCGAGGTGTATCCCTTTGTGCCGCTGCATGTTCACCATCCCTGCCGATTCACCGGTGAGGAGATAGCCCGGCCCGTAGAGCGGTGGCAAGGTGTCGAGGCCACCGGAGTTTATGGTTTTTGCCCCCGCTTCCACCATTTGTCCGGATTTGAGGATGTTGGCCATCAGCGGGTGAAGTTTGAAGCGCTGGAGGTTGAGATGGGGGTCGCATACTGGTGAATCAGGGCTCAATGAGGAGATACATCCGATGGAGACAAGAGTCGGGGAGAGGGTGTAGAGCCAGCCGCCGCCGTACACATTCGCCTCAAAAGGGAAGCCGAAGGTGTGGTGTACCTCTCCGGCAATGACCCGTCCTTCGGGTATCCGCCATGTCTCTTTTACCCCGGTTTCGTATCGCTGCTGAGGACTTCCGGCTGGAAAATATTTGCCAAGCTGTCTGGCGAGCGAGCCGTCTGACCCTTCGCCGATTACCGTTACCTTGCTTTTCAGAAGCAGTCCCGGTTCATAGCCGCTCTTTTTTTTGCCGTTTTTGTCGAGCCCCTTGTCGTCGGTTATGATGCCAGCAAGCCTGCCGTTTTCGATAAAGGGCGCTGATGCGGCCGTGTTGTCGAAGAGCTGTATACCCTCCTCTTCGGCCTTTTCAGCCATCCAGGCACCGAGACGGCTGATGGAGACAAGCAGTGAGTTTTTATTGCTGAACGTTTCAGGGATAAAAGGTAGCGTGAATTTCCTTTTACTTTGCAGAAACCATATCGTTTCATTGCTGATGGTGGCTTCAATCGGACAGCCCTGCTCCCGGTAGTCAGGAAAAAATTCTTCAAGTGCTCTTGGGTCAAGCAGCGCTCCTGAGAGCAGGTGAGCGCCAGCGTACCGCCCTTTATCAATGATTGCTATGGTCGGGTCGAGCGGGTTAGCTGATCGGGCGTTGTGGCTTTTGATCAGGCGCTGCAGGTGAATGGCCGATGCAAGGTTTGCAGGCCCTGCTCCGACAAACACGATGTCAAATTCCAGTGATTCCCGTTCCTGTTCCATGATTGTTATACTGTTTGGTCAGAGAAGAATACCCCCCAAAATAAGCGATGCCACGCTGAAGTAAATCACAATACCGGTGACATCAACAAGCGTAGCTACAAAAGGGGCTGATGAGACCGCCGGGTCGAGGCCAAGACGCTTCAGCAGCAACGGGAGCATTGAGCCGGTCAGCGTGCCGAACAGCACAATCCCCACGAGAGAAATACCTATGGTTGCGCCGATGTAGAGCGTTTCTGTACTGTATTTGCCAAAGGCCATGCTCCACAGAATGACTCTGAATGCGCCAATAATGCCAAGAATACAGCCCAGTGCGAAACCTGACGCAAGTTCACGGCGCATCACTTTCCACCAGTCGCTGATTGTTATCTCGCCCAACGACAGTGAGCGGATAATCAGTGATGCCGCCTGCGATCCAGAGTTACCTCCGCTTGAAATAATGAGTGGAATAAAGGTTGCCAGTACAATTGCTTTTGCCAGTTCATCCTCAAAAAATGCCATTGCCGAAGCGGTCAGCATCTCTCCGACAAAGAGAATCACCAGCCATACGGCACGTTTTCTGATTAGCTCTGGTATCGGCAGATCAATGTAGGGATCCTCAAGCGCTTCGATACCGCCAAATTTCTGGATATCCTCAGTCTCTTCCTCTTCTGCGACATCGAGCATATCGTCAACAGTCACCACACCAATCAGATAGCCATTGGAGTCCACCACCGGCAGCGCAACAGTATCGTAGCGCTTGAATGCGTCAAGTGCATCTTTCTGGTCTTGTGCGGCGGTGAGGGTGATCATCTTGTCTTCATCGATAATCTCACTCACCTTTTTTTCAGGGGCGGAGAGCAGGAGTTCCCTTGCCATTAATTCACCCTTGAGCTTGCCGATATCATCGACGACATAGATGACGTTCAGAGTTTCGCTCTCATGGCCGTAGGTGCGGATGTAGTGGAGCACCTGGTCGATATCCCAATCTTTTTTCACGCTGAGGTAGTCGGGCGACATGAGTCGTCCAACACTACCCTCAGCATAAGCCAGCAGGGTTTTTGCAATCTTGAACTCTTTGAAAGAGAGCAGTTTCAGCAGCTCCTGTACAACAGGGCCAGGCAGCTCTTCAAGCAGGGCGGTACGGTCATCTGCCGACATGCTGTTGAGAATGTGGGTGACATCCTTTTTGGTGAGCGCAGTCAGCAGGTTCTGCTGCGAGTCAAAATCAAGATATTCAAAGGTTTCGGTTGCAATATCTTTTTGAAGCAGCCGAAAGAGTATGCCCTGTTCACTTTCGGGAAGATTGGAGATAAGTTCTGCTAGATCAACTGGCAGCCAGTCGTTGAAAATTCTCTGGAGAGCGCTGAAGTTGCGCTGCTCAATCAGCTCCCTGATTTCTGGCAAGAGTGGGTTTCCGATCATGACGGGAGGCCTTTAAGTGGTTTTATCAGCCGATTGGTTCAGCTTAATAAAAGATTTTTTTTCATTCACGCAACCTGACTTTGGAGAGATATGGATTATCAGGGATGAATTTTCTCCAGGGGAGTCCAAAGCTTCCTGAAAATTCTCTGTTTCAACAATTCTGCCTTTCAGTTAAATATTACCAGTCAACATGCGGACAAAGATTTTTCCCAACAATGTTTCAGCAAGTCCAAGTATTTTTATTTCATAGAATTGCTGTTTCATTCTGTTCATAAAACAAGATTAAAATTTGTAATCGTTGCTGTAAGTATGTATAATGTATGGAGAGGTATAACGTAATGATGAAACTTCAACTGCTGTAAATTTTCCTGGTTAGTACATGGGCAGAGTTATTGCGATTGCAAACCAGAAGGGGGGGGTTGGAAAAACAACCACTTCCGTCAATATAGCCGCTTCGATTGCTATTTCTGAGTTCAGGACATTACTGATTGATATTGATCCCCAGGCGAATGCCACCTCGGGTTTCGGTCTCGAAATTGGTGATGAAATTGATAATACATTTTACCAGGTGATGGTAAAGGGTGGCGACATACAGGATGCCATCAAATCTTCCAGCATGGAGTATCTGGATGTTCTTCCTTCCAATGTCAATCTGGTCGGGATGGAGGTTGAGCTGGTAAACATGAAAGAGCGCGAGTATGTGATGCAGAAGGCGCTGAAGAGTATTCGTGACCGGTACGATTATATTATTATCGACTGTCCGCCATCGCTCGGCCTGATTACCCTTAATTCGCTCACCGCTGCAGACTCCGTGCTTATTCCGGTTCAGGCCGAATATTATGCGCTGGAGGGTTTGGGAAAACTGCTTAATACCATCAGCATCGTCCGCAAGCATCTCAATCCCAAACTGGAGATTGAGGGGGTTCTGGTGACCATGTTTGATGCGCGGCTTCGTTTGGCATCGCAGGTTGCCGAAGAGGTCAAGAAGTTTTTTAAGGACAAGGTGTATAAAACTCACATCCGCAGAAATGTAAAGCTCTCAGAGGCACCAAGCCATGGCAAGCCAGCGTTGCTTTATGATGCTCAGTGTATCGGGTCAAAGGATTATCTCGATTTGGTACAGGAGATTTTTGAGCGGGATGGCAATATTAAAAAATTTAAAGTTCGTCAGCCGTAGCTGACCGGTAAGCTGATGGGTGAAATGCCTAAAAACGCGTTGGGACGAGGTCTGAAAGCGCTTCTTTCGGATGAGGGATTTGTTGCTATTGCACCAACTGAGGAGCAGGAGCTTCTTCGTGATGGAGGTGTAGGCACGTTGCCGATAGATAAAATACGGGCGAATCCTTTTCAGCCTCGTAAAGAGTTTGATGAAGCAGCTCTTGAAGAGCTGAAGAATTCAATTATTGAAAACGGCGTTATCCAGCCGGTGACGGTGTGCCGTGAAGGCGACAGCTATCAGCTCATCAGTGGGGAGAGACGGCTTCGGGCGGTCACGCAGGCAGGTTTCAAGTTTATTCCAGCCTATATTATTGATGCGGCTGATGATTCGAGTAAGCTGGAGTTCGCTCTTGTAGAAAATATTCAGCGAGAAGATCTGAATGCTATTGAGATAGCTCTTGCTCTTAAAAGTCTGACGACGAAGTGTAATCTATCGCAGGAGGAGATTGCCCGGAAGGTGGGCAAAAACCGCTCAACGGTCAGCAATTTTCTCCGTCTGCTCAAATTGCCTCTGCAAATTCAGGACAGCATCAGGAATCGCGAAATTTCGTCGGGACATGCAAGGGCACTTATTAATCTTCCCGGTGAACAGCAGCAGGTGAAGGTATGGAAGCAGATTCTCGCCAATCAGCTCTCCGTACGTCAGACCGAGGCGCTGGTGAGCCGTATGTTCAAGGAACAGGCATCGAAACCACAGCCAGCCACTTCGTCCGAGCGTTCATTTCACCTTGTCGAACTTGAATCTCTGTTGAGAAACAACCTGGCGACGAAGGTGCGTATTGTTGAAAAGAGAGAGGGCAAGGGAGAGATCCAGATCCAATATTTTTCACACGATGATCTCGAACGGCTTCTTGACATCATACGCCGCGATTGAACTGTACAATATTACCGGAATTGTAACAAAGAGTCTGTTATGAAGTTTACCCTTGTAGGGAACGGAAGAATGGGGCAGCAGGTTGCCCAGCTCATTCAGCAGTCGGGCTGTCATCAAGTGGCTGGGGTGCTTGATATTGATGCAGCAATTACTCCTGAAGTTTTTCAGGGCAGTGATGCTGTTATTGATTTTACTGTTAGGGGGGCGTTTCTGGCCAATCTTCCAGCTATGCTTGCCTCCGGTGTGCCTGTTGTTGTAGGTACTACTGGTTGGGATGATGTTCAGGAAGAGGTGAAACAGCAGGTCACTGCCGCTGGCGCTTCTCTGATTTACTCTGCCAATTTTTCGCTCGGAGTCAACATCTTTTTGCGAACAGTGCGTGAAGTTGCCAGGCTTATCTCTCCATTTGATCAATTTGATATTGCTCTCGAAGAACAGCATCATACCGGCAAGGCCGATTTTCCAAGTGGCACAGCGTTGCGCGCGGCTGCTATGGTTCTCTCAGCCAACAGCCGCAAGAAAACCATTGTCAGGGAGCTGTCGGATGATAGAAAGCTGGAAAAGGATGAACTGCAGGTTGCCTCGCTGCGGCTTGGCAGTGTTTTTGGCAAGCATTCCGCCTTTATTGATTCTGATGCGGATGAAATTATGATCTCCCATAGCGCCAAAAGCCGTTCAGGTTTTGCCTCTGGTGCGGTTGAAGCTGCTGCATGGCTTGCCTTGCGCCATAAAACGGCTTCGGGCTTTTATACGATGGAGGATTTTTTGAATGAGAAGTTTGCCTGAAGTATATGCTTGCTGAAAAACCGGTTAAATCTCTTTTGCTCGTTGAGGGTAAACTCTATGCTGTTCTGCTTGGGGCGGCACTTATTCTTCTGACGACAACGGTTCCTTATTTGACACTGCTGAATGTCTTTCTGTTTGCAGGCGTTTTTCTTGCCGGGGTGGTGGCGCTGCATCAGACCATTATGCGCTTTCAGGTGACGTTGACCGTCAGGGAGGCTTTTGTGCTTGGTTGTATGGCAGGTTTTGCTGGAGGTGTTGTTTCTGAAGTGGTCACCTTTTTCCTTATGACCTTTTTGCACTACAGGCCGGGCACCGAGAGTCTTTCGCTGATTGTCGAATGGGCGCTGGAGATGGCAAAAAAGCAGCCTGAGCTTCAGGATCAGGTGCAGGCGCTGGTGGCTGCCGAAAAACTGGCTCTTGCTCCGGTGACGTTAACGTTTACCGAGCTTCTGATGAATATGGCCTTTTCCGGGATTTTTTATGCTCCAATCGCTGGACTCGGTGGTTCCTATGCCGTGCGCAGGCTCAAGCGCCAGGCGGCAAAAGGTTGAGCTATGGCAAATCAGGATTGACCTGTTTTCTGTAAAATTTCCGGTTGATTTTTTGTGATCCCGGCAGGGTTGCCCACTCCTCTACCCGATAGTAATGTGTCGGGCTTTTCAGTTTTCCTGCAATGGAGTGCATGGCTGTGGTAAGCGTGATCTCATCAGGTTTATTCTCCTCAATGGTTTTGATAAATGCTACTGGACGTTGGCCATATTCATCATCGTCTACCGGGACGACAAGCGCCTCAACAATCCCGTCAATCATCATCAGCGCCTTTTCAATCTCTTCGGGATGGATATTTTCTCCCCCTGAAATGAACATGTTATCTTTCCTGCCTGCCACAGTGACTGTACCATCATCGCTAACAGTTCCGATATCAGAGGTATGGAACCAGCCGTCGTTATCGGTTTGAAACTGGATTTGTCCCTCCCGGAGGTAGCCCTGAAACAGGCAGGCTCCCTTTACCAGCAGCTCTCCATCCGTTGAAGCCTTGATTTCGCGCCAGTGAAGCAGCTTGCCGCTGCTCTCCTGAATGCCTTGTATCGCTGCGGGGGAGGTTGCAATCTGTGAGCTCATCTCGGTCGAGCCGTAGGTGAGGAAGAGCGGTACATGCTGGCGAACAGCCTCATCAATCAGCGATTTTGGCGCTGAACTGCCACCAAGCAGAACGGCTTTCATTGTTCGCAGCAGGGCTGTGCTCTCTTTGTCGGTAAGCAGACGGTAAAGCTGTGTCGGGACAACGGAGAGATGGGTCAGCGGAAAGTCGCGCAGTGACTGACCAAGTGATTCATCCGGTTTGCCAAGTGCAAGTGCTCCGCCGGAGATGAGTGAGCGGAAGAGGAGTGAGTAACCACCGATGTGGTAGAGCGGCAGCGAGAGAAGCCAGCAATCGCCAGCACCGAAGGTAATATTTTCGTTGGAGCCGAGAGCGCTGTACCAGTGGTTGCCGAAATTGTGCACAGCAGCTTTTGCCTCTCCTGAGCTTGCGGAGGTGTGGATAATGGTGACAAGCCGATTCATCTCTTCCATGCTCTCAGCCATGTCAGGCCTATTGTTGTTCGGCACTGTCGATGTGGTTGCATGGGGTGTTGGGCCAAGCAAGTCGCTCTCAAGTAATTCAGCAATGTTGATGCTGCCCTGTAGCGATGTTGTGCTGGAGGTTACGATCAGGCTGGCCCGAAGTTTTTTAATCGTCTTGCTGAGCAAGTGTTCAGGAAAACGATAGTTTAATGGTGCTGCAATAATTCCAGCTTTCAGCAAGCTGAGGAGCAGCGTCACCAGCTCTGGCGTGTTGGGCGATACTATCGCGACAATCTCGCCGCAGCGAATGCCTTTGCTTCTGAGGCGGGTTGCAATTCCTTCTGCCACGGTATTGCATGCATTGAATGAGAGAGTTCTGTCGGCCATTCGCAGCGCTGGTGCGTTGCCGAAAAGTTGGGCAGCCCGGGCTATAATGTCCATAACGTTGTTGTCTGAACCCTGATTCGCTTGATTTTCTTGATGAGCATGATTGGCTCAATGTACAACCAAACTCTCTGCTTTTGCAAAGTCGCTTCGATACGGCCTTCGGCCTACTCAGCGACCGGCAGTGTGGGTGTCTATAACTTTCCCGATCAACCGGTAGTTTGAGATTCTACCCGATTGCTCTATCCGCTGTGCTCGGTCGCCGAGTAGCGCGAAGCGCGTATCGAGGTGCCAACTTTACATCGTCCATAACGATGTTCTCCGAAGGCTTCTCAGCTTGACCTTGACCCCATTTTCATAGAGCTTATAGGGATCAAGATGGGCGTTCTCGGCTTCGAATGGCGTTTCAAGCAGGTCATGCTGCAGGTAACGGTAGGTGTCGAGCCCACATGCGGCCGGTTGAGATGCGGTTGATGCTGCCAGCCATGCGTAAAAGCTCAGGCTGATGCCACTTTCAAAAGCAGAGCTGAATACCGCGAGCAGATTTTTTTCTCTTGCATATCGAGCGAAGTGCAGCGCTGTGGATATACCGCCTAACCGGTTAGGTTTCAGTATCAGGGCTGCAAGGGATGCTTCCGGAATCATGGCGAGCAGCTCAGGCTTTTGCCAGAGTGTTTCGTCGAGCGCCGAATGAATTCCTGTTTTTGCAAAGAAGTCGCCAATGAGTTCTGCTTGTTGCAAAGGCTCCTCAATATAGGCAATGCTTTCAGGCGGAATCTGTTTTGCTAATGAGACAGCTTCATCAAGCGAAAGCGACTGATTTGCATCAAGTCGGAGTTTGACTGAGCAGCCAAAGGCGCGGTGCAGCTCCCTGATGCTGTTGATTGAGTTTGTCGTTGTATTGGCGCTGATTTTGAGCTTGAAAGTGCGGTATCCAAGCTCGAAATACTTTTCTGCTCGCTGCATGACCAGCGGTGTGTCACCGAAGAGCAGTGCATTGAGTGGAATCTGCCGAGGAACCTCTGTTTTCACCGAAAACGATGGATGTGTACCTGAGATAGCCGCATTGAGGTTGATCATTGCCATTTCAACTCCGGTTCGGACTGAAGGGTAGAGCTTTTTGGGCAACATTCCTGCTGCAAGAGTCTCCCGTTCTGAAAACAGCTCGACAAGCTGTGCTTCGGCTGATTGCAGTGTCTCCCGGTGAAGTCCCGGGAGTGGTGCTATTTCGCCGTAGGCAATATGCATCCCATCCGCACTTTTCAGTGCAAGGACAATGCCCTCCCTTTTCGTAAGCTGTTGTCCCTTGACGGTGATTGGCTCAGTGAATGGGATAGCATATCGATAGAGAACAACATTCGAAGCGTTCAAGGTCTCTTTGGAAATTTGTTGAAATCTGGTTTCCGTTTTTCGACAAAGGCATTTCTACCCTCCTGCCCCTCTTCACTCATATAATAGAGCATTGTGGCATTTCCTGCAAGCTCCTGCAAGCCGGATTGTCCATCGCAATCGGCATTGAGGGCCGATTTCAGGCAGCGGATGGCAAGTGGAGAGTTGGCCAGGATTTCGCGGCACCACTGTATGGTCTCCTCTTCGAGGCGCTCAAGCGGTACAACGGTGTTCACCAGCCCCATGGCAAGAGCCTCAGCGGCATTGTACTGACGGCAGAGAAACCATATTTCGCGA
>CAJEXL010000001.1:1813-196049 GCA_903994365.1 uncultured Chlorobiaceae bacterium | reverse complement strand
GTTCATCATGGTTTCGAAGGAATGAAGCCCACTGGCGGTCCGCAGGAATTTCAGGAGTCTGTTCGAGAATATCAATAATGGGAAAACGATCTTCTGTTGCCATGGCCATATACATGCGTGGCATCAGAGGGAAGTGGAAGTTCATGTGGCAGAGGTCGCCCGTGCCGAAATAGGCGGCTGAATCCTCTGGCCACTGATTGGCTTCGGCAAGCAGCATGCGGTTGGGGTAGTGCTTGTCAACGTAAGCGCGCAGCCCTCTCAGATAGTCGTAGGTTCGGGGAAGATTTTCACAGTTCGAGTTCTCCTCTTCGTAGAGATAGGGCACGGCGTCAAGCCTCAGGCCATCAACACCCATGCCAAGCCAGAAGTCGAGCACATTGCGGAGAGCATCGTGGACTGCGGGATTTTCAAAGTTAAGGTCTGGCTGATGGTGGTAGAAGCGGTGCCAGTAGTATTGCCCGGCAACGGCATCCCAGCTCCAGTTGGAGGCCTCGAAATCCTGGAATATTATGCGTGTCTCTGAGTATTTGTTGGGGTCATCGCTCCAGACGTAGAAGTCTCGCTCGGGTGAGCCTGCCGGAGCTTTTCGGGCCTGCTGGAACCATGCGTGCTGATCGGAGGTATGGTTGACGACCAGCTCGGTAATTACCTTCAAGCCAAGGCCGTGCGCTTCATCCAGAAACTGCCGGAAATCTTCGAGTGTTCCATAATCGGGATTGACGCTCATGTAGTCAGCGATATCATAGCCGTCATCACGAAGTGGTGATGGATAAAAAGGAAGAATCCATAGAGCTGTGATCCCCAGACTCTGCAGATAGCCCAGTTTCTGGCGCAATCCCTGAAAATCACCGACACCGTCATTGTTGCTGTCATAGAATGTTTTGACGTGCGCCTCGTAAATGATAGCGTCTTTGTACCAGAGCGGTTCAGGTTGATACAGGAAGCATTGTATGAAAAGATTGAGCGCATCGAACATTCACGACTTGCAGAGGAGTGCGCAAAACTTGATCCGGTTGAAGAACATAAACTGGCAGAAGAGGGTATGACCGGGGAGATTGATTCATGGCCGGAATACTGAGAGGAGAAATACGATGGGCTGACCTGAACCCGACGCGAGGCAATGAACAATCCGGTCTCCGGCCGGTTCTGGTGCTAAGTCATGATGTTTTTAATGAACGATCAGGAACTGTTATTGCGACCGCACTGACAAGCCAGCCTCAAAAAGCTGGCTTTCCACTTACTATACCAATCGAATCTGCAGCTCTTCCAAAAAAATCGTGGGTTAAAATCAGCCAGATCAGAACACTCTCCGTAGAAAGGGTTGGCAAAAAAATCGGTTCGGTTTCTACCGAGGAGATAATGCGGGTTATCGAGGGGCTTAATGAGATTATTGGCAGATAACCCCCTTGTAACGGAAATATTATGACCACACCTTTCACGCAGCAAGAACAGGGAGAGCCAATTGCCGCCATAGCCACTCCAGTTGGTATCGGCGCCCTCGCCGTGGTGCGTATCAGTGGCAGAGGGGTTTTCGATATTGCCCACAAAGTGTTCCGCAAAAAGGGGAATCCCGCATTCCACTTCGCACAATCGAAAGGGTTCAGGGCCCATTTCGGTACCGTACACGACAGCGAAGGGCTGATTGACGAGGTGGTTGCGCTGGTGTTTCGCTCCCCCAACTCCTTCACAAAAGAGGATATGGTGGAGTTAAGCTGCCATGGGGGGCCGGTTGTGGTGAAACATATTCTGAAAGTTTTACTTGATGAGGGTTGTCGTCTGGCTGAGCCCGGAGAGTTTACCCGACGCGCATTTCTCAACGGTCGCATTGATCTCCTGCAGGCCGAGGCTATTGGCGAAATGATCCACGCACGATCTGAATCCGCATTCCGAACCGCAGTGACCCAGATGCAGGGCTCGCTCTCCAACCGGCTTGATGCCATGCGGGAAAAGCTTCTGCGCTCATGCGCCCTTCTTGAGCTTGAGCTTGACTTCAGTGAGGAGGATGTTGAATTTCAGAGCCGCAACGAGCTTCAGACGGAGCTTCACCGCTTGCAGAAAGAGCTTGCCCGCCTTATCGACTCCTACCAGCATGGCCGGCTTCTGAAAGAGGGTGTGGCAACCGTCATTGCAGGAAAGCCAAATGCCGGGAAATCAACACTGCTGAATGCGCTGCTTGGTGAAGAGCGCTCTATTGTAAGCCATCAACCGGGCACCACGCGTGACTATATAGAAGAGTGCTTTGTGCACAACAAAACCATGTTTCGCCTCACCGATACCGCCGGACTTCGCGAAGGAGAAGAGGAGATTGAGCATGAAGGTATCCGGCGCAGCTACAAAAAAATCTCCGAAGCTGATCTGATTCTCTATCTCCTCGACATCAGCCTCAACAATTATCTTGACGAAGTCCTCCAGATTCAAACATTTTTGGAGCAATACCCCATAGCTCACCTTATCGTCATCGCCAATAAAACCGACCTCACCACCCAGAGCGCTGCTCGGCTGCAACAACTGCGGACAGCAACCGGTTGCGATGTCTGCGGTATAGCCGCCGCCAAAGGAGATGGGCTTGAGCGCCTCAAGCACCTCATGGCCAGCATTGCCGAAGGGCTGAACAAACAACAGGAAGCAAGTGTGCTCGTAACCAGCCTGCGCCACTACGAAGCGCTCCGTAACGCAGCCGATTCAATCACCAATGCACAGGAGCTGATCGACAGGGTGGCAGAAACAGAACTGATCGCCTTTGAACTCCGATCGGCGCTGGAGTTTGTGGGAGAAATCACCGGAAAGGTGGTCAACGAAGAGATCCTGACGCTCATCTTTGAGCGGTTCTGCATAGGAAAGTGATCTCTCTGTACCCTTCATGGCAAACGCTTTGGTTGCCATGAAGGGAGTAAGAGCATCAGCCTTGCGTATAGGTATGAACGCTGTTCTGTGCTGATGGGAGATAGTTCACTCCAAACCAGCATACCAGCAGCACCAGAAAAGAGAGCGCCAGATACCACTGCAACTTTGCTTGATCAATCTTGTAGCGCCAGGCATGCAGATAACCAAGGTAGGCCAGCCATGAGAGAAAGGCCCAGGTCTCCTTTGGATCCCAGGTCCAGTAATGCCCCCAAGCCTCCTTTGCCCACAACGCTCCGAAGATCAGCCCGAAGGTGAGAAACACAAAGCCGAGAAGTGCCAGATAGTGCGCAACCGATTCGCCGGTCGCATTGCTTTTGGAGCGCAGTTGCAGAGAGACGTTATGGAGCGCCGCAACCGACGATGCGGCAAGCAGCACATAGCCGACCAGATAGACAACGACATGCGGAATAAACCATGGGCTCTGCAGCGCAGGCATGAGCGTTTTGTCGAAGACTTCCGGATGGTTCATGTTGATGACAAGAAAAAATGCCGCCAAACCCATACAATAATATTTCAGCCATGCAATCTTCCATCGATACTCTACAAGAAACCCCACAAGCGGTATAAGCGCCGCATACCAGAGCCTCGTTTCGCCCAGCGTTCTGAGCGGAGGACGGTCAAGCACAATCCAGTAAGCGGCAATGAATCCGGCAATCGCCAGCGATCCCGCCAATGAAAGGAGAAAAGCAGGAAGCTTCAGGGCAGGTGTTCGCCGGGCAAAAAATCCTGCGAAAGAGCCCGTTGCCCAGCATGCCATCGCCACAAGAGCGGCAGTAGTAAAATCAACCATCATGATGCAACCTCCTTCTGCTTGATGCCATTCCAGAAAAAGAGCAGGTTTCCAGCCATAATCATAAAAAAGCCAAGATAAACCGCTGGCAGCCAGGGATCGCGAATCGCTTCGATGAGGCTGAGTTGCGACCATCGTCCAGCCTGTTCATCGTAACCCATCTGATAGAGCTTCCAGCCCATAAAACTCACTGGCTTGTTCACCTCAAGATTTGCGATTTGTTGATGACCGTTCTCATCCTGAACGGTCACTGCGGAGCGGAACGATTTGGGTGAGCCCGGCATCATGATCAAAAAAAGACCTCCCAAATCAGCCGCATAGGGCTTGAGCATCGGGCTGCCCGTACTGATCCAGGCCTCACGCGACCCCGAAGTTGCGGTGGTGATCTTCACCTTCGCAAAAGGAATACCTGCCGCCCGATCTGCCGGCTCAGGTTCGCCATCGTTTCCAACAAGCGCATAGGGCATATAGTCGAGAACGACCACATCAACACCCTTCCACGAAGCCTTTACACCTTTTTGAATTTGAGTAATCGCCTGCGAGCGCTCAAAAAGCACCTTGTCGTTATGCGGATCATACAAAAGCAGTTGGGGAGGATACTCCTCAAGCGAAAAATCTTTGAGAAAAACAGAAAATGGCAGCTTCCGTGGCATTTCGCTCTCTATCGTATACCCAAGGTTATTTGCCTTGCCCTCCTCAATCGGCACAACAAGACGCTGAAGATCAGGAGCACCAAAAACACCGCAGGAGAGTGCTATCCAGAACCCTGCATGAAAAAGGATAAACTGGAGATTCTTTATGCTGAATGGCACAAGCCGCCATGAGAGCGAGAGGCCAAGGTTGGCAAGAAAAAGCAGGACGGTCAGCGCAAAGGGCCAACTCGAAAAAATCTGATGCACACCCAGCAGGGCAGAGGGAGTGCCTGGCATCGCCTCTCCTTGTGGAACAACGCCTCCAATCAATGAGAGGAGCGCAATTGCCACAATAAGGCAAAGCCCGAGAGGAATCCCCCCAAACCACTTCACCGTCTCATTCTCCCTGAAACCAAGGCCAGTGCCAAGAATAAGAGCAGCAAACAGCACAAGAACCACTGCATTGACCGGCAAATGGAGCATAGGAACCCCCTGCCCTGAAGTTGCATACTGGATTATAAAGCCAGCAACAACAGCCACAGCCGAAAAAAGAGCCGATTCCCTGAACTCCCAGGGAGCCTCAAACCAGCGACGCCGGACAACCACCATAAGATTTATACGCATGTTGGATTTCGTAAAAATAAGCTCAGACACCAATATAAAATATATTTACACACATTGCATTCCAAGTCAATAACTCACTCTTTTAAAAAGAGTTGTAATAAGAAACCTGTTCCTGTGGAACAGATAGGGGGGAAATCTTCAAGAACTCCATATCTTTGCTCGCCTGGGCGTTGAACTTTCGGATTCAATCAGGAATGGGCTATCTTGCGGGAGCTGAGTTTCTCATTGATGGATGAGAACAGGCCGTGCTGCTTTTTGATTCCCGAATAATCCTGTAAAAAACAATGAGATACTTTTCTCCAAAGCATATCACACTGCTTTTTGGCCTTATCATAGCGCTCTCTCTCCGCCTCAGCACAGCGTTCGCTGTAGATTTTCTCGATCCTGAACAGGCGTTCAAGCTCCGGGCAGAGCTGAATAATGCCAACGCAGTGACACTGCATTGGGATATTGCCAAAGGATACAAGCTATATCGCGACCAGATAATCATCCGTGTCGAAAACGGCAACGCCAGGATAGCAAAAGCGTCATTGCCAAAAGGAATCACCTTTAACGACCCCACAACCAGTGAGAAAGTTGAAATTTACCACGACAAGCTCGATGTTGAAGTGCCCCTTCTCAACGCCAATGGGCCATTGACGCTGAGCGTTGGTTATCAGGGATGCGCAGAAGATGGGCTCTGTTATCCACCTGTTACAAAACTTATCAAGGTTGAACCAGACAAACCCGGTGCGCTTTCGATTGGCGGCGAAGAGGATACGACGGCAGTGATCGCGGCAACACCATCGACCCCGATACCTGCCAGCAATGAAAATGAGGAGTCGCCAAAGAGTGATCTCTCTCTCATAGCATCAACACTTGCGGGGGGAAGTTTATGGAAAGTTTCACTGGCGTTCCTTGTATTCGGGCTTCTCTTGTCGTTTACTCCCTGCGTCCTGCCGATGGTGCCTATTCTCTCCTCAATCATTGTTGGAGAGGGTGAGGTAACACGTCGCCGCAGCTTTTTGATGGCGCTGGCTTATTGCCTTGGCCTGGCTCTGGTTTACACCGTTCTTGGCATTGCCGCAGGCCTTGCTGGTGAGGGACTCTCTGGTGCCCTGCAAAAACCATGGGTAGTTGTGATGTTTGCGCTGCTGCTTGTGCTGCTCTCTCTCTCCATGTTCGATCTCTATCAGTTGCAAATGCCAGCCTCGCTCCAAAACAAGCTTGGCAAAGCATCGGGTGGATTAAAAAGAGGACGGTTTTTCGGGGTGTTTTTCATGGGAGCATTATCGGCTCTGATTGTCGGCCCCTGCGTTGCCGCACCGCTTGCGGGAACACTTGTCTACATCAGCCAGACCCATGACCTGCTTCTGGGCGGCCTGGCTCTTTTTTCGATGGCTATGGGGATGAGTGTGCCACTGCTGCTCGTGGGGTTGTCCGCAGGTAGTCTGCTGCCAAAAGCTGGCGCGTGGATGGTCAGCGTCAAGTATCTCTTCGGCCTTCTTCTGATAGCGGTCGCACTATGGATGGTCTCTCCAATTCTGCTGGCTCCGGTTGTCATGCTCTTGTGGGGTGCTTTCGCCATACTCTGTTCGGTTTTCCTTGGCGTTTTCGATGCTTCACCGGGAAAATCAACTGTCGGCCAGCGCTTTGGCAAAGCACTGGGTTTAGTTCTTTTTATTATTGGATCCATTGAAATCGTTGGCGTTGCTTCTGGCAGCACCAATGTCCTGGAACCTCTTTCAAATATTCGTGGAGAAACTGCTGCTGTTGGCGGAGAGAAGAAGAAAATAAGCTTCACCCGAATAAAAACAGTTGCGGAACTGGATCAGGCACTGCTCACCACGACAACACCGGTCATGCTTGATTTCTATGCGGACTGGTGTCTATCGTGCAAAGAGATGGACAAGTTCACCTTTCATGACCCAACGGTTATGGCTCAACTCAAGAGTATGACGCTGCTCCAGGTTGATGTAACAGCCAACACTGCCGATGATCTCGCCTTGATGAAGCGCTTTGGCCTCTTCGGGCCTCCAGGCATTATCTTTTTTGACCGCACCGGCAAGGAAATTCCTGACAGCAAAGTCGCAGGCTTTCTTGGCGCTGTTCTCTTTCTGGATCATATCAACAAGTTTGTGACGGGGAAATGAGCTATGCCAAATAAAAAAGCCTGCTCTTTTCAAGCAGGCTTTTTTGGTTGTCTGTTACATCAACAACTCAACCGGCTATGAATGACGGCGGAAGCGACTTGATCGCTTCAAGTTTTACCTGTACAATACCCGTTTGCATGATGCCAATCTTTTTGGCGGCGCTTGCAGATAAATCAATTATCCGCCCCTTGACAAACGGGCCACGATCGTTGATACGCACAACGACATCTTTTCCGTTACTCAAATTGGTTACCCGTACCCAAGTACCAAAAGGAAGCGAAGGATGGGCCGCTGTCAGTTGATCCATATTAAAGGTCTCGCCATTCGCAGTCTTGCGACCATGAAACTGACCGGCATAAAAAGATGCTGTACCTTCAGATGCCGCAACTTGCCTCTTTGTTGATTGACCTCCACGATTGGCGGCCTCTGCTGTGCTATAGAATGGATTAAATATGCCGAGCTGTACCGTTGAAAAAACAACGCTTAGCAATACGGCAAGAAGTGATAAATCGAAGAAATGTTTTTCATGTCTCATACGCTCATGGTTTAAGCCGGTTACTCTTTCATACTGCGCTCTTCGTTCAAAGCAGAGGCCAATAATGAATAAAAATTAAAATGCTATTCAATCGCGTTCACATTGCAAATATAAAGAAAATTCTTTAAAACAACCAATTATCCCAAAAAACGGTCACACTACCCAGCAAAAGCCAATAAAAAGCGTAATAAATCGCCAATAATCCTCCAGATCGCAGCATACGAGTCGTTTTTGAAATTTGATTTGCCTGCTGAATAATGGTGGCGGGGATTCTTTATAATGGATATTATTCATGTTTTTCAAAAGCGATCCAAAACCTGTTGTATCTCAGAAACACAATAGCTTCCTCATTGGCTGTTTACTTGATTTACAACATATTGTCTATATTGACCGCTCAACCCTGAGGGTTGCCAGATGCGGCTTGTGGTTAACGTTTTTTTCATTTTCTCGATTTATTATGTCAACAATATCGGAAGACCCCAAGGCCGGTGATCATGCAGAACAATTTGGCATGAAACGGCTTGCCGGGCTCTCTCTTGCCGCTCTGGGTGTGGTATTCGGGGATATCGGCACCAGTCCTCTTTATGCCGTTCGAGAGTGTTTTCATGGGGAATATGGTATTCCCATCACACACGACAATATCCTTGGTGTTCTCTCCCTGCTGGTCTGGTCCCTTCTTTTAATTGTCAGCCTGAAATATCTGACCTTCGTCATGAAAGCCGACAATGATGGCGAGGGGGGGATTCTTGCACTCACAGCGCTTATTATAACACAAAGCCGGAAAAATGGCTATGAACGGGGGTTTCTGGTCATCATCGGTCTGTTCGGCGCTGCACTGCTTTATGGTGACGGCATGATTACCCCCGCTATATCGGTGCTCAGCGCCGTTGAGGGAGTTCAGATTATTGCTCCGGCATTCAAGGATCTGGTTATACCTGTAACTATCGTTGTGCTTGTCGCTCTTTTCTTTTTCCAGCACAATGGAACAGCAAGAGTGGGCGCCCTCTTCGGCCCCATCATTTTTGTATGGTTTATCGTCATCGGTTTACTCGGACTGATGGAGGTCATAAGGTTTCCCCAGATTTTGCAGGCGATATTACCCTGGTACGGAATCTCCTTTCTTTTGAACAATCATCTTCAGGGCTTCATGGTGCTGGGAGCTGTTTTTCTCTCTGTTACCGGCGCTGAAGCGCTTTATGCTGATATGGGCCATTTCGGACGACGTCCGATACGACTGACCTGGGTGTTACTGGTGCTCCCTGCATTGCTCCTGAACTATTTCGGGCAAGGCGCCCTCCTGCTGGCCTTTCCCGAACAGTCTCACCATCCCTTTTATGGCCTTGTCCCTTCCTGGGCAATGATTCCCATGGTGATGCTCTCAACATCCGCAACCATTATCGCCTCACAGGCACTGATAACCGGGGTTTTTTCTTTGACACAGCAGGCAATCCAGCTTGGCTATCTGCCACGAGTGACCATAACCCATACCTCGGCAAAACATATCGGACAGATTTATGTTCCTGCGGCAAACTGGTCGTTAATGGTTGCAACGATAACACTCGTTGCCGGTTTTGGCTCATCAAGCAAGCTGGCTGCGGCTTATGGTGTTGCGGTGACGGCAACCATGCTCATCTCGACCATTCTTTTCTATTATGTCGCCCGTGATCTCTGGAAATGGAACATCATCGCACTCAATCTTCTCATCGGCTTTTTTGGGATTATTGATATCTCTTTTTTTGGCGCAAGTGCGAGCAAACTGTTTCAGGGAGCATGGTTTCCGCTGGTCATTGGCATGGCTATCTTTACCCTCATGCTGACCTGGAAGCAGGGACGAAGCCTTCTGCTGAAACAGTTGCAGGATCGCACCCTGACGACCGATGAATTTATCCAGAGTCTCTCATTGCAGCAACCCCACCGGGTCAATGGACAGGCGGTCTATCTGACAGCCAATCCGGATGTTGTGCCTGTTGCAATGCTCCACAACCTGCGACACAACAAAATTATGCACTCGGAGGTCGCACTCTTTCATTTCAGCACAGAAAGGGTGCCAAGAGTGCCAAACAGCCGCAAGGTAGAGGTTGTCAAACTTGGCGACGGGTTTTTCAAAGTTGTTGCCCGATACGGCTTTCTTGAATATCCGAATATTCGTCAGGTGATTGCATTGGCCAACCATCAGGGGCTGAATTTTAAACCTGAAGCTATCAGCTTTTTCCTCAGTCGGGAGAAAATTGTTACCGGGCTGAAGTCCAAAATGATCTCATGGCGAAAAAAACTATTTGCACTGATGGCTCGCAATGCCATTAGCGCGACAACCTACTATAATCTGCCGGCAGGACAAGTAATTGAGATCGGCGTTCTGGTACAAATTTAAACTATGATCGAACTGGTACAGCAAATTGTTGCCACGCCACTGGCATCTTTGCTGGTGGTTGGCAACCTTATTATTATTGAAAGCCTGCTCTCTGTCGATAATGCGGCAGTATTGGCCACCATGGTGATGGATCTGCCTGAGAAGCAACGATCTGCCGCTTTGAAGTATGGTATTATCGGCGCTTATGTTTTCAGGGGGCTTTGTCTGCTTTTTGCATCCTTATTGATCCAGATCTGGTGGCTGAAACCGATTGGGGGACTTTATCTGCTTTACCTTTTTTTCACATGGATGAAGGGAAAAAAAACACCACAAAAAACAGATGATTTACTGGACAAACAGAGCAACCGGTTCTATCAGATGACCTCAGGAAGGTTAGGCGCCTTCTGGTCAACGGTGTTGCTCATTGAAATAATGGATCTTGCCTTTTCGATAGATAATATTTTTGCTGCCGTTGCTTTTACTGATAACCTGCTGCTTATCTGCATTGGAGTCTTTATTGGTATTCTGACTATGCGTTTTGTCGCCCAGGCATTTGTTGAACTTATGGAGAGGTATCCATTTCTTGAAAGCTGCGCCTTTATTATCATCGGATTACTTGGCCTGAAACTCTCACTTTCAGCAATTGGGAATTTTTATCCTGACTCCGGCTTTGTCAGAATTATGGAGGGTCATGGAGCTGACATTGCAACCTCATGCGTTACTGTGGCAATCTTCTTTATTCCTGTACTCACCTGTAAATTGTTCAATATTCCATCCAAAAAGCAGGATTGATGCTATAAAGCGGTGTGCTTAACGTCCATGCCCATACAATAAAAGAATTTATTTTTTGTTGTTTTTTGTTGTTTTTTGTTGTTTTTTGACTTATCAGTGCTTTAAAAAGCGGTTGGTGTGTATGTTTGCAGTCAAATAAAAGTGAGAGAGGCTTTATGAAACAGTTCAAGGTTGGCGACAAGATTATCTACCATAAGCCAAAAAGCTCACTTCGCCCAAGCCCGAAAGCGCGGCAGGTCTGTCCAATGGAGCACGGAGAGGATTATCATTACATCGTAGACAAGTTCTGGGAGGTTGCGCAGGTTCATGAGGATGGAGCGCTTGAGGTTGTTACCCGAACAGGCAAAAAGAACAGACTGCAGGCCAATGATCCCAATATCCGCAAAATCAATCCCATTCAACGGTTGCTTTATCGCAAACGTTTTCTCCGCTTGAACTAAGGCTTCATAAAGAGTGCCTGCCTCATGACCGCCCAGTTGGCTGTAGCATGTTCTCCTGAGGGCAAAATGGTGTGTGGTGAAATGGTTGCATTGTTGAAATTTGCATCCATAATGTTTGCTCCGTTCAAGTTTGTGCCTGCCAAATTTGCCCCTTCAAGATTGGCATTAAAGAGCGATGCTCCCTCCAGATTGGCTCCACTCAGATTTGCTCCCGCAAGCATCGCTCCGAAAAGCATTGCTTTCGATAGATTGGCGTTACTGAAATCAGCTCTTTCGAGAAATGCGCGATCAAGATTGGCCCCCTGAAGGTTTGCGCCTTTCAGATTTGCACCGGCAAGAGTGGCTTTATAGAAATTGGCATTGACAAGATTGGCTCCTTCCATGTCAGCTTTTTCAAGAGATGCCTTTTCAAAGTTTACATCCGAAAGCGCTCCCTGTAATCCTCTCTTGCCACGTTCACCACGTTCTTCAATGGAAGAGAAAAAAGAAGATGGCTTTGATGGGAGTGACGAAAGTTCAGAGCAGGGTGATGTCATCGTGCTGGAACTGTTTTCCGGTTCAGGAACAAATCGTGCATTGTGCAGGAGACACCAACGAGCGTCAGCTCTATTGCCAGCAGGAAGTATGGTATTGTTTGACAGTGTTGCTCCGGCAAAATTTGCCTGTTCGGGTAATGTTGCTCCGTTCAGCGATGCACCTTTCAGATTTGCACCTTCAAAATTTGCTTCAAAAAGCTTTGCATTCATCATGTTAGCTCCACGCAAATCAGCTTTTTCAAACACACTCCATCGAAGGTTAGCTTCCTGAAGATTTGCATTGACAAGTCGAGCGCCTTTTACAAATGCGCCGTTAAGATTGGCTTTGACAAGGCAAGCTGCGGAAAGATCGGCATTTTCAAGTGGTGCTCCTGAAAGATCAATGGTACGCCCCTGGGTTACAAGGCGCATGGCATTCCATGCTGAAATATTCTGGTTGAGCAAGTCAAGGGTTTTCTGATCGTACGATAACCCCGTCGGGTGCATGGCAAGCATTGCGCCTACCGTGAAAATCGTTGCCTTGTGCCATTTCTGTTTCATAGGTGGATTACATGTTTTACTGGATATGTATCCCTGGTTTTAGTTGGCGCACGAGTCGTAATTATAACCATCGTTCAAAGTAAAATCCGGTTGGGAACACCGGGTAGAGGCTCAAAGATGTGGATACATCATCACCGAATAACCAGAAATTCTCAGGACGACAACTCTTGCTCCACTATCCGACAAAGCCTCGTAATAATTTATTCGGGAAATCAGGTACCAACAAAGGTACCATAAATTACGAACGTTATTAGAAACTATATGGCACCAAGTAATGTTCTTCTGTTGGGATGTAATAAAAGGTGATTGTTTTTGCTTAAAACCGGCTCAATATTTTCTTATGGGTAATGTAAATATATACCAGGGTAAAGTCCTTGTGGCTGGAGCGACGGGCAAAACAGGGCAATGGGTGGTAAAACGGCTCATGCATTATGGAGTAGCTGTCAGGGTGCTTGCAAGGGATCGGGAGAAGGCGCTTGCCCTTTTTGGCAAAGAGGTTGAGATTATGACGGGAAAAATTCAGAGCGACTCTGACGTTGCTCATGCTGTTGCAGGCTGCCGCGCTGTTATTTCGACGCTTGGCTCCAACTCTGTTACAGGAGAATCATCACCGGGAGAGGTCGATCGGGATGGCGTAATCAGACTTGTCGATGAGGCTGCGAAAGCCGGGGTACAACACCTTGGGCTTATCAGCTCTCTTGCCGTTACAAAATGGTACCATCCCCTCAATCTCTTTGCCGGGGTATTAACCAAAAAATGGGCCGCCGAAGAGCATGTAAGGGCGGTGTTCGCAAAAGAGGGTCGTTCTTACACCATCGTACGACCTGGCGGGTTGAAAGATGGTGAACCGCTCCTGCACAAGCTCCATGTTGATACCGGAGACAGACTATGGAACGGGTTTATCAATCGCGCTGATGTGGCAGAACTGCTTGTTCTCTCGTTGTGGCTCAACAACGCCAAAAACAAGACGTTTGAAGTGGTTAATGAGAGCGAAGAGCCACAAACGGATCTCGGCAAATACTATGATGCTCTCCCTGAATAAGATTGTTCGACCTTCCTGATGACCATGTCCGTCAGGTAGACAACAACAACATTAAGGGAGACGGAGACGAGAATGAACCAGCTCCAGGCGAGTCCGAAATATTTGAGCACAAAGACTATGGCCATGCTTGCAACAAGACCTGTTGCAAGGCTTGCCGTATGAAAATTGCGTTTGCTTTTGGAGAGCAGAAAGAGCCCCAGAAGTCCCCCGTAAGTGAAGGAGGCAATTTCAAGACCGACCATAACCATCGCCTTGCTGCCTGCATCAAACAGGAGAGCAATAATAATCAGCAGGATAGCCCAAAAAAGACTGACGAGCCTTGACA
The DNA here is from genome assembly GCA_903994365.1 of uncultured Chlorobiaceae bacterium. GTDB lineage: Bacteria > Bacteroidota > Chlorobiia > Chlorobiales > Chlorobiaceae > Chlorobium. The sequence continues at coordinate 182,407 of CAJEXL010000001.1, read as the reverse complement.
TCCCGAGTGAGGACTTTCCGCCAAGAATATCGTTGACCGTGGAGGATGCCAGTGAATTTATTGCCGAACTGTGGGTTGACATGGCGGCGGACAGGACTCCGGCAATCAGCAGCCCTTTCAATCCTGCCGGAAGATGGTTGACAATAAAAAAGGCAAATTCCCTATCTTTTTCCATGGGCGCTCCGTGCAGGAAAATCGAAATCAGTGATCCTGCAAGCAGAAAGACTGAAAACTGAAAAAAGACGAAAAAGCCGCTGCCAATCATTGCTTTTCTTGCCGACCGAAGATCTTTGCAGCCAAGAACCCTCTGCACCATCATGTGGTCAACTCCGTGGGAAGAGAGTGAAAGCAAGATGCCACCTATAAAGGCGCTGAAAAAAGTGAGCGGATTGGTTAAAAAATGGGGATCCGTATTGATAATGTTAAGTTTGCCAGAGTTTAAGAGTGAGGTCACGATGGCAGGCACATCCTGATCAATGCTGCTCAGCAGAAAGAGGACGGAGAGCACTCCTCCAAGAAGATAGAGGCTGAACTGGAAACTTTCAAGCCAGACAACCGCTTTTATTCCCCCTGACAGGGTATAAACAAGGGTGACAGCGCCAATAATCATCACCGAGAGCGGCAGAGACCATCCGGTGACCACCTGTACCACAACCCCCGCTGCAAGAAATCTGATGGCATCACCAAGCGTTCGGGTTACAAGAAAGACCACCGCCGCCACCTTCTGCATCCCTTGGCCAAACCGGAGACCGATGATCTCATAGATGGAGCTGACACCATGCTTGAAATACATCGGGAGCAAAATGGCACTCACCAGAATTCTGCCAATAATGTAACCCATGGCAAGCTGCAAAAAACTCCAGTCGCCCCTGTAGGCGAGACCTGGCACACTGACGAAGGTGAGCACTGACGTTTCGGAGGCAACAATAGAGAGCATGGATGCAATCCATGGCAGGTTTTTATTGCCAAGGAAGTAGTCGCGACTGCTTTTGTTGCTCTTGCCATGCCAGAGACCAAAAAGGGTATTTCCAACCAGAAACAGAATAATGATGGCAAGATCGATGGGCTGCATGAACAGTGGTGGTTTATTACTTGTAAAGATGGAACTCAGGCTTTATCCCGTAAAAAAGCTCCTCATCTCGCTGCCAGGAGGAGAGAATGTCAGCAACATCACTACCGCTCGACAGCGCTGTACGGATATGACTGTTGCCAGCCAGCAGATCGAAAGCTGGAAGAGTATCGTTGAATTCGTACACCCCGCGCAAAAACTGCACCTCTCCGGGATAGAGCTCATGGAGCGCCGCAATCATGGCAACTGCGGTGGCAAATGATCGGTAGCGGGAGTGGTCAGTCACCTGCTGCCAGATAGCACCAATAACCTCACCGCAAAACTTGTGAAAAGTCGGTTTGAACCAGACTGGACGAAACAGAACACCTTCGAGCCCATAAGACTGGCAGCGTTCAGCAAGATCATAGGGATGAATAAACGGAGCACCCGAAAGCTGGAACGGAGTAGTCGAACCTCTCCCTTCCGAGACGTTAAGTCCCTCAAAGAGACACATGCCGGGATAGACTTCGGCAGTTGCAACAGTTGGCATATTCGGAGAAGGGGGAATCCAGGGAAGAGCAGTTTCAGGAAACAGCATGGCGCGATGCCAGCCTTCCATGGTAACGACACTGAGATTCACATCTAGCTTTTTGACCGCACGATAATAGAGAGCAAGCTCACTGGCGGTCATGCCGTGTCGTACAGGCACCGGAAAAACACCGACAAATGAGGCGAATTCGGGATCAAGCAACGGTCCTTCAACAATGTCACCGCCGAGAGGATTCGGGCGGTCAAGCACCATGATCTCAATATCCCTGCCGGCAACAGCCTCCATAAAAAGCGCCAGCGTATTGAGATAGGTATAGTAACGTGAGCCAACATCCTGAATATCGAAGAGGATAAGGTCGAGGTTATCGAGCAGAGCCGGGTCAGGAATGAGCGTCCCGGCAGAGGCCCCATAGAGGCTGACCACATCACAGCCTGGTGCGGGCTGGTAACTGACGGCGATCTGATCCTGCTCTGTAGCAAAAAGGCCATGTTCAGGAGAGAAAATCTGCTTGATATGAAGGCCCCTCTCTTTCAGAATATTCCATGAGTATTTCAGATCCGGCGTCACAGAGGTTTGATTGACAATCAGTCCAATGTTTCTGTTTTTTAGACGCTCACTATCCCTGAGCAGCATCTCCAGCCCGGTTACTATCATAACAGTTCGCTCTCTTGTTTCGATTCTTCCATAATGGTTACACTGTACGGGTCAACAACGGCATTAACAAGCACGCTGCCTGGCTTAAGCTCAACTCCCGGCAGAAGCACTGAATCCCTGATAATACTCTCTGCGCCAAGACGACAACCTTTGCCGATAACAGAGCCCGATATCTCAACATCCCGACCGATAACGGCATCGGAAGATATTGCATGGGGAAAGATGCCTGTTGCCTGCTGCATGGGCTCTGCAAGATTACGGATAACTGCGGTTTTATCAAGATTGGCCTGCCAATAGCTCTGCATGGTGCCAATATCCATCCACAACCCCCTGTGCTCATAGTAGCCTAACCCTCCATGATCTATAAGCCCTGTAAATCCGGTATCGACAATGCTTGAATACTCCTCCGTCATAAAACGAAAAATGTCGGGACTGAGCACCGCAGTGCCAGTGTAAATGAAAGAAGAGAGAAGTCCGGTATTTCGCCGGTTTCTGAAATCCTTGACCAGCCCCCCCTCAACACCAACAGAACCTATGACCGCTGCACCCGGTGTTGCATAGAGGGTAAGCGTCCCCGGGCGGCCTGATTGCTGATGATGCCGAACAAGCGCCCTGAAATCAATATCAGTGATGATATCGCTGTTGACCAGAACAAAATCCTCATCCCCCAGAAGTTTTTCACATTTTTTAAGCCCACCTCCCGTACCCAGAATTATTGGCTCCTCGGAGAAGGTGATATGCACTCCCGGAAGATCACTCTCCTCAATCACGCTCCTTATCTTCTCGGCATAATGGTGGATATTACAGATAATCTCACTGATTCCAGCCTGTTTCAAGAGAGAAACTGTATAGAAAAGACTCGGGATATTGAGCACTGGAATCAGTGGTTTCGGCATAGACGCTGTCAGAGGAAGAAGACGGGTACCAAGACCGGCTGCAAGGACAAATGCTTTCATGAAATCAATATCCGTCCAGCAGTGGTTGCAGGAGTTTGCCTGCAGCGCTCAGTTCGCTCCGGGCATTGATATAGTCAGGGAGATAAGCCAGTGTGGGAGCAATCGAGTGCTCAAAGGCACTGTTTTTTTTAACTCTGGTCTGGTAAGCAAACGTGCCAATAGCTTTGATATTCCGCTGGAACGCCATGATATCAAAATAGTAGAGGTATTCGTCGAAACTCATCGTGCACAGATGGTGAGCGCAAAGCGCATGATAGTGATAAGCCTTCAACTCTTCTGCCAGCACTGGATCAAGTTTGACATAAGAGTCCTTGATCAGGGAAACTGCATCATATTGGGGCAAACCCATACGGGCATCCTGAAAGTCAATAATCACCGGTCTGTTCTGGTGAATCAGAATATTGCGGCTATGAAAATCGCGGTGGTTAAGCACAAAGTGTTGAGGCTTGACAAGTATCTCTGCAACAGCTTCAAACTCATGACGCAATGCTCCAATGGAGCGTTTGTCAAAAAACGGTGCAAAGTAATTACACAGGGCATGCTCAATAAAAAAATCAAACTCGAACATGAGTTTGTTTTGGTCAAAACCAATGCTGAATGGAATCTCCGTATCCTCCCCCTTTATTGACTGTAATCGTAGAAGAAGATCAATAATCTCCCGATAGCGATCCGGCAAAGTCTTTTCTTGTGATGAGCCAAAGATGTTTTGCAACAGAAAATTGCCGCAGTCCTCAAGAAGCAGCAGCCCTTTTCTGCCGTCAACAGTCTTGATATCTGGCACACTGATGCCATGACGCATGATAAGATCGTGGAGAATCAAAAACGTGTAGCTCCCTGGCGGTGAGGCTTCAAAAACCGGATCGTAACAAGCAATAAACGACCCTTGTGTACCAAGAATCCTGAAATATTGACGACTCGAAGCGTCACCCTGTATTTTTACAATGGAAAGTGGATTACTGCAAAAAAAAGTAGTAAAAAAGGTGACGATATTGTTCTGGATGGTCATACAAAAACGTTTTCAACGGAGGGAGAAGAAGCTCTTGATAAGCATACGGAAGCAAAAAAAAAGCACCTTGCACGACGAAACGCATAAGGTGCTTTCTTTAAAAAAACAGCACTTACTTTTTAGGTGCAATCGCAGAAGAGATGTTCTGCAAAACCTGGTTCAACGTGCTAAACAGATTACCGACAAGATCAGTCGTTGCTTTGCCAAGAGGCTCTACAAGCTTGGGAATCGCATTGATACCAGCGCTAACGACCTCAACCTGCTGCTGGGCAAGTTTTCCCATGGTGTCAATAAGGCTGCTGATAGCGCCTGAGAGATCGGTTGTTCCGTTTGACATAAAATTTATTGTTTTAAGGTTATGAAGAGATTATTGTTACAACACTGCGTCTGGAGAATAATTCCGGCTGTTAATTTCAAGTTAAAACATTTTAAACTATAGAGCAAATAGAAAAATAAGCGTAGGTGGCTGGTCGCCCACTGCACCCGGCAATGACTCCCATTCTCAAAGAGAGTCTCTGACAACCTTTTCCTTTTCTGCAAAGAGTTTTGCGCCGAGAAACTCCCTGTTCATCCGGGCAATATTAGTAACCGAAATACCTTTAGGACAGTCAGCTTCGCAGGCATAGGTATTGCTGCAGTTACCAAAACCTAATTCATCCATACAGGCAACCATTTTTTGCACTCTTTTGGCCGCCTCAACCCTCCCTTGTGGGAGCAGGGCAAGATGAGAGACTTTTGCTCCGATGAAGAGCATCGCCGCAGCATTTGAACAGGCGGCAACGCACGCGCCACACCCAATACAGGCGGCCGCATCCATAGCAGCTTCAGACTTCTCCTTGGGCACAGGGATTGTATTGGCATCAGGAACACCTCCCGTATTGACCGATACGTAGCCACCAGCCTGGATGATCTTGTCGAATGCGCTCCTGTCAACAATAAGATCTCTGATAACAGGAAATGCTTTTGCTCTCCATGGCTCAATGTGGATAGTCTCCCCATCAGCAAATGAGCGCATGTGCAATTGGCATGTTGTCACCCCTTTGACCGGCCCATGTGGACGACCATTAATATAAAGGCTGCATGTTCCGCAAATTCCCTCACGGCAATCATGATCAAAGGCGACAGGATCGCCACCGGTCATGATGAGCTTTTGATTAAGGGTATCGAGCATTTCGAAAAAAGAGCTGTCCGGCGAGATCCCTGAAACATCATAGGAGATAATCTCGCCTTTGGCCGCAACATTTTTCTGTCGCCAGATTTTCAGCGTAAAGTTCATAATAACAAGTTATTTATAGCTCCGCTGGGAGAGCTTGATCTCGTTGAATTGAAGTTCTTCCAGGTGGAGACTTGCTGTGCCCTCACCTCCATTATATTCCCACGCAGCAACAGAGGCAAACTTGTCGTCATTGCGCAATGCTTCCCCCTCACTGGTCTGGTACTCCTCCCTGAAATGTCCTCCACACGACTCTTGTCGCTGCTGGGCATCTCGCACCATAAGTTCACCAAGCTCAATAAAGTCACCAACCCTGCACGCTTTTTCAAGCTCCGGGTTGTATTCGTCCAGCCCACCAGGAATTCTTACTCCTCGTGCATACTCTTGACGCAACTCCGTAATCTGATAGAGCGCTTCGGTCAGCCCGGCATCGTTTCGCGCCATACCACAATATTCCCACATGATCTTGCCAAGATGGCGATGATAATGGTCAACAGACTCTTTTCCTCCACTGTTTTTCATCTTTTTCAAACGATCAGTAACGCCTTGCGCCGCCAGGGTAAACTCTGATGCATTTGTATCGAAGCGTGGTGTATGAATTTCTGATGCCAGATAGTTGCCAATGGTATAGGGAAGGACAAAATAGCCATCGGCCAGCCCCTGCATAAGCGCCGAAGCGCCAAGACGGTTAGCGCCATGGTCAGAAAAATTGCACTCACCAATGGCAAAAAGGCCAGGTATCGTGGTCATAAGCTCATAATCCACCCAGAGACCACCCATAGTATAATGGACAGCAGGGTAGATCATCATCGGCGTTTCATAAGGATTATCGGCAACGATCTGTTCGTACATCTGGAAGAGGTTGCCGTAGAGCGCCTCAATCGTATCATGCCCTTTGCGCTTGATGGCATCGGCAAAGTCGAGAAAAACTGCAACTCCGGTGCTGCCAACCCCAAAACCTGCATCGCAACGCTCTTTTGCTGCTCTTGATGCCACATCTCTTGGCACAAGATTCCCAAAGGCGGGATAGCGACGCTCCAGATAGTAGTCACGCTCCTCTTCCGGAATATCGGAGGGTTTGATTGATTGATTTCTCAGCTTTTCGACATCCGACAACTTGCGAGGAACCCATATCCTCCCATCGTTACGCAAGCTTTCACTCATCAGTGTCAGTTTTGACTGAGTATCGCCATGCACAGGAATGCAGGTTGGATGAATCTGGGTAAAACAGGGGTTGGCAAACATGGCACCTTTTTTATAGGCGCTCCAAGCCGGGGTTACATTGGAACCCATGGCGTTGGTAGAGAGGAAAAAGACATTCCCATAGCCACCGCTGGCAAGAACCACTGCGTGTGCCGCATGGCGCTCAATCTCTCCGGTAACAAGATTCCTTGTAATGATCCCGCGAGCCTTGCCATCAACAAGCACCGTATCCAGAACATCGCGACGATTGAAGAGCGTCACATTTCCCAACGCAATCTGGCGACTTAAGGCACTGTATGCGCCGAGCAGTAATTGCTGCCCGGTTTGACCTCTGGCATAAAAGGTTCTTGATACCTGCGCACCACCAAATGAGCGGTTGGCAAGAAGTCCACCATATTCACGGGCAAACGGTACTCCCTGGGCAGCGCAAAGGTCAATAATCTGGTTGCTGACCTGAGCCAGTCGATAGACATTGGCTTCACGCGCCCGGTAATCACCACCTTTGATCGTATCATAAAAAAGCCGAAACGCGCTATCGCCGTCGTTTGGATAATTTTTGGCTGCGTTTATTCCCCCCTGTGCAGCAATGCTATGGGCGCGACGCGGACTATCCTGGTAGCAGAAGACCTTGACCTTGTAACCAAGCTCCCCGAGCGCTGCCGCAGCAGAAGCACCAGCAAGCCCTGTACCTACTACAATAATGTCAAGTTTCCGTTTGTTGTTGGGATTTACCAGCTTGCAGGACGATTTATAGTCGGTCCACTTGCTTGCCACCGGCCCTTCAGGGATTCTGGCGTTGAGGCGTGTCATTGAAGAGTATTGAGAATGTTGCTTTGGTCTAACAGTAACTTAATTCTTGAAAAAGAGAATAAATATCGGAACAAGGCTGAACCCCGCAGCAATAAAGAAAGAGAATGCTGAGCCAAGAAGCTTCACCGCATCCATATACTTGCCATGATTCCATCCCAGCGTCTGAAATGCTGACTGGATGGCATGGTTGAGGTGAATACCAAGCGCTATAAAGCAAAAGATGTAAAGTGCGGAATACCCGGGAGTCGAAAAGAGCAGAAGTGTACGATTATAGAAATCGTGGGCAGCAATACCGGGAGGCGGAGCCACCAGACCTATTTTTATAAAGTAGAAATCAATAAAATGGAGAAGAAGGAAGATGAAAACAATGATACCTGTATGAAACATGTACTTTGAAAAAGGGGAAGTATCGGAACTGTTGTTGACCGCATAGGAGGTTGGCCGGGCTCCCCTGTTCTGTCCGGAAACCAGTAAACCAAAAACGATATGGAGCAAAAAACCTGCGAAAAGCACAATCTCAAAAACCTTGATGAGAACGTTGGTGCCCATAAATGTGGCCGCCTCGGTAAACGCACGACCCCCATCATTTTTCAGCAACATCAGGTTAATTCCAAGATGCACACATAAAAAGGTAACCAGAAAAAGCCCGGCAAGCGCCATAAGAACTTTCTTGGTAATGGATGAATACAAAAACATGGTGTTCATTCAATGGTTATTTCAATGAAAAAGAACTGAGGATTTATATCCAGTGAGCGCCAATGTACAGGTTTATTTTTATTATTCCAATTGTAAAGTTACGCCATCGCCATTTAGTTAACAATTGCTACTGCTCTGACTGGAGATGCTTCCCCGTGCCAAATCTTTAAGGGAAAACAACAAAAAAGAAAGTCTCTGCCTACAAGGTCGAGAAGTCCTGTAAGATTCTCAATAACAACCAATCCATTCTGAAGCAGACTCTTGTGAACCGGAAAATCACTTTTGTCTGGTGCGTCAACCGAAATCATATCCACGCCAATACCTTGAAGATTGCTGCCCGCAAGCTGCCGGGCTGCATCAGCAGAAAGCACAGGATAACTCTCAAAATACAAGGGAGTACCCCAGTATCGGCTCATCCCCGAGCAGAGAAGCAAAAAGTCGCACTCAGTTATCTTTGAAAAAAAAGGGTTGAGCATCTCAATGGTGATAATATTTTCGGGTGCCTCACGAACATCCAGCACAAAGCCTCTCCCTGCAAAACGGTTAATGTCAAACGTCTCAAGCGACGGGGCACCCTGAAAAATATGTGAGGGAAGATCGATATGGGTTCCTGTGTGAGAAGAGATGGTGAGAAGCTGCTCCGCAAACCCATCTTTTACAACCGAGGAGATCGGTTGGAAAAGAGGTCCAGATGCGCCAGGATAACAAGGCATTCCTGGCTCAAGACTCTGGCTCAGATCAATAATCCGCATCAGTTTTTACCCCGCTTTTGTCCATTCTGCTGGAAACATAGTCGATAACAGCCTGAACCGCTTTTACCCGCTCTCCATCACAAAAGAGCTGATGATCGGAATGCTCCAGCCAAAGGAGGGATTTCTCGGATGGCTCTGTCGCAATATTGTTGAAGAGTATAGTGGCGCTTTCAGGGAGCACCGTACTGTCCTTTCGACATTGTAATACCAGAACAGGCGCCTTGACGCGACAAAGCTGAGGGAGCGTCTGCTTAATCAACTCAAAAAAAGAGATAATCGCATTTGTCGGTACCCAGGAGTAGTGCGTAAGAACACCAGCGCATTGCGGGTCAGAAAAAAGTTGTTTTAACTGCCAGTTTTTGAAAATTTTACTGACCAGAAGTGCAAACGATTGCATGGGGCGCCCCGGCGCAAGCATTGATACCAGCTTTATTGCCGGTGTAGCAAGCACCAGAGAGTCAACTTTATCCGGATACTTGACAGCAAGATTCAGCGCAAGAAGAGATCCCATACTATGACCTATCACAATAATGAGGTCACTATCACGGCTGAGCTTTTGCAGCGCACGATCGGCATCAGAGAGCCATTCGTGCCATCTCACTCCCCGAAGTGCCTCTGGCGAATCTTCTCCATGGCCCATAAGCATAGGCATGCTGACTGTAATTCCCAACTCTTGAAGAGGTGCGTACAACGCTTTTACACTCTCAAGTGTTCCCGTAAACCCGTGAAGAATGAGAACGCCAAACGAGTTTGCCTCATTGTGTTGTAACGCCATGGTTGTAAACTGTAGAATAACCCTCTCGTTGCACCCAAAAATAGCGGACAACGCATCATAAGGAAAGTACAACTTATAGGGAAAATTCCTGTAAATTGGCTATGTTTTTATTCAAGCTTGCTCAAAACATGAAACGAAACGAAACGAAACGAAACAAAAAGAGAGATGCGTAAGATTCTACTGGCCGTTTGGCTGCTTTTGCCCCCGGCGCTCAGTGCTTGCTCCTCCTCAAGGCCAATCCTGAGTGGAAAAAGCGATTTCAGTGCCATTTCACCCGACGAGGCATACCGACTGGGGAAAATAAAGAACACTCCCTATAGTATAGACGGCAAGGCCTATGTTCCCATGGACTATGAGGAGGCTGTCGCTTATGAGGAGACCGGAACCGCCTCCTGGTACGGTCAGGAGACGCTCGACCAGCATAGTGGGCAGTTAACCGCTTACGGTGAAGTGTTCGATCCAGCTCAGCCCAGCGCTGCACACAAGTACCTCCCTCTGCCCTCTCTGGTGAAGGTAACAAACCTTGATACCAAGTCGTCGATTGTTGTTCGCGTCAATGACAGGGGTCCATTTATCGGAGACCGTGTTATTGATCTCAGCGCAGAGGCTGCAAAAAGACTGGGCTTCTTTGAGAAAGGAACTGCAACAGTCAAGATTGAGGTGCTTTCAAAATAGGGAAGATCTCTCCACACATTCAGTACAAGCAATGAAAGCAGCCACTTGAGTAAAATTAATCAAGCAGTGCATTGAAGTTTCTCGCTTGACGTCCTTCCCAGTTTCGCTTGTGGTAGGCATAACCGGCAATAAGAGGGAGAGCAATCGTCGCCTCGGCAAAAACCATCTGCTCATGAACAGTATCAACTTTTCCCCATGAACTGGCCTCCTTGAGGGTAGAGCCTGAAAGCGCACCATCGCGCTCGTCGGCGACAGTGATCTGTACAGCATAAGTGTGCATGGAGACATCCTCGTGACCAAGCACCTCTGCTGCAACCACAATATCCTGGGTAAAGTTTTTTGGAACACCGCCACCAATCATGAAAATCCCGGTCTTGTCATTCTCAATCTTGATTTTGGTCAATTCACGAAAATCCTTGACAGAATCGATTGAAACATGTTTTTCAGGGTTGTTCCACTGGTGGTGCACCAGACCAAATCCGGCAGAGCAGTCTGAAAAGGCAGGACAGAATATCGGCACCCCCTTTTCATAAGCCTTATAGACAATGGAGTTCTTGTCGAGATTATTTGCCTCAATGTATTTGCCCATCTCCACAATAAATTCGCGTGAAGAGTAGGCTCCTGGCATCATGGAGTTGGCAATAATGGCTGTGGTCTCATCACAAACCCGAAGATCATCCTCGTCAATATAGGTGTCGTAAATGCGGTCAATATGCAAATCCCTGAGAATGGCATCATCCATAAACGGGCTTCCCTTGTAGTGACGAAATCCAAGGGCTTCAAAAAAGTCCTGATCAACAATGTTTGCTCCGGTGGAGACAATGGCGTCAACCATATTGTTATCAATCATATCAATAATAACCTGCTTCAACCCGGCGCTGATCAGCGAACCGGCAAGGGTGAGAATAACGGCGCACTCCCTGTCCTGCTGCATAAGATCAAGAATGGATGCCGCTCTTGCAAGATTCCTCGCCTGAAAAGCGGTGTCGCTCATCTGGTCGACAAGTGGAACAATATTCAGTAGCTTAATGTCAATATGACGAACCGGCGCGCTCAGTAACTCCTCTTTTCTGAATCCTGACTGCATAACTGCTCCCGATGCGATTAAAAGTGACGAAATAAAAAAAGAGAGTAAGCTGACTATATCACACACTCAAATTACCGGATGCTGCTTCCTTCCGGATCTGACATGGTTGGGCAACTGAGCGTTGTATAGGACTTACTCTCTAATATATTGGGCTTTCGAACTTCTCTTTGGTCAAGAAGTCGAAAACAAGTTGCCTAATATAGTGCTTACAGGAGTGAAAACAAAAAACAAACAAAGGCCTTTTATCTTTCTGTCAACTGTGATAACTTGGGGGCGGAAATCAGTTATCAGTTATCAGTTATCAGTTATCAGGAAGCGGTCTTCACAATAGGGCATGGACAAGCCCATCGCTCAAGTGGGAGCGGGAACTATCACTCTATGGGAACTCATCGAATTTTAAGCGGGATGCGCCCGACTGGCAAACTCCATCTCGGGCATTATACCGGTGCCCTGGAAAACTGGGTTGAGCAGCAGAATCTGCTTGACGAAAAGGGCGCGAGGGCCTATGAGACATGCTTTCTTATCGCCGATTATCATAACCTCACCACATCGCTTGAAACAGGGGAGATCTATACTCATTCGCTTGATATGCTGGTTGACTGGCTGGCTGCGGGAATTGATCCTGAAAAAAGCCCGGTTTTCCGCCAGTCGCAGGTTAAGGAGCATGCTGAGCTGTTTCTGATTTTTGCCATGCTGATCACCTCTTCTCGCCTCGAAAGAAATCCTACGCTGAAAGAGCAGATACGCGATCTGAATATGGAGTCATTGACCTACGGGCATCTTGGCTACCCTGTTTTGCAGTCGGCAGATATTCTCCTCTACAAGGCAAATGTTGTTCCTGTTGGTGAGGATCAGATTCCCCATGTCGAAATTACCAGAGAGATCGCCCGTAAATTCAACAATCAATACCCGCACCCCCTTCTTGGTGAAGTCTTTGCTGAACCATCGCCAAAAATCACAAAATTTTCGCGTCTCGTCGGACTTGATGGAAAGGCAAAGATGTCAAAATCTCTCGGCAATACCATTTTGCTCTCGGACAATCCGGATGAGGTGATGAAAAAGATGCGCATGGCGGTCACTGATACCCTGAAGATTCGTAAAAACGACCCGGGACATCCCGAGGTCTGCACCGTCTATAGTTACCATTCCAGATTTTCGCCATCGGCACAACTTGAAAATATCGCTGCTGATTGCCGTGCTGGCACACTTGGCTGCGTGGACTGCAAAAAACTGTGCGCAACAAATATATCCCAGGAGCTTGCTCCACTGCTCGAAAAACGGCGTTACTATGAGACTCGTATGGATATGGTGACCGATATTCTTCTTGATGGGGAGAAAAAAGCAAAACGCCTCGCCCACGCAACCATGCAGGAGGTGAGAGCTGCCATGAGGCTCGGCGAAACAACCTCATGCAACCGTCACTCCAACTGAATGCTGAACAAAAGAAAACAGGCCTTTATCTTTGACATGGATGGAGTGCTCACCGATAACATGCGTTTCCATGCTGACTCATGGGTTGAACTCTTCAAAGACTTTGGACTTGAGGGGCTGGATGCCGAGCGCTACCTGGTTGAGACCGCAGGCATGAAAGGCCACGATGTGCTGCGCTACTTTCTCGACCCGACAATCAGCGAAGCTGAAGCAGGGCGCTTGACAGAGTTGAAAGACTTTCTGTATCGTGTCATGTCGCGAAAACGTATCACCCCCATGCCCGGGCTCAGGGCATTTCTTGATCTTGCTGACAAGCAGGGGATCCTGCTCGGCATCGGTACTGGCGCTGGCGCGAAGAACATAGAGTATGTGCTCGACCTGCTGAACCTGACGGGAAGATTTCAGGCCATTGTTGACCCGGCTCAAGTGAGCCTGGGGAAACCAAATCCAGATATTTTTTTGCGTGTCGCCGAACTTCTGGAGGTAGCGCCCTCTGACTGTATCGTTTTTGAAGATGCCTTGCCTGGTGTGGAGGCTGCACGTCGGGCAACAATGAAATGCGTTGCTGTTACCACCACAAACCGTGCCGATGCCTTCAGCAGTTTCGACAACGTTGTCGCAGTCATCGACAATTTTACGATGCTTTCGCCCGATGATCTCCGGAATACAATCTCCACACAAGCTCTTTCGACTCTTGTCTAACAAAAAGTCTTATGCACTCATTTTTTTTCCCTCTCATACAGACTGCCCTCGTTGCGGCAGGTGTTGCCACCGAGAAACCTATACAGATTGAACAGCCATCAGACAAAAAGTTTGGAGACTTTTCAACCAACATCGCCTTGCTTGCCGCCAAAGAGTGCAGAAGAAACCCGCGAGAGCTGGCGCAGGACATTATCAAACACTTACAATTTCAACCGGATACCGTCTCAAAGATTGAGGTTGCCGGAGCTGGATTCATCAACTTTTACCTTGCGCCTGTTTTTATTATGCGCTCGGTGGAAAAGGTGCTGGAGAATGGTGATGAGTTTGGAAAGGGCTGCACAGGCAAGGGACAAAAAGCTGTTGTAGAGTATGTCAGCGCCAATCCAACAGGACCATTGACCATTGGGCGTGGCAGGGGGGGAGTATTGGGAGACTGCATTGCCAACCTCCTTGAAACTCAAGGGTACAATGTCACCCGGGAGTACTATTTTAATGATGCTGGCCGACAGATGCAGATTCTTGCTGAATCAGTACAACTCCGTTATCTGGAGCTGTGTGGAAGAGAGAGTGAGTTTCCCGCAACCCATTACCAGGGAGAGTATATCCGGGAGATTGCCGAAACGATCTACGCTGAACATAACACAGCCTTGCAAGAGAGTAGTGATCTCTCTTTTTTCAAGAAAAGTGCAGAAACAACTATTTTCGCCTCTATACGAAAAACTCTCGAAAGAGTGGGAATAAAACATAACTCGTTCTTCAACGAACATACTCTCTACCATGCAGATGAAAATGGGATCACTGCAAACCAGCGGGTAATCGAGGCGCTGAAAGCGATGAACTTCATTGCCGAATACGATGGGGCAACCTGGTTTTTGACAACAAAGCTCGGGCAGGAAAAGGATAAAGTTCTCATCAAATCTTCAGGAGAGCCAAGCTACCGACTACCCGATATCGCCTACCATGTCACGAAATTTGAGAGAGACTTTGAGATGATCGTCAATGTTTTCGGGGCAGATCATATTGATGAATATCCTGATGTGCTTGAAGCGCTGAGAATTCTTGGATACGATACCTCGCGGATCAAAATCGCCATCAACCAGTTTGTCACCACAACGGTTGATGGTCAGACGCTCAAAATGTCGACAAGAAAAGGTAATGCTGATCTGCTTGACGATTTGATTGACGATGTCGGTGCGGATGCTACACGGCTCTTTTTCATCATGCGCGGCAAAGATTCGCACCTGAACTTCGATGTCGACCTGGCAAAAAAACAGTCAAAAGAGAATCCCGTCTTCTATCTGCAATACGCCCATGCCAGAATCTGCAGCCTCTTGCGCATGGCGTTGCAAGAAACAGGGTTCGATCCTGCAACTTGCAAAGAGTATCATCTGCTCCAGTTGCTCAGCTCTCCAGCAGAACTTCAGCTTGGCTTTGCACTGCTGAACTTTCCTGATATGGTCAAAGCGAGCCTTCGGTTGCTCGAACCGCAAAAAATGGTTGAATACCTGCACTCCCTTGCTGAACTGTTTCACCGCTTCTACCAGGAGTGCCCCATCCTTAAAGCAGAATCTGATATCTGCAAGGCTCGACTGTTTCTCTCGGTAGCGACACGCCAGGTGCTTCAGAACGGCTTCAGGATTCTCGGAGTCTCTGCACCTCAATCAATGTAAAGGAGAGTCGCGGTAACGGTAGAGATCCTGATCAGCTATGTAGCGATGGATGGATGGTGGAACAAATCTCAAAAGTGACTTTCCGGAAGCCGCCAGAGCCCTGACATCTGTTGATGAAAGAGGATAGTGATAAGTGATGAAGCGTGCAACAGCTTTTTCGTCTGCACGTTGGCGCTTCCCATCAATCAAGACCCTTCTGAACACGACAATATTACACAGAGCAACAAGGGTATCGGGCTCTTTCCAGAAGGGAAACTCTGTGAAATTATCTTCGCCAATGAGCAGGGTTAGTTTGTCACAGGGGTAAGAGTCTTTAATATGGCGCATGAGATCGACTGTATACGACGGCTGCCGTTTTTGCAACTCCCAGCAACTCGCCTCACAGCAAAATCCAGTCTCGTTTATTTCCTGTGCGAGCAGTTCAGCCATTCTCGCTCTGTAAAGATCAGCGACAGAATGGTTTTGCTTGAACGGATTGTTGGAAACCGAAATAATTATCCGGTCGATATCAAGAAGCTCTCTGGCAAAGAGCAAGAGAGCAAGATGACCATTGTGTGGCGGATCAAAACTGCCACCGAAAACCCCAATATGCAAGAATGTAATTGATCAGATTTTTGAATTCGGCGATATTTTATTCCTTATCCCCTGCATCTCTCTCTTTTTATCTGGAAACCGCTTCAGGTACTGGTCAAGTGTCAGCCCTGCGTCAAACCATTTATTTCTGACAATCAGCACATCTATCTTTCCTTCTATCGCCTGTTGCAAGTAGCTCGTGTCACTATAACGCTCTATCAATTCATCATAAAAAATACCAGCAGCCTTGAGCTTTCCTAACTGTACATACTCCCGAGCCACAATCATGATGTTTTTTGCCAATTTCTCTCGCAGTTTGGTAATCGCCTTCTCAGAATACCTCAGACTGTCGATTCTGCCAAACTGAGAGGATGCTGTTGCATAGCGCTGCTTATAGGCATCATTATCAGGATTGATTTTCAGTAACTCACGGTAGGTCTCAACATCACTCGAAATCCTTGACGAATCTTTCATCGGATACTGATCCATATAGAGCGCAAAATTCTCAATCGCTTTTCGGGTCGGTTGTTGATCAAGTCCGGCCGGTGGTGAAAGTTTTTCATAAGATTTGGCCAGCATAAACTGGGATGCACGGGCATAGGATGAAGAGGGCATCTGTTGCTGCATACGCAAAAACATTTCAGCAGCGAGCATATACTGGTCAGATTGGTAATAAGAGAGCCCCAGAAGATAGACGATATCATCTTCAAGTGCTGTTGCCGGAGATGTAAAAAGCAGTAATTCCAGCGCTACAGAGGCTGCTTGATACTCTTTTTTATCGTAGAGTTGAACCGCCTTGGCATAACTTTCATCAAGAACGGAACTCACTGTCGCAGGAGGCTTTGTGGATGAACAACCTGAGCTCATCATTATTCCAGCCGCCAATAGCATTATTACAGAATGAGAAAGAAAACTGGTGACCGGCTTATACATGTAAATAGCTCCATTATCTCTTTTAAAAAAACCACAACTCTATCGGAGAACTAAAAAACTATCCGAAACCATACCCATCAAATTGAGCATTTATCAGCAGAGGCGTGTACTGCTCTTGCCAGGCTTCTCCCACACACCACAACATCCACAGGTGGAAAAGCCAGGCAAGGTAAAAAACGGGCACAAGCCCGGAAGCTCCCCACCACGGACGGGATAATGACCCCGGCCGCCATCGTGGTAAACCAGATTAAAAGACGAGTCGCCCTGTCAACTTTCGCACTATTTTGACTCATCTCTTTTTTCTAATTGGTAGCTGACTGCATGACTCAACAACCTTATTAGAAGAGCGAAATTACAATCTCTTTGCCTGATAAGCAATCAGTCATCCCATTTTTAAATGCGGTGGTTGAAAAAGCCGAATAGGCGAAGCTATCAGCATTATGCGTAAGGGGAATATACTTGTGGAGCTTAGGGGAGTCGAACCCCTGACCTTCTCATTGCGAACGAGACGCTCTACCAACTGAGCTAAAGCCCCTCCCTGCGACCTCTTTCTTTAAGCGATGACGCTCACAGAGAATAAATAAAATAGCCTGCAAAAGCAGGCTATTGACCGTTAAGCCGGCTTAAAAACCTCACCACTTATGCAGTTTCCGACACAAGAACCTCTCTGAGTTTCGTGAGCTGATGACTAATGGTGCCGTCAAAGATAGTATCACCGATTTTAACAGAGACACCTCCAATAAAGGCTGCGTTGGTAGACATCGTTGCCCTGACACGCTTTCCTGTATATGACTCAAGGCGTGCAACCAGACCGGCAGACTGCTCGTCAGAGAGTGTGACAGCACTGACAATAGCAGCGTTGACAACTCCCATCCTTTCGTCAAGCAGTATTTGAAACTCGTCAATAATTTCAGGAAGCTGCCCGGCTCTTTTTTTTCTGGTGACCAGTCTTAAAAAGACAAACATTTGATCGCCAACAGAGTCCTTGAAAATTTCTTCAAGGATTTTGATTTTCTTGTCACCGTTGACAACCGGACTCCGCAACGTATGAGTAAGATCGCGTGAGTTATGAAGAACCTCTTTGATCTCCTCAAACTCCCTGACAATCTGATCAAGAAAATTCCCCTCCACTGCGGCAGTCAACAGAGCTGATGCATATCGACGGCTTGCAATTAAACTTGACATGTCGTGAGCGTTTTCAGTTACGTTTTGTTGAAAGATCCTGAATCATGCTGTTAACTATTTTTTTCTGCATATCAGCATCAAGTGCTGTCTTGATAATCTTCTCGGCACCCATGACCGCAAGATCGGCAACCTCATTCCTCAAGACATCAAGCGCACGATGTTTCTCCTGCTCAATTGAACTCAATGCCGCAGCAATCATTTTTTTGGACTCTTCTTGTGCTTTACCTGTTATATCAGCCCGAAGCTTTTCGGCATAATCTTTTCCTTCGCGGATGATTTTATCAGCTTCAGCATCGGCTTTTGAAAGCAACTCTTTGTTCTTGCGCAAAATAGCCTCAGATTCATCCTTGGCCTGATGCGCACGGTCAATAGATGACTGAATTCCTTTTTCTCTCTCTTCCAAAGCGGTAATAATAGGCCCCCAGGCAATCTTCTTCAGAATAAGGAGCACAATGACAAATGTTACAGCAGTCCAGAAAATAAGGCCGGGATTCGGGCTCAAAAGATTAGCCTGAAGAAGTATAACTCCTGACGTAAGCATGAACAATGTTTCAGTTAACGATTAATAAAGCCCGATTGCAGCTTGATAAGAGCAGCCACAATCGGGATATCTTCTGTATCGAATCTGCAGACCGCTCAGAATCTTACTTAAGAGCAAGAAGCACACAGATAACTTCACCGAAAAGAGCAACACCCTCAATAAGAGCTGCGGCAATAATCATGGTGGTACGAATATCCGATGTAGCCTCTGGCTGACGAGCCGTACCCTCAGCGGCAGAAGCTGCAATGTTACCAATACCAAGACCGGCGCCAATAACTGCCAAACCGGCACCAAGGCCTGCACCTAAATAAGCTAAACCTAAACCTTCCATCTTGTCATTACCTCCGTTTATTTGTTGTAAGTTTTTTGCTAAAAAATAATTAGCAGTTTTGAAAATCGATCAATAAAAAGCGAATCAGTGATGAGCAACCTCTGCTGCATGCTCGTCATGACCTTCATGAGCTGTAGCAAGGCCTATAAAAAGAGCTGAAAGCATCGTAAAAATAAATGCCTGAAGAAACGCCACAAAAAGTTCAAGCAAATAGATAAAAATCGAAAAAGGAACAGAAACCGCTACGGCGACGACATAACTCTTGAGAATAAAGCTTATAAAAATAAGGCTGAGTATCACAATATGGCCAGCTGTCATATTGGCAAAAAGTCGTATGGCAAGAGCAAATGGCTTGGTGAAAAGACCAATAACCTCAATAGGAATCATGATAATCCACAACGACCAATGAGTGCCTGCCGTCAAATGAACGAGAAAACCTTTGAGCCCATGAGCTTTCAACGCAGCAACCTGGGTAATAAAAAAAGTAAATATCGCCAAGGCAAGGGTTACGTTAATGTTACCTGTCGCCGTTGCGCCATAAGGAACGAGACCAAGAAGATTACAGAGCAAAATAAAGAAGAATACGGTAAGCAGATAGGGAAGATGCTTTTCATAACCATGCCCAATGTTAGACTTTGCCACATCAAGCCGGATAAACTCGACCAGCGCTTCCATCGCATTAGTCAATCCTTTTGGTGCCTGGCGGTTGGTCATCTTTTTATACTTGCCGCCCACGAAAGAGAAAACAACCAGAAGAATTGCTGACACAAGCCACATCATGACGACATGCTTGGTAATCGAAATATCAATACCCGCAACAGGTGCTATTTTGGGTAGTTCTATCTCTCCAAAGGGATGAAAGGCAAAAATATTACTGTCAAAAACATGATGCATGATTACATCACCCGCTTTTTCCTCTCCATGAGCAACAGGCGCACCATGTTCAGATGCTGCAGCCGTAGCGGAAACCACCTCTGCAGAAGCTTCAGGCGACTGGGCACTGGCCTCGCCAGAGAAACCGCCCGTATTGACAAGAAGAGCAACAAGGATCGCCATCACCTTGACAAGAGACTTGGGATGTAAGACGTTTAACCGTTTCATGCACTATTCTTTTTCTGTTTGTTTTTCTTTTGATAACCAAGAATTTCTACGATCACATAAATACAGTAAAAAGCAAAAAATGAAAAAACAAAATCATTGACGACAACAAGATTTTTGACAAGAACCAGGGCAATTATCCCCATCATCAGAAGTAACCTTACAGTAAGACCGCCAAATACAAACTTCGTAAAATCTGTTGAGCTTTTGTCAATTGCATACTCAAAGAGCAGATAACCGACCACGGTATTACAGACTACCATCACCCAGGCAAGAAAAACCGAATAATAATCTGTAGTTGCGGACTCAAACGAGAAATATACAGCCCCCCATAAAATGACGGATAAGATAAACAACTTAATAAAAAATTCAAACAATGGCTTCATAACAACCGCCTCTTTCTCGCTAAACAAGTGCAATTAACAGTATAAATCATTTTTTTTTGGCGTTGGCTGTTCGAACAACCTTCATGAGCACAAGCGCCATTCCACCCATTCCCACCACAACTCCCGCCAAAAGCAGTAATGGCGATGTCCCAGCCTGAGTATCTGCCCAATAGCCCAGAAAAACAAAAAAAGCAAAGCTCGCCGCAATCTGTAAACCAATTCCCATATAATCGGAGACCGCACGAACCGAACGTCCAAATTTAGCCGGAAACCTCTCATCATCAAGCACTACCATCGTCAAGCTCCTTACGATTTCATTAAAACAGGCACCGCGATCTGCAAGGAACAAAACAATTAAATGCGGCAATGGCACCAACTCAATTTATTGGTGAAGATACGACTACTTCCTTAAATAATGAATGCTTTACCGCAGATTATCTATCATGGTAAAAAGAGATTGATAAAAATCATATTATTCACAGGAATGTGAGCTTCAGAAATAACCAGTTTTGCCAATTAAGTGCAAATACCAGGCGTTCCACAGTAATCGATTCCGTAATAAATAGCCAAGATACTCATGATTAAAGCAAAGCTCAATGCTGAATTACGGAATGACTTTTTGCCAAGCACCTACGGAATGATCTCTGATTTAGCTGCCATGCAGGAAACTTGCCTCCCTGAACCCTCTGAGTATATCATCCCGGGGATCTTCAGAAACTACCCGGAACTTATAGCGCTGCAAAGCACCAGAACCGGTGGAGTTAGCGAAGGAATGTATGCATCATTGAACCTCGGAACCAATACTGATGACAGACCGGAGTGTGTGCACGAAAACACACGTCGCCTCTGTGCAGCGGCAGGTATTGATCATGAACAAATGGTTCGTTCGGAGCAAGTCCATGGCACAGAAATACTTCTCGCAGAAAAACCAGGAGCTTACCACGGCTATGATGCATTCATCACAAACAAAGAGAATCTCTTCCTCTCGGTCTTTACCGCCGACTGCTACCCCATACTTGTTTTTGACCCCCGGCACAATGCCTCATGCGCGATTCATGCTGGCTGGAAAGGGGCCGCAGGTGAGATTGTGCTCAAAACCATTGATGCGATGCAAAAAAACTTTGGCTCTCTGCCGTCAGAATGTATTGCCTGGATAGGGACAGGTATTTCAGGTGATGCCTATGAAGTTAGTCGAGAGGTGGCAAAGGCATTTCGGGCTGATGAAAGCAGTCCGTCACACCTCTCAGCGAAAGAGGAAAAATACCTGCTCGATCTCGGGAAGGTAAACTTCCAGCAACTGCTTGACGCAGGAATTCAGATAGCCAATATTGAGCGCTCCCCCTTTTGCTCATATCGCGACAGCACTCTCTTCTTCTCGTACCGCCGCGATAAAGGAACAACCGGTCGTATGGTGAGCCTTATCGGTGTCGGCTCCAAAACAACAGTTACATAAAACGCCTGCCGTAAGAGCCATAGAGCTCATGGGCCTGACGAGATATCTCCTCCCTGAAATCGGGATGAGCTATACTTGCAAGCGCTTCCGCTCTCTGACGGAGATTTTTGCCATGGAGGTTAACAATACCGAACTCGGTTACGACATACTGAACATGGGCCCTCGTGGTAACAACTCCAGCCCCTGGCTTAAGCTGCGGAACAATCCTGGAAAGTCCATGTTTGGTAGTTGATGGTAGTGCAATAATCGGTTTGCCTCCCTTGGAGAGAGCTGCCCCGCGAATAAAATCCATCTGCCCGCCTACACCTGAGAAATATTTTTGCCCGATTGAGTCGGCACAAACCTGGCCAGACATATCAATTTCGAGTGCACTGTTAATCGCTGTGACCCGGGGATTTCTCCTTATCTCCCGCGTATCATTGACATAATCGGAAGGAAGCATCTCAACAAGAGGATTATCGTCAACAAAATCATAGAGCCGCCGGGTGCCAACGAGAAAACTGGCGACAATAATCTCCCGATGACTCAGCTTCTTGCTGCCATTGATCACCCCTTTTTCTACAAGATCAATCACTCCATCCGAGAACATCTCAGAATGAATACCCAGATCCCTGTGTCCGGAAAGCGCAGCAAGGGTGGCATCAGGAATTGCACCGATACCCATCTGCAATGTTGCGCCATCCTCAACAATGGAGGCTATATGACGGCCAATGCGAATTTCAACATCTTCGAGAACATGGCGCGGAGTCTCGGGAAGAGGATCATTCACCTCAACCATCCCATGGATTTTACTGGCATGAAGCAATCCTTCACCGTGCGTACGAGGCATCTGCGGGTTCACCTGGGCAATAACGAGCCTGGCAGACTGCACAGCCGCAAGAGTGGCATCAACCGAAACCCCAAGCGAGCAGTAGCCATGCCTGTCGGGAGGAGAGACATGAACAAGTGCGACATCAAGCGGCAAAATTCGGTCGTAAAAAAGGGAAGGGACATCGCTCAAAAACACAGGAATGGCATCGCCATCTCCTTGTTGAACAGATTGTCTTACATTTTTCCCAACAAACAACGCATTGAGCCTGAAGCTTTCCCGATACTCCGGCCTTGCATAAGCAGCCTCGCCTTCAGTGTGAAGACTGACAATTTCAACATTTTTTAACTCGCCGGCCCTCTGAACCATGGCATCAATCAACCGTTGCGGCGTTGCTGCCGCAGTATGCAAAAATACCCTGTCACCTGACTTGATTTTTGCTACCGCATCCTCTGCGGAAAGCGTACAATAGTGCATAAACCTTTTTTAATTTCCGTTATTTTTCCGACGAAGGTATGCCGGAGTGTCTGACAAACCTTTCTGGATTATATTTTCTCGCTCTCCTCTGTCCCCTGCAAGCAGCGAACTGTGATCAGCCTCCTGGGCATGATTGCTCCTCAAACCCACATCATGCGGGTCATTGATCGACATCTGCCTGCGGATATAGGCAGGAATTCGCAAATCCTCTTCCTGCCGTTCAGGATAATGAGAAACCGGCTTTCTACCTGCGGCAGGAAGCTGTCCAGATCTCATACCAGGCACTGCGGCAACAGGACGTCGCGCAGCAGGAGCCTTTCCATCATCCTGATCTTTTCGTTTGAAGCCCGTAACGATAACGGTGACCCTGATCTCACCCGATACCTGCGGCTCATCAACATATCCGTTAATAATCTTTGCTTCACTGCCAACCTGCTCTTCGATATAGTTCATGGCATCCGACATGTCACGCATGGTGACCTGGCCCGTAATGTTGACCAGAACCCCTTTCGCCCCTTTTATCGACACTCCCTCAAGCAGGGGGCTGTTGATTGCATCGGATGATGCCTTCAGCGCACGGCGTTCACCTGCTGCAGCCGCAGAGCCCATAACGGCATCACCCGCTCCCGACATAATACTCCGAACATCAGCAAAGTCAACATTGACATGCCCATGCCGGGTAATAATGTCAGCAATACCTTTTGCCGCCCTGTAAAGAACATCGTTTGCCATATTGAATGCTTCAGTTGCGCTTACTCCCTCTTCGGCAATACTGAGAATCTTCTCATTCTCGACAAGAATAAGAGTATCAATATATTTGCGCAGTTCGGCGATTCCACCATCGGCAATTTTCGATTTGACCTGACCCTCAAAGTTAAACGGCCGGGTAACAACACCAATGGTAAGTATCCCCATATTCCTTGCAATAGAGGCAATCACCGGCGCAGCGCCTGTCCCAGTCCCCTTGCCCATGCCCGCCGCAATAAAGACCAGGTCAGCTCCACGGAGCTGAGCCGCAATAATCTCCCTGTCGTCTTCGGCTGCCTGTCGTCCTTTGGCGGGATCGGCTCCCGCCCCAAGACCACTTGTCGCCTTCTTCCCAATCTGCACCCTGAGAGGGGCTTTCGAATTCAGAAGCGCCTGCCGATCCGTATTAAAGACTATATATTCAACGCCACTTATTTTTCGGTCGATCATATTGTTGACCGCATTACCGCCACAACCGCCAACACCGACAATTCTTATCGTCACACCCTTGCCCTGGTCATTGTCAAACAGGCCTGGATCAAGCTCAAATGCCATCGTTCATCTCCACGTTAAAACGCACTTATTCTCTTTCGCTCATCAGAGATTATCCCAAAATCTTTTCACACGGTCTACAATCTTTTTCCCCGCAGGAGTCTGTTCATGCGCCTCTGACTGCTCCTCTGAGCCTGAGGTAACTTCACCCGGCAGAACCTCTGCTGTTGCAGCAAAACTTTGATTCACCGCGAGGTTATTCTGAAAGGCATGAGCGACAAGACCCATAACTGTTGCATACATAGGGTTATTAACCGAGCCTTTGATCCCTCCTGAAACCCCTTCCGGGTAACCTATTCGAACATCAAGGCCAAGAATATCATGAGTCAACTCCTCCGTTCCTGGCAGAAGTGACCCGCCTCCTGTTATAATTGCGCCAGCGTTAAGATACTCGTAATAGCCCGAACGTTTGACTGAATCACGGACAAGTTCCAGAATCTCCATCATCCTCGCCTCAATGATCATCGTCAACGAACTTTTTGGCACGGATTTCTGTGGACGCCCTTCGATTCCCTCTATAAGAAGCTCTTCATCCTCTCCACTCAGCTTGTTGTAGGCACAGCCATGCTTTATTTTGAGATCTTCAGCGACCTCGTAGAGCGCCCTGACACCATGGGCAATATCATGAGTAACGTCATTGGCCGCAACCTTGATAACCTCTGAATAGCGAATAGCTCCATCAATATAGATGGCAACTTCAGTTGTACCTCCACCAATATCAATAACAACAACGCCACTCTTCTTCTCACGCTCTTTCATGACAGCTATACCCGAAGCAACAGGCTCAAAGGTAATTGCGCTGATCTCCAGACCTGCCTTTTCGACGCACTGCCTGATATTTCGAATTTTTGTTCTCAGACCGACAACAATATAGGCGCTCCCTCGCATGGTCGTCCCTGCCATACCTATCGGATCAAGAAGTCCCTCCTGGTCGTCAACAATGAACTCCTGTGGGATCACATGAATAATTTCATGATCTATATCAAGATATCGGATATTGGTCTTCGCCTTCTCCAAAAACCGCTTCACATCCGACTCATTGACAATTCCAGTCTGGTTGATACTGATTTCAGAGTTACTGTGAATACAGTGAACATGCGCTCCGGAGATACCGACATCAACACCATGAATACGAATAGAGGATTCTCGCTCAGCATCAGCAACTGCTGCCCTTATAGCCGCAACCGTCTTGTTGATATTGACAACCGTAGCCCGCTGGAGGCCATCAGAATTAGAACGACCTTTTCCAAGAACATTAAGCTTGCCGATCTCATCCTTTTCGGCCACCACAACGCACACCTTCGTCGTTCCTATATCAAGACCAACCGCAATATTGCTTTTCAGCATTGTTCTACTCTTACCTTATTATCACTGGGGAAGACCCGGTTTTACCTCTGGAGAAGGAGGACGCGTTGTAAAGATCCTCTCTCTGAACCGCAGATCAACCGTGTCATAAAAGCCAAACCCTTTTTTTGAAACAACCTTTTGCCAGAATATCTCAAATTTTTTCAACTTTTCCTTAAAGTTGCCATCATTACCAATAATAAACCGGGCTGGCTCCTGAACAGCAATACACCAGCTCAAGTTGTTCGACGCAAGATGCAATTCCCTGATGAGCAGGCTTGCATAATCTGTCTTTGAAAGAGCATCAAGAAATTGAAGGATCAAAGCAACATCCCGCCGGTCAAGTTGCTGAAGACCATTCTCATTAATGGTCAACCGGCTTATTCCGCCAATTGAAAAAAGATCAGGAAAACGGCTGGCAACCTCTTTTCTCCAGGGAAGAAGAGATCCTTGCCGATCGATAACCATGATACTGCTGCCAAGAAGTGCCAGCGCAACAGGCTCCCGCTCTACAACTTTGACACGAACGGTGCCGTTCAGTTCCTTGGTAATCACCGCATCCCGAAGATAAGGAAGAACCATAATCCGCAGTTTTAGCTCATTGGTATCAAGCCCCTGAAGATTTGTCCCTTTATACTCTGCCATGCGTGACAATAACTCGCGTTCAGGAATAATCGACTCCCCATCCACAACAAAACCACGCACAACCACCTCTTTTTTCCATCGTGAGGCTGAGGTTGCCAAGCCTGCCAGTGCAACAACGACGGCCATGATAATAAATAACAGCACAAACCTCCGGCCAGCATGGCTCGGAACGGCAGTGAGCGGTGATTCCGGGGGCATGGGCTCCGTGAGATAATCTGGATAGTCCCTCGATTCGGAATCAGGCATAAAACAATCTTTTTTCTTTCATAACAACCGCAGCTTAATCTGTACAGCCCATCACAATGACTTGCAGGATTCAGCAACCCTTGATGCAAGATGGGTAATATCTCCGGCTCCCATAAAAAGGAGCATATTCCCGTTGACAGCCTGCTCCATGATTGCCGAAAACAGAGCCTCCTGGTCATCGATATACGCAACATGCTTTCCCCCTGCCTTTCGAACTGCCGCAGCAACCAATTCGCTCCCGACACCGGGATAATCAGCCGCCTTCTCACGTGAAGGATAGATATCGGCAACATAAACCATATCTGCCCGTGAGAGCGCCCAACCATATTCATCGGCAAACTCCCTCGTACGGGAAAAGAGGTGTGGCTGAAAAATTGCCACGACCCTGGAGTCACGCCATCCACTTTTTGCAGCTCTGACCGTCGCTTTAACCTCCGAGGGGTGATGCGCGTAATCGTCTACCACCATCAGCCCCTCATTATTGCTGTATTTCACCTGGAATCTTCTCCTCATTCCGGTGTATCGACTTAATCCGGCAATAAGTTTTTCAGGCAGAATTCCCAACTCCACTCCTGCGGAAAAGGCCGCCAGAGCATTGAGCACGTTGTGACGCCCCGGAACATTGATACAAACATCGCGGTACACATGACCATAAGCCTTTACCGTGAAGATGGCTCGCTCTTTTTCAAGAAGCAGATCAGAAGCCATAACATCCGCAGGCTCATCAATTCCGAAGGTGGTGTAGAGACGGTTCATCAACGGAATAATCTTTCGGATCTCCGGCCAGTCAACACAACAGATGACCCGCCCGTAAAAAGGCACTTTATTGGCGAAGGCAATAAAGGCCTTTTTCAGCTCATCCAGCGTTCCATAGGTATCCAGATGCTCTGATTCAAGGCTGTTGACAATGGCAATGGTCGGGGTAAGCCTCAGAAAAGCACGGTCATACTCATCCGCCTCAATAACCATGTATTTACCCTCACCAACAACCGTGCTCCCTTTCAGATAGTCCGATATACCTCCAATCATGACGGTCGGCAACTCCCCCGATTCGATAAGCATGGTGGCTATCATCGCTGTCGTGGTCGTCTTGCCGTGGGTACCCGAGATACATATTCCATATTTATAGCGCATAAGCTCGCCAAGCATCTCGTCCCGCTTGATAACCGGAATACCCGCTTTTCGGGCGGCAATAATTTCAATATTCTCCTCCGGCCTGATCGCAGAGGAGTAGACCACCACATCACACGAGGCGACCTGCTCGGCCCGGTGACCACGATAAATTATTGCCCCATGTTCAACCAGCTTGTCGGTCACCTCTCCTGACAAGAGGTCAGAACCAGTTACTCCGAAACCTGACTTGAGGAGCAGCTCCGCAATGGCGCTCATGCCAGCTCCGCCTATACCTACAATATGAACACTTTTTGTTCTTCCCAGTTCCATGAGTCCAATTCTTTAATGTTTTTGAGCAAGCGCAATAATACGCAGTGCAAGCTGATGGGCCGCATCAGGATAGGCCAATTTCCGCGAAGCATCACCCATGATCCGCAATTTTCCGGGATTATTCAATAATGCAAGAATATTTTTTATCGCACCCTCATCGCCAAGAGAGTCATCCTCAACCACGAGAGCCGCACCTCCCGTCACCAAGGCTTTCGCATTGTGTCGCTGATGATCTCCAGTAGCAAACGGATAGGGAACAAGAACCGACGGCTTGCCAAGATTGGTCAATTCGGCAATGGATGAGGCCCCTGCGCGACAAAGCACAAGAGCGGCTATGCTGTATGCCGCACCCATCTCTTCAATATAAGGAGCAATCCAAAGGTGAGGTGAAGACGCCACCAACCCCCTGATGCGCTCATAATCAAGCGCGCCAGTCTGCCAGAGCAGGTTTGATGAAGCCGTAATCTCGCCAAGGTGCCGAAGCACTGCATTGTTGATGGCGCGAGCGCCCCTGCTCCCTCCGAACACCAGCAGGGTCGGGCGCTCTTCACGCAAGCCAAAACGAGCACGCGCATGAGACAGATCTTCGACCTCAAACGATCTCGCAGGATTGCCGGAAACAAAAATCCGCCGGTTTTTTGGAAGAAATCGACGGGCATCCTCAAAAGAGAGATGCACCTCACTGGCAAGCGCTGCAAGCAGTTTTGTCGTCACACCCGGAAAGGCATTCTGTTCCTGGATAAGTGTTTTTTTCCGCATAAGCTGGGCCGCCAGAAGCAGTGGCGCACTCACAAATCCACCGGTACCCACAACAACATCGGGGGCCTCACGATGAACCAGAGCAACAGCTCGGCCCAGAGCAGCGGCAAAATCAGCAAGCACACCAAGATTAGCAACAACATTGACCAACGATCGGCCCCGTTTCAGACCTCTGACTGGAATCAGGTGAAGCTTATAACCAAGCCTTGGTACCTCCGTCGCCTCAATGCCACTGGTTGTTCCAGCGAAAGAGATCTCCACATTCGGCAAAATCTTTCTGAGTTCTCCAGCCATGGCAATGCCCGGATATAAATGACCTCCCGTTCCTCCGCCTGCAAAAAGTACCTTCACGCGCTTCTCCCTTCAGTGCCATCAGGGCTGATAACCTTCTGGCTCTCCCGCTTTTTGTACCGCGATATGCTCATAAGAATACCTACACCAAGTGAGTTAAAAAGGAGCGCCGTCCCTCCATAGCTTATAAAGGGGAGGGCGACACCGGTTGTCGGCAAAAGATGACAGGCCACTGCAATATTGATAAAGGCAAAGAGAGAGATTGCTGTTGTAATACCGCTTGCCACATATTTGCCAAAACTATCAGGAGCATGTTTGGCAATGATAATTCCACAGACAAAAAAACCGGCAAAAAGCGCAATAACAGCCAAGGCGCCTACAAATCCGTACTCCTCTCCGATAACGACAAAAACAAAGTCATTGTAGGAGAGCGGAAGATAGAGATCCCTCTGCTTGCTTGCCCCGATACCGAGACCCAGCAGCCCACCATTTCCCAAACCAATCAACGCCTGCGCAACCTGGTAGCTCAACCCTTTTTCATCTCCGCTGAAAAAAGAGAGCAAGCGAGCAACCCGATAGGGTGCTGCAATAGCAAAGACTCCGGCAATGGGTATCAGCAGTGAAAAGGTAGTCAAGAGATAACGGATATTGACCCCACCGATAAACATAAGCATAAAGCCAATAATCGCAATAAGCGATGCCGTGCTGAAGTTGGGTTCAAGGGCCACCAAGGCTACAACCGTCATCAAAAGCGTCAGTAGTGGATAATAGGAGTTATTCAAATCCCTTATGTAGGACTGTTTTTCGGTGATAAGACGGGAAAAATGGAAAATAATGGCATACTTGGCAAAGTCCGACACCTGAAATTTAATCGGCCCGAAACCTATCCATCGCGCCGCACCGGAGATGAGGCCAACAACCTTCATAACCAGAAGCAGCGTCAGCAGAATAATGCTGGCAAAAAGAATAATCTTGCTCATCTTCCAGAACACATGGTAATCCATCTGTGAAACAAGCAGAACGGTGAAACTTCCGAGCACCGCAAAGGTGAGCTGCCGCCAAAGAAAATATTCAGAACTTGAGTACTTTGTCACCGCCCATCCTGCTCCACTACTATAGACAATGACGATACCGATACACATCAGCAAAAAAACGATAAGCATCAACAGTTTGCCAGCAATCACCTCACCGATTGAGGGCGATTCAAGCAGCTCTGTTACCGGGGGGAGAGAGGAGTTGCGAATGTTATCAGGAGTCAGCATCAGTGTAAACGATGAACACATTCTTTAAACTGCCGGCCACGCTCTTCAAAATTATCGAACATGTCAAAACTTGCACACCCTGGTGAAAAAAGTACGCTCTGGCCAGGCTCCGCCACCTCACGGGCAACAAGAAGCGCCTCTTCCAGTGACCCCGCTGCCTTGAGAGGAACAATACCATCAAAAGCAGCGACAATCTTTCCCTGAGACTCTCCAATCGCAATCAGCAGCGAGATTTTCTCTCTGACCAGCTCAGCAATAGTCGCATAATCGTTGCCTTTATCCCTGCCACCGGCAATAAGCACT
Organism: uncultured Chlorobiaceae bacterium; assembly: GCA_903994365.1. Lineage (GTDB taxonomy): Bacteria > Bacteroidota > Chlorobiia > Chlorobiales > Chlorobiaceae > Chlorobium. The sequence continues at coordinate 151,802 of CAJEXL010000001.1, read as the reverse complement.
GCGGTGGAGGGGAGTGACTCAAGCGCCTGACGCATCGCATTGAGGTTTGTAGCTTTTGAATCGTTAACCCAGTCAACGCCATCGATACTCTTGACAAACTCCTGACGATGCTCCACCCCCTGGAACGACCTGAGCGCAGCAAGGAGTGGTTCATTACCGATACCAAGCGCCCTTGCTACTGAAACTGCAGCCAGCACATTCGAAATATTATGCCGCCCCCGGAAACTTTTTTTGAGAACCTCTGAAGTGGCCATAACCCGCTCAACGCCATTATCCGTACGCACAATAACCGTATCTCCATCAAGCAAAACAAGACGGCAATCAATCTCGCCCCGGACATCCGGCTCCATCCCGAAAGGATAAATTCTGAAAGGAAATTGAGCATTATCGGCAGTAAAATGAGCATGCAGAAGTGGATCATCCGCATTATAGACAAGCGTATCCTCAGGCCGCTGGTTTGCATAGATCCTGAACTTTGCCGCAGCATACTGCCGCAGGTCTCCATTATAACGGCCAAGATGATCTGGCGTAATATTGGTGATAACCGCAACATCAGGCCTAAGGGAAGGGGAGCGCTCAAGCTGGTAACTGCTCAGTTCAACCACGGCAACATCACCAGCGCTCATCTGCCTGACCATCGACGAAAAAGGCACCCCTATATTACCGACACTGAACGACCGATACCCTTTGCGACGCCCATCCTCTTCGCAGATGCGATGGACTATGGTTGATGTGGTGGTCTTTCCATCCGTGCCGGTAATACCGACAATCCTCGCACGGCAAAACAGGCTCGCTATCTCTATCTCGCTGTAGAGAGGAATACCTCGTACCTGCATGAGCTCTACAACTGGAGCAAAAGGAGGAATACCCGGACTGATAACGCAAAAATCAGCATCATACACCCGATCAGTATGCCCCTCCTCTTCTAAAGGAATCTGCATCTCGCTCAAAAGCAACAGCCCCTTCTCACCAATAGTGCCCGATTCGCTGACAAACACCTTCGCCCCCTCACGCACAAGCAGCTCCGCAGCAGCAAGACCACTCTTTCCTGCACCAATAACCGATACCTTTTTACCCTTTATGTCCATAATTGTTATCTGAGTTTTAAGGTCATGAGGCTTGCCAGAAAAAAGAGAATCGTCAAAATCCAGAACCTGATCACGATCTTCTGTTCAGCCCACCCTTTTAACTGAAAATGGTGATGAAGCGGAGCCATCAAAAAGATGCGCTTCCCCTCTCCTGTCATCATTCTCGTGTACTTGAAATAGAGTACCTGCAACGAAACCGAGAGCGTTTCGATAAAAAATATCCCGGCCATCAACGGCAAAAGCAGCTCCTGCTTGATAAGCAGGGCAATAACACCAATAGCACTGCCAAGAGCCAGCGAACCGGTATCACCCATGATGATCTCGGCAGGATTGGTATTAAACCACAAAAATCCAACACAAGACATCACAATGGCCATACTCACCACAGCCACCTCGCCTCCGCCAGGAATAAAGGGAATATTGAGATAGACCGCATAGACCGCATTTCCAGCAAGGTAGGAAAAACCGGCAAGACCTATAAACACAATAGCAGAACTTCCGGCAGCGAGCCCATCAAGCCCATCGGTCAGATTCACAGCGTTCGACACTGCCGTCACAATAAAAATAACGATCGGAATATAAAAAATGCCATAATCAATGGTCAGATGCTTGAAAAACGGTACCGTTGTGGTAGAGAGCAACACCGAAAAAGCAGGATCAAACCATGTATAGAGGCCAATCACCAGGCCGAGCGAGACCTGACCGATCAGCTTGTAGCGAGCCGAAAGCCCTCCCTTGATCTTCAGCACCACCTTCCGGTAGTCATCAATAAAGCCAATGACCCCCATCCAAAAAACGGCCAGCATAATAAGCCAGACATGAGGATCCATGAACTTCGACCAGAGCAGCACGGACATCTCTATGGAAAAGATAATGAGCACCCCACCCATGGTTGGCAACTGCTTTTTCTTTTTGTGCTCTGGAGGCGCCTCCTCCTTGATTGGCTCAATAAACCGGGATTTCAGATATCTGATAAACACAGGCCCGGCAAAAATCGTGATCAGGAGCGCCGTTATAGCCGCAGCGCTCGCCCTGAAGGTGAGATATTCAATCACATGAAGCGCTGGAGGGTCAAACGTATCATTAATGTATTTAAGGAGATAGTAAAGCATACCTTATTGTTGCCCGGTTATGGTTCTTTCTTTGACAAGAGCGTCAACAACACCCTCAAGCTTCATTCCTCTTGATCCCTTGAAGAGCACCGCATCGCCATCACGCAACTCACCAAGCAGAGCAGCGAGAAGTGTCTCATGGCTCCCAAAATGGCCTCGGCAAGAGTCCGGATTCTCCCGACAAATCAGCCGCGCCTTCTGGCCAAGGGTAAAGAGTGTATCAACTGACCGATCGTGAAGATAACGTCCAATGAGCTCATGTTCAACATCTCCTGCGGCTCCAAGCTCAAGCATATCCGCAAGCACAGCCACTCTTCGCCCTTCGCATGGCATATCACAAAGCGCATCAATTGCCAGACGCATGGAATCTGAATTGGCATTATAGGTATCATTGAGAATCCTCAGACCGGCCACATCAAGTACCTCAAGCCGTTTCCAGCCAGGAGCAGGAGCAAGGGCTTCGAGCCCTTCACGAATCCGGCTCAACGAAAGGCCGAAATGGAGGCCGACAGAGGCGGCGGCAACAGCATTGATAACATTATGCCTGCCGGTAAAATTCAGGGTAACCCGTTCGGCTCCGGCTGGAGAGGTTAAAAGAAAAGAGAGTCGGCCATCCCGCTCAACCGAAATAGCATTGGCCCAACAGGAGCGGTCAGGATAGTCCGACGTTCCGTAAAAACAACTCCCTGAAATGGCCGAGCCTGAAACCCTGAGACGAGAATCATCAACATTGACAAAAGTAGTGCCGCCATGGTTACGCATATAGTCGAACAGCTCCGTTTCAGCAGTGGCAACACCGTCAAGATCAAGAAGAAACTCAAGGTGCTCATGGCCGATATTGGTCAAGAGCGCATGGGTCGGCCGGACGATACCAGCCAGCACGCCCATCTCGCCAGGATGATTGATGCCCACCTCAACAACGGCAACATCGGTATCGCGCCTGAACTGCAAAAGAGTGAGAGGCACCCCGAGATGGTTGTTACGATTACCCTGGCTCATCGACACCTTGAATCCGGTGCCAAGAACCGAGGCAACCATCTCTTTGGTTGTGGTCTTGCCATTACTTCCGCCAATGGCAATCACAGGGAGAGAAAAGGTATTCCGATAGAGTATTGAGAGTTGTTGCAACCCCGCAACAGGATCCGTGACCACAATATACCCTTTGCCCGCAGGTGGTTCCGGTGAACCCCCGGCCTCATACCATTCACGGCTGACCATCGCCCAGCTCCCGCCCTTCCCAAAGGCCATATCAGTATAGCAGTGCCCATCCCTCTGCTCTCCCTTCAGTGCGACAAAAATGGCTCCCTCCGTTATCTCCCTTGAATCAATGGCCACATTCGGCTCCACAATCTCAACTGGCGGAGAGCCCCCCCTGGAAACAATAACCTCGCCAAGTTCACGAAAATCATTACTCCGCAATACACCCTTTACCGGCATACGCTCTCCTTCACCGAATATTCAGCGCCTTTTTTCCGCATACTCTTTATTAAATGTTCCTGATCCGAAAATGGATATTTTTTCCCTGCAATCTCCTGATACCGTTCGTGCCCTTTGCCCGCAACAAGAAGCACATCGCCCTCCCTGAGCATGGCGACCGCCTGGCCGATTGCTTCAGCACGGTCACTTGTCCGCATATAATGGCCTCCTGTAATCCCTCGTTCAATCTCATCAAGAATCATCTCCGGATCCTCATCCCGAGGATTGTCGGAGGTCAGAATGACCATATCGGCTGCCTCCGAAGCTATGCGCCCCATTTCAGGACGTTTGGAGCGATCTCTGTTGCCTCCACACCCGAACAGCAGAAGCAGACGTGAAGCTGCCGGCTTGAGAAGACGAAGGGTTTCAAGCACCTTGAAGAGCGCGTCAGGCGTATGAGCATAATCAACAAAAACCGAATACCCCTGGCTACCGTCACTCACTCTTTCCATACGCCCGTCAACGGCAGAGATTGCTGAAAGAGAGTGGCAGATCTCTTCAGGGGAGAGCGCCATACCAAAACCGATGGCAGCAGCCTCAAGCACATTCATAACATTGAAAGAGCCCGGCAATCCAACCCGCATCGTCAGAATCCTCTCCGGAAAATGGAGAGCGACCACACTTGATGCAAGCGTACTCTCAAGAATTTTGGCTTCAAAATGATGCCGACACTGCGCTGGCGGGGGAGAGCCGCCCTGCAATGTACAACAGTATATTTTTTCATGCGCTACCCGTGAAGCCATCTGTATGGCAAAGGAGTCATCACTATTGAAAACAGCAAAACCTTCTGGCGCAAGCTGATCGAACAACTGCTGCTTGGCTGAAGCGTACTCAGCCATCGTTGTATGAAAATCAAGATGCTCCATGGTCAGATTGGTAAAGAGCGCTGCATGAAACCGAAGCCCATAGACTCGCTGAAGCACAAGCGCATGGGATGAAACCTCCATCACGACCGCGCGGCATCCGGCCTCAACCATAAGAGAAAAGAGTGCATGCAGCTCATGAGCCTCCGGAGTCGTACGATCAAGCGGCATAGAAAAGCCCCCAATCAGGCAAAGATTGGTGCCAATGTAGCCCGCAAAAATACCGTTGGCGTTGAGCATTGCCGTAATCAACCTTGCTGTTGTAGTTTTACCATTGGTGCCGGTCACCCCTATAATCTTCAATTGGTCAGCAGCATTGCCGTAAAAGATACGAGCCACCCCGGCAAGAGCCTTGCGAGCATCGGCAACTTGTATATAAAGGCAGGATGATGCAATATCAGGGGGAAACTCCTCGCAGATAACCACCACTGCCCCACGCTCCACTGCGCTGGAAATAAAACGATGGCCGTCAATACAGTAGCCTCGCACCGCCACAAAAAGAGAGCCTGGCTCAACCTCTCTTGAATCAATCGTGATATGCTGAACGACAATATCCGTACCAGCCTCTCCGGCAAGAGCAAGAGAGGCAACAGCATTGAGCAGCATATCAAGGTGCAGCACCTGATGGTGAGCACTCTTTATTGAGAGAGTCATGAAGTGGTTTTGTTTATCTTTCTTGAAGCAAGCTGTACCTTGATCGTTCTCTCTTTTTGCACCATGCTCCCAGGTGTGACGTTCTGGGCAACAACAAACCCGTCAAAATTTCCAGAATAATCCATCTCCAGCTTCAGCCATTTCAGCAATCGCTGCGCATCACGCCCTTTGAGCCCCTTGAGTTCTGGTACCACTACGGTAGCAACAGCATCAAGCGCGGCCTGTTCCGGTGACGGAACAGCAAGATTTTTCTGCATCTCCTCGGAGCAGGCAATCATTCTTTTGGCAATACCAGCAAACACCGGTACAGCAACAGTCGCGGCATAATAGGCGGTTCTCGGCCGTTCCACATTCACAATAATGGCATACCGTGGAGCTTCAACCGGGAAATAACCAACAAATGAAGAGACATAGACCGGATTGGCATAAGAGCCTCCTGCTGCGCGCTGAGCCGTTCCGGTTTTACCAGCCACACTGATTCCCGGCAACGCGGCATTTTTGGCGGTACCACTGTCAACAACAGCCTTGAAATACTCTTTCCCAAGATATCTCGCTGTAGCCACGGAAACCACCCGCCGTATTATTTCAGGCGAATTCTCCCGAACAATCCGTCCATCTGCAGCAACAATCTTTTTAATAATATAGGGGCGCATCAGCTCACCATCATTGGCGATAGTCGCATACGAGAGCAGCGTCTGCAACGGGGTTGCCATCACCTGATAGCCATAACCCATCCAGGGAAGTGTCGTTCTGTCCCAATTGGCAAGAGAACGAACCCTGCCTGGAGACTCTCCGATAAGGCCAATGCCAGTTCTCTTCCCAAAGCCAAAATTTCTTGCATAGGCATTGAAATTCTCCCGACCAACAGCCATTGCAGTCTTCGCGGCAACAACATTGCTTGAGTACATGATTGCCTGGCGAAACGTTATGGTGCCATAAGCCTCATGATCCTTTATCTTCAGATTATAGAGAGGCAAAACGCCATTATTGGCGAAAATCAGATCTTCGGCCTTTCTTTTGAGGATGTCCGTTGCTGCCGCAGCCATGATCAGCTTGAAGGTCGAACCAGGTTCGTAACTGTCTGTCACGGCTCGATTACGCGCCAATTCAGGTGTCCATGTCTCTCTGCGATTAAGATCAAAGGCTGGATTGTTGGCCATGGCAAGAATCTCTCCGGTACGAACATCCATAACAATACTGGAAGCCGCTTCAGCCTGAAACTTCTCTACAGCCAGAGAGAGCTCATCTTCCACAATACTTTGAATATCGCCATCAAGAGTCAATTGTACGGAATTACCCTCCACGGCATCCTGCTGCTGCACATCGGGAGCAGGGTAGCGAGCTCCCGTGGCATTACGCTGGAAAATTCTTGTCCCGTCACGTCCTTTCAACTCTTTGTTCAACTGAAGCTCCAGCCCGCTGCTTCCCTCATTTTTGCTGTCGGTCGAACCGATCAACTGGGCGGCAACATTGAGGTAATACCGCTGCTGCTCCTTGTCAAACCAGATCCCATGTATCTTTTCCTGCATCAGAGGCAACGCTTTTGCTACAGAAATCTTCCGTCCAAGGACGGCCATTCCTTTGGTGCGCCGCAACTCCTTGAGGCACTCTTGCCGATTGACTCCCAACTGACTTGAAAAAAGTGCGGCAACAGCGACACTATTATCGTAGCTCTTCTGTTTACCGGTATTTTTGTCAATAACCGGCCTCTCTTTGTCATCAAACAACGGAGTATTCCTGACTTTGACGGGATCCGCATAAAATGAGATGGATTCAATGCTCTCAGCCAGCATCCGTGAATTGCGATCAAGAATCACACCCCGTTGCGCCACCTCCGTCACAACCCTCTCATACTGTTTTATTGCTTTCTGCTTATATTTCTTGACATTGACCACCTGGATATTGAGCAACATGCCAATAATTGCCGCTATAAACATTGAAAATCCGAAAACAACAATACCGAGCCTCCTGCCAAACTCTTTATCATCCGGTGGCCTGATGCTCTGTGGATCATTCATAAGTCCTCCCGTTCATCGTTCATTGAGCAGCACATCCATTCAGGGCCGGAGTTCAACCGGAGGAATAACTGAAGGCTCAAGACCAATTTTTAACGCATCTTGTGCAATATTATGAATGCTATGCAATTCGTGCACTTTCAGCTCCTGCGAGGTAATCACACTGGTGGTCATCAGTATCTGATCCCGAAGTTTTTCATTCTGTCGGGCAAGGTTGATAATTGCAAGAGTATTATAGGTTTGAACCAAAAAAATAAGAGTCCCGCCAAGCAGATAAAGAAAAGTCTTGAGCTGCAACAACGAGACAATATCGAACTTCAATGTATTGATAGCTGGCTCAATCGGTGAAAAATCCTCACCGCCTTGAACCACCTTAACCTCCCCGAAGCGCTTTGAGACAGGTAACTCTGCTGCTGCACTCTTCTCTCTGCTCTTCATACCTTTCCGAAAATTGCCAAGGAAATCAGTTAGTTTACTCTTTTTCACAACAACCTCCGCAGAGGGATTTTTTCAATAACCCGCAATTTCGCACTTCTGGCCCTTGAGTTCAATGCTATCTCTTTCGGAGTAGCAATCAAAGGCTTTTTGGTCACCAGAGCAATCTCTCCATAGGCCAGAGGCTCCCTCAAGCCGACCCCTTTTGGCCCCCAGTCACTCTTTGCTTTTTCAGCAAAGGCTTGTTTAACTATCCTGTCCTCAAGAGAGTGATAACTGATAACCGCCATACGACCATGGCCTTCCAGACAATTAATTCCGCCGTCAAGAGCCCGACTGAGCACATCAAGCTCACCGTTCACCTCAATTCTCAGCGCCTGAAAAACTCTTGAAAGGGTTTTGATCACCTTTTCACCTCCATGCGCGTTATCGCGGATAATTGCAGCAAGCTCTTGTGTACCACCAACTGAACCATGTATCTGGCGATACGCAACAACAGCTTTTGCTATACTCCGACTTCTTGGCTCTTCACCGTATCGATAAAAAAGCCTCGCCAGCTCTCTCTCTTCATAGCTATTGACAATGTCGCAGGCTCTCAGAGAGGCACTGCTATCCATCCGCATATCAAGCGCACCATCCCTGAGATAACTGAACCCCCGTTCTGGGGTATCAATCTGGAATGATGAAACCCCAAGATCAAGCAGAATGCCAGCCACAAGCGGATCTCTCTCTTTTTCGCAACACACCCTGCTGATGATACCTTCTATATCCTGAAAATTTCCTTTGACCAGAACCAAACCAGCCTTGTACATCCTCAGCCGCTCTGATGCTTCCCGTAATGCGGCATCATCCTGGTCGATACCAATCAAAAGTGATCTGTCGCCATAACCAGCTTCAAAAAGCGCATGAAGAATGGCCGAAGAATGACCACCGCCCCCAAGGGTAGCATCAACATAGATCCCTGGTTTCCTGACCAAAAATGCAACAACTTCGGTAACAAGTACCGGATCATGAAATCTCTCCTGTACCATAGGCGCTAAAAATATCTGCCCGCCAACGAGGCAAAGCGTTCTGAACTCTCGCGCAAAAGAGTGGAGAGGCGTTCCGGCTCCCACATAATCATCTTTGTATCAGCCCCGATAATCACAACATCCTTGGTAATACCCGCATGTTCCAGAAACTCCCTTGACAATGCAACTCTCCCTTGACGGTCAAGCTCCACGGTTTCAAGGCTTTCATACATCAATGTCTTCAGCAGGCGCTCATCAGGGTTAAAATCGGAAAGAGCAGAGATCCCCCTCCTCATGTCGCTCCAGATAAAAGGCTCATACAACTCAAGGGAGCGCTCCGGGGTCTTCATAATATAAAGAGCCTCTGTACGCCCCGACCCAACCTCCGTCTCCCCGGATGAGGCCCCCACTCCAAACTTCCGACGAAACTTCACAGGAATCATCAGCCGCCCTTTTTCGTCAATGGCATGCCTCTCTTTGCCTATAAAGCCAGCCATTTTTTTCATCCCTGCGCTACATCGTTATGAAGATACTGCCACCTTTTCGACCTCTTCTGCCCCTTGATTGCCATAAAAAAGAGCGAAGTGGCAAATTTACTCCATTTTTTGCCACTTTTCTCCACTTCAAAATGTATAAAAAAAGGAGGCACTAAAAAAATAGTTGTCTATTTTAATAACGTGGGGATGTGCCTATTTTAATGACGTTGATGCATCATGCAAAAGGTTACAAAAGGTTGTGGTGGACAGATATATTGGAAGCTTGTTTATGGAACATCTTTGAACACAAACGTAAAAAAACTTACTATGCCAGGCTAAATAAACGACCCCGCAGCAGAGCTTCGGGAAATATATCTCATAGAGATTCAACCCTCTCTATTTTCTCACACACTCTTAACCTCCGCTATCATAATGTCCGATAAAAGCGTGAACCATACAGCATATTGGCAGGAACTTGACGAATGGCGAAAAAGGATTGACGCTATTGATCAGCAACTCTCCTCTCTCCTCTGTGAGCGCCTGGATTGTGCCCAAAATATAAGCACCCTTAAATTGAGGATCGGCGAGCAGGTATTCCAGCCCGAACGCGAAAAAGCCGTTCTTCACAATGTACTGAACCATACCGACTCACCCCTGAAATCACATGCACTGGAAAAAATCTATCGCTGCATCATCGAAGAGAGTCGCCTGTTTCAGCATGAGTGGAAAAACAATCAGCAGGGCAAATCAGCCTGAAGGGGTTCCGGTGTAATGGCAATAAAAAAAAAATTACCCTCCCCATTGTTGATCGGTATGGTCATTGTTCTGGCAGCATTGGTATCTTTTCTCTTTTTACCAGGCCTCAATACATCCTCCAGAACAACCCGCCTTACGGTACATCGGGGAATGGGATTCAGAACCATTCTTGGGGAGTTACACCGTAATGGCACCATTGCAGAGTCATGGCCAGCACTCATGACCGCCAGCATTATACCAAAACTTCACCATATCAAACCGGGGAGATATGTTATCCCGCCAGGCATGTCGAATTTCGGGCTCATGTACTACCTGCACAGCCATCCGCAGGATGAGATCCGAGTCACTCTTCCCGAAGGACTTGATCTCAGCCATGTTGCCAGAATCCTCTCAAGGCACCTTGATATAGATTCTACAGGATTCATGGCTGCCGCATCTGACAGGAAAATGCTGGAAAAATACGGGATTTCGGCCAGCAATGCAGAAGGCTATCTCTTCCCCGGAACATACAATTTTGTCTGGGCAAGCACACCCCGCGAGGCTGCAGAGTTTCTTATCGGGCGATTCAACCACTTCTACACAGACAGTCTCAAAAATGTTGCTTTAAAAAGAGGGCTGAACAAAACCGAATTGTTGACCCTTGCCTCCATTGTTGAGGCGGAAACCCCTGTCAACGCAGAAAAGCCGATTGTCGCAAGCGTCTACCTCAACCGGTTGAAAACAAACATGCGCTTGCAGGCAGATCCAACGGTACAGTATGCCCTGGGTGGCACAGCCAGAAGACTTTACTACAAAGACCTTGCCGCAGACTCACCCTACAACACCTATCGCCATCATGGACTGCCACCAGGACCGATCTGCAACCCGGGTGCTGCATCAATTCTTGCTGTGCTCAACGCCGCAGAGAGCGGATTTCTCTACTTTGTCGCCACCGGAAAAGGTGGCCATTATTTTGCAAAATCACTGGCCGAACATGCTGTAAACATCAAAAAATACAGAGAGGCTCGACGCGATACACTGCAAGCTAAAACTGAATAATCACCCGCGTTAAATATATAGTATCTATTACCTACATTACAGGAGCTGTTATCTTATTTAACCAATCACACAAAAAAATGCAGAAGAAGAGCTTGTCTGACATCTCAACACAGGGAAAACGGGTACTTATGCGTGTTGACTTTAATGTCCCCCTTGACGAGAACAAGAGAATTACTGACGACAAGAGAATCGTCGAGTCTCTTCCCTCTATAAAAAAGATACTTGAAAACGGTGGCCGCCTTATTCTCATGTCTCACCTTGGAAGACCGAAAGGCAAGGTCAATTCTGAATATTCGCTTGCACCTGTGGCATCTCGACTTTCTGAACTTATCGATTGCCCGGTTACCATGGCAAAAGATTGTGTCGGAACTGAGGTTATGCAACAGGTTCTTGCGATGCAGGACGGAGAGGTACTCCTGCTTGAAAACCTGAGATTTCATGCTGAGGAAGAGGCAAATGACCCTGATTTCTCAAGGGAGCTGGCCTCGCTTGGGGAGGTATATGTTAATGATGCCTTTGGAACCGCACACCGCGCTCATGCGTCAACGGAGGGAATTACCCATTACGTCCAGTCCGCAGTTGCAGGATTTCTTATAGAAAGAGAGCTGCTCTATCTGGGAAAAGCCTTGCAAGAGCCTGAGCGGCCATTTGTAGCGATTCTGGGTGGATCAAAGATATCGGGAAAGATTGATGTGCTTGAAAACCTTTTCAAAAAGGTTGACACGGTACTGATTGGCGGAGCCATGGTCTTTACCTTTTTCAAGGCGCAAGGGTATGCAATTGGCAAATCTCTTGTTGAAGAGAGCAAGATCGAACTTGCTCTCGCTATTCTTGAGCAGGCAAAAAACAAGGGTATAAAACTGCTCTTGCCAACAGATGTTATTCTTGCGCCAGCGATATCGGGAGATGTTGACTTTTACGCTGATCAGATCTCCAACATCCCCGATGAGATGATTGGTGTCGATATTGGCCCAAAAACGGCAGAGATGTTCCGAAATGAAATTCTCTCCGCACGAACCGTGCTCTGGAATGGCCCGATGGGTGTCTTTGAAATAGACAATTTTGCCTCAGGCACTATGGCGGTCGCACAAGCTTTGGCTGATGCAACCGCAAAAGGCGCAACAACCATTGTTGGCGGGGGAGACTCTGCGGCAGCAATTGCAAAAGCAGGACTGGCAAAGGAGATGACACACATCTCCACAGGCGGAGGCGCAAGCCTCGAATTCCTTGAAGGCAAGGAGCTGCCGGGCATCTCTGCGCTGAATGATTAAAGACCAACTAGAACAAAGGCAATGAACTCTTCACAGCCATACAGTCCCGGGGGCTTTCAATTTATGCCCCCGGCCATCAAAACTATTATTCTTGTTAATGTCGCCGTTTTTCTGCTGCAGTTAACCCCTCTCGGTGAACCAATTTCAGTTTTTGGTTCACTCTGGCCAGTCGGATCGGGCAATTTCCGAATCTGGCAACCCGTTAGCTATATGTTTCTTCATGGAGGCATGACACACCTCTTCTTCAATATGTTTGCGCTCTGGATGTTCGGAGCTGAAATAGAGACCCACTGGGGCACGCGACAATTCAACATCTACTATTTTGTCTGCGGTATCGGTGCGGCAATCATAAACCTGATCGCCACAATGGGTAATCCCTATCCTACCGTTGGCGCTTCAGGTGCAATTTATGGCGTACTGCTGGCATTTGGCATGATGTTTCCCAACCGCTATATATTTATCTATTTTCTCTTCCCCGTCAAGGCAAAGTATTTCATTGCTGGCTATGCACTTATTGAGTTTATCTCCGGTTTCGGCAGCCGTTCAATGGGAAGCGGGAGCAATATTGCCCATTTTGCACATCTTGGCGGAATGCTGATCGGTTTTCTCTACATCTCCATCAAAAGAGCTGAGTTATCATTCTCAGAATTACTCGATAAGGGACTATCTACAATACGTAGTGCCACAAAAAAGAGAGGTAGCCCGCGCCTGCATACACAAAACAAGGTAGCACCGCCTGTTTCCGAGGCCGAGATCAACGCCATACTCGACAAAATTTCAGAGCATGGTTACTCCTCATTAACCCAGGAGGAGCGTAGCAAACTTCTCAAGGCAAGTGGCAAAAAGTAAGCTCTCTTCAGCAAGAGGCCATACGCTCAAAACAGGCAACACTTTCGATATGACTGGTATGCGGAAACATGTCAACCGGCTGCACTGACATAAGGGTGTAGCCGTGAAGAGCAATCTCCTTGCCGTCACGGGCAAGACTTGCTGGATTACAACTGACATAGATAATTCTCTTCGGCTGGAGCCGCAGCATGGTTGTGAGCGACTTTGGGTGCATCCCCGCCCTTGGTGGATCGGTGATGATCACCCGGGGAGCATCATAGTCGTTGAGAGTCTCCAGCATCGAATGAAAATCTTTAAGATCAACCTGAAAGAATGCCGCATTGCCAATACCGTTCAGTGTTGCATTGCTCCTGGCATCGTTGATCGAACTTTCAACCACCTCCAAACCGATCGCCTGACGGCAATGCTGAGCCAGGTAGAGGGTGATAGTTCCAGTCCCGCAATAGAGATCGTACACGGTATCTTCGGGCTGCAACCCGGCAACATCAAGAATGCTGCTGTAGAGCACCTCCGCCTGCGACGAATTCGTCTGAAAAAAAGAGTTCGCTGATATTCTGAAATCAAGGCTGCCAAGACGCTCGGTAATATACCCTGCGCCACTGAGGGTAAACTCCTGATCACCGGTTGCAACAGTATTGTGCCGCTCGGTCACATTGTTCACCACCGTCAGTTTCTCCGCTGCCATACCCGCTTCGAGATGCATTCTGTACCGCTGCATCAACGCCTCATCGTGCCATGACGTGACAAGATTGACCATCACCTCTTCCCGGTTCTCACTGAAACGGACAACCAAATTTCTCAAAAAACCGGTATGTGCCTTTGCGGCATAAGGGGCAAGGGCGTTGGTAATAGCAAAATCACGGGTCAACGCAAGCGCCCGATTCATCACCTCTTTGGCAAGATAGCAGTAGTCGATGTCAATCACCTTCTCAAAATTGCCGGGAGTATGAAATCCAAGAGCGAACTCTTTTGATCGGGAAAGCTCTGCAAGAGAGAGCTCTTCAGGCAAAAGATAGCGCATGTTCGAGAATGAGAATTCAATCTTGTTCCGGTAGTGAAACGGGCTCGAAGCAGCATGCACCTCACAGACTGGTGGAGCAGAAAAATTGCCAATATGCTCAAGGGCATCCCTGACCTTTTTCTGTTTGTAGAGAAGCTGCGCATCGTAGCGAATGTGCATCAGCTTGCATCCACCGCAAACACCGAAATAGCTGCACAATGGCATGGTTCGTTCTGGAGATGGCTCAAGAATATCAACAGCAATCGCCTCAAGGTAGCGCTGACGCACTTTTTTAATCCGCGCAGAGACTCTGTCGCCTACAGCAAGCATTCCGCTGGCCATCACCGCCATACCATTATCAAGCCGGCCAAAACATTGATCTTTTTCAGCGTTATCCGTAACAATCAACTCAATGATATCACCTTTTCTGAACTGCCCCTCAGCCATAAAAAACTTGATTAAAATGTGTGAATAAACAAAATATTTTCTGCCGCCCTGAACGCTGTTACTTTGGACATGCACGTCGCATGAGACGAGGTTGAATAATATTCTTGACAATCCATGAAAATAAAAGATAGGTAAGGGCGGCGCTAAAGACTCCGATCACCATACCGGCAAGCAGGTCGCCTGGATAGTGAACACCAACATAGGCGCGGGAGAGAGAGATGGCCAGTGCATAGGGAATCATGATTATGATAAAGAGTTTTTCAACCACTACGCCCCGGTGAAAAAAGATCCACAGTATTGATGCCACCGCTGCAGAATTTGCAGCATGAGATGATGCAAATGAATAACTATGAGGCTGATTGACAAGGAGACGAACCTGCTCAAGAGCAAAACAGGGACGAATACGCTGCACAAGAGGTTTAAAAATACCCGAAGCAACCAAATCTGCCAATCCAAGCGATACCAGTGCAAGGGTAATGATGAGGAGAGCTGACTTTCCTCTCCGGATAAACACAAAAAGAGCAGCAAGCATCAAAATATGGCCAGAAAGGCTCGCTCTTGTCAAAAAGACCATGAGATCGTCGGCTGCCGGATGAACCAGATGAAGATTCAACAACCGGAACAGCCAGACATCAGCCTGCTCAATCAGCGCCATAATGGTAGTTACCTTTTAGTTCCCCCTTTTTTCTGCTTTCTTGATGAGCCGGAAGAGTGGCTCACCAGACTCACATTCGGCATATCTGCTGCAGTTGTGGTTTTATTGATATAAAACTGCTGCGCAACACTAAAAATATTGAACATCAAATAATAGAGACCCAAGCCAGCAGGCATATTATTGAAAAAGAGCAGCATCATGGCGGGAAACATATACATCATCACCTTCATCTGCTCGTTTGACTGAGTTGTAGGGGTGATTTTTTGTTGCATATAAACAGTCACAGCCATGAGAATCGGGAATACCGCGATATGGCTTCCGTACATGGGAATTGCAAAACCAAAATCAAAAACCGAATCCGGCACAGAGAGATCCTTCGCCCAGAGAAATCCATGCTGACGAAGCTGGATTGAGGAGCGGAAAACATAGAACATTGCAAAAAGCAGTGGCATCTGAAGCACAACAGGCAAACATCCACCAATCGGGTTCACTCCGGCTTCCTTGTAAATCCTTCCAAGTTCACTTTGCAATTTAGCAGGATTATCCTTGTACTTCTCCTGCAGCTCCTTCAACACCGGCTGGAGTGCCGACATTTTTTTCATTGACTTGGTAGAAGCCATTGAGAGAGGATAGGTCACCAGCTTGATAAGAAAAGCAAAAATGATAATGATTAGCCCGTAGTTACCGACAAAGCCATTCATCCAGTTAAAGACCGGGAGAATGATATACTCGGCAAAAGGCCTTGTAAGCCAATCCCATCCAAAATCCATAACCTTTTCAAGGCCAACATTCTGTGCCTTGATGGTGTTGTAGTCGAGAGGACCGAGATAGAGGCTGAACTTGTCGTTCACAACAGCGCTGGTTGCCGAGACACCCATTTTCAGGGCAGCAACATAATTTTCAAACTCATTACCGGCCACTCTTTTGCCATCAAGATAGATTCCTGCAGTATTTCCCTGCGGAATCAGAGCTGCAACAAAATACTTGCTGTGTACAGCAACCCACTTTGCCGCTCCTGACTGCTCTTCGCGATAGCGCTCATTCTCCTTGCTTGCATCAATCTTTACCTGACTACCACCAAGAAATGCGCTTGCTGATGTATTTTGTGCCTCATCCTGCCGATTTTTTTCCGAATAGGCCACTCCTCCATCCCACTGCAACTGATACTCATTGCCAGCAAGCTCATTGGCAAATCCTGTCAACTTGACATCATAGCCAACACTGTAACTGTCACCACCAAACATATAGGTAATATCAACCGCCTGCAGGGGGGTCACACCAAGATGATAACGCAACGCATAACTCTCTTTTCCTGTGATTGTACGAAGAGTATCAAGAGAGACCGTGCTGAAATAGAGATCCCGCGTATCTATTTTCTTGCCTTCCCGTGTAAGAAAAAGGAGTGAAAGAGAGCCATTTTTCCCGTTAGTTACAAGATCAAAGGCTTTACGATTGCCGTCAAGATGCTTTTTGAGTACGAGGGACTTCAAGGTGGCCCCTTTTGAGGAGAGCGTTGCCCGAAACAGATCATTATCGACGGTAAAGAGTTGCTCCTTGCCTCCGGCGGAACCAGAAAAAGCCCCAAAATTATCAACCGCAGGTGTTAACGAGAGGGCTGGCGCAAGCTGAACCTGCTGAGCCACCTGCTCTGTCTTCACGACCTTCGTCTCCTGCAACGGTTTAATCTCCGGCGACATAAACTGAAGCCAGACCATCATGATCACAGCTATAATTGCAAGGCCTGTTACCGAATTTTTATCCATGACCACTAACGTTATGTTTTTCCAGAAAAATCATTTTTTGTGTACCGATACAGGAGGAACGGGATCAAACCCTCCTTTTGAAAATGGATTGCATCTCAGAATCCGCCACAATGTCAACCATGAAGCATAAAAAAAATTATGAAGCTGAAAAGCTTCCAGTGCGTAACTCGAGCAGGTGGGAAGATATTTGCAGGAAGGGCCGAACAATGGGGAAAGAAATGCCCTGTAGAATTTTATCAGCGCTATAGGTACCCAATTAATAAAGTTCCACTTACTCATACTTCCAGGACTCCTTTGCCCTGTATAAAACTTCTTAAGGAGAGCCTGTCATCAGGATTCAGGAAAATGTCATACCCCCCGATAATCCCCTGATCTCATCCCTGAATGCCTCAAGACCGGGAAGAATCTTTTTTCTGTCCATATAAATGAAAGCAATACAGAGCTTCCCATTTATAATGCCATCATTACGGCTTTCTGCGTCACTCTGTATATTCTTTTTTTCAAGACGGTAAGCCTCCTTCATCATCCTTTTTACCCTGTTGCGCCTGACAGCAGAAGAGATTGTTTTTTTTCCAACGGTGAACAATATTGAAGGAACTCCCTGAAAAGACTGGCTTTCAGGCTCCAGAGAGGCATACACTATTCTTAAAAATTCACCTTTTGCACTTTTTCCACCACGAAACAGCAATGAAATCAAATGCTTTCTTCTCAATATCTCATGCTTGCGCAGAGAATAAACACGTAGTTTATCCAAAACCTGAAAGTGAAAGAGCAATTATTCAACAAGATGACTAAAAGGCTTACTGTCCAGCCGTACCCATATCGCAACTGACTGTCAATGAGTGACGACCCTTTGCTCTTCTCGAAGAGAGAACTTTGCGACCATTTTTGGTTGACATTCTCTGCCTGAAGCCGTGCTTGTTCCTTCTTTTTCTATTTCTCGGCTGATAGGTTCTTTTCATCGCTTATATGCTCCACACTTTTTTTATGTTCAAAATTACAGGGCAAACAATTTAGCACAATAGAGTGCCAATAACAAATACTACCACATTCTCATCACAGGTTGTTGGGCAAAAGACACTCTCATAGCAAGCAAAACATTGAAGGAGAGAGGGTAAAAAATTTAGAGTGAACACAAAACAATAAATAATGTGGATAACTTGTGGATAAAAAAATCACCCTCTCCTAACAGTCAAGAATTTTCATCACATAAAGGCCACAGTAAATGTTGACTACTTTTGCCGAAATACAGGTCAAAACTTATTATTATAAAGAGTTAACATGTTGAAAACCTACTTCTCAACCTCTTGACCATATAAGCTTATTTTCAATAAACGAAATTGTTTTTTATTCACTTAAAAAACTAACTTGTGAACACAGAATGTTGATGGCGCTGACAATATCAACAATTATCCCTCGTTTTTTCTTTTTTTATGATAGAAGTTACGTCAAAAACAAATCAAGAGAGTTCCACAACACTACCCCGAAAAAGTAGCTCAATGGAACAGCAAGTCTGGGAGGCCTGTCTTAATACCATCAGAGAAAAAATTAATCCGCTTGCTTTTAAAACCTGGTTTTCTCCTATCAGGCCAATGGGATTTTCTGGTAGTGAATTAACCATAGAGGTTCCCAGTCAGTTTTTTTATGAGTGGATTGAAGAGAACTACTCCTCTTTCCTGAAGCAAGCACTCAAAGAGGTAATTGGTCCTGAAGCTCGACTGATGTACTCTATTGTGATGGATAAATCACAAGGACAACCGGTCACTATAGAGTTGCCTCACCAGAATGCCATGAATGGTGATTTTATTTCAGAAAACAGGGCTACAGATGCTTCTATCAAAAATAGTCAAGAATTTCAACGCAATCTTGCTCGATTTGAGACACATCTTAATACAAAATATACATTTAATACACTTATAAGAGGGGATTGCAACTCTTTGGCTGTTGCTGCTGCAAAGGCTGTCGCACAAAGTCCTGGTCAGAACGCATTTAATCCACTGGTTATTTATGGTGGTGTTGGTCTGGGTAAAACACATATCATGCAGGCGGTAGGCAACAGTGTTCGTGAGAATAAACTCTCTGAAAGAGTGCTCTACGTCTCAAGTGAAAAATTTGCTATAGATTTTGTTAATGCTATACAGAACGGTAAAATACAGGAATTTTCATCATTTTATCGCTCTATTGATGTACTCATTATTGACGATATTCAGTTTTTTTCAGGCAAGGAAAAAACACAGGAGGAAATTTTTCATATTTTTAACACCTTACACCAATCAAACAAACAGATTATATTATCAGCCGATCGACCAATAAAAGATATTAAAGGTATTGAAGATCGCTTGATATCACGATTTAACTGGGGTTTGTCGGCTGATATTCAACCACCAGATTATGAGACCAGAAAAGCGATTATTCTCAGCAAACTCCACCAAAGCGGTGTAAATCTTGATGAAGCGGTTATTGAGTTTATTGCGACAAATATCACAGAGAATGTAAGGGAGTTGGAGGGGTGTATTGTAAAACTACTGGCTGCACAGTCTCTTGACAACAAGGAGATTGACCTTCATTTTACCAAATCAACCCTGAAGGATATTATCAGGCACACTGCCAAACAATTGACGTTGGACATTATTGAAAAGGCTGTCTGTTCCTATTTTTCCATCACACCCAATGACTTGAAAGGAAAATCAAAAAAGAAGGAGATAGCGATTGGACGCCAGATAGCGATGTATCTCTCAAAACTTCTGACAGACTCCTCCCTGAAGACTATAGGTCTCCATTTCGGTGGAAGAGATCACTCTACTGTTATCCATGCTGTTAATACCGTTACTAAAAAATTCGATACAATCGGAGAGGATAGAAAAAAAATTGAAGAGATCAAGAAAAGGATAGAGATACTCTCGATGTGAATTAAAAAATGTTCACAAGGTGTTGAGAGAGTGTTTAAGAAATCTGGATAAGTGATATGTTATACACAATAAGTCATCACAAGAAAAGTCATCCACAAACTATTAACAATCCAACAGGAAGACAAGAGGGGTGTTATCAACACTTCCCTCTTCTTTATTAATCACCATAACCTGTTAATTTAAAATAGAATATTTTTTATTACCGGTACTTATAAAGATCTCAACACAGACAACAACAACAACAATTTTATAAAAATATTAAATAGTTAAAGTTGGAGCAGATGAAATTCATAACCTCAATCCGTCAACTTCAGGATCCCGTCGGTAAAGTTTCACAGGCAATCCCTGCAAAAACCATGGATCCACGTTTTGAAAATGTCCACCTTTCCATAGAGCCTGGCTCTCTTACCTTGTTTGGTACTGATGGCGAGCTCTCTATAACTGCAAAAAGCGATGTAGAAACTACTGATACTGTAAATATTGGTATTAATGCCAGACTGCTTCAGGATTTTCTCAGAAGTATGTACGATACTTCAGTTTCTTTCACCATTGAGCGTCAGGAAATCAGTGATCATGGTATCGTGAACATCTCTACAGATAAGGGCAAATACAAGATTGCCTGTCTTTTTGAGAGCAAGTTTGAGAAATATGAAAAGAGTTATGATATCTCAATAGAATTTGAAACATCAGAGTTTCTTGATCTGATTCAGAAAACTACTTTTGCTTGTAGTGTTGATGGGATGCGGCCTGCTATGATGGGTGTGCTCTTTGAGCTTGAAGGCAGCACTATTACCGGTGTTTCCACTGATGGACATCGACTTGTCAGGTGCAGAAAAAGCTCTTCGCTGGATATTCATGAAAAACAAAAAATTGTTGTTCCTGCCAGAGTCCTTTCTATCCTTCAAAAACTCTCTCAGCATCAATCAATGACCATGTGTATTGATTCAGATCGCCGTTTTGTTCGCTTTATAAGTGGTAATATCATTCTTGATGCAGCACTTATTGTTGAACCTTATCCAAATTATGATGCTGTTATTCCTGTTGAGCACGACAAGCATGTTATCATAGAGCGTGCTTCCATCTATGACACGGTGCGACGTGTTGGTCGGTTTTCCAGCATTGGTGACATCAAGATGGTTATAGAGGGTCAATCGATGAAGTTGATGGCTGAAAATACCAATGATGGTGAGGCAGCGCAGGAGGAGTTATCATGTACCTATTGTGGTGAAGATATTACGATAGGCTTTAATTCCAAATTCATAGAAGCAGCCCTCGCACATCTTGATGACAAGGAAATCCGCATTGAGCTCAAGAGTCCAACGACGGCTGTTATTTTTAAACCACACAAGGAAATTGAGGATGACAAGCTTATTATTCTTGTGATGCCTGTAAGAATCAATAATTAATTACTCTGGGATAGTATTGAAACTCCAGCGTGCACAGTATCAAAATTTTCGTAATCATTCATTTTTGACCTTTGAGCCTGTTGATGGTATCAATCTTATTCATGGTCGCAATGGATCTGGTAAAACATCACTGCTTGAGGGCATTCACTATTGTGCTTTAACGAGAGGATTTGTCAGTACAAACGACAGTGAGTGCCTTGCTTTCAAAAAGGATTATTTTCTGCTTGAAAGCACTTTTTTGAGTGAGACAGAGAGTTTACTTACCGTTAAGTTGAGCTATACAAAAGAGAAAGAGAAACAGATTATTGTTAATAATTCAGAAATAAAACCATTTTCACGTCATATTGGCACTATTCCTTGTATTACCTTCTCTCCTCCTGAAATCGTTATTGTGAATGGAGCTCCAGGGGAGAGAAGGCGTTTTCTTGATAATGCAATCTGTCAGACTAACAGAAGATACCTTAATGATCTTCTTGCTTATAGGCGGGTACTTAATCAACGAAATGCACTTCTTTTACAATTGCATGACAATCAGACTGTACACAAGGAGATGCTTCCTTTGTGGAATGAAACTCTTGCCCGACTTGCTGCGTCAATCGTGCACACGAGAGTTCAATTTATCACCTCATTTTTTGATCGTTTCAAGGAAATTTATGGTCAATTATTCGCTGAAGAGAGTCCTGGTATATCCTATCGCTCATCACTTGGAAAGATTGATACCTCTACCTCTGTTGACAATCTTTACTCTCTTTTTATCAGAAGATACGAAGATACGCAGCGACGAGAAATTTTTCGCACACAAACCCTGACTGGCCCTCACCGCGATGATCTTATTTTTCTTCTTAATGGTAATGAGATTAAAAAATATGCATCTCAAGGTCAGTTGCGCACCTTTCTTATTGCCTTAAAGCTTGCCCAACACCGTTTTTTTTACGACACCCTTGGTGAAAAACCTCTTTGCTTGCTGGATGATATTTTCAGTGAGCTTGATTCATCAAGGATAGCTGATATTTTTGTTATCCTTGAAACATGTGGTCAAAGTATCATTACCTCTACTGAAAAAAAAGGACACAACAATATTACTCAATTTTCTATTGAATATCTCAAAACAAAAGTGAGCTAAGAGGAGTGGCAAGGACTAAAGACCCCAAAAAAATATCAGCGATTGTTGTTGAAATGTGCCATATTTTAGGTATGGAGGAGGCTCGTCAACAGTTCAGGACACTTCAAATATGGAACAGCGTTGTTGGTGAGGCTGTTGCATCCGCAACCTCACTTGACCGATTTTCTGATGGTCAATTGTTCATTCGTGTTAAAAATCCAGCATGGAGAATGGAACTCAACTACCGCAAACAGGATATTATCATTAAACTTAACGATGTTCTTGGACAGACAATCGTTAAAGAGATTATTTTTCGATGAAAGAACCGTAATAATTTATAACTACGGCTCTTCTCGATACTTATATTCTCAGAGAGGACAACTGAGCTTGTACATTTCAACCATTTTTTCTGCAAAAGCCTTCCCGAAAGCGTAACACCTTTCAAATTCAGCTTCATGAGGTTTGAATTTGACCATCAGGTTTTGCTCAAATAATTTCAGTTTGAGCATGGTGAAATTACTTTCAATCATTTTAGAAGCTTCGCCACTCCATCCATAAGATCCAAATGCTGCAGCCAGCTTACCCTTGTCTCGTATGGGGTTGATGGTTGCAAAAAGATTGTAGATCTGTGGTAATATATTTTGATTGATGGTTGGTGATCCAACAATGATGCCGGTGCAATGGGCGATTTTATCCTCAAGATCTGTTGCGCTTATGTTCTCAATATCGCAGACAGTAACCTGGAAGTCACAGACTTGTCGAAGCGCGTCAGCAATTTTTTCCGCCATTAACGTTGTGTTTTCATAAGCGGAGACATAAGCGATCAGTATATTTTTTTCATTCGGAAGCGCTATAGCTGTATTTGCATATTTAAGTGACAGATCAACATATTTTTTCCAGTTTGATCTCAGTATTGGACCATGGCCCGGGCATATTACCTTAATGTCAAGCTGGCTGATTTTTTCAATAGCCTGCAGCATATATTTGCTGAATGGTTTTAGAATGGAGTCGAAGTAGTAGGTGAACGAGTTATCAAAATCGCCAACAATATCATCATACATTCCTTCATTGCAGAAGTGTGATCCAAAAGAGTCACAGGTAAAGAGAACTCTATCCTCTTCAAGCCATGTATAGATGGTGTCTGGCCAGTGCAGGTTTGGAGCATTGATGAAATGAAGGGTTTTATTGCCAAGGCTGAGCGTATCTCCAGTTTTTACGACCAGTGACTTAAAGTCATGACCTGTCTGATCACGAAGAAACTTAATGGCATTCCCGCTGCCTACTACAGTAGCGTTGGGCGCTACTGCAAGAAGATTCTTCATATTTCCGGAGTGGTCAGGCTCTGTGTGGTCAACGATAATATATTCTATAGCAGACGGGTCAGTAACTTGTTTTATTTTTGCCAGATATTCAGGCCAGAATTTTTCCTTTGTGGTTTCAACAATGGTTTTTTTATTGGCATTGATGAAGTAGGAGTTATAGGTGGTTCCATATTTGGTCTCCATGACAATGTCGAAGGTGATGAGGCCTGGATCAAGAACACCAATCCAACTGACATCATCTGTTATTCGAAGTACTTTATTATCTATCATAATGATTTTAAATTGATTAAAAATAAAATGGCTACAACATAACTACATAAGAATATACTATAGAGTTCCCTATAGATAAAAGGAAATACAAAAGCTCCGGGAAACATCGGTTCCATTATGCCGTTTTTTGATAATCACATCAACTTTCAATTACAATGATGATTCTTCATTTATGGACGTTGTTTCAGTATGTCTCATCTCTTTCTGCAACTCTATTCCTTCAGGAGAAAATGAGAAAAGAGTATCAGATGAAAATATGGCGCTGTAGTCCTGCGGTTTAAAAAATGGTAAAAATTTTTGACAATGTTCATCAAGCCGTTTCAGATAAAATTGAGTGTTTTCATCTGGTCTCTCTTTTTTCCACTCCGAAGCAAGTTTACCTCTATCCCATGATGATGTCGCTCCACCACTTCCGGTGACGTAATAGGTAATCCTCTCTCCTTTTGTGATGTGCAGCCCCGATTTTATGGCAATTTCATAAGTAATTGCTTTCGATCGTTTGCCCGCTTTTACATCTTCAAGATATTGTTCAACGGAGTTTTTCAAGCTTTCTGTTCTGGAAAAGTCTGTAACATCAAGTTCATGGTTCACAATTTTGTTTTTGTATTCTGTAAACAGATTATGCAGTCCTGCAATATCCTCAGTTAAAAGGGTTTCAAATCCTCGTCGGACGAACTCTTTGCCAAACTTTTCACCACTTCTGCTTGTCAGCGACGATCCCTTCAGTGTCATGACTCCATCGTAACTGAGTAGGGCATAATTTTTTTTCATGTAGGAGATCATTTTTTTGAAACGACCATCATATCCAATATTTATGCCTTGCGGCATTACGGATGAAACGGTATCAACCAGTTTTTTCTCCTCTTCTTCTGATGAAATCTCGGGCGGAGGAACAAAGAGAATTCCATCAGTATCTACTTCAATGATTTTGCATCCTCTTGACTCAAATTCAGTAATCATTTTTCTTGCCAGGCTCTGACCTGTTGAAGTTACCTTGTCAGCTTCAATAAAATCATTAAAAATCCCCATGTTATAGCCAAGGTACCCGTACATGGCATTAATGAGGATTTTGAATGAGCTTTGCATGGCATCAAAATTATTTGCGAGCGAGATATTGCCCTTATTTTTCTCTTCTTGAGACCTTTTTTTGGCCTTGAAGCGCAGTTCTTTCAGATCGTTCAGGACTTCAGGGAATACCCTCAGCTCGTCACTTTTTGGGCAAATATTGTATGAAAGCATAATTGACGGGTAGAGGGACTCTACATCTGCATAGACGATTGGCCCAAGAACCCCCTTGAGAAACACTTCAGTATAGCCACCTGAACTCTGTTTGCCTGATGTAGGTTTTGGGATTGACTGTTTATGACGGAGATATTCCCTTACTATAAGCACTTCAATTTTGGCTGCTTGTCCAATGCGTGCCGTCATCGCGTAGGTGTATGGCAGCATTTGTGTCAGGTAGAAATTGCTCCCTGAAAGAAGAGAGGCGAGGGCCCTTGTTTCGCGAACATCATCAAGTGCATAGGCAAGCAGTTTTTCATGATTATTTTCCCAAAGCGTCGATATATCATTGTAATCAACATAAGTACGATCAGGCGTTGCAAAGCCGAAATGCTTTGCAACTGATTTAAGACCATAACTCTGCATGGAACGTTTCGAAATGTCATAACTCTGAACAAGAAAAAGAGTATCAATGACATGTCTTCCTGGAATATCAAAATATGGGTAATCAATGGTTCTCTCTGCAAATCGAATACTTGCAGGGTATGTTTTTGGCAACATTCCATTTCGCCCTATCGCAAATGGAACGCCATGTTTTTCACATCTACGTTGCAGATATGGGAGGTCAAAACTGAAGATGTTGTGCCCCTCAATAACATCGGGGTTCATGGTAGCAACCAGTGAGATCAACTCTTCCAGCAGTTTTTTTTCGCCTTGCTTTTTTGCGTGCAAAACGGATTCCCACCCTCTGCTGTCACTTAATGAGATAATAATTATCTCATCATCGCCCAATCCGTTTTTTTTGTTTTTCGGATCAAAATCAGTCTCAATATCAAGCTGTATGCGATAGAGGTCATCAAATATCATCCCCTTAAAAAGGGTCTTTCCGCTCTGCAGCAGGTACTGTGTGACGGCATCACCCTTGTTATAGATCAATGAGTTGCTCTCGTAAGGGAGATATTTTTGAGCACTCTCTATCGGCTCAACCGGTCTTTTTTTATTGATATGATCAATTGCAGCTCTTTGATTTCGCCAATTCCTGAAAATCGCGAGACATTGATAATAGTTTGAGCCTCCAAGTGTTACAAGCCAGAACTTTTCTTTCTCTTCAGGTACAAATCCATCGAGAAGGGCGGCATCAGAAGCAAAAAAAAAGGGGTAAAAGAGTTCATCGTGACTTTCAACCACCCCATCTTTCCGATTAAAGACCCTTATATGAGTATCTGAAAGCTGATACGCTCCGACGATGCACTCCTCTTTATCCTTGCCGAACAAGAGTTCATTATTGACAACGTCATTAATAAAGCTATCCATGATTGCTTTTTAAAATTTGTTGCATGTCTTCTTTGACAATATACGTTTCACGTGAAACTTATGATACGATTATCGACCGAGATGTATCATGAGGATGGATACATCTGATGGCGATACCCCAAGAATTCTTGATGCCTGACCAATAGTCTCAGGCTGATGTTTTGCAAGTTTCTCCCTTGCTTCACTTGAAAGGCCAGCGACAGAATCATATTTGAATTGAGCCGGTATTTGATGCGCTTCCAGCCGCAATATCCTTTCAGCCATCAGAAGGTCTCGTTTCAAATACCCTTCATATTTCAGATCAATCTCCACTTGCTCATAGACCAAGTGGTCATCGCTGATTGCATATACAGCACCCTTAAAAGTAAGTGATGACTCCAGCAGCATGGTTAAATGGACCCCTGGTCTTTTCAGGAGGCTTGATGCACTTTGAGATGCGTTCACACAAGGGAAGCCAAGTGGTGAGAGGAGAGCATTTATTTCAGAAGGTTGCAGCTTTGTGGTTACCAAAAGCTGCTTAAGATCGTTGATACATCGAATTTTATCCTTACATCTTCCTGTAATCTTCTCTTTAACCAAGCCTGTCAGGGAGCCAAAGTGCTGCAGTCGAAGATCGGCATTGTCATGACGAAGCATAAGTCGGTGTTCAGCAGAAGAGGTGAACATCCGATATGGTTCGTTGGTTTCTTTTGTTGTAAGGTCGTCAATGAGTACTCCGATATAGGCTTCAGATCGTTTTAGAAGAAGGGGAGGAAGGTTCTCTCTTTTAAGTGAGGCATTGATCCCGGCCATGAGCCCTTGTGCAGCAGCCTCTTCATATCCTGATGTACCATTAATTTGTCCGGCAAAGTAGAGATTGGAGACAAGTTTTGTTTCAAGAGTTCGTTTTATCTGATGCGGAAAAAAGTAATCATACTCTATCGCGTAACCCGGACGAATCATTTTTACATTACTGAGTCCAGGGATAGAGCGAAGGCCTTCTAACTGAATCTCCTCAGGGAGGGATGTTGAGAAGCCATTGACATACATCTCATTGGTGTCAAATCCTTCAGGTTCCAAAAATATGTGATGGCTATGCTTTTCAGGAAAACGACAGATCTTGTCTTCGATTGATGGGCAATATCTTGGTCCGATGCCTTTTACTTTTCCAGTAAAAAGAGGTGATCTGTCAAATCCTTTTTTCAGTATTTCATGAGTTGTGGCGGTTGTTTTTGTTGCAAAACAGCTTATCTGAGGGTGGTTGCTGCGGATATTTGTCGCAAATGAAAAATTGACAGGCTCTTTATCTCCATGTTGTTCTTCAGTTTTTGAATAGTCAATACTGCGCCCATCAATACGAGGCGGTGTTCCTGTTTTGAGTCTCCCTGCCTTGAACCCGTAAGAAATGAGATTTTCAGTGAGGCCATAGACAGGAGGCTCAGCAATAGTTCGCCCTCCGGCATAGTGGTTCATGCCGATATGGATCAATCCGTTCAAGAACGTCCCACAGGTTAGTATTGCTGATTCACCGTTAATGATTTTTCCCGATGAAAGTTTAACGCCCGAGAATGAGTTTCCTGCGCACTCAATTCCGATTACAGAATCCTGGAGAAGATCGATATTTTTCTCCTCCTCAATAACTTTCTTCATGTAGAGCGAGTATTGAGTACGATCAGCCTGTGCTCTTGGGGAGTGCATGGCAGGCCCTTTGCTTCTGTTCAACATTCTGAATTGTATACCTGTGGCATCTATTGCCTTTGCCATTTCACCACCAAGAGCATCTATTTCTCTGGTGATTTGTCCTTTCGCCACTCCTCCAATAGCCGGATTACAAGACATGCGAGCTATTGCGGTGAGGTCAGAAGAGATCAGAAGACATGAAGAGCCCATTCGTGCCGCTGCGAGTGCGGACTCGCATCCTGCGTGACCGGCCCCAACAATTATAACATTATACATGTATCGTAGATTGTTTCACGTGAAACAATAACTCTTTGAGTTACTGTTTTTGAGATCAAAGATACACATAATTGCATCTTTCTTCCTGATATTCAGGATGAACTATTCAGCTTTTCTCTGAATTGAATCAGTAAACAAGCGAGCGTATTTGTTGCGTAATTATTTATAGGCATTGCAATAGTGCTATGAATTTCTTAAACTGTGCAGTTATAGTGTATATTCTACTGATCCTGCGCGGCACGCTGTTGTATATTATAATCATCTGTTACTATGAGAAGAAGGCAATTTTTTACAACAGGCGCCATTTTTTCGGCTTTTCTCCCTCTACTGCCAAGAAGTCTGCTTGCAAGCTGGAGTGAAAAAAACTTTCAACGTTGCACAATCGAGCAAGCTTTCGTGAACGCATTCGGAACGAAAGAGCTGGTAATGTCAGATAAAATAACAATTGTCGCTCCACCTGTAGCCCCTGATGGCTCTGCGGTACCTGTTCAGGTTATTTCATCCCTGAAGGGTGATGAAATCTATCTTTTTGTTGAAAAAAATATTACACCTCTGGTTTTCAAGTGCACCATGAAGGGCAATGCTCTTCCCTGGTTATCCCTGAACATCAAAATGAAAGAGAGTTCAGCGCTTTATGCTGTCGTCAGGGAAGGCGAAAATTATTTTATGGTTTCAGTGCACGTCGATGTGTTGGCTCAGGCCTGTTGAATCACTCAGGGGTGCCTTCTCATCCGCTTGGGATGGGGAAGATCCGTTTCCTAATTATTTTATACATCTCTACATCAATGAGTGGCATTGTAAGAATTCTTGCAAGAGAAGAGAGCGGTATTGTCCAGGTTAAGATTATCATTCCTCACCCAAATGAATCCGGTACCCGGAAAGATGAGCAGGGTATTGTTGTTCCTGCTCATTTTGTAAGGGAGGGTTCAGTAAAAGTTAATGGAGCTGCTCTTCTCGATCTTGAGCTTGGCCCTTCAGTTTCCACCGATCCATTTTTACAGATTCGTTTTCCCGGGAAAAAAGGTGATGTATTGAACGTTGCCTTTCTTGATAATCGAAATGAGCTGTTTACAGCAGAAGCGGTTGTTCAATAGAGGCTACTCTCATTTAATGGTTTGTTGTCTTATAGTTTAATCTCATTTTTATAAATAACTATGGAGGAATACGCTATGGCGGTAAAACAAGAAATACGGCTGACGGTATGTGCGCTCTTTTTTACCGTTATTTCTGCGGGTGGCAGTATGTTGCCTGCTGATTGCAGTGCAAGCTCCAGGTCATCCAGACAGGCTCCGGTCATCCAGTCAGAATCCAGTCCTCGAGGCCAGATTCTTTCACTTTCCTGTGCATCGTGTCATGGTACGGATGGAAAAAGTGTTGGAATAATTCCTTCGATTAATAGCTTTTCTGCAGAATATATCGAAACGGCATTGAAGGGATTCAAGACAGGTGCTCGCCCCTCAACGGTTATGTCTCGTCATGCCAAAGGTTATACCGATGACGAATTGAAGTTGATTGCTGAGTATTTTGGAACGGTCTCGCCCAACACTAAATAAGCAGGAGAATGATTATGAATGATAAATTATCACGCAGGGATTTTAACAAGCTGCTCCTGACAGGTGTTGCCGGTTCGGCGCTTGGTCTATTTGGTAACTCGAAAAGTGCGTTTGCCTCTACCAAAAGAGTTGTGGTCATTGGAGGGGGGTTCGGAGGGGCATCGGCAGCTAAATATCTGAGAAAGCTGGATTCCTCCATTCAGGTCACTCTTGTTGAGCCTAAAGCGGTGTATTACACCTGTCCATTAAGTAATTGGGTTCTCGGCGGATTGAAGAGCATGGATGATATTGCTCATACTTATGCAGTACTTCAGAGTAAATATCAGGTCAACATTGTCGCAGATGTAGTTACCGAAATTGATATAGCTAAAAATACGGTTAAACTGAAAAGCGGTAAGGCACTGCCCTACGATCGACTGATTGTTTCTCCTGGTATTGATTTCAAATGGGATTTCCTTGAGGGCTATAGCGAAACCGTTGCGAACACTCAAATGCCTCATGCGTGGCAGGCTGGATCGCAGACAATCCTGCTGCATAAACAACTCCTTGACATGAAAGATGGAGGGAGGGTGTTCATCTGTCCCCCAGCCAATCCATTCAGATGCCCTCCTGGGCCGTACGAACGGGCCAGTCTTATTGCTGCTTACCTCAAGGCAAACAAGCCACTCTCAAAGGTTATCATTTTTGACGCAAAGGACAAGTTCTCCAAACAGGGGCTATTCAAGAAAGGATGGGAGCGGCTTTATCCTGGAATGATTGAGTGGCGCTCCAATGTTATGGGTGGAAAAATTACCAAAGTTGATGCTGGAACTATGACGGTTACGACCGAATTCGGCGTGGAAAAAGGGGATGTCATCAATCTGATTCCTGCACAGAGAGCCGGTAAAATAGCCGTTGATGCAAGCCTTACTGATGCGACGGGATGGTGCCCGATCAATCCTGTCTCCTTTGAATCAACCCTTCATCCAGGAATTCATGTGATTGGTGACGCATCCGCTGCCGGGGCTATGCCAAAATCAGGATTTGCTGCGAGCAGTCAGGGGAAAGTGGCTGCTGCCGCCATTGTCAGACTGTTTCAGGGCAAGGTTCCTGCGGCACCGTCTCTGGTTAACACCTGTTATAGCCTGCTTGCTGAAAACTATGGTATTTCAGTCGCTGGCGTTTACAAGCTTGCTGCGGAGGGAATTGTGGAAATCAAGGATGCTGGTGGTATCACCCCCATCGATGCCGATGACAACCACCTTGCTCAAGAGGCAATGTTTGCTCAAGGCTGGTATCAGAATATCTCTCTGGATACATGGGGTTAATGCACTACTATAGAACACGTTCAAACGCAAAAAGCCCGGCAGCATGTCGGGCTTTTTGCGTTATGCCGGCATTATTTCTATTGTTATTCTGCTGAATGCAGATTGTTAGCTAATCAATACCCCGTTTTATATATTGGCACAAGTATTTCTTTCGAGCGAAACGCGATGTCATCAATGAAAAATAAACGTTTTAACCTTCTTCTTATCGTTGTTGTCACCCTTGTGTCATTGTGGTCGTTATGGCCAACCTGGCGTGACTACTCCCTTACCAGGCAGATCGATAGTTTTGGGTCGTCACAGGACAGTCTGAAATATGCACTGAGTCACCGCGAAGAGATTGAGGATGCCCGAAAAAAAAGTTTGAAGCTCGGCCTTGATTTGAGAGGGGGAATGCATCTGGTTATGGAGGTTGATCAGGTTGATCTGTTCGAACAAAAAGCATGGAATAAAGATGCAAAGTTTACTGCTATCATGCAGATGGTGAGAGCAAATGCCGCCAAGAGCGATGAGCGGATTATTGATCTGCTGCTTGCTGAATTCAGGAGAGAGAATATTCGTTTAAGCCGATATTTTTATGATATTCGCAACAGCGATCAGGAGATAGTTTCAAAACTGGAGAAGGAGTCTGTTGATGCGCTTGGCCGCGCAAAGGAGATTATCCGTAATCGTATTGACCAGTATGGTGTTGCCGAACCGGTCATTACCACACAGGGAAGCCGGAAGATTATTATAGAACTTCCAGGTGTTTCCGATGAGAGCCGCGTGAGAAATCTTTTAAAAGGGACGGCCAAGCTTGAATTCAGACTTCTTCGTGAACCTGAAGTGATGGTCAGGACGCTTGACAGGATAAACTCCTGGCTTGCTCAGAATAGTGCCCCTCCGCAAGAGGGGAGAGCGACAGATTCAACATCGGCATCAACAGCAGTCCCATTGCCCACGTCATTGTCAGCCACAGAGCCTGTGGCTCCTGCAGGCAAGCCGACAACAGCCAACCCTCTTTATGATGTTGTTGGTATCTCCCAGAACGGAACAGCCTATACTGCTGAGCGCTCCAGGGAGTATGTTTTGTCTTTGTTGCGTCGCAGCGACATACAGGCGCTGCTGCCAATGGATACGGAACTGCTTCTTGCTGCCAAACCTGAGGTTGGCAAAACTGGTGAAAAGCTCTACTCAATCTACCTTGTCAAAAAGGGGCCGGAGTTGACGGGCGGAGTCATTACTGAGGCAAAAGCTACCTTTGGCTCCGAGGGAGTACAGCCAGAGGTTATGATGTCGATGAACACGGAAGGTACCTCAAAATGGGCCCGTATTACCGGGGCGAACATCGGAAAGCGTATTGCGATTGTGCTTGATGGCGCGGTCTACAGCGCTCCCGTGGTACAATCAAAAATTCCCAACGGAAATTCAGTGATCAACGGTATCGAGAGTCTTGAAGAGGCAAAAGATCTGGAAATTGTACTGAAAGCCGGTGCGCTTCCTGCGCCTGTCAGAATTACTGAAGAGCGAAGCGTCGGACCATCACTTGGTGCCGATTATATTCGTGCGGGGATACAGTCACTCGGCTGGGCATTCTTTGCCGTCTCAGTCTTTATGCTTGTCTACTACAAGAAAGCAGGTATTGCCGCCGATATAGCGCTGGTACTCAATATCCTTATTGTGCTCTCCGTCCTTGCAGGGTTTAACGCATCACTTTCCTTGCCGGGTATTGCCGGCATAGTGCTCACCATTGGTATGGCTGTTGATGCCAACGTCCTTATCTATGAGCGTATACGGGAAGAGCTTGCTGAAGGAAAAGGTGTGCTCACAGCCGTCACACAGGGGTATGACCGGGCCTTTTCCTCAATTCTTGACTCACATGTGACAACCCTCTCAGCGGCCTTTCTGCTCTATACTTACGGTATAGGACCGATTCAGGGATTTGCCGTTACCCTGATGATCGGAACCTCGGCAAGCTTGTTTACGGCAATTGTAGTGACCAGGGAGATATTCCATCTGCTGCTGGCCAAAAATCTTATGTCAGAAAAAAGTTTCGGTTAATAGTTCAAGACGTTTCAACCCATGAGGATCTTTCAGAAGACCAACTTCAACTTTATCAAGCATCGCAAAATTGCTTACGGTTTTTCTATCATTCTGCTTGTTGCTGGCATGGTCTCTCTGGCCACAAGAGGACTGAACTATGGAATTGATTTCAGGGGTGGTTCAGAAGTTGTGATACGGTTTGAGAAAAACGCAGATGTCGGACAAATTCGTTCGGTGCTTGATGCGGCAGGTGTTTCTGGTACACTGAAGCAGTATGGAATGGATCGTTCATTTCTCTTCAGCACTGTTTTTCAGGGTGATACAGGGGAACTCAAGTCATTGGTGAGCAATGCCCTCAATGAACGAATCAAGGGAAATCGTCATGAGATTGTTCGCATTGATGCCGTTGGCCCAAGCATAGCATCTGATCTGAAATGGTCGGCCATCAAGGCGCTTCTGGCTTCACTTTTGGCGATTCTTCTTTATGTAGGAATCCGGTTTGAAATAAAATTTGCAACAACCGGGGTGATTGCAATTTTTCACGATATCCTGACTGTTCTTGGCCTTTTCAGTATTCTTGGCGGGTTATTCCCATTCATGCCGCTTGAAATGGATCAGAGCATTATCGCCGCTTTTCTGACGATAGCAGGCTACTCCATTACCGACACCGTTGTGGTTTATGACCGTATCAGGGAGAGAATACGGGGTCAGAAACCATCTGACTACGAAAGAATTTTTAACGAAAGCATGAACCAGACGCTCAGCCGGACAATTATAACCTCAGGAACTGTGCTCCTCTCTGTTTTTGTTCTCTTTATCTTTGCAGGGCCGGCAATCAGAGGCTTTGCTTTTGCTGTATTTTCAGGAATTCTGATCGGCACCTATTCTTCGATCTTTGTCGCCGCACCTCTTGTCTATGACTGGCTTCATCTTACCAAAAGCTCGGTTCGTCTGAGAGGAAGCAAGGCGGCCTGACTCCTCTCTTTGATCTTGCGAGTCAAAGAGAGCCATGTAAGGCGCTGTGGATTAACAACAACTATTGATAAGAGATATCATGCAACTGATGAATAAGAGAGTAAGGAATACGCTATTTCTGTTTTTAGCCGGGTCATCTTGTCTCCAGGCTCCTGCCGTTGCTGATGTCGCAGACCGGATCGTTGCTGTTGTTGGTAATGAGGCTATTTTTAAATCGGAAATTGATAACCGTGTGCTCATGGCCCGCACACAGTACCCTGAATTAGCACAAGACAATGCGTTGCCTCGTACTATTCTTGATGGCTTGATTGACCAGAAAATTATCCTTGCCAAAGCCAAAATTGATAGTGTCGCTATTGATCGCAATGCGCTTGATGCTATGGTAAAGGAGCGGCTCAAGCAGCTTGGTTCAAGATTTGGATCAACCGGTGAAATGGAGAGTCGATTAGGAAAATCTTCTTCGGCTATTCGCAATGATATCCGTGATGAGTTGCGCAATCAGCAGTTGATAGAGACGCTTCGGAGGAAAAAATCGGACGGACTGACCATTACCTACGCAGAGGTTATGGCCTTTTACAAAGAAAACCATTCACAGATTCCCCCCATTCCGGAGGGTGTGTCGGTATCACAGATCATCAAATATCCAACAGTCCCAGCGGAAAGTCGTGCACGTTCACTTGCCAGGATTAAGGGGATTCGTACTGAACTTCAGGGGGGGGCTGATTTTGCCGACCTTGCCGCGAAGTACTCTGAGGATCCCGGGTCTGCGAGGTTGGGAGGTGATCTTGGTGTTGCCAGGAAAGGGCAATTTATACCGATTTTTGAAAAAACTGCTTATGCCCTCAAGGAGGGAGAAGTATCGGATATCGTTGAGACCCGCTACGGATATCATCTGATTCAGTTGCTCAGCAAGGAGGATAATTCGATGCATGCTCGCCATATTCTTGTCGGCCTTGACCGGAGCAAAGGAGATTTTACAGAAGCAATTCAAATGCTCCGTGCAATATATAAGGATGCTCTAAGTGGCAAGGAGATATTTGCCGATATTGCGAAAAAGCACTCGGATGATCCACTATCAGCAGCGCTTGGCGGTAAAGTTATTGCCTCGGGCTCATCCAGCTCAACTCTTGCCCCTTCGACACTTTTCCCTCAGCTACAAAAAGTGATCGCCACTCTCAAAAAGCCTGGCGACATCAGTGAACCCGAGAAAATCGAACCGCCACAGGGTGAGCCATTCTATGCAATCTTCAGGCTGAACGACCGTGTCGCGGCCCACCCTCTTGATCCTGATAAAGACTATGCCTACCTTGAGGAGCTGGCTCTCGACAACAAAAACCGTCAGATATTCAACCAATGGCTGCAGCAGCTCCGCAAGGAGGTTTATGTTCGCTTATCAGACATCTAAGCGGCGAACATAGCGGGCATTTTTCTCAATAAATTCGCGTCGCGGCTCAACTTTGTCACCCATAAGCGTTGAAAATACCTGGTCAGCCTCCATGGCATTTTCAACGTTGACCAGCAAGAGTGAGCGGTGAGCAGGATCCATCGTTGTGCTCCAGAGTTGCTCAGGGTTCATCTCTCCAAGACCCTTGTAACGCTGGATATGGATATTTGCTTTTCCCTTCTGCATCTTTCTCATCCCTTCCGAAATATTGTTCCTCTCTTCGTCATCCCATGCATACTGTTGCTCCTTGCCTGACTTGACGAGGTAAAGAGGTGGCTGGGCGATAAAGACCCTGCCAGCCTCAATCAGCGCTCGCATGTAGCGGAAGAAAAAGGTGAGAAGCAGCGTTCTGATGTGAGCGCCATCCACATCAGCATCAGTCATGATGATAATCTTGCCGTAGCGCAGTTTTTCAACCGAAAATTCTTCCTCTCCAAAACTGGTGCCAAGCGCAAGAATGATGGTCTTGATCTCCTCATTCTCAAGCATTTTGTGCAGACGCGCCTTCTCGACATTGAGGATTTTACCCTTCAGGGGGAGGATTGCCTGAAAGCTTCGGTCGCGTCCCTGCTTGGCGCTGCCTCCTGCGGAATCGCCCTCAACAATGTAGAGCTCACAATGTTCCGGATCATTGATGGAGCAGTCAGCCAGTTTTCCTGGCAGCCCCGAGCTTTCGAGTACAGACTTTCTGCGGGTAAGCTCCTTGGCTTTTCGGGCGGCCTCCCTCGACATGGCGGCACCCTTCACCTTTTCAATGATCATTTTGAGTACGCCGGGATTGCTTTCAGCAAACTCTGCGAGCTGTTCATTCACCACCGTTTCAACAATACTCTGTGTCTCCGAGTTACCGAGCTTGGTCTTGGTTTGCCCCTCAAACTGTGGTTCAGCAACCTTGACCGAGATGACCGCCGTCAGCCCCTCCTTGAAATCATCTCCGGTAAGGGCGAGTTTCAGGTTTTTGAGCAGATCATTTTTCTGCGCATAAGCATTGAGCGTTCTGGTCAGCGCCTTGCGGAAGCCAGTAACGTGCGTACCACCCTCATGGGTATTGATGTTGTTGACATAACTGAAGACATTCTCCTGGTAGGAGTCGTTGTACTGGAGAGCAATCTCGACAATGGTTGTTTCCCGTTCACCGTAGAGGTAAATTGGCTCTTTGAGCAGGTTGATGCGGTTCTGGTCGGTAAAGAGCACAAACTCCTTGATTCCCCCTTCGTAGTGGAACAGCTCCTGAAAGCCGTCAGTATCCTGAACAGTAATGCTGAGCTCCTTGTTGAGGAACGCAAGCTCACGCATACGGTCTACTATAATATCTTTACGGAACTCGGTAGTCTTGAAAATAAGATGGTCGGGCATGAAGGTTGTTTTCGTGCCACGCTGGTCGGATTGGCCTATCGCCTTGACATCACCCTGCGGAATTCCACGTTCAAAGCGCTGAAAATAGACCTTGCCATCGCGGTATACCTCAACTTCACACCACTCTGAGAGTGCGTTGACCACCGAAGCGCCAACACCGTGCAGACCACCGGAGACCTTGTAGGCCCCCTTGTCAAACTTGCCGCCAGCCCCAATCACCGTCATCACCAATTCAAGCGCCGATTTCTGCTTTTCAGGGTGAATATCAACAGGAATACCACGTCCGTGGTCAATAACCGTTACCGATCCATCGGGATTCAGTGAGACAAAAATGTAATCGTTGAAGCCGCCGAGGGTTTCATCGATAGAGTTATCGACAATTTCGTACACCAGATGGTGAAGCCCCCTGCTGTGAATATCACCAATATACATCGCAGGTCGCATGCGGACATGCTCAATGCCGTCAAGCACCTGTATATTGTTTGCACCGTAACTTGTCTCTATCGAAGGAGTCAAAGTGGTAAGGATATCGTCTTCCTGCATGATGATCAGTTGTAACTTGTGATATGAAATTCGTGCCGCAAGATAACAAAAATGCCGGTATTATGCTTGCTCTTCCCTCATTCAAAAGCTCGACCAGAATGCGTCCACGAAATGTTCAACGCTGAAAGAGTCTATCCTGTTTTCTTCCATTCCCTGTATCAGAATTGCAACCACATCGAAGCGGCAATCGCTCTCCATGTCACCGGATAACGCAAGATAGGCTCGGGCGGCCTTGATGATCTCCCGCTGCTTCTGCAATGTCACCGCTTCAGCAGGATGCCCTTTGGAAGAGGAGAATCTGGTTTTCACCTCAACAAAGCAGAGCGTCTTGTGGTGCAGGGCAATGATGTCAATTTCATTCCGATGAAATCGGTAATTGCGCTTAATGATTCGATAACCGTTCTCTGCCAGATAGTTGGCAGCAATCTGCTCACCTTTTGGCCCGAGCAGATGCGGATCGTAGGTGACCTTCATGGCTTTTCGCCCAGTTGGCGAAGCTTGAAACTCAGACGGTGAATCGGGCATCGTCCATGCTGCCTGATTGCCTCAACGTGTGCTCTGGTGGCGTAGCCTGCATGGCGTTCAAAGCCATAGTGCGGGTATTGGGTGCCATAGGCCACCATCAGCTCGTCGCGGTGCGTTTTGGCCAGCACTGATGCCGCAGCAATCGAAAAAACTTTTGAGTCGCCCTTGACAATGGTTTGATACGGAATGGAGAGATCTGTTTTGAACCTGTTGCCATCCACAAGCAGGAGATCAGGCCTGGTTGGTAATGAGATGACGGCATCATTCATGGCGAGCATGGTAGCCTGAAGAATGTTGATGCGGTCAATGATGTCGTGCTCAACCTCAGCGACGGCCCAGCATGCCGCTGCTTTTTTGATTGCAGGAGCCAACATAGTTCTCTCTCTCGCTGAGAGTTGCTTGGAATCATTCAGCAGCTCCAGAACAGTGCCGCCAGCTCTGAAAAAGCGGGGAAAGATAACCGCAGCAGCCACTACCGGCCCGGCAAGAGGCCCCCGGCCTGCCTCGTCAATGCCACAGATCAGCTTTGCGTCTCTCCAAAGAGGCCATTCGTAGTCGGTGATCATGGCAGGTTACATCTTTCTTTTCAAAGGTACTTTTTTTTGTTATCAGCAGCGTTGTTCATCTCATTTTCCCACTCTCTCATCATTTCCTTGATTTGAGTTGGAGGATCCGGAGGCAGATGGCCCTCTGCATCCCACGAAAGGTCTTTATCGGTTGCTCTGTTGTGCGCACTATCGCGCTTTACTCTCAGCAGTTTATTCCAAATCGGGATAATGTCCAAAAATTCATCCGCTGCTAATAATGGGGGCAGGGGCTCGACAATCTCATCTGTTGTCAACAACGCAAGAACAGGACTTTCCCGAAGAGCCGCTACCTTGTCTGCGGGAAGAGATGCAAAGATAATTCGGTGTAAAAATACATGACGAACACTCCCGTAAACAGCCTCTATCTCCCGCGACAACTGCTCAAACAGATCCATCGCATCTCCCTTCACAAGGAGGAAGGCATCAATCAAATGACTGGTATTTTCTTGTCCTGCCATAGCACCTTCCCCCCATAATCGCAACCACGCTGATAAAGTTCACAACCTCTTGTTCATAGATCGGCTGTTTTTTATTTGTAGGTTACCCAGGTAATACCCAGGTTGTAGCCATAGGTATCAATACGCATTTTGGCATAACGGCCAGCATTGGTTTTGATGGCAATGACGGTTCCCGGTGTCAATTTGTTTGAAGCGTTATTGCTCCCATTGACAGGTGTTGCTGTATATGCTTTCGTCATGAGGGTTTGACGGCTTAGCGCATCAAAATTAACTGCTCCAAGATTTGCAAGCATCGCACCGCTTTGCGGAACAAGATAGCGCGTAACGGTATTTACCTGCTCCCACCACAGATCTGCACCAGAAGCCGGGCCTTGTACGCCACTATCCAAGTCGAATGTCCACGTGCCCTTAAAAGTGGTGGCACCCCGTGATTTTATTGCAAGCTCGTTCCAGCCAAGCTGTCCTCTGGTATAGTCACAAACCGCTTGCGAATTAGACTTCATCAGGCATGGAATGGAGACCGGCGCACAGTTTTCGCAATTTCCATTCTTCACCTGGTAGCGTCCATGGAGACTTGTACAGGTGCATCCACTGGCAGCATATTCATCCCCGCACCCAAAAACGTGACCGGTTTCATGAGCGACAACAAGATTGAAATTGTCAATTCCCCAACCGTCAACAGCAAAGTCCATAACGACATGATTGCCCCAATAGTACGCAAACCAGACTTTAGGATACTTCGTCACAAAGAGAGCATAGGCCCATTGCGCATTATTGGCGACCTTTATGCTGTTTATGTAACTATTCATTCCGTTGATATCGGCAGAATAACCCATTGCAGCCACAGCGGCATTTCGCCACGTGTCTTCCCAGCCATTCTGGTTTGCAGCAGGGAAGCTTCCGCTTTGGAGGTTTATTTTGGGTCGCTTGAAATCGTAGACCCACTGAATATTCGCATTCGGCTCAAAGCTTGACAGCATGTTGAGCCCCTCTGTTGTTTCCGAGATAATCTTTGACTTTTCAGCATCTGTTATTTTATACTGGGCAATGGTACTGTCAACAAAAACGATGCCCACGACGACCCTCCCAACCAAAACAGGAATGTTCATGTTTGGTGCGCCTGCTGGCCCTTTTGCCTGTGCAGGAGCCAATTCGGCATCACGCCTCCTCAACTCTGCCATGACCTCTGCAGGAGGATCAGGCGGCAGAAACTTGTTTGTATCCCAGGATTTGTCGAGCAAGGGGCTTTCAATCGCCCTTGTCCTCCGTTCTGCCCCAATATGGTTGTTCCACGCATCAATTGCCAGATCCAGTTCATGACCAAGATCTTTCAGCCCCCCCTTCGCAATCGTGCCGGTTTCTACCGATATCACTCCTGCGCGGCGCCGTAATAATTTTACCTTTACTGATGGAACAGATGCCACCATAATGCCAGGAGGAAAGACGTGCGTAACGCGCCCGCCGATACTCTCAACGGACGCTATCGACCGCTCAACATCTTTTAATGTCTTGCCTTTCAATTGTATGAATACCTCCTGCATACCCCCGACCTGAACATTTTCTGACATTGTTGTATCTCCATTTTGGATGAGTGAATAAACTACTCAGGACAACACCTCAAGAAGACATATAACGTTGAATCTACAGGATTAATTGCACCACAGCGTTTTTTGTGCTACAATTTCCGAAAAAGTCATATCAAAAAAAGGTATTAGCATGAGCTTGTGAACAATGGCGGGGATCTCAGACTTCCCGTCGAAATGCACTTTCAGCATCGAATTAAAGCCTTTGCCAAGCGAAGCGCAGAGAAATATACTTCATTTGCGGTATGAAAGATGCCGTTAAAGCGGGATTTATAATGTGCACTCTTTTGATGATTTTCTCATAGTCGGTAAAAGACAACAGAGTTATTTTTCACTTTAATGGCGGCACTTATGGCAGACTCAATTTTAATATGGTACTCAACCATCTTACAGTGGGCTCATTTTTCAAGAGAGCCAGTTCGTGTAAAATATCCTGGCTTGAAAAAATGGGAGTCCGAACGTACGGGTTCGAGCGCCTTATCGCCTGAAGAGGAGATCATTATCCAGATGTCAAAAGAGTATCCTGCTCTGTTCATGGCATAGAGAATAACGCCCGGTTAAGAAAATGAACGAGAGGGTTCACTGCACGGAAACTTTTGGCAACCTCTGCTACAAATCCCGGATCAGTGACCTCGTCGTCGGAGAAAAACCGCTGGGTGTAATACCCTTTATATTTGAGATACTCAACAGCGGGATTGCTGCTCTCATATCCTTTGGGCGGCCTTACCAATTTACCTGAAGGGAGAACGCCTTCTGGAAACTGTGTAGTGAATGTCTTGTCAGCCAGAATTGCCTGCCATTCTCCGAAATGTGCATCAATTTCCCTTCTCGTTTGCTCCAGAACAGCAGGCTCAGGCATGTAGATTCCCCCTCCGGCAAACGATCCTCCCGGTTCCAGATGGAGGTAATAGCCTCCCCAGGGGCTCTTTTTGCCACCCTTGTTGATAAAGGCAAAGACATTTGTCTTGTAGGGCGATTTATCCTTTGAAAAACGGATATCTCGGTTGATGCGCATGATGCAGCTTTTCGGATCAAGATGAGAGGCAGCAATATCTCCGTCGAACTCCGAAATTGCCGCAAGCAGTTGCACCAGTGTCTCAAACATCTCGCCGTATGCCTGCTGATACTCCGTTTTATGCTCACCGAACCAGAGTCGGTTATTATTGCTTTTCAGGTCACGGAGAAAGGCGAGCGTTGCATCGGTAATCATGGGGCGCATGGTCTGCGTTATGAAAAACATATTATCCGGAGAGGTTACGCAGTATTATTGGTAGTTATGCGGGAGGAAAATATTTATAAAAATCTTCACGGTGTCCAACCCGCAAAAGTTCCACTGAGTTATCAGCAACATAAGCGCCAATGCGATAACGATAATCAAACGGAAATACGATAATAACCAGAATACCCTGATAACTCGGAGGCTTCAGTAATATCTTCAAGTGAACCACAAGCCTCAAGAGCAGCAATTATTTTGCGCAATTTCAATAAAATACGATCATCTCTAATTTTCCGGGTATCTTTTACAAAACGCTTACTGATTGATAGCTTCATTGTGGTAAGCTGGCAAGAAAGGCGTTTTTTTCATCGTCCGTTAAAAAATCATCCTCATCTTTGGCTTCACGGCAAGCTCCATGCAATGCCAATATTTCAAGCCTGTCAGCTTTTTTATGCAGTAACTTTTGTACATAGTGTACATGTTTGATGGAAAAAAAGCAATACTTGCGCTCTGTTCCGCTCTAAACCCACTTATTCCATGAAAAAGGGCCAGCGGAACTGATACAAAACGCCCAATAATTTGTACCGCAGTATTGTTGCCTGGAAGATTGTGATATTCAATTCATTCAAATCAGAGGAGATGCTCCTTCACGTACACTGGAAAAATGATTTTGCAAACAGTGCCTTCTATGGCTATAGGGTTATTATCCCAACCACTCTTTTCTGTCGTGAACCCCA
The DNA here is from genome assembly GCA_903994365.1 of uncultured Chlorobiaceae bacterium. Classification (GTDB taxonomy): domain Bacteria; phylum Bacteroidota; class Chlorobiia; order Chlorobiales; family Chlorobiaceae; genus Chlorobium. Next base: position 109,112 of record CAJEXL010000001.1, on the reverse strand, counting down.
TGAGAATAGCCGCAAAGAGTTGTATATTTGACGTTATTTGACCAACGAATTCGCTCTGATGACTCAAGATGAACTGCTCGACAGGCTGCAACATCCCGAATGGTGCGACCTTGAGTGTAAAAAAGCGCAGCATGGTATCTCTGAAGATGCCTGGCGGACGGTATCGGCGTTTGCTAATAGTGCGGGTGGTACTCTTGTCTTTGGTGTCAAAGATACGCAGGGGAGTCTGGAGATGGTTGGGGTTCATGAGCCAGATAAGGTGCAGAACGATTTTCTCAGTACACTGCGAACAGGCGATAAACTCAACCGCATGATTAACGTTCGTGAAGAGCGCTTCAATTACGACGGCCTGACGCTGCTGGTTTTTCATATTCCGGAATCTCCGCGTAGCGAAAAACCGGTTTATCTCAAGGGCGATATTCGCAAAAGCTATATCCGCCGTGGCGCAGGTGATGAGCAGTGCACTCAGAGCGAGATTGAGCGTTTTTTACGAGATGCTTCGGCAGAGCGGTACGACAGCCTGACGGTGGAGTACGATACGGAGCAGTGCTACGACAGGCAATCTATTGCGTGGTACAGAAGCCGGTATGAGAGTCGTCCCAATAACCGCTCCTGTACCTGATTATCCGATAACGAATTTTTGTTTCAGCTTGGTCTGAATCGCGCAACGCCCTCTGGAATCAGGCCGACCAATGCCTCCATTCTGCTTTTTGGCGCTGACGGCTATTTACGGGGACTCTTTCCCCGGCCAGTTGCCGATTGCCAGACATTCAGTTTTCGATATCGTGAGAATCCTCCGGGCATTCGCTGGATAGACCGGGTGGTTATGGAGTCGAACATCATTCAGGCATGGCTCTCTTTTTTCCCCTGGTACCTGAAGTTCGCATCTATTCCCTTTCGTCTTGATCCTCTGACCATGGAGAGGGACGATACTCCGCTTGACTTTGTGGCTTTTCGTGAATCCTTTCTGAACGTGCTTTGCCATCAGGATTACCAGGATCACACCAGAAAACCGGAGATCCGCCATTTTACAGATCGCACCATTTTCTGGAACCCTGGTGACGCGTTTGCCAAAGGCAATTTACTGGAACCCGGGCCGAAAGAGGTTCGTAACCCCAATATTGCTATTGCCTTCCGTCGGATAGGGCTAAGCGAAAATGCCGGATGGGGCTTGAGCGATGTCATTGCAAACTGGACGAAGCTCGGTCATGCCAGACCTGCCATACAGAATGACAAAACAGGCAAATCTTTTGAAGTTACATTACTTGACCAGGCAGCGTTACCTATTGTTGCTGAACAGGTAAATGAGGTAACCGAACAAGTAACCGAACAAGTAACCGAACAAGTAACCGAACAAGTAACCGAACAAGTAAGCAGGTTGCTGAATTGTTTGCTGGAAGGGCCTTTGGGAACCTGGCGTCTCATGCATCAACTGCAATTACAGCATCGCCCGACATTCCTTTACGATTATCTGCAACCTGCCCTGGCGGCAAAATTGGTTGCCATGACTCAGCCTGATTCGCCAAAAAGCCCGACACAGAAATACCAGTTAACTGATAATGGGCGGCAATTACGTGAAAGGCTGTCAGTGGTGAAATGATTGCGTCACTCGATGCTGAAAGCGATTTCCAGAGAAAAATCATGAAAAAGGTTCAGCGGAACTGACTCCACAAACGCAATCATTTGCACCGCAGTATTGTTCCGAAGGGAAGATTGTGATATTCAATTCATTCAAAACAGAGGAGATATTATGCCGTTACCCGTCAACACTCCAAGCGTTACCGTCTTAACGCGCCGTGCCATAAAGAGGGTTGTCAAGCGCAAGACGGGCAAGGAGCCCATGTCGTCACTTGCGGTTGGCTGCTTGACTGGCGACCTTTATGATTTGCTCAAAAGCTTTACTCTGCTGATAACGATAAAACAAGCGAGTCAGCAGACATTTGAAGATGACCTCAAACGTTTGGCGGAACTTTTGAAGTGCATGAATCCTCCGATTACTCTGCTATTTCCGGCAGGCGGGACATTGCTCTTGCCGGACTGGTTTCAACGGTCATGCACTGCACTTGGTGTTGCTGTTACCATTGTGGAAAGTGAGGCTCAACTTTTCGGTGTACTACGGAATTTGAATGAGTGGCCGGATTCCGTGCCTGCGGCCTTTGGCGAATAAAGAGGCAGGGCAAAATCATCTTCCCGGTTGTTGGCGGGAGGCCAATGTTCTTTAAGCACGACCTGGAGCGTTCAGGTTTTTATCGCAATGCAATCAAAATAAGGGATTTACAATGCTGTTGAACATCAATACCAATACTCACGACGCAGCCAAGCGCCCAACCGGTCGGTTAAGCTCTTTTGGCCTGGACGAGCGAAAGTTGCAAGATATTTTGTTCAGATCATTAGACAGGCTGTTTCCTGATGATGAACTGATTCTTCTGATGCAGTCGCGGCATTGGCAGGAGGAGCCTGATTTAATGGCAATAGACAAAGAGGGAAATCTCTTCATTTTTGAGTTGAAAGCATGGGAATCACACCACGAAAATCTTCTTCAAGTACTTCGCTACGGTCAGATGTATGGGGCGATGAAATACCCGGAGCTGGATGGGTGGTTCAAAAATGTAACAGATCAATCCCAGTCACTCAAAGTCGCCCACAAAGCGAAGTTTGATGTTGAATTATCGGAAGAAGAGTTCAACCGGAAGCAGGTTTTTGTGGTGATGACCAATGGTATGGATTATCGTACCAGAGAGGCGGTTCAGTATTGGCGTAGTTGCAAACTGGACGTTCGTCCCTGGGTTTACCGGATTTATACCGGTGGCACTACCGATGAAATGCTGCTTGAAATGTCGCCTTTCCGGGTTGCCGATGATCCTTATGAAGACATCGCCGGGGGCTTTTATATGCTCAACACCAATTATGGTAATAGCCCGGAAGATCAGGAAGAGATGTTACGCAATCACAAGGCGGCTGCTTATTTCGATCCGGTAAAGTTTAAAATTGAGAGGTTGGAAAGAGGAGATGTGGTTTTTCTCTATCAGGTTGGAGTTGGTATTGTTGCTTATGGCAGGGTGGCTGGAAAACTGATCAAGGCTCCATACCACGGTAATCCGGAAGAACAGGATGAAGAGTACTCAAAAAAGCTTGAGCCGTTCAAACTTTTAGCACAGCCCTTGTCTGCGGCAGAAATAAGAAGTATAACGGGGACCAACCACTCTTTTAGAGGCACGATGTTTGCCCTTGATGCGGTCAGTGGCGAAAAGCTCAAATTAGCCATTGATAATCGGATCTATACTGCTGGATCACCGAACACGATGATGATTCCGACCAAAGAGGATATTCTCCCCCCCCCCAATCAGCGTGCCGAATGATGTGCCATGGAATAACGTGATCATCGCAATGAAAAAAGCGATTCGTCGAGAGACGGGCAATAAACCTCTGTCAATATTCACGATTGGCTGCCTGACTGGTGAGCTTTATCACTTGTACCGTGGAGTGGTTATTCCGGTGACAATAACGTCGGTGACCCAGCAAAAATTTGAAGATGATCTCAAGCAGTTGGCTGACTTTCTGAAGCACATGAAGCCTCCGGTTACTCTGATTTTTGCGGCTGGCGGGACACTGGAATTACCGGGTTGGTTCAGAGAGTTATGCGCTGCCCTTGGCATGACGATCATCATGTTGGAGAGTGAGCATCAGATTCCTGAAGTGATACGCCTTCTGAGGCCACGGCCCGTCCCGGTTATCAGTCAAGAAGAATGAAAGAGCAATGCAAAATTGTCACTGGTTGTTGGCGTGAGCCCAATGTTCTTTTGATGAGAAGTTGCACGCTTGTCAGGGTTATTGTACAGACTTGATGGTTCTTGATTCATTCAAAACAGAGGAGATTTCATGCCGTTATCCGTCAACACCCCAAGCGTTAACCCCTTGACACGCCGTGCCATAAAGAGGGTTGTCAAGCGCAAGACGGGCAAGGAGCCACTGTCGTCACTGACGGAGGGCTGCTTGACTGGCGACCTTTATGATTTGCTCAACAGCCTTACTCTGCTGATAACGATAAAACAAGCGAGTCAGCAGACATTTGAAGATGACCTCAAACGTTTGGCGGAACTTTTGAAGTGCATGAAGCCTCCGATTACTCTGCTATTTCCGGCAGGCGGGACATTGCTCTTGCCGGATTGGTTTCAACAGCTATGCACTGCACTTGGTGTTGCTGTTACCATTGTGGAAAGTGAGGCTCAACTTTTCGGTGTACTACGGCATTTGAACGAGAGACCGCCTGTTCAGCCACTGCGCCAAGAAGAATAAAGAGGCAGAGCAAAATCGCCGCCGGTTGTTGGCGGGTGGGTGGTAAACGTGCTTTTGCGGTGGAATCGCACGCTTGTCAGGGTTATTGTACGGCTGTGCTCTTCCAGAGATGCTGGAACAGTTTGCCACTCCTCTGCTAAACAAAGGCGTTGTGTGTAATAAAACAGTAAAAAAAGACAGGATTCGTGCGTTCAGGCGGAGCTGGCAAGTGAATCAGTAGCATCATAACGCTGCTACCAGGGCGCAAACCTGGATCCGAATCAAATACCTGTGATGCGCTCATAAAACAAGCCTTACCGCAACCAAAAAAAGAAAAAGTTATGCGGGAGGAAAATATTTATAAAAATCTTCAAGGTGTCCAACCCGCAAAAGTTCCACGGTGTTATCAGCAACATAAGCGCCAATGCGATAACGATCATCAAAGGAAATACGATAATAACCAGCATACCCTGATAACCCGGAGGCTTCAGTAATATCTTCAAGTGAACCACAAGCCTCAAGAGCAGCAATTATTTGGCGCAATTTCAATAAAATACGATCATCTCGAATTTTCTGGGTATCCTTTACAAAACGCTTACTGATTACTAACTTCATTATGGTAAGCTGGCAAGAAAGGCGTTTTTTTCATCGTCGGTTAAAAAATCATCCTTATATTTGGCTTCACGGCACGCCTCATACAATGCCAATGATTCAAGCTTGTTAGCCTCGTTATGCAGTAATTTTTGTAAAAAGCGTTGCTGTTCATCATGCAACAATGCGTTATACATTCCATACAACCCTTCGGCTGAGGTAATGGGTACGGTTATCATGCTCTATCGTGTTTTCTTACTACTGCAAAATCGAACAATTATCTATAGTGTACATGTTTGAGGGAAAAAATGCAATACTTTCGAGGATCACACCAGAAAACCGGAGATCCGCCATTTTACAGATCGCACCATGTTCTGGAACCTCGGTGACGCTTTTGCGAAAGGCAATTTACTGGAGCCAGGGCCGAAAGAGGTTCGTAACCCCAATATTGCTATTGCCTTCCGTCGGATAGGGTTAAGCGAAAATGCCGGATGGGGCTTGAGCGATGTCATTGCCAACTGGACGAAGCTTGGCCATGCCAGACCTGCCATACAGAATGACAAAACAGGCAAATCTTTTGAAGTTACATTACTTGACCAGGCTGCGTTACATAGTGTTGCCGAACAGGTAAATGAAGTGACCGAACAAGTAACCGAACAAGTAAGCAGGTTGCTGAATTGTTTGCTGGAAGGGCCTTTGGGAACCTGGCGTCTCATGCATCGACTGCAATTACAGCATCGACCGACATTCCTTTACGACTATCTGCAGCCTGCCCTGGCGGCAAAATTGGTTGCCATGACTCAGCCTGATTCGCCCAGAAGCCCGACACAGAAATACCAGTTAACAGACAAGGGACGGCAATTACGGGAAAGGCTGTCATTGGAGATAGTTTAGCTCTGCACCATCGCTTCATTACTTGTATTTCAGGAGTCGCCGGTTCTTCCAAATGCAGTAATATTTTTATATTCAAAAATAACGGCTTTTCTCTCATTGAATTGTTACAGGATATATTCCATGCTGTGCTTCATGAAGGAATTACTGTACGTGAACTAATACCCTGTAGGTATGTTGTGGGCGAGTTGGGTTTGGTTTGTCAACCTCAACTTCTTGTTCGTCATTGGCAAGAGAAAATCCGTCACTATGTCACCGTATTATCGAATTAAGAGAGAAGATTTTGAATTTTACTGAACTTCAAAAAATCATTGCCGCAGGTGAATCCCTGACGCTTGAACTTAAAAAATCCACCGCTGAAAAAGAGCGTGCTTGTCGGAGTATGTGTGCTCTGGCAAACGGCCAAGGCGGGCAGGTGGTGTTTGGTGTCACTCCATCCGGAAAAGTGGTGGGCCAAAAGGTGACTGATCGTACATTGGAAGAGCTGGCCCAGGAGTTTCAGGGTTTTGAGCCACCGCTGTGCCTGCACCTCCAGCGTCTACCACTTTCCGAAGGGGATGGCCGAGGATTGGAAGTTCTGATTGTCCATGTTGATCGTGCCACTGATGCTCCCGTTTCTTTTCGCGGAATACCTTATGAGCGCGTGCTGAACACAACGTGTGTCATGCCTCGCGCCAATTACCAACGATTGTTGATTGAGTCTATGCACGCCAGTGACCGCTGGGAAATGCAGCCCGCCATAGGGTGCAGTGTTGAAGAGCTCGACAGCCTTGAAATTGTTGTCACCCTCGAAGAATCCATACGACGGGGGCGCAGCCTTGACCCCGGTACTCGCGACACTATGGGGATATTGCGTGGGTTGGGCCTGCTGGTGAATGGCGAACAACTCTCACGTGCAGCCGTTGCATTGTTTTGTAAAGATGAAGTTGCCTTGCCAGCATTCCCGCAGTTTATGCTTCGCGTTGCCCGATTCAAAGGCACAAACCGCGACGAATTTCTCGACAACCGGCAATACACCGGTAACGCCTTTGCGCTGATGCGTCGGGCCGAACGCTTTTTGATTGATTGGCTCCCGGTGGCCAGCAAGATCGTGCCGGGCCAAATGGCTCGCATCGACACGCCAGCGCTCCCCACCGATGCAGTGCGCGAAGCTCTCGCCAATGCCTTTATCCATCGCGATTATACCAGCGCTGCGGGCTCTGTTGCTGTGGCTTTGTACGATGATCGCCTGGAAATCATCTCCCCCGGTGAGCTGCATTTTGGATTGACTCCCGAAATGCTCTACCAGCCTCATGAATCAAAACCCTGGAACCCATGGATTGCCAAGGTGTTTTACCGCCGTGGACTGATTGAGACATGGGGAAGAGGAACCCTTAAAATTGCCAGTTTGATGCAGGAGGCTGGCTTGCCCGTGCCTGTGCTGCATGAAAATACCGGTTGTGTTTTGATGACGTTTAAACTGCCAAAGCCGTATGTCGGAGTAAATGAGGGAGTAAATGAGGGAGTAAATGAGGGAGTAAATGAGGGAGTAAATGCACTTGTTGAACTTATAAAACAACGCCAGGGTATGCGAGTTCCAGCATTAGCGGAATTGATGAATACCTCTCCCAAGAACCTCGAACGCTGGCTTAAACAATTACGAGATGCCGGGCAGATAGAGTTCATTGGTTCATCAAAGACAGGTGGTTACTATCCAAAACAGTAATATCGAGTTTCAACGAGAGCTGTTGGATACTGCGCACATTTATAAAAAAATCTGGATAGCGTTCAACGCATTTTGTAAAGCAGAAAATGATTGGCTGTGATTCATTAACACTCGTCCGAAAAGCCCTGTTCCCATGAAAAACAAGCGCAATAACCCTTCATACCGATTGAAGCGTATCGTTGACCACTATGTTCAGGCTTTTCTCTGCTTTGACTGCCTTGAGATGAATGGCGTGGTGTAGTTCCGGGTTCATTCGCAGCACAAATTTGCCAGAAAATGGCTTATCCGGTTTTTCTCCCCGCTCTGCACAAAAGTCAAGATAATCATCGACAGAGTCCCTGAAGGCTTGCACGATTTCATCAACACTCCGTCCCTGAAAAGTGACAACATCTTTTAAGTCAAGAACTTCGCCATGAAACAGTCCCGCTTCATCATCAAATTCAATATGCCCGGTATAACCTTTATAGTGCAGCATGATAGTTCACTCCGGCTTCTTGTAAAAAACGTCTCATTGATTTAAGCGCCCCTTTATCGCACTCTTTTTCAGGATGCGGCCTGTGAAAGACGGCACGTACTCCGTTCAGGAAAATTCTCACCCTTGGGCATCTTTTCTCGATGATGACACGTCTCAAGAGTCTCCATAATGGCCACGCAAAGAGAGAACCAGGACAGTTACGGTACAATCATTGATCTCGTAAACCATTCGATGCTGGTGATTAAGCCTTCTTGACCAGCATCCAGCAAGATTTCCTTGTAATTGCTCCACTCTGCCTGTCCCTTCTTTTGGATGCTCGGATAATTCAAAAAGAATACGCTTAATCTTTTTGAGAATAACCTCATCACCAACTTTATTCCAATGCCTGATATCTTCCCTGGCTTGGTCAGTAATGTCTATAAAATAGTTGCCCATGGATCGGCTGGATCAGTTATCCTCGTAACCCTGCCAGCTTTTGCATCGGCTTTCCCTCGTTCAATAGCATCAATAACCTTCGGATCAGAAAAATATCTGTCGGTGTCACTGATTTTTCGTGCAGGGACAATTTCATAGGTCTCGGTTCTACCACACTGGACGATGACGCGCTCTGTATTGGCCATATTCAAATATTTACGGAGGTTTTTACGTAGCTCCGTTGTGCTGACTGCTATCATAATTTCAACCTTTTGTGTTACAGTATACTGTACAGAGTATAGCTATTTTTTCCTTTTAACACGTAGCCAGGCAATTTTTGTACACATTAAAAATTCTGTACTTTACGCACATCTTCAATACGTATAAAAAAAGGAGGCGACTGTGCCACAAATTCCAGTAGAAAGTAACTCGCGACTGTCGTTGCGCATTGCTTCAGAAGAGAAGTCTCTTTTGTTGAGAGCGGCAGCATTACAGCATACGCATTTAACCGAGTTTGTTACCAGAACCGTTGTTGCAGAGGCGCGAAAGGTGATTGATCAGAGTGAGCGCATAGAGCTGAGCGAGAGAGATCGCACGCATCTCCTGAATCTTTTGGAAGAGCCACCTGCTACAAACGAAAAACTCATGGCGGTAGCATTTGCTTTACCGAAGCATCAAGGAATCTTCGACAGGGTAGAGTAACTTACACTCACCGATGGTTCAAGCACATAAAAAAGGAGATATGTTATGACGGCAAAAGAGAAAATTATGATAGCAGTTGAAACGCTACCTGCCGATACCACATTTGAGGAGGCGATGGAGCGTCTTCTTTTTATCGCGAAAGTTGAGAGGGGAATCCAGCATGCGGATGCAGGAGAAACTCTGTCTCACCAGGAAGTAAAAGAGAGGATGTCGAAATGGTTGAAATAAGGTGGACTCCTCAGGCAGCAGATGATTTGGAAGCGATTGCAAATTTTATTGCTGTGGATTCCGCACACTATGCCAGGCTATTTGCAAGAGATGTTCTGTCAGCCGTTGATCGTCTAACAGATTTCCCTTATTCCGGTAGATCATTACCCGAATTGAACGATCCTGCCATTCGAGAAATTCTTTTTGGGAGCTATCACATGGTATACAGAGTGAAAAGCAATATGGTAGAGCTTTTAACGGTCTATCACGGTTCACAACTGCTTGGCCCCTCAAGGCTAACCATTGATGACTCAATCTCCCTCAAATAATCCAAATCATTCATTGTGCTCAGGTTTTGGTTGTAAAAACCCCTCCCACATAACTCGTATTACATCAAAAGGTTATCCCCTGCCCAGCACCCCCAGAATCTCCTGAAAGCTTGCCAGCCCGGCTTCGAAGTTTTCGATGATCTCCCCGGCCAGTAGATCCGGTTTGGAAAGGTTGTCTATGTTGGGAGTCGCCATACTATTCCCAAACGCAGTAATATTTTTTGTTATCTTCTTTGAGGATATTCAGAAGTAACTGTTTGCCTCTTATTGAATTACACTTATGGGCAAAGAATTTCTCGGAAAATTGGAGGCAAGCCGAAAAGAGTTGCTGGATTTGGGTTTGCGTAACCCATTAATCAGTCACTCGCCACGGGCAAAGCAAGTTAAAGTTGTCGATGAAATTGCTTTAGAAATTTATCGAATACTGGTGCTTGAAAATCGTGCAATAAGCTTTGAAGCCCTATCGGATGAGGACCTTGGTGCACATGCAGAGGAGGCGATAACTCTTCATACTACAGGTCAGAAAAAGTTGCTGACACAGCCTAATGAAGATTCTGATGACTATCAATTAGCTGCTCGCCATATCGACAGGAAGCTTCAGACCAATTTTACGTCAGAAAAATTACAGTCGAGGTTGCTTTCCATTCATAACGATGCACGCTCATATCTTGAAGAACAGGGCGTTAATATTTTGTTTCTTGCTCTTGGTTTTGTGCATTGGTACGAAGCCGATGCTTCCAATGAGGCTCGACGTGCCCCTTTACTCTTGATTCCTGTTGAGCTCAAACGAGCAAGTGCACAAGAGCGCTTTCAACTCCATTACACAGGAGAAGAAATTGGAGATAATCTCTCATTGATTGAGAAGTTAAAGGGGGAATTCAATATCATCCTGCCGAAGATTACTGACACTGAAGAACTCGATATTCAAGCTTATTATAACTCTATCGAGCAGTCTGTCAGAAGTGAAAAACGATGGAAGGTGGTACCCAACGATATAACATTGGGGTTTTTCTCCTTTGGCAAATTTCTTATGTACAAAGACCTTGATCCAGAGGCCTGGCCAGAAGAGAGCAAAGGGACTGGATTTTCTATTATTGAGTCTTTGCTGACAGATGGTTTTCGTGAACAAGAGAGTGCCTATGGAGATGAAACTCACATCGATGAGGTTATCTCGCCAGCAGATGTACATCAGGTCAAGGATGCTGACAGTACACAAATTTTAGCCATTCTCGATGTCAATTCTGGACGCAATCTTGTTCTACAGGGGCCTCCAGGTACCGGTAAATCTCAGACCATTACAAATATTATCGCCGAATGTATAGGCCAAGGCAAGAAAGTGCTTTTTGTGTCCGAAAAAATGGCGGCACTTGATGTGGTAAAACGCCGGTTGGATGAAGTCGGACTGGGCGATGCTGTAATGGAATTGCATAGCCACAAAACGAATAAAAAAAATGTATTAGCAGAAATTGACCGGACGTTGCATCAAGGGAAACCAGTTGTGGATAATCCGGTTGAAGATATTGCGACTCTCACAACATTAAGGGATGAACTCAATTCGTATTGTGCCGCAGTTAATAAGCCAGTGGGCAGAGCGCAAATCAGCTTTATCAATGCATTAGGATTGGCTTTGAAAAACCAGCCAGATAATCTTGATGTACCATTGTTTGATTTTCAGCCGATGCAGGAGTGGTCTAGCTCAGATTATCGGGCAGCAAGGTTGAAGGTTGAGGCGCTTGATCGTCACCTGAGCGAAGCAGGATCGCCGATACATAATCCATTCAGATTGAGTGGTTTGACCGAAATTCTGCCGTCACAGCAACAGAAATTGGTGAAAGTACTTGATGATGCAAAGATTGATACTGAAGCGCTCTTATCATCATCCGTCGATTTGGCAAAAGCTATGGGACTTCCAAAGCCGGCTCAAAGAGCAGAGATCGGGATTATATGTAGGGCTGCTCGTCGTGCCATGGATGCTCCACACATCGAAGGACTGTTGCTTACCTCTGGGGAGTGGCAGGTAAGGCGCGATGATATTTCAGCTCTTATTGCCGCAGGAAAAGCATTGAGTCTTGCACACGCAAGATATGATGATTGGTTGATTGATGATGCTTGGACTCAGGATTTTGTAGAGCTTAGGCAGCTCTTTGTAAACAAGGGAAAAAGCTTGTTGCGAGTGTTTTCAAGTGATTTTCGCCAAGCGAGGCAGAGACTTCAGGGGTATTGCCGCAAACCACTCCCCAAAGATGTCACTGAAACGCTCCAGATGATTGATACTATTCTTGACAGCAAGAAGAATCAACAAGTATTTTTGGAACAAGCGGATTTGGGTGCTGCCTTATTTGGCGCCCAGTGGAAAAAAGGAGATTCAGACTGGGAAGTTTTGGAAAAACTTACCGAATGGGTAGTTGCTCTTTACCGAGATATGGGCAATGGTCTTGTTCCGGAAGGTATCGTCAACTTTTTGTCTGGTTCGCCAAAAGTTGATGTTCTAAAAGAGATGGTCGTTGCCGTAGAATCAAATATTGATAGGTATGAGCAAAGTATAGCTGTTGTTGAGAATGTGCTTCGGCTCAAGCTCAGCCATGAAGAAAAGATCCATTGGTGTTTCACATTGGAACAGCAGGGAACCTCTCTTTCTCATTGGTTAAAAAATGTAGATCGCTTGCCTCATCTTATCCGATTCAATCAGATCGCTGATGAAATGACGACGATGGGGCTTGGTTTTATCGTTACGGTGGCAAGAGATTGGGGACATGGAGCAGGCTCGTTGATCAAAATGTTTAATTACAGTTGGTATAATGGTTTGGTTGAAAAAGCCTATGTTGATGAACCCAGCATTAAATTGTTTGATCGTATACAGCACTCTCATGTCCAGGCTGAATTTATCCGCTTGGACCATCTCCTCTTCCGTCACAATCAGGCTCGACTAGCTCACTTACACTGGAAATCGCTTCCAACGCTGGAGAGTGGTGGTGAACTTCAGATTATCAGCAGTGAAATCAATAAAAAACGGCGGCACATGCCTATTCGAGTTTTAATGAGCAAGGCCGGTCGCGCTATTCAGGCAATCAAACCCGTCTTTATGATGAGTCCGATGTCTATAGCCACATATATCCCACCAGGCTCGGTAGAATTTGATCTGGTAGTTTTCGATGAAGCCAGCCAAGTCAAGCCGGTTGATGCATTTGGTGCCATCATGCGTGGAAAGCAGTCTGTCGTTGTCGGTGATAGTAAACAGCTTCCCCCTACCAGCTTTTTTGATAGTTTGGTTGAGAGTGATGATGAGGACGATTTCGACAACATTGGCGATACAGAAAGTATTCTCAGTTTATTTCTTGGGAAGGGAGCACCAGAGCGGATGTTGCGTTGGCACTATCGTAGCCGCCATGATTCACTGATTGCGGTTTCAAACAATGAATTTTACGATAATCGGCTTGTCGTCTTCCCCAGTCCGGGATCTAATGAAACAGCTCGTGGTCTTCGATTTCATCATCTTCCGAATACAGCCTATGACAGGGGGAAAACCCGATCTAACCCGGATGAGGCGAAGGCTGTCGCAAAAGCCGTTTTTGAACATGCAAAATCCTATCCTGAACTGACGCTTGGTGTGGTTGCTTTCAGTACTGCCCAGCGGGATGCTATTGAACTTCAGCTTGAACTTTTGAGGAGAGTTGATTCGAGTTGTGAGTTCTTTTTCAACGAACATCAGCGAGAATCTTTCTTTATCAAAAATCTTGAAAATGTCCAAGGAGATGAGCGTGATGTTATCTTTATAAGTATAGGATACGGTAAAACGGCTGAAGGATATATGGCTATGAATTTTGGTCCATTGAATCGTGACGGTGGAGAGAGACGACTGAATGTTTTGATTTCAAGAGCTCGACTTGCTATGGATGTGTTCTCTAATTTTACATCTCATGATATCGACCTTGCCAGGACTACTGCTCGCGGAGCGGTTGCGTTAAAGAATTTTTTAGCGTTTGCTCAATCAGGCATTCTTTCACAGCCCTACAGCACAGGGAAAGAACCTGATTCTCCTTTTGAGGAAGAGGTTATCAAGGTGTTAACCCAAAACGGCATTGACATTGAGCCTCAGGTCGGGAGCGCAGGTTTTTTTATTGATATTGGTGTTAAGGCCAAAGATAAACCGGGTCGATATATTCTTGGTATAGAATGCGATGGTGCGACATACCACAGCTCCCGTTCTGCACGGGATCGTGACCGGTTACGTCAGGAAGTTTTACTGGGTCTTGGTTGGCAGTTGTACCGTATCTGGAGTACGGATTGGTATCGTACTCCAAAGGATGAATTGGCACGAGTCTTGAGTGCTATTGAGAAGGCTGAGTACAACTATAAAAACGGGCAGGAATTTTTTTCTTCTAAAATGACATCGACTGAAAAAGATCTGCATATCGTTCGCGAAGAAGTTCGTAACAGTGAGCATATATCTCATTCCATATCCGTTCCTTACAGAAGAGCGCAACCACAAATACGTTTATTTGACAAAGAACTTCACGAATGTACTCCAGAGGAGTTGTTGCCCTATGTTTGCGAAGTCATTCAGATTGAGTCTCCTATTCATATAACCGAGTTAACTCGATGTATTGCTGAAGGGGCAGGCCTTAAACGTTCCGGGGTCAGAATACAGGGAGTCGTTCTGACATCGATAATTTATGGCGTGCAAAAGAATAAAATTGTGAAAAAGGGGGACTTTTGTTGGCACCCGGAAATGAGTGTACCTGTTGTCCGTGATCGATCAGAGCTTGATGCGTCCTCAAAAAAGTCAGAGTTAGTAGCTCCTGAAGAGATCAGTTTGGCTATTCTTCAACAAGTAAAGAGAGGGTTTTCGCTTTCTGTTGATGATGCGGTTATATACGCAGCACGTCTGCTTGGGTTCCAACGCGTAACTTCCCAATCAAAATACTTGTTTGAGCTTCAACTTGATGGGTTGATTAAATCTGAGATTCTGTTATTGCGCAATGGTTTTGTATCGGTGGTATAGCGCTTGCCAACAGCGAAATGAAACTGGTGCAGGTGTGGATTGAGATCTATAAATAAGATTTGATGGCGGTCTGGAAGCTGGCCGTTGCCGAGGAGCTAGTTTTAAGATTAAACTGTTAACATAAAAGTCAAGGAAATATGACTGGTACGAGAGAAGAAATCTAACACAAACTGAACGTCCTTCTTGACAAGCGAGATAACTTGGTTACTCTCATAATAAACAACAATAACTATGTTGAGCAATCTGAATATACTGAACATTCCTCAAGACATATTGGATTCGGCACGCCTGACAATAAATGACTTGAGAACAGAGTTAGCTGTCAGCTTGTATGCACAGCGGCGTCTTTCAATCGGAAAGGCACATGAGCTGGCCGATTTGTCTTTGTGGGAATTCCGTCAACTTCTGGCATTCCGGCGCATTTCACCTGATTATGATGTTTCCGACTTGGATAAAGATATTGCAAAGTTTCAGGAATTAAGACGACTATGAAGGAGTTCAGTACTATCTTTCCATGAACAAATATAGTAATCCACCTTTTTTACACTGTTACAGGTATAGGTGAAACGGTTTGACCAAGCTCTTTGGCTAACCTGCGAAGGCTTCTTTTCTTGCCCTCGAGGCACTTGGCTTCATAAGCAGCCAGTCCTTCCTCGACAAACTCCGTCCCTTTGACCATGACTCGCCAAAAAAATGCCGCAAGCTTGCGAGCCAAAGCAATATTGGCCATCAATCCCCCACGTCGTGCCGCCAGACGACGGTAAAAGCCGCCCAACGCTATATCTTTGCTACGAGCCAGTGAGCGGGCCATGATGCAAAAATACCTGCCGACCTTGCTGCGACTGCGTTTGACGTTGCTCTTGCGCTTGCCGCTTTGGCTTGTTCCGGGAGCCAGACCCAACCAAGCCGTGAAATGCTTTTCTGTGGACCATTTGCTCAGGTCAGTTCCCACCTCACTGATGATCTGCAGGACGCTGTAGTCGGTGTGTGCGGGCAGTATCGACAGATCCTTGCCCTGACACAGATCAATGAGCATACTGTGAAGGCCAGAGATTTGAGGCGCATTGGGGCTGGGGCGTTTTTCCTTTGCTTTGGGTTTTTCGCCAATCCCGCCAACCTGTGTGTCATTAAACGTGAGCTCTTGCAGGATCAACTCTATTTGCTGGTCACATTCGGCGATCTGGTGCTGATAGTGTTCCCAGCTCTGCAGGGGCTTGCCTGAGCGCAAACAGATGCTCCGGCTCCCAGGTACCGCGAAGTGCTTCGATGATCTCTTTCGCCTTTTTGTGCCGAATCGTCGAGTGGCACAACTCGAGTAGTTTTGCCGGTTCACGCTCTCCGTCCAGAATGGCATGTATTATGGCAAGGCCGCTGGATCCCATCAGTGAGCTGATGACGTTGTGCAGCTTGATGTTCATGCGCTCAAGCCCCTTTTGCATGTGTTGTACATTGCTGGCAGCAGAACTGATGTGATCTGTCCGCAAGCGCTGGTAATCCTGAAGCTTTCGAATATGCGCTTAGAGGCACGAACCCTGGCTTCAGCAGGCCGTGCGCATGCAGGGTGGCACCCCATTGACAGTCCTTCATGTCGGTCTTTCGACCGGGCAGGTTGCGTGTTTGCCGTCCATTGACCATCACCACCTCAAGGCCAGCCGCTTCGAGCACACCATAGAGCGGCAGCCAGTAAACCCCGGTAGCTTCCATTGCTATGGAGTGGACAGCTTCTCCCAGCAACCAATCGCGCAATTCGTGCAACTGGTTAGTAAACGTCCCAAAAACCTTTGGCTGGCCTCCAGCGATGGAAACATGCATGTGCTCGCTGCCAACGTCACAGAAGGCTGCACGCGAATCGAGAACCGGTAACTCCTTCATCACTAATCCCCTTTTGGATTTGCAAATTTCAAAAGACAATTGAATTCACCTGCAAGCCCGGTAACGCTTAGTGCATTATAAATCTTTCCAGCGGGATGCGAATTTCGCTCACCAAAATGTGCGCAGGAACGTGGCCAGAACCATTCTTTCTACCGGGCTATTGGCACCAGAGTAAAGAGCGGCAATACTGCTCGCAGTGAATTCACCGCCAGCAAATAAAGAACCCCGCCGCAAGCAGCGGGGTATTTTGAAGACAAATCTATCATACGTTACGCCTCAAGAGGCGGGGAATATGACCCATAGAGATTTAACGCTTTTTTGTTCAAGGTCCGTGTGCGGTAAACGGTCGGATACGGGAGGCTTTCTATCACTCAAGCGGTCAAAACCTCATTCAATTCATCTTACAACTTGGGAAGCGTAATTTTTTGCAGTAATTATCGTTTTTGTTAGGGTTTTAGGTGAATAGTTGATGTTCCATGAATAGTGTTGATGTCTTTTACAATCTGCCTGGAAACTTCTCTTGTGTAACTGCTATCGTAAGAGGCAATACTGAAGGCATATTCCCCGCTTTGGCCATAGACTGGCACGAAATACTTCTTTGCTTCTTGGTGGTGCTTGCCTCCATTCTGGAAAAGCAGTATTAAGCCAAAGACCACAGCCAAACAGATCCAGATGTTGTTCGATTTTACCAGTTTTTTGATTTTCTGCTCCTGAAGGTTGCTCTCTTTATCCGCTTTGGCCCTCAGCTCTTGTTCTAAAATCTCTTTCACCCGTTCATCCCTCTCTTCTACGGCCAAACGTGCCCGTTCAGAGATCGAGAGCTTGGTATAGTGGTCATTCTTTGTGTAGCGACCTCCATTCGGTGTGTTTGAGTTAAGAAGTGGAACTCCTTGGTTCTTGTAAAGGGTGAAATGCTGAAGTTCCAAATGGTTCAATAAATTTTTGTGGTCAGCAACTGGTACATGGTTGATGTTCTCAACAATTTCAAACCGATGATAACCAGCACCGTACTGTCTTATGGATTGGTAAAACTTGTGCTCAGCCTCTCCAACAGTGTTTTTGTGCTCTTCCCACCGACGTGCAATATTGGTTGACTGCCCAATATAGACTTCCCCAATCGGGTTCGTAACCTTGTAAATTCCAAAGATGATTTCAGATTCAGGCTTCATGGTTATTTGCGCTATTGCTTTAAAATTACCGAATGAAGTTCAATAATCTCCCCCATCCTATCCCCGAAAAGCTGCCACATTTTGGCCCGGCCGCCAGGTCAGGTTATCACATCAAACTCAGCCACTTTTTGTCTACCGGTGGGAGTCCACTTCATGATTGCTGATTTAAACTTTATCCCCATTGACCCGTCAAGAAAATTATAACACAGGGAAGAGGTTCGGAAATAATACCTCAACCGCACCAACCGGAAAGCGGAGGGATAAAGAGCCTTTCGGTGTCTCTGACCCAAGGATCCCATTGCTGGTTAACGAGGAGAGGAGCGTTCTTGCCGTCCTCTCGTTGAGACCGGTGATACGGCAGGCATCACCACGAGTGATTTCTCCTTTCAGCAACACCATTTCAAAAATTGAGAAGGCCTCCGCTCTCCACCCCTGCTGCTCGCCGTAAAAGCGCAATCGTTTTGCAAGGGCATCAAACTCAAACAGACTTTCCATAAAGGTTATCTGATCAAGCGATATCTTCAGGAACCAGACAATGAAGGCATTCAGTGCACGTAGAGAGAGATTACCCCTGCCATCAAGATCACCCTGACGCGGCATATCGGCGTGATCCATCAGCCTCATATAATCATGTCGGCTTTCGAGCCCGCGAGCAAGGCCTCGCGATACTGACCAGAGTCCATGAGCGCCGATGCCTGCATGGAGTGCCATGGCATGACTCATGAGACGACTTACCCGTCCGTTACCATCAAGAAAGGGGTGGATATAATTGAACCGGTGATGCGCCGTAGCCATTGCGGCAAGTCGCATTCCTTTTCCAAGTTTCTCAAACGCATACCGCTTTTCGAAATAATCCATAAATGCCGCAACAGCACTGCTCTCAGGCGGGAGGTGGCGGCCTACAGCAACATCATGTTCCGGTTGATTTCTGAAAGTGCCGGGAATAATTGGAATTCGCACCTCTTTTTTTTGCAGATAACACATCGCTTCAGGAAGATCCCTGTAAAACTCCCGATGCAGCCAACAGATAAAACGGCATGATGCAGCATCATCAAGTGTTCCGGCAGCATAGAGCGCATCTATGTTCTGCTGCACTCGAATATGGGCTACCGCCTCTCTCTGGAGATCTCTCCGCTCATCGTTGCTGTCAAACAGGTTCTGCAGCGCCCGCTCAATATCGCGAGGCATGGTGTTGTGCCCCTCAATAAGGTTGGAGTAGTAGCAGTTCATCACCCGTACAAGATCGGCCAGACTTGCCGCTGTTTTAGGGTGAAGCCGGTTTCCGAGCCGTTCAGCAGCGGTTGAGAGAGCGGCAATAAGATCAACAATCTCTGGCTCTAACGATTCCGGCAGGCAAGGTTCAAGTCGTGGTGGTGTTTCAGTGATCATTTTATTGCCGGTTATGTGATGGCGCTTTCTTTTTTATAATAAAATATTAGAAGGATTAATCCATAAAAATTGCCGATCTTTTTGCCGATCTTTGTTGCGTGAGCACGAGTGAGTTGCCTTGAACGGAAGGTGGCCCGTACCATCTTTCTATCACTCAAGCGGTCAGCACCTCATTCAATTCATCAATAATCGCCCCCATCCGCTCCCCGAATAGCTGCCACATTTTGCCTCTGCCGCCATGCGCGTCGAAGGGGGTGAGATCGAGGTCATCAGGCTCGATATGAATGCTGGAGGCAATGTGCTCCTTGATCATGCGCAGCCAGCTCATCTGCTCTTCGGTGAACTTTTCTCCGGCGCCGGAGTGCTGCCTGAACACCCACTCCTTGAAATTGGCGTCAACGGTTTTGTCGTACATGGTGAGTACGGGGTCGATGCCGGTGATGCGGCGGATGAGTGAGACGAGGGCGTGAGTCACGGAACGATTGCTCCAGGTTATTGATGGCGATGGTCTGGCACTCCCGTAAACCCTGCGGATGTAGTTCGGGCATCTTTTGCATTCGTGCTCTCAGGCTCTGCTCCTTTCCGAGCCACTCGCGGAGTGTTTTCGGTCGGTGAAAGGTAAACACCGGTCGTGAGCGTGGTTTGGGAACGCGATAGTCGGTAAAGTGGTTCAAGACGCCAGTGCTTTCGTAGACAAACGGCAACGGGTTGTTGTTGAGATGCTTCAGCTTGCTGGCGGCATTACTTCACTATGGTGTGCTGTGTTGATGATATACCATATTTGATATCGTTGAGCAGCATTTTATCGAAACCTCTTCAAGGATGAGCATTGTTCCGCTGGCTTTTCAAAATGCTCTCCTTTGGCCTTGGGTTCAGTGAAAATTTCGGTTGGGGTGACCACCCGCCCTTAAAACTCTTTTTTGATCTCAGAAGAAACTTGTTTAACATGTTCTTCAAGCCATGAGGAACAGGCTGATTTAACAAAAGTTACAATGGAAAAAGAGAAATCGGATCAAATTATAGGTATTCGTATTCCGAGTACTATCGCTCAACGACTTGACACCCTTGCCAAGCGAACGGGGAGAACAAAAACATTTTATATTCGTGAGGCCATTGTTGATCATCTTGATGATCTCGAAGATATCTATTTTGCCGAAATGGCATTAGAGCGGGTAAGACGTGGCGATGAGGAGCTTTCCAGTCTGGATGAAGTGGAGCGCCGCCTTGGTCTGGAAGATTGAGGTAACTCGCGAAGCCGAGAGAGGATTGGCCCGCATTGACAAGCAAGAGGCAAAACGGATCATCGCCTATTTACGGAATCGGGTCTCGTTACATCCTCGACAGTTGGGTAAGGCTTTGCAGGGCGATCGGTCAGCTCTGTGGCGTTATCGTGTTGGTGATTATCGTGTACTTTGTGAAATCAGGGATGCAGAGGTTTGTGTTCTTGTCATTCGAGTGGCTCATCGTAAAGAGGTGTATCGGTAAAAAAGTTGCACCTGGTTGCTTCAGATACAGAGAAATTGGCGCTCATTGCTGCAATCGAGTAGCTGAAATTTTGGGAGAGCCGTTGCCGAAACTTTTCCCAGCCACTCTTCTGTCCGCCTCGTTATTACAGTTTCCTTCTATAATTTATTATCTTGCTTGTCAGTTTTCGCCCCTTTGCGGGCAGTTTTGCCGCTGACCTGCTGTTGTAACTGCATGACTTCACAAAAGAGATATTATTGATGCATTATAAAAAGAGTTAACGAATGAAGAAAAGTTCGAATAAGCAGTTGTTGATGAACAAGACCGGCGACGAGATACAGGTGGCGCTGGTTGAGGAGGGTCGTCTGGTTGAATTGATTATTGAGCGCCCTGAGAGTCGGAGGAGTATTGGTGATATTTATCTTGGCCGGGTGCACAAGGTTGTTGAGGGTTTAAAGGCGGCTTTTGTTGATATCGGGCAGAAGTCGGATGGCTTTCTCCATTTTTCGGATGTGGGCACAACCAACGAGGATTATCGTGCGCTGATTGAGGATGATGAGGATGATGATGAAAATGGGGGAGTGGAAGATGGCGATGATGCGCTACAGTCTGGCCGTACCGGTGATGAGCCTGCGGCTGCTGTAAATATAAAGCAGGCTGCCCGCAGTGGCAGCAAAACCCCTTCGGCAGATGAGCAGGAGCGTGCGGAAAAAAGGCAGTCCTATACCCAGATGATTGCAGGCAAGCTCAAGCCGAACGACTCTATTCTGGTGCAGGTTATCAAGGAACCGATCAGCAGCAAGGGATCTCGCCTCACCTCTGATATTACCATTGCCGGACGCTTCATGGTGCTGCTCCCTTTTGGCGGAGGCCAGGTTGCGGTATCACGGCGGGTGATTGCCCGCAAAGAGCGGTCACGGCTGAAAAAGCTGGTGCGCTCCATGCTCCCTGAAGGGTTTGGTGCCATTATCCGCACCGTTGCCGAGGATCAGGAGGAGACACTGTTGAAGCAGGATCTTGAGAAGCTGCTTGCCAAGTGGACGCAGATTGAGGTGCAGTTGCAGGATGCAGCACCTCCCCAGTTGATCTTCAAGGAGGATACCATCATATCGAGTGTGTTGCGCGACTCGCTCACCTCGGATGTCACTGAAATTGTGGCGAACTCACCGGTTATCTACAAGGAGACGCTGAACTATATTGAGTGGGCAGCGCCTGAGATGGTGAAAAATGTCACCTTCTACCAGGGCAAACTTCCACTGTTTGAAGGGTACGGAATCGCCAAGGATGTCGAATCGATCTTTTCGCGCAAGGTGTGGCTCAAATCGGGTGGCTATATCATTATCGAGCATACTGAAGCGATGGTGGTTGTTGATGTCAACAGCGGTCGCTATGCGGCAAAGCGGGAGCAGGAGGAGAACTCTCTGAAGACCAACCTTGAGGCGGCGCGTGAAGTGGTTCGGCAGTTGCGGTTGCGTGATATTGGCGGCATTATTGTGGTTGATTTTATTGATATGCTCGACCAGAAGAATGCCAAAAAGGTCTATGATTCCATGAAGACGGAGCTGCGTAATGATCGGGCAAAATCGAACATTCTGCCGATGTCTGACTTTGGCATCATGCAGATTACCCGTGAAAGAATTCGTCCGAGCCTCATGCAGCGTATGGGCGACCAGTGTCCCGCCTGTGGAGGGAGCGGTGTGGTGCAGGCGCGTTTTACCACCATCAACCAGATTGAGCGGTGGCTGCGGAAGTATGCGCTCCAGCACTCCATGCAGTTCAAGCAGCTTGATCTCTATGTCAGTCCAACCGTGATTGAACCGTTGCAGAACAGTGACCTGAAGACAGAGCTGAAGTGGTTTTTGCAGCACATGCTTTTTGTGCAGGTGAAGCCGGATGAGAGCCTCAGAAGTGACGATTTCAGGTTTTACAGCAGAAAAAATAACAAGGATATAACCGCCGAATATGGCGACATATAACCGACAAACAGTCGAATGAGCGTTATGGGACAATATGATGTATTGAAAGAGTCTCTTCTTGGTTTTTCCACACTTTCGGCAACGGAGCTCTGGGAGATACCGGAGGCGCGTGCGGTTTTTGATCAGTTCAAACAGTTGCTGAACGACGGTTTGGTGAGGGCTGCGGAAAAATTTGGTGATGAGTGGGTGGTTAACTCATGGGTCAAGCAGGGGATTCTTCTTGGGATGCGGCTTGGCCGGTTGCAGGAGGGCACTCTTGCGCTTGATGGTCAGGGTCATGGCTTTACCTTTATGGACAAGGATACCTACCCGCTCAAGAAGATGACGCTCGCCAACAATGTTCGCATTGTGCCTGGTGGTTCATCTGTGCGGGACGGCTCCTATCTGGCACCTACGGTGGTGATGATGCCACCGGCTTATGTGAATGTCGGAGCCTATGTTGATGAGGGGACAATGATTGACTCTCACGCTCTTGTGGGGAGCTGTGCGCAGGTTGGTAAAAAGGTGCATTTGTCGGCGGCGGTTCAGGTTGGCGGTGTTCTTGAGCCGATTGGCGCGATGCCGGTTATTATTGAGGATGAGGTGATGGTTGGCGGTAATTGTGGTATCTATGAGGGCACCATAGTTCGGGAACGGGCGGTTATTGGTACCGGAGTGATCCTGAATGGTTCAACGCCGGTCTACGATCTTGTGCGAAATGCGATCTACAGAAAAACAGCCGAAGCGCCTCTTGTGATTCCTTCGGGCGCGGTTGTGGTTGCCGGTTCTCGACGGGTCAAGGGTGATTTTGCTGCTGAACATGGACTTTCCATCTATACCCCCATGATTATAAAATATCGGGACGAACGGACAGACAGCGCAACGGCTCTTGAAGAGGCTCTCAGGTGAGCTATGCAGCAGAACAGGAAGTGTAACTGGCGGCACCCGGGAAGATTTTCTTTTCGGCAGAGTGTTCAGGGGCTTGTGTTGGCTCTTTTATTCTCTTTTTCTCTTCCATCACTCTCTCTGGCTGCGGAAACGCCTCCCGATAAAGAGTATTTCGAAATTGTCAAAAGCATTGATCTGCTTGGAGAGGTCTATCGTGAAGTCTCCAAAAATTATGTTGACACCCTTAACGTCAGCGAGTTGATGTATGCGGGTATTGACGGGATGCTGCGCACTCTTGACCCTTATACGGTCTTTCTTGACGAAGAGGATTCGGGTGAGCTTGATGAGCAGACTAATGGTCACTATGTGGGTGTTGGTATCACCATCTCCTCTCTTGACGGAACATTTTTTGTGACCTCGGTGGCCGCCGGTCATCCTGCGGCAAATGCGGGAATCAGGGTTGGCGACAGTATTGTTGCCATTAATAACAGAGAGGTGAAGAATATGTCACCTGAAGAGGTGAAAACCCTGATTAAGGGTGCCGTGGGTACTTCGATTGTCTTTCAGCTTGAACGTCATGGAGTGCAACCACTTACAGTTACCCTGGTTCGGGAAGAGGTACGGGTTAATACCGTGAGCTATTCCGCCATTATTGATGGTGTCGGTTATCTGGAGATGAAGAGTTTTGGCGCTCGCTCATCCGCTGAACTTCGCGAGGCATTCCTGCTGCTTTCAAAACAGGCTCAAGAGAATCATGTGCCGCTGAAAGGGGTTATTCTTGATCTCCGCAACAATCCTGGCGGCTTGCTCAATGCAGCGGTGGATGTTGCATCGCTTTTTATCACGCAGGGCAGCTCAGTGGTTTCGATTCAGGGAAGATCGGCGGAGGTGGTAAAATCGTATCTGACCGAAGCACCTCCGGTGGATGTGGCGATTCCTCTTGTTGTGTTGATCAACAGTCAGAGCGCATCTGCTGCTGAAATTGTCTCTGGCGCTATCCAGGATCTGGATCGAGGGATTATTATCGGCGAACGCTCTTTTGGAAAAGGTTTGGTGCAATCGGTGATAAAGATCTCGTACGACAGCGCCCTGAAGCTGACCATCGCAAAATACTACACACCATCAGGCCGACTGATCCAGAAAGAGGTCAAGATGGCGGATGGCAAACGGAAAGTGCTTCCAAAGGGTCATGGAGAGGATGCTTCACAGGTTTTTATGACTAAAAACGGACGAAAAGTCTATGGCAGCGGCGGGATTCTGCCCGATATTCTACTCTCGGAGCCAACACCATCTCCCTATCTTGCTGCGCTTCGCAAAAGAGGGCTCCCGTTTTTTTTCTCCACGGACTACTGCGCAGCCTTTCCCGTCAATCCCCCGTCTCTTGTGGATAGCAAGGCACTGATGGAATTGTTTGATGACTTTCTGCGCAATAAAAAATTTGTTTATACCTCTGATGCGGAGCGTCGGTTTAATGAGCTGAAGGAGAGTCTGGCGAAATCCCCCCCATCAAGTGACGATAGTAGTCGCCTGAAAAGTTTCACCGTTTTGCAGCAGGAAATTGATCGCATGAAGGCTCAGGAGATTGAGAGTGCCTCCACTGACGTTCTTGCGGCCCTTGACGTGGAGATTTTCCGCCATTATGACGATCATCTTGCTCGAAAAGCGGAGCTTGATCACGACCTTGCTGTGAAAAAAGCAGTTGAGGTGCTCTCTGATGCGGCGAAGTACTCCTCAGCGCTTCATACGCCTGTGTTGGTCAAATGATTTTCGCTCATACTCCCTTATTTTACGATGTACCCCGAGTGCAATCATGAGATTGCTGATGCTCAAAAGGCTTTCGGCAAGTCCGTGCAGCAGGTTGTCGTGTGAAAGTGTCGGATATCCCCTTACCTCGGTGGCAAGGTACATACAGAAAATGGTGACTGAGATGAAGAGCAGCACAAACCAGAATCCGGCCACCGTCAAGCCTGAAAAAATAGTGTTGTCGCGGCGATAGAGCACCAGCAGCAGCACAAGAAAGGTGATATAGATCACGCTCGATATCTGCAGAATGGTGTCGAAGATATCAGCGCCGAGGTAAGACTGTGGTTTTCCGGCAATCATGATAGCGCCAATTGTGGCGGCATATCTTGAGCCGGAATGAGCGGGTTTGGTCGATTTCAGCAGGTTCAGTGTTGCAAGCAGAAGCGCGGTACTTCCAAAGAGATTGATCAGTTCCGATATATCAAGCAGGATCGGAATTGAGTCTCCCGAGATGTGGTAGCCCAATATAAAAAAGCTGCCACTCCAGTGCGGCAGCATGGCAAGGCCAAAGAGGCGGATGTCGCGACGTCCCGTTATTCTGCCATAGTGAAAGAGAAGCGCTGCGGCGATACCCCATTCAAGAGCTGATGAGATATGGATGATCCAGTTGGGAAAAGAGAGCAGCATTCAGGAGCCCTTGATGAGGTGGTAGATATTTTTTGAAAAAATTTTCATCTGAACAGGCCAGGAGGCAGGGATCATTTTCTTGTAGAGATATGAGTCGAAGGTGATCCTCTGGACATCATCGTCGGCACAAATCGCCACAAAACTCTCTCGCAGCCGGTCATTACGGTAATAGGCGGCCTGCAACACCTCAAGTCCAAAAAAGATCGGCGCATAGAGCTTGCGGAACTCTTTTTCATAGTTTTTCAGTGGCGCGCCATGTTTGAGATGCTCAATCATCGCCAAAGCGCCGAGCTTCCCTGACCGCATGGCAAAAAAGATCCCCTCCCCATTCGCGGGAGTGACCAGGCCAGCCGCATCACCGACAAGAATCGCCTTCTCCTGGGTGAACGATTTGCGGGGCTTCATCGGTATTTTTGCCGCTTCATCAAGATAGGGTTTGTCGGTAATCCCTATCTTTTCAATAAAGCGCTTTTGCAGCGCCTTGATATTATGACGGTGATCCTCTGTGCCAGTGCCGATGGCCAGGTGGTCAGCCTTTGGGAAAATCCAGCCGTAAAAGTCGGGCGAGACCTCTCCATCAAACCAGATCTCAACAATATCACTGAATTTCTGGATGGACGGGGTGTACTTGAAGCGCTGCTGCATGGCAATCACCTTCAGCTCATTGGGCGGAAAATGCAGCTCATCAGCGGCTTTTGAGTTGGCACCGTCTGCCCCGATAATTCTTCGGGCGCGGAGTGGCGCCACTTTGTCATTAAGGGTGTTGATGACAAAGCCGTCGCCGGAGTGTGAGATGGATTTGACCAGCCCCTCAACAACAACAGCGCCAGCCTGCTCGGCTTGAACGCGCAGGTAGCGGTCAAATTTTTCACGACGAACCATGCCGACGTAACCGTTGGGCATCTTCATGTCGATGACTCGCCCTTTTGGTGATCGAGCTTTCATTCGTGAGAGCTTTTTTTCAATCAGCTCGGCAGGAATAGTGAACTCCTCAATAAGACCAAGGGGAATGGCTCCTCCGCAAGGTTTGACGTTGTCAAAGTTGCGTTCAATCAGGACGGTAGAGAGTCCGGCTTTTGCCAGTATGGCCGCAGCAACAGCGCCCGAAGGGCCTCCACCGATGACGGCGACATCGTAACGCATAGCTTACAGTCCTATAAGTTTAGAGGCAATAAATTCCCGTACTCTTGAGAGAGCAAGGCGTTCCTGGGTTGCGGTGTCGCGGTAGCGCACGGTGACTGTCTGCTCTTCAAGCGTTTGATGGTCAACGGTGATGCAGAATGGAGTGCCAATCTCATCCTGACGGCGGTAGCGCTTGCCGATAGAGCCAGCGTCGTCGTACTGCACAAGGAAATCTTCTGCCAGCTCTTCACACAGGGTCGATGCTCGTTCGGCCATGCCGCCCTTTTTCATCAATGGCAGCACCGCAGCTTTTACCGGAGCAACCTTTGGTGACAGCTTCAGTACCACCCGCTCGTCGCCGTCAACCGTATCTTCAGTGTAGGCATCGGCAAGCAGCGCCAGGAAGAGGCGGTCGCACCCGGCGGAGGTTTCCACCACGTAAGGGATATAGCGCTCATTGGTGAGCTGGTCGATATACTCCATATTTTTACCGGAGTACTCCTGATGCTGTTTCAGGTCAAAATCGGTTCGTGAGTGTATGCCCTCAATCTCCTCAATCCCGAACGGGAACTCGAACTTGATGTCGTAGGCAAGGTCGGCATAGTGTGCCAGTTTGTCGTGCTTGTACCAGTGCAGCTTCTCCTTGTTGATGCCAAGAGCACTGCTGTACCAGGCAAAGCGCTCCTCGCGCCACGCCTCAAATGCTTCAGCCTGGGTGCCGGGCTTGACAAAGTACTGCATCTCCATCTGCTCAAACTCAACCATGCGGAAGATGAAGTTGCCTTTGACAATTTCGTTACGGAAGGCCTTGCCGATCTGCGCTATGCCGAACGGCACCTTCATGCGCGACGACTCACGAACGTTATGAAAGTTGACAAAAATACCTTGTGCAGTTTCGGGCCGCAGGTAAACGACACTTGCCTTGTCGGCAAGCGCTCCCATATTGCACTGGAACATCAGGTTGAACTGGCGAACCTCCGTCCAGTCTCCCGATCCTGTATCGGCGGCCTTGATCCCTTCAGCAATGATGAGGTTATAGAGCGCACGGTTCAGATCCTCTGTTCCCGATGCGGCTTCATAAATTGCCTGTACCCGCAGAAGCTCCTCTTCCTTGCCATCGCGGCGCAGTTTTTCTATATGGTTCTCGATAAGGTGATCAGCGCGATAGCGCCGTTTGGTCGTTTTGTCGTCAATCATCGGGTCATTGAAGCTTGCCACATGGCCAGAAGCCTCCCATACGCGGGGATTCATCATGATTGAGGCATCGAGCCCTACAATATTCTGATGGCGACGGGTCATTGAGTTCCACCAGAGCTCCTTGATATTCCGCTTCATCTCGCTGCCCAGCGGACCATAGTCGAAGCAAGATGAGAGCCCTTCATAGATCTCTGAGGAGGGGAAAATAAAGCCTCGCCGTTTTGCCAGCGAAACCAGCTTGTGCATCACTTTATCAGGTGCCAGATTGGCACTCTGCACCCGCTTTAGATCGGAATTACTCATCATTCGTTCAGAGATGTTGTGGAAAAATCCTTCAGGGATATCTGTTCAACAGGATAAAAAGTTCAATATAAGAAAGCAAGAGGGATAAGCCGCAGGGAGTGAGAGAACACTGTCACGCTACCCCCCTCCCTCAGTTTTGCGTCAAGACATGGCAAGGTCATGCGGTTGCGGCATCACAATGCGCTTCCACCAGTTTTCGGCGAAGCACTTTGCCCACCGTTGATTTCGGCAGCGCTCCGGTAAACTCAATATGTTTTGGCACTTTGTAGGCGGCAAGATCTTTGCGGCAATGTGCGCGGAGTTCATCAACCGTTAGCTGGTGCTGGGGGCGCAGGACAATCCATGCCTTCACAGCTTCTCCCTGGTAGGGGTCGGGTACCCCCGCGACACCGACTTCGAAAACGGCTGGGTGGGTGGCGATGGACTCTTCCACGTCGCGGGGCCAGACCTGGAAGCCACCGGGTTTGATGACATCTTTTTTTCGATCGACAATGAAGAGATAGCCATCGTGATCGAGATAGCCGAGATCACCGGTGAAGAGCCAGCCATCACGGAGAACAAGGGCGGTTTCTGTCGGGTTCTGCCAGTACTCCTTCATGATCTGGGGGGCACGCATGATAATTTCTCCCACTTCATCTGCACAAAGATCATCAAGCCCTTTTTCGGGGTCAACAATTCGCACCTCAACATCGGGTATGGGAATGCCCACCGACCCATGCTTGTAGGCGCCAAGGATTGGGGTGAAGACTGATGCAAGTGCGGATTCTGTCAAACTGTAGGCATCAATAATCCGCCCTCCCGTCAGCTCTTCAAAACGCTTTTTTGTTTCAAGCATAAGCGGTGCGGCTCCCGAGACACTGAGCTTGAGGGATTTCAGGATTGAGGTGTCACGCTTGATCCCCGGATGGTTGATCAGTGCGGTAAAGAGGGTTGGAACTCCGGGCAATACGGATGGTTTCAGTTTTTTAATGGTGTGCAGCAGGTCGTCAATATCCCTCGGGTTGGGTACCAGTCCAAGCGGGTAACGCTCAATCAACGCGGCCGTCATAATGCCGACCTGGGCATAGACGTGAAAGAGAGGCATGTTGAGCAGAATGATATCTTTCCCCTTTTCAAGAATAACGCTGAACCAGCTTCCAATCTGCATACCGGTCATGACCATTGCCTGATGTGAAATAACCACGCATTTTGGGTTGCCGGTTGTGCCGCCGGAAAAGAGAAAAAGAGCCGAATCGTTGTGCTTGACAAGAGCAGGTGGACATTTTTTTCCGCCATGGTCTGAAAGAAGTGCACTCAACCGGTAGTCGCCAGCCTGCAGTTTTACTCTGTGCCCATCTTTTTTCTCCTTTACCAGCGTGAAAAGAAGTTTTTTGACGGGTGACAGGTACTCCTTGATATTGGTTGCAATCACTCTTTTCAGGCGCGAAACGCTCTGGGCGGCCTTGATCTTCTCATAAAACGTGGTCAGTACAATGGCGCTCTCTGCGCCGCATTCATTCAGGGTGTGCTCAAGCTCGTTGATGGTATAGAGGGGATTCATGGGTACGGCAATTGCTCCGGCTTTCCATATCCCGAACTCGCTGATCACCATCTGTGGGGAGTTTGGCATGATAAGGGCCACCCGGTCGCCAGCTTTGATTCCCAGTGAGAGGAGTGCCACGGCCAGAGCATTGCTCTGCTGCTCAAGCTCCAGATAAGAGAGTGTGCGGCCCTTGAAGTGCATTGCGGCATGGCCGGGTTGTTCCCTGGCGCTTCGGCGCAGCACATCGACAAGCGTCTCTTTCGGGTATGGGTGGAGGGTGTGGGGAACTCCCTTGTCGTAATGGCGAATCCAGGGTTTTGCTCTCATGGCATTTTTCTTCAAAAGTTACCGTATTGATTGAACAACGTCACAGACCGTAGCGGTCAATATGCCGAGCTCTTTATCGCACATAATAAAAGGGGGCATAAGATAGACCAGACGGCCAAAAGGGCGGACCCAGATGCCCTTTTCAACAAATTGTCTCTGGATAGTGGCCATAGCAACTGGATTCTGAAGCTCAACAACCCCAATCGCACCAAGCACACGCACATCCACCACGTGGCGGAATTCCCTGCAAGGCTCAAGACCTTTGAGAAGTCCGGCTTCAAGGCGGAGTACTGAAGCCTGCCAGTCATAGCTCTCAAGGAGACGAATGCTTGCGGAGGCTACGGCACAGGCGAGGGGATTTGCCATAAAGGTTGGCCCGTGCATGAAGAGGCCGGGCGTTCCGGAACAGATCGTTTCGGCAACCTTCTCTGTGGTCATGGTTGCGGCAAGGGTCATGTAGCCGCCGGTCAGCGCTTTGCCGACACAGAGTATATCAGGGACAACAGAGGCATGTTCGAGCGCAAACATCTTTCCTGTTCGCCCAAAGCCGGTAGCGATTTCGTCGAAAATCAGAAGCACCTTGTGGTGGTCGCAGAGCTCCCGGAGGCGAATGAGATAGTGAGGAGAGTAAAAGCGCATTCCTCCTGCACCCTGTACTACCGGTTCAATAATCACTGCGGCAATCTCTCTGTGGTGGCGTTCAAGCTTCATGCTGAGATCAGCGATATCCTTGTCGGCGCACGGGTCAGCAAATCGGCAGGCGGGCGCTTCAGCAAAGTACTGCTCTTGTATTGTTCCCTTGAAAAGCGAGTGCATGCCGGTGACTGGATCGCAGACAGACATGGCGGCAAAGGTGTCGCCGTGATAGCCTGAGTGGACGGTGAGCAGGCGTTTTTTTGCAACTTTTCCCAGTGCGGCCCAGTACTGAATGGCCATTTTGATCGCCACCTCAACCGAAACCGAGCCGGAATCGCTGAAAAACACCTTTTGCAATGGTTCAGGGGTCATGGTGACCAACTGACGAGCAAGCGTTACGGCAGGTTCATGGGTAAGGCCGCCGAACATGACATGGCTCATACTCTGAAGCTGGGAGGTCACCGCCGCGTTGAGTACAGGGTGGTTGTAGCCATGGATGGCTGCCCACCATGAAGACATGCCGTCAATCAGCTTTCGGCCATCCTCAAGCTCAAGAAAGACCTCGTAAGCTCGCACGACCGGATAGACCGGCAGTGGATTGGTCACCGAGGTATAGGGGTGCCAAAGGTGGTGGCGGTCAAAATCGAGATCTATGGTTGGCATATCGGGTATCGATTATAATGAAAGACGCTGAAGGGCGTCGCTATCGAGCACTCCGTCACGCAGATTGATGAGTGGCGCGGAAAATCCGGCATTTTTCAGATAGTGCTGAATGATGTTACGGGTTTCATCCGCAATGAACTTGTCAACGTTTTGAAACAAGTTGTAGATAATCCCCCGGATAGGGATGCCCCGCTTTACACAGGCCTCGATTGAGAGCAGTGTGTGGTTAATGCTCCCAAGGCGCGGGCTTGTTACCAGCAGAAGCCCGTATCCCGAGTCACGGATATAGTCTGCAAAAAGCAGCTCCGGAGACAGAGGAACCAGTAAGCCGCCAACTCCTTCCAGCAGAACCAGTTCGTAGCGTTTCTGCAAGCCAAGGGTTGCCCTGCGGAGATGCAAAATATCAATTTCTCTCCCTTCCATGCGGGCAGCAAGGTGTGGCGAGGCTGGATAGCGAAACAGACAGGGGCAGGTGAGCCCCTCCTGGTCGACATCCTGCAGTGCAATGCCCATCAGGCGGCGGTGTTCCAGAATATCTTCCGAAACTCCTTCACAACCAGTCTGGACGATTTTCTGGGTGATGACGTTTCTCCCTTGCAGGAGCAGAGCCCGACCAAGCAGGCCGGTTACAAAGGTTTTTCCAATGCCGGTATCAATGCCGGAGATGACGATAACTGATCCTTTCATGGCACTCTCTTTTTCATACAACAGTAAACGGGATGATAGGTGAGATAGACTCCATTGTCACAGGAAAATTGTTGCCGGTACTGCTCGATAAAGCGCTTGTATCGGCTTTTTGTCCATGATTGTCGGCTGAGTCCGTTGACTCCTGTCTGCCGAATATGGTGGAGTACAGCCTCGGGCGAGCTGAATTCAAGTCGTTGCTCCTCTTCCCGGCAGTCAATCAGCTCAAAATATTTACCGGCAAGCTTTTCAAGCCCGCCAAGGGGGTAATAGTTGAGCCCCACCCCTTCAATGGAGGAGATTTCCTGCATGTTTGAGGTGCTGAAGCTGCTGAACGCCAGCATCCCGCCGGGCCTGAGAAGGGCGGCTATGGTGCTGAAAAAGCGGTCGAGATCATCGAGCCATTGCAGGGTCGCATTTGATGCCACGAGATCCAGCTCCGCCGGTAACTCTTGCAGGCATTCAATATCGCCCGCAAGAAAGTGAAATTCCCGAACGGGAAAGCGATCAAGCACTTCGCGCAGGCATGGGCAACTCTCCTCGACAAGATCATTGGCATAGTACCTCTCTACAGAGCAGCGACCCAGCAGCTCAGCCATGAGCGCACCTGAGCCTGAGCCCACTTCAAGGACGCGGTCGAAGGAGCGTGAGGGGGTTGAGCGGCAGATCATTTCCGTCAATTTTCTGGCCATTGCTTTTTGAACAACAGCATGCTCGCCATAGCTTCTGATTCCACCGCAGAATCGGTCATGTACTAGTTGCTTGTCTATCTGCTGAGACATGCAAGTACCTCCTGAAGGTTTTTGAAATGAAGAAAAGGGAAGTGTGGCATATCGGAGATGAGTGTTTGCGGTATCCCTTTCCAGGCAGAAGATTGCTGTTGTGCAGGAAAAATTAGATCCCGCCCGCCAATAATGGCGTGATTATAGCTCCACGCAGCGGTTGTGCTCCCTGTAACCAGAACATGCTTCTGTAACCGGGCCAGCTCCTCCTGCTGATCTTCGACTGAACGATTGGGCATCATGCTGGTAAAAAGCTCCAGTGCTTCGCTGGTGCCGCACATTCTGCGATTGAATCGTTGGCGATTCTCTTCGGACCAGGTCGAAAGGGTGGCCATAAAAACATCTGGCCGGATCCCTTTTTCCGCCTCTATCGGAGAGATGGTGCCATTGATGGCAATTGCCTCTGCTATAGGGGGAAGCGTCGTCTGCTGTGCTGCCCATACTCCAAATGACCAGGCGACGAGTGTAATGTGGTTATAGTGGGCAATCTCCTCCATAACAATGGTGTCAAGCTCCAGATTGCGATAATCGTAGCAGAGGAGAAGATCCATGGTGAACTTCTCCGAAAGAGATTTTTCAAGGAGATGATCGCCAATGCGGCCATCCATACCCCAGCCGTTGAAGAGAAGCAGAAGTTTTTCAGCGCCCTCTTTTCTGAGCCATACTGTTTGCATAATCCCGTTATTATCCGATAATTTCTGGTATTCTGGCAATATCCTCCCACTGCAGGGTTGAACGGAGTGAGATGCGGATACGGGCGCTCTTTTCAGGAACCGTTGGTGGCCGTACAGCCATACAGAGAAATCCAGCTCCTTTCAGTTTTGCAGCCAGGGCAACAGCGAGATCGTTGCCACCGGTGATGACAGGCACAATATGGCTCTCGCCCGGCACATCCACTCCACGCTCAAGCAGCGCATCACGAAGTCTGGCAGCGAGCCGCAGCAGAGCTTCTCGTTCATGCTGCATTGCGCTCTGTTTCGCAAGAGTCACCAGGCTCCATCCAAGAATAACCGGCGGCAGGGCTGTGGTGAAGATGACTGAACGCATGGTGTTCAGCAGATACTCTCTGACCAGGGAGTTCATCACCGCGTAGGCCCCCGTTGAGGCGAGCGCTTTGCCAAAGGTGCCGGTGATGATATCAATCTGTTGAACAACTCCAGCCCTCTCACAGAGGCCGAGGCCACGCTCTCCGAAAACTCCAGCGCCGTGCGCCTCATCGACAATGAGAAAGGCGCCATACTTCTCTTTCAAGGCCACGAGCCGGACAAGGTCGGCAAGGTCGCCGTCCATGCTGAAGACCGATTCGGTCACAATAAAGGTCTGGCGGTAACGGTCAGCAGCTCCGGCAAGCAGTTCTTCAAGATGGTCGTAGTCGCGGTGGCGGTAGCGCTGCCAGGGGGCTTCGGCAATCTTCATGCCATCAATTATACTTGCATGGTTCAGCCGGTCACTGAGCACAAGGTCATGGCGCCCGCTCAACGCAGGAAGCATCCCAATGTTGGCATGGTAGCCGCTGTTGAAAACAAGGGCAGCTTCGCGTCCATAGAGTCTCGCCAGGGCCTGTTCCAGTCGGTCATAGAGCGGATGGTTGCCTGTCAGCAGACGGGAAGATGAGCTGGTCATGGCATAGTCTCTCTCGCTGAATGATCGGATGTACCCAGTGAGCATCGGTTTGTCGTCTCCAAGGCCGAGATAGTCGTTCGATGAGAGGTTCAGAAGGTTTTGCCCGTTGAACACAATCTCTTTTCCATTGCGGGCGCTGATGTCAGGCAGCGCCCTGTATCGGTCCAATGTTCTGAGGTCATCAAGCTCCCGCCTGATCCGTTCATGAAACTGCATGTTCACCGCTTCGTCAGTTAAAACTGGCGATTTGACTGGCGAACCGGCGGTCGTCGGCAATATCGCGTCCGCGTGTTGTCAGATAGCCTCCGGTCAGATAGCCGTTGGCACCGGAGAGCATCAGGAGCCCCTGAAAATCCTTCATGATAGTCTCCCTGCCTGCGGCAAATTTGATGATTTTTCGGGGATGCGCAAGGCGGCAAAGGGCAAAAGTTTTCACAATTTCCGCTACAGAGAGCGACTCTTTTCCCGCAAGCGGGGTGCCGACGATTGGCACCAGTATATTGAGGGGTATGACGGCAACATCAAGCTCCTGGAGTGCAAAAATCATATTTATTCGCTCCGCCATGGTTTCGCCAACGCCCATAATGCCTCCGCAGCAGACTGATATATTGTGCTTTCTGAGCAGTTTAATGGTCTCAATCCGCTCCTCGACCGTGTGGGTACTGGCAATAAGATCAGGGTATCGGTCGGGGGTTACCTGGATGTTGATGTTGTAGTGGGCGATGCCGTGTGCGGCAAGCGCTGCGGCTGGCTCTTCGCCCAACATGCCAAGCGATGCACAGACTTGCAGCTCCGGCAACTCTGCGTGCAGTCGGTCAATCATGCCGAGTATCCGCTGAAACTCGGCATTGATCTTTTTATAGCCGTATCCGCTGGTGACAATGCCGAAATGGGAAACTCCTTCTGTCACACAGTTGCGGGCCTCAATCAGTACGGACTCTTCATTGACAAGGTCATACACCTCTATATCGGCATGGTTGTGGCGCGACTGTGCGCAAAATCGGCAGTTTTCACCGCACACTCCCGATTTTGCGTTCATGATTGAGCAGGCGTGAAGCGCTTCAGTATCGGATGCGTAGCGGTTTTTAACCTTGTTGGCAAGTGATGCAAGATCAAGAGCAAGTTCGCCTGGCAGATCGGCAAGCAGAAGAGCTGCCGAATGGGTCAGTGGCTCACCGGTTTCAAGCACACGGTAGGCTGCGGCAATAGAGGGATGGAGCATTGTAGATAGCATAAATAAATTTGTTATAG
This sequence comes from uncultured Chlorobiaceae bacterium, assembly GCA_903994365.1. GTDB lineage: Bacteria > Bacteroidota > Chlorobiia > Chlorobiales > Chlorobiaceae > Chlorobium. The sequence continues at coordinate 73,244 of CAJEXL010000001.1, read as the reverse complement.
TCAGCCCAATATAAGGGGTGTTGACCTGTCAGACAGCGCGATCTAACTCATCTTTCATCATTCATCATTATTACTCAAGTGAGCCTCGCCGGATGAAACAAGTATAGTTTGTCCATCCGCGCACAGAAGCGTCAGCTCTCCTCCTTTCGCAATTCCGGTGACAGTTCCACTCAGGTGTTGTTTTCGCTGGTCGATGGAGACCCTCTTCGACTGAAGCAGTGAATATTGTTCAAGATAATGCAGGATAAAACCAAGATCATTCTGCTGCAGCCACTCGTCATAGAGTGGTTCGAAATGGTTGAGCACCAGGGCAAGAAGTTCAGGTCGTGAAAAGAGTTCTCCTCTCTCCATAAGCAGTGATGTTGCGCTTTTGGTGAGTTCAGGTGGCATCTCGCTCTGGTTGACGTTAATCCCGATGCCGACGACAACAAAGTGCGTCAGTTCAGGTTCTGACTGCATCTCACAGAGGACGCCGCACAATTTTTTTTCATTGACCATGATATCATTCGGCCACTTGATCATTGCAGCAAGGTCGGGAGCGACTTCCATCAAGGCTTGATGAATGGCCACGGCGACAAGAAGTGTCAGTTGTGGAACCCGGATTGACGGTACTGCTGGTCTGAGAATCAGGGAAAAATAGAGGTTGACGGCAGGAGGTGAGAGCCAGGTTCGTCCCATTCGCCCCTTTCCTCCGCTCTGAGAATCGGCAACAACGACATAACCCTCTGGTTTCCCTTCGACCGCAAGAGCTTTGGCCAAAAGGTTGGTTGATGTGGTAATGGTATGATAATTGATCATTTTGCCGAACCGGTGGCAGGTCAGAAACGGTAGAACTTCGCCTGCAACAGCTCGTCCGGTCATCCCCGACAGGCAATATCCCTTTCCTGTTACGGCATCAATCTGATACCCCTCGGCACGGAGAAGGTCGATATGCTTCCATACGGCGCTTCTGGTGATGCCGAATTCGCGGCAGAGCATCTCACCCGACAAAAAATTGTTCTCTCTGGCAAGGCGACTGAGGATTTGTGCGGTAATGTTGTTCATAACCAGAGAGGGAACCGGAGTGACTAATGGCCAATTGTAAACCTGAATGTAGTTGGCGGTTTACAACTTTGCAAGAGAATAAACAACCACTCCTGTCCGGTTGTTGCCTTGATCTCTTATTTGTTCAACGATGCCATGGTGGAGGTTTCATAATTTTTTCGGTAGAGCTGTACGCCCTTGAAGATTCCATAGGCAATTTTAGCCTGCTCCTGCCGGTCACGGAGAATCTGCTCTTCTGCTGGATTTGACAAATATCCCACTTCAACCAGTGCGCTTGGCATTGACGGTGTCCAGAGCACCATAAAGCCGGCCTGACGCACGCCTCGACTGTTGCTGCCCTGTTTCTGTTCGACGGGTTTAATAATATTCTGGGCCAGGGTTGTCGATTGCTTGGCAAACGCGTTTTGCGCCATACTGCTCATAATGAGATACTCCTCGGTAAATCCTTTGTACTCAGTCTGATAGTCGGCCTCGTTCCGTATAACCGAGTTTTCCTGCATAGCCACATCAAGAGCATCCTTGTTTTTGTGTGCACCGAGAATATAGACCTCTGAGCCTCGGGCACTGTGGTTTTGGCTGGCATTGCAATGCACACTGATAAAGAGCTTTCCTGCGTTGCGATTGGCTATTTTGCCCCGTTCATGCAGTGGAATGAAGGTGTCATCCTTTCTTGTATAGATTACTTGCACCTCTGGCCACTTCTGTTCGATAAAGGTTCCGAGATCGTGAACGATGTTCAGCGCCACATCTTTTTCACGGGTACCATTGCCTCCAATAGCGCCAGGGTCTTTACCTCCGTGGCCAGCGTCAAGCACAATAGTGTTGAGTTTCCATTTCTCAATATCGCGGTTGAGTATCTGTGCTATCTGCAGCTCCTTCTCTTTTCTGTGGATAGCCTCTACATCAGCGTCACTGCGGATATAGATCACATAGCGATTACTTTTTTTGTTGTACTGGAAGTCAGCAGAGTTAATGCTCGCGGAGCGGTTGTCAAGTGCGATGGTGAATTGCAAACCATTACCAGGGAAGCGTTGTGGTGTAATTGACTTTACTATGCCACTTTTATTCACCATGGTCAATGCTTCGACATCGCAGGATGTATTGGCAAAGGAAAAATAGATCACCCCTTCACTGTCTGGCTTGAGCAGTGAGGCCTGTGCAAGCGGCCCTGAGGCTGTAAAGTTTATGATTGCGCCATTCGCGCGTTGCTCTATCTTAATTCCTGTGATTACTGTTTTCATGGATTCGTTCTGCGAACTGCTCTCTGGCGTGGCGCGTCGCTCTTCATTTCCAAGAAGACCGATGGTCCCCGACAATTCTCCTGCGCGCTCAGACTGGAGTGCGGCGCTCATTTTCTCTGCTGCAGCGTTATACTCAACAGGTCTGTCAAGCCAGAGAGAGAAGAGTCGGCATGCCTGGTTTATTGGAAGATAGAGCCTTGACTGTTTTCCTGTGGGGGCAGAGGGCAACTGGATAATCCTTTCAGGAAGCTCAGGATTTCTTGAAGAGACTCGAATAAAATTATTTCCGGTGCTGATGGTACAGAGTGTGGCGCTCTTGCCAAGAGACTCCTCGAGCACCACTCCATCAGGATTTTTGCGGAAGGTCAGACGCAATGCCCTGGCCATAGACTCAATATCAATCATCACATTGTTTCCGCTTTTCAGTGCAAGTACCCTGATGGTATAACCATGACTGTTGCCTCTGGTGACGACGATTGGAATGGCAGTGAGTTCATGCAATGTGGCTGGAGCTGCAAAGAGAGCGCTGTATGAGAGCGTCAGCAACAGCAAGAGTGTCAGAGAGTTGAATGAGGAGCGGATATGACGCGAAAAGTTGGACATGAGATTCAATCGAATACAATTGTGTTTTTCCGCAAGTTTTCTGGTACGGCAGTGATAATAACAAAATATATCACTTCAACCGGTCAATAAAAGGGTTTTTTGAAGCTCTCGTTCAAAAGGTTGTTCCAGGTACTGTTTCTCCATGAATCACGGTAAAATTTGTTTTTTGTTCCTCAACACCTATCTTTTTCAAAGTTTTTTTTAAACGCTCTTCCTTCAGGGACTGATCCATGGCCTCAAAACCGTCAACATTATCCGCCAGAAACAGAACCCTGATTGTCGTCGAATCCCCTTCAAAGGCAAAGACAATCAATAAATACCTTGGTGACAAGTATACTGTTTTTGCTTCGGTTGGCCATATCAAGGATTTACCGAAAAAAGAGATTGGTCTTGATTTTGAAAACCACTATCTGCCCCGGTATGAAATCATACCCGGTAAAGAGAAGGTGGTTCGCCAGTTAAAAAAGCTTGCCGCAGAGGCGAGCGATATTTTGATAGCGACTGACCCTGATCGTGAGGGTGAGGCTATTGCGTGGCATATCTCCAATGAAATAGGGGAGACAAAGACACCTGTCTCCAGGGTGCTCTTTAATGAGATTACCAAAAAAGCTATCATAGAGGCCATTCAGGCACCTCGCCAGATCGACACCCGTCTTGTTCGCTCGCAGCAGACTCGTCAGGGGCTTGATAAAATCGTAGGCTACAAGATCAGCCCCTTTTTATGGAATGTGGTACTGCGCGGTCTCTCTGCCGGGCGGGTGCAGTCTGTTGCCCTTCGACTGATTTGCGAGCGTGAAGCGGAGATTGTTCGTTTTCTTGTTCAGGAGTACTGGACTATTGCCGGAGATTTTTTGACCGAAGGAAAGGAGTCGTTCAGGGCTCGGCTCATCCGTTTTGATGGTGAGAAGCCGGAGATAACCAATCAGGAGCAGGCTGAGGCGATTGCTGCCCTTGCCCGAAATGGCAACTATTCCGTCAAGGAGATTGCCCCTCGTGTTCAGCAGCGTAAGCCCCCTTTTCCCTTTACAACCTCATTGCTGCAGCAGGCGGCCTCAAACCAGCTCGGTTTTGGTTCGCAGCGAACCATGCGCACGGCTCAGCAACTCTATGAGGGAATTGAGATAGGCGCGGAGGGTCTGACAGGCTTGATCACCTATATGAGAACCGATTCAACCCGTATTGGCCCCGAAGCTGTTGCCGAGGCACGGAGTTATATTGATCAGCAGTTCGGCAAGGAGTATATAGGGTTTGGCGGAGCAGCGAAGCAGGGCAAGAATGCCCAGGACGCGCACGAGGCGATACGCCCAACCTCTCTCATGAAAAGGCCGGAGCAACTGAAGCAGTATCTCTCACCCGATCAGTTCAAACTGTACGAATTGATCTGGAAGCGTTTTCTTGCCGCCATGATGGCACCAGCCAAAATTGAGCAGACGCGCGTTGATGTTGAGGATAAAGCAGGCAAGTTTCTTTTCAGGGCAACCGGTAGCCGGGTGCTTTTCCCTGGCTTCATGCGTGTCTACGACGATCAGCGTGAGCTTGATTACGAGGCGCAGACCTCGACCAGGGAGGATGTTGAGAAGGAGCAGAATGTCAAGATCCCCGAGAGGCTGATGGCCAATGATGCGCTTGCGTTGTCGGATCTTGATCAGAAACAGAGCTTTACCCGCCCTCCGGCTCGTTACAGCGAAGCGACGCTCGTCAAGGATCTCGACCATTTTGGCATTGGGCGTCCATCGACTTACGCCTCTATTTTTTCGACACTCCAGGACCGTGGCTATGTGGAGCTTGAAAAGAAAAAGATTGCGCCGACAGAGCTTGGCAAGGATGTCTCGCTGATTCTGGTTGCCAATTTCCCTGATCTCTTTGATGTTGGCTTTACCGCCTTTATGGAGGATGAACTCGACAAGGTTGCCAGCGGCGATGACGAGTACGAAAAGGTGCTCGACAGCTTCTATAGACCACTTGAGGCGACGCTTAGCCTGCGCAAAAGCGATCCGCTGATTCCTCAGAACAGCGAAGCGCAACTGTGCGAAAAGTGCGGCGTTGGCTACATGACGGTGAAATGGACAGGCAGTGGAAAGTTCTTTGGCTGCTCCTGCTATCCAAAGTGTAAAAACATCAAGGCGATCAGCAGCAACAGGGAGAAGCCGGTTGACACAGCAATTCTCTGTCCTTCCTGCAAAGAGGGGCACATGCTCTTGCGCAAGGGGCGGCTCGGCCCTTTTCTTGCATGTTCCGGCTATCCAAAGTGCAATACACTGCTTAATCTCAGCAAGCAGCGCCACATTGAGCCGATGAAAACTCCTCCGGTGGTGACGGATATTCTCTGTGCGAAGTGCGGTTCACCCCTCTATCTCCGCAGTGGCAAACGGGGCCTCTGGCTCGGCTGCTCCAAGTTCCCCAAGTGCAGGGGCCGTCTCGCCTGGGGTACGCTTGAGGAGAGTGTTCAGAAGCGCTGGGAGGCTGTCATGGTCGATCACCAGAAGGCACATCCTCCGGTGATGCTCACCATGATTGACGGGCAGGCGGTGTCAATGACAACCGCCGTGGATGATATTATCATGAAGGCGGAGGCATCGGGGTTAATTGATGCCGTTGTAGGTTCCGTCGCGTTGTAGGGGCACGCCATGGCGTGCCCCTACAATTCATTCCGATCATCACCCAATTTTTCGTATTACCCAATTCGCAGGGCGTATGTGCAATAATATGTTCCTGAAAAACGCACAATCCGTCCACGACTCGTAACGCGTACCCATTCTTTTTTTCAAGTGCATTCATGATGAGCAGTGTAATTTTGAAAAATAATGTGTAATTTCCTTACACAAAAAGCAGCCGACAATATCGAAATGTTGCCGTATCAGATCCTGTCGTTGTTAGATGTCGGTAACTTATTAGAGGATAACAAGATTTTAGGTGTTATTCGTTAAGAATTCCGCTGTATTATCTGACTCTTTTGTTTCCGTTGGCAGAGATTATTGACCGCAAAGCGGAACAACTTTTTACATCCTTCAATTCCAATCGGAGTACCTCCATGGCTGAAACAATAGAAATTTTTGATGGTCGCGTCAGTGATGCTGAATCCTTGATGCTCAATGCAGCACAGTATGATGGTCTACTCGCCAACAGCGCTCCGGTTATTCATCCTTCACGGATACTTTCATTTGCGACAAGAGTGGATTATGCCGTTGGAGCTTACGCTCAATCTCTTACTACTGCAGACATTGACGGGGATGGTCGCCTGGATATTGTGACCTCCAATAATGACTATAAAACAGTATCGGTGCTTTTTAATAATGGAGATGGCTTTGCAACAGCAGTGGTTTATGCTTTCGAAGAGCCCCCTCGCTCTGTTGCTGCTGCCGATGTCAATGGTGACGGACATACCGATCTTGTGGTTGGAAACAGCTCAAATACCAGCCTCACGGTGTTGTTAAACGATGGTGCTGGTGCCTTTACGGAGCATAAAGATTATGCCCTTGGAGGATATTCTAAGTCTGTTGCTGTTGCAGATATCAATGGTGATGGTAAAGCCGATATTATTGATATCATCTCTGTGGTTAATGGTCCTCATACCCCACCGCCGGGATTCCTCGCCATACTGTTGAACGATGGCGCTGGTCTATTTCCTGCCGACCCTGATTTTTACGCAACCGGCTTTTCGCAGTCACTTGTGGTTGAAGATGTTACTGGTGATGGAATTGCTGATATCGTGGTGCAAAATTATGATGACTACGCCGCCAGGTGGTGGTCGTTTTCTGTATGGTTAAACAATGGTGATGGTACGTTTGCCCCAACAACCTCTTATCCGTTAGACTCTTCTGTTTTATATTCCGATATCTTTGCGGCTGTTGATCTTAATGGTGATAGTAAAGCAGATATTATGGCGGCAGGCAGGGACTATTCCAAAAACAGTGCTGCCGTCTCAATATTTATGAACAATGGCGATGGTACGTTTTCCCCAAAAATAACTTACGCTTACGCAACAAACAACAATAGTTATTCTACTTCTGTTACAGCGACGGATCTCAATGGTGATGGTGATGCTGATATTATCCTGACCAGTATGGATTATTCGACAAACACCAGCAAGCTTTCCGTGTTGCTGAACAACGGTGACGGAACGTTTGCGGAAAGTACAGAGTACAAGACAGGAGGTACGACGGGCGCAGTTACTTCGGCTGATCTCAATGGTGATGGACTGGCGGATATCGTAGTAACTGGCTCTGATGCCACGGGCAGTTTCGTCTCCGTGCTGCAGAACACCTCCGAACATGTTCCAACCGCATTTATCGAGCACACGCCGGTGTCAGTTTTTGATCATATTTTTATCAATGATCCTGACGGCGATGCAAGCTGGAACGGAGGCTCTCTTGTTGTGCAGATTACCTCGAACGCTGATGCCGTCGACAGCCTGAGCCTGGCCGCTACCGACTCGGGCAGCAACAGCATCTGGCTCGATGCCGATGGCTGCAAGCTGATGGCGGGTTCACTCCAGATTGGTACTGCCAGTGCGATGTCCGTCAGCAGCAGCGCCGCATGGACATTGACCTTCAATGAACAGGCAACCAACGCTTTGGTCGAGAGCGTTGGCCGAGCCATTATCTTCAACAACAGCAGCGCCACCCTCTCCTCCGATGCACAACGCGGCATTACGCTGACCGTCAGTGACAACAAAGGCGCATCAGCCACACTGGTTGAGACTGTTGTGATGGCGCCTTCACTCTCCAGCGCAACACCAGCAGACGATGCGACGGCTGTAGCTGTTGACAGCAACATCTTGTTGACGTTCAATAAAGCTGTAGAGGCAGGCACGGGTTCTGTCGTCATCAGCAGCGGCAGTGGTGACAGTTTCACTATCGATGTTGCCGACAGCACCCAGGTCACCTTCAGTGGCAGCACAGTCACCATTAATCCCACCACTGATTTACAGTCAGGAAAGGTTTATCATGTGCAAATGTCGAGTGGGGTCATCAGGGATCTTTCGGGCACGGCGTATGCGGGGATCAGTGATGCGACAACATTGAATTTTGCCACAGTGGCGCACAAGTTCAACAGTAATGGTCAGCAGCTTGAACATTATAATGGTCATACCTATCAGGTTACCAGCAACAATCTTTTGTCGTGGGAGCAAGCTGAAGCGGAAGCGATTGCGCACGGTGGGCATCTGGTGACTATTAATGATGCTGAAGAAAACCAGTGGCTATCTTCGACTTTTTGGCAACAGAGTACATGGATCGGCTTGAATGATATTCAAAAAGAGGGAGAGTGGGTATGGGCTGATGGCAGTGCGGTTACCTATACCAACTGGAGTTCTGGTGAGCCGAGTAACTATGCTGGCAATGAAGATGCCGTGCATCTCTACCCTTCTGCCATGTGGAATGATACAGGTGCAGGAAGCTCCTTTTATGGTATCATCGAATATTCATCTCTTATTATTGCTCCTGCCCTGACGGCGTTCAGTGGTGTCGTTGGCACAACCAGCGAAGATACCAGAACTGAAATTACCTTTGCCGATCTTCAGACTCGCGGGAATGCTAAGGACGATGATGGCACGATTGAAGCTTTTGTGGTTAAATCGGTAAACGGCACTCTAAGGATCGGGGCCGATGTCGATACAGTTACGGACTGGAATTCAGCCACGAACAACATTATTGATGCGTCGCACCGCGCTTACTGGATGCCAGCCGCCAATGCCAATGGCACACTCGATGCCTTTACCGTGGTTGTCCGCGACAATGGTGGAGCAGAATCAATAACGGCAGTAAACGCAACGGTAGAGGTAACACCTGTCCAGGATGCACCTATTATTGTTCCGCCACAAACACTCTCCTTTGCTGAACAAGTTGATTACATCATCGGGTATAGCTCAAATGGACTTTTTACTACAGATCTCAATGGTGATGGCAAGGCTGACATTGTACTATGCAATTCTGCCAGTATCTCTGTGCTTTTGAACAACGGCGATGGCACGTTTGCTCCAACAACAGATTATGCTACAGATGTTTCCCCTGCTTCAGTGACAACTGGCGATCTCAATGGTGATGGTAAAGCTGATATCATAATAACTTACGTGAACAATGATCGTCCTGGCGGCTCTGTTGCGGTGCTGTTGAGCAAGAGCGATGGTACTTTTGATCAGAAAAGAGAGTACTCCACCGGATATTATACTTATCCATCTGCTGTAACGACTGCCGATGTAGATGGTGACGGCCAAACAGATCTTGTCGTAACAGGCGCAGACTCCTTCAGTAACAGAGGGAAAGTGTCTATTTGGCTGAACAATGATGAAGGTGTTTTTACATCAGCAGCCGATTATGCTATTCCAAACAGTGCACAATTGGTTATGGTTACTGATCTCAATAGTGATGGAATGGTTGATATCGTGACAAAAGACCTGAGCGTGGACAGTACTGGTAGCTACTCCATTTCGGTATTGATGAACAAGGGTGATGGTACTTTTACTCCAAAAACAGATTATCCACTTACAGGAGATATCCGATCAATTGCCGTTATTGATCTCAATGGTGATGATAAAGCTGATCTCATCGTAACAGGCATGGACTACTCCACTTTCCATAGTAAGTTATCGGTGTTAATGAACAACGGTGATGGTACCTTTGGCCCACAAAAAGATTACGCTATGGATGGTTCCCTTAATGCGGTGACAACAGCCGATCTCAATGGTGATGATAAAGCTGATCTCATCGTAACAGGCATGGACTACTCCACTTTCCACAGTAAGTTATCGGTGTTAATGAACAACGGTGATGGCAGCTTTGCCCCCCAACAAGAGTATGCCATTGCTACAAATATCCAATCGGTTACGGTTAATGATCTCAATGGTGATGGTAACGCCGATATCATCGTAACGGGCAGCTACGACTATTATAACAACACCAGCAAAGTCTCGGTTTTGCTGAACAAAGGTGATGGCAGCTTTGCCCAAAAAACAGACTACGCTATAGATGGTTCCCTGAACACGGTTACTGATCTCAATGGTGATGGTAAAGCTGATCTCATTGTAAGGGGCATGAACCATTCCAACAATATCGGCAAGGTTTCGGTGTTGCTGAACAACGGTGATGGTACTTTTACCTTCGAAACGGAGTATGCCATTGCTACAATTATCCAATCGCTTACGATTAGTGACCTTAACAGCGATGGTGATGCCGATATCATTGTTATGGGCATGGATTATTCCAACAACACCAACAAGCTTTCGGTGTTGTTGAACACTTCACAAAAAACTGCTTTTACCGAACAAACACCGGTATCAGCCTTTGGAAATATCATCATCACCGATCCTGATGGTGAAGGTGAATGGAAAGGGGGGTCACTGAGCGTTCAGATTACCGCAAACGCTGACCCTGCCGATAGCCTGAGTATCACCACCACCAATCCCGGCAGCAACGGCATCTGGCTTGATGTCAACGGCAACAAGCTGATGGCGGGATCAATCCAGATCGGTACTGCCAATGCCGCTTCGGTTAGCAACGGCACAGGATGGACATTCTCCCTCAATGAGCAAGCAACCAACGAACTGGTACAGAGTGTTGGTCGCGCTCTTATGTTCAATAACAGCAGCGACACACCATCGATCGATGAGCGTAGCATTACACTGATCCTCAACGATAGCCACGGAGCATCAACCATACAGGTGCAGCCGATCACTATAACACCTGTCAACGAACTGCCGACGTTTACAAGCATCAGCAACCCGGTTGCGACAACGGCTGAAGACACGGCAGTTGAAATCACTGTTGCTGATTTGCTGGCAAAAGGCAATAGTGCCGATGTTGATGGGACGGTTGATGGATTTGTTGTACAACATCTCAGCAGTGGCACCCTGAAAATTGGCAGTGATGCAGCCATCGCAATGCCATATAATGAGAACAATTATACGATTGATGCTACCCACCACGCATGGTGGACACCCGATATGAATGCCAATGGCACCCTCGAAGCCTTTACCATTGTTTCCTGCGATAACGATGGAGGAACATCAGCAACTGCTGTACAGGCAACCGTCGCGGTCATCCCGGTCAACGATGCTCCGGTGATTACTGTTCCACAATCGTTTGCAGCAAAAGTGGATTACGCTGTAACTGGTTACCTTCACTCAGTTACTGATCTTAATGGTGATGGGAAAGCCGATCTCCTTTTTATGGGTGTGGACTATGCCAATAACTCCGGTAACGTTTCGGTATTGATGAACAATGGAGATGGAACGTTTGCTCCAAAAGTAGATTATGCTGTAACTGGTTACCCTGATTCTGTGACAATTGTCGACCTCAATGGTGATGGTAATGACGATATAATATTGAGAGGCGTGAACTCTGTCACTTACGCTACTGATAAGGTTTCGGTATTGATAAACAAGGGAGATGGGACATTTGCTGCAAAAGTAGATTTTGTTATGGCGGGCTCCCTTCACACCGTTACGGATCTTAATGGTGATGGGAAAGCGGATTTCATCTGGAAGGGCGTGGACTATGCAACTGGCAACGGTAAGGTTTCGATATTGATGAACAAGGGAGATGGAACTTTTGCTGAAAAAGTAGATTACGCGACAGGTGGTACCCTTAACACGGTTACGGATCTCAACGGTGATGGAGCTGACGATCTTATCGCAACGGGCATGGACTATTCCAACAACACCAGCAAGGTCTCGGTATTGCTGAACAAGGGAGATGGAACATTTGCAGCAAAAGTAGATTACGCTATAGCTGGTTCACTGAGCTCGGTTACGGATCTCAACGGTGATGGAATAGCCGATATTATCGTAACGAGCATGGACTATGCCACTGGCAGCGGCAAGGTTTCGGTATTGCTGAACAAGGGAGATGGAACATTTGCGGCAAAAGCAGATTATGCTACAAATAGTACTCCTAATCCAGTGACAACTACCGACATCAATGGTGATGGTAAAGCTGATCTCATCTTGATGGGCATGGACTTGGTTTCGGTATTGCTGAACAAGGGAGATGGAACTTTTGCAGCAAAAGCAGATTATGCTACAAATAGTTCTTCTAATTTTGTGACAACAACCGATCTCAATGGTGATGGTAAAGGGGATATCATTGTAACGGGTTTGGACTATACCAGCTACACCAGCAAGGTCTCGGTGTTGTTGAATAATGGTGATGGTACCTTTGCTCCAAAAGCCGATTACGTTATCGGGGATTATGGTGCATCCGCCTATTTCTTTACCGTTGTTGATCTCAATGGTGATGGTAATAAAGATATCTTATTCAAACTCTCTAACGAGGTGATTGCTTTGTTGAACAACGGTCATGGTGCTTTTGACGAAAAAATAGCCTACACTTCGGGAGGTTATCTTTCTTCACTAATTCCTGCTGATCTCAATAATGATGGAATCGCGGATATCATTGGCACAAGCATGGAGTATCCCAGCAACACGGGGAAGGTCTCAGTGCTGATGAACACCTCGCATTCACCAATCTCTTTCACTGAACAGACGCCTCTTTTGCTCTTCGGCAACATTAGTATCACTGAACCGGATGGCAATACCGCATGGCATGGCAGTTCACTCACGGTGCAAATCACCGCAAATGCTGAAGCGGACGATCATCTGACTCTTCCGACAACCAACCCTGGCAACAGTGCTATCTGGCTCGACATGAATGGCAATAAGCTGATGGCTGGCACCATAACAATTGGCACAACTGATGCCGCTTCAGTTTCCGGCGATACGTTATGGAAGTTTACCTTCAACAGTAATGCCTCCAACGAACTGATGCAGAGTGTTGTCCATGCTCTGACGTTCAGCAATAACAGTGATACTCCTTTATCCCTTCCCCGAACGGTCACCTTGACCGCAACGGATGATTTCGGAGCCTCTGCTTCACGAGATCAACATATTATAATCAAAGAAGTAAATGATGCTCCTGCAGGTTCCGTCACCATCACTGGCACACCAACAAAAGGTCAAACACTGACGGCTCACCACACGCTTGCTGATGCTGATGGCCTGGGTGACATTCATTACCAGTGGAAGGCTGGCGGAGTAGATATCAGTGGCGCTACCGGAAGCAGCTATACCCTGAGTCAGGCCGAGCTGGGCAAAAAAATTACCGTGAGTGCGAGCTACACTGATGGACAGGGCTCGAACGAGAGCGTCATCTCTGCAGCCACACTTCTGGCAGCATCGCTATCAGGAACTGCCGGTGCTGATGTTTTGAATGGAGGATCGACCAGTGACTGGCTCTCTGCTCTTGCCGGAAATGACAAACTGAATGGTAATGCCGGAGATGACACGCTTGATGGTGGCGCTGGTGCTGATACGCTTGTCGGAGGAGCTGGTGATGATACCTATATTATTGACAGGACATCAGACAAGGTAACCGAAATCGCCGGAGAGGGAACGGATCTCGTTCAGGTCAATATTGCTGCTGCTGGCGGCACCTATACGGTTGCCAATAATGTTGAACATGCCACACTGGTAAATTCAGTTGCATTCAATCTCACAGGCAATGCTCTTGCCAATATGCTCACCGGTAATGCCGAAGCGAATGTTCTTGACGGAGGCGCTGGCTCCGATACGTTGATTGGTGGCGAAGGTAACGACACCTATATGGTCGACCATACAGGCGATGTGGTTATTGAAGCAGCAAATGCGGGCAAAGATCTGGTCAAGGTCGCCATTGCCAAAGCAGGCGGCAGTTACACCCTTACCGAAGAGGTCGAGAACGCTACTCTCCAGAATACGGTAGCATTCAACCTGAATGGCAATGCGCTTGGAAATACGCTCATCGGTAATGGTGTGGCAAATACGTTCACCGGTTTTGGGGGAGACGATACCATGACCGGTGGCCTGGGTATTGATACCTTCAATGTGGATTCCGGTACAGACACCATTACGGATCTCGGCAAGGGAGGAGGCGATATTCTCAAGGTATCGGAAGGTGCGACGGCCAATGCCACCCTCAGCGCTCTCTGGACAGCGACCACCGCGACAAGCAACCATGGAACGGCAAATATTACAACCAATGGCCTTGGGGTCAATCTTGCTGCCGTAGTTACAGGGAATGGCTACCATGTCACCAATACCGGTCAGGGGACAACAGTGACCGGATCTGGTTTGGCGGACGTTCTGAGTGGCGGTACGAGCAAAGATACCCTGATCGGCGGAAATGGCGATGATGTGCTGAATGGAGGCAATGGCAACGATGCGCTGACTGGCGGTGCTGGCAGTGATATCTTCCAGTTTTCTACAACTCTGGGCAAATACAATCGTGATGTGATTGCTGATTTTCAGTCTGGCCGTGACAAAATTGAACTGTTGTCAACCCTCTTTGCGAACGTCAAAGGTGCCGATGATGTTTTCAATAGTTCAGATATTCTGATCGGCGCAGGAGTAACCAGAGGAACTGCCGCAGGCGATGAACATCTGATTTTTAACACTACCAACAAGGCGCTCTTCTACGATGCAGATGGAGGCGGTGCTGGAGCAGCGGTGCAGTTCGCTACGTTGACAGGAGTTGTTACCCTGTTGGATGGAGACTTCATGGTATATTGACTTGACGATGAAGGTCCCGACATGCAGGGTTTCTTTTTTTGGCAGGGGACACGCCACGGCGTGTCCCCTGCAACGAAAGTCCCGGAAATACAAGAACCAAAAAAACCTATAAAGCCTTATTGAAAAATATTTGCGCGTAATGGCGATTTTTTTCTTGTGACTCTATCGACACTTTTGGCAGCAATGATTGCTGGTCGTGTTATTCCGGCAGCGGCAAGTGACTCTCCGGCAACTCCTTTCGACTGAGGAATCTTCTGAACTGCCCTGATTTCAAGATGACGAAAAATAGGCTTGTGACTTCTGCCGTAAAAATAGTAACTTTTTCAAGTACAATCACAGCAAGTAGGTATGGCGCAACCATACCTACTTTTCTCTCTTGCCCGAAGTGAGTTAATTTATTATAAAAGAACGAGATATTTATAAAACGACGTCGCTTTATTCATAGTTGCTCAACCTTTGTAATAAGGAATTAATTATGGCAAACACGATAGTTTTTATTGATAGTCACATCCCCGATAACGAATATTTGATGTTAACCCGCTCATCAGCTATCGAGTATCGGATTCTTGATAAGCATCGGGATGGTATTGAGCAAATGGTAGATGCTCTTGCAGGACAAAATGGGTATGATTCCATTCAGATTATATCGCATGGAGCACCCGGTTCTATCACTATCGGAGATACTGTGCTTGATCATAACTCCCTGAGCCAGTATGCCGATCAACTGGCAACCCTTGGAAAAGCGTTAACAACCGACGGTGATCTGCTGCTCTACGGCTGCAACGTTGGCGAAGGTGATGACGGGCATGCGTTTATTGCGGCACTCGCGCATATAACTGGTGCAGATGTTGCTGCATCAGATGATCTGACCGGTTCAGCAACAAAAGGGGGCGATTGGACGTTAGAGGTGCATAACGGCACTATTGAGAACATTGTGCTGCCAATGACAGGGTTTAATGGAGTATTGGGAAATACAGCTCCCACTTTTATAAGTGGTAACGGTAAAGTGACCACTGACTTTGGTGGCTTTGATGACGCTCGCAGTGTAACCGTACAATCTGATGGCAAGATTCTTCTCGCCGGTTCGAGTGGAGATGATTTTGCCTTAGCTCGCTATAACAGCGAGGGATCGCTTGATACAACATTAAGCTCCGATGGTAAACTTACCACTGACTTTGGTGGGAGTGATTTTGGCAACAGTGTCGCCTTGCAACCTGATGGCAAGATTCTTCTCGCCGGTTCGAGCAATGGCAATTTTGCCGTAGTACGCTATAACCCCAATGGGTCGCTTGATACCTCATTCGGCTTCAACGGTAGAGTTACCACTGACTTTGGCAGTTTGGAGGATTATGGCTACAGCGTAACCGTGCAATCTGACGGCAAGATTCTTCTCGCTGGTTCAAGCGATGGTGATTTTGCTTTAGCTCGATATAGCAGTGATGGCTCTCTTGATACAACATTCAGCTCCTATGGTAAATTTACCACTGACTTTGGGGGCTCTGATTATGGCTACAGTGTCGTCTTGCAACCTGATGGCAAGATTCTTCTCGCTGGAACGAGCTCTTGTGATTTTGCCTTGGCTCGCTATAACACCGATGGCTCACTTGATACTTCCTTCAACGACGATGGTAAACTTACCACTGACTTTGGTGACTATGATTTTGGCTACAGTGTAACCGTACAACCTGACGGCAAGATTCTTGTCACCGGTTCGAGCAATAGTGATTTTGCTTTAGCTCGCTATAACAGTGATGGCTCACTTGATACAACATTAAGCTCCGATGGTAAACTTACCACTGACTTTGGGGGTTATGATTCTGGCTACAGTGTAACAGTGCAACCTGATGGCAAGATACTTGTCGCCGGTTTAACCGGTTTTGGCAATGGAGATTTTGACGTAGCTCGTTACAACAGCAATGGGGCGCTTGATTCAACATTCGGCTCTGATGGTAAGGTTACCACTGACTTTGGTGGTGGGTGGGATGGTTGCTACAGTCTGGCATTGCTATCTGACGGCAGGATTCTTGTCGCTGGTTTGAGCGGTGATGATTTTGCTTTAGCTCGCTACAACAGTGATGGCTCTCTCGATACAACGTTTCATACCTGTAACACGCGTCATGGTGCACCAACGTACATAGAACATGGAAGCGCTGTAGTGCTCGATAACATCGGTCAGATTTTTGATGCTGAACTTGCCGCATCAAATAATTATGCCGGTGCCTCTCTGAGGCTTGCAAGGCATGATGGCACAAATGCCAATGACCTCTTTTCCGGCGCTGGTATTGTAGCTGCTGTTGCAAGTGGCGTCGTGACCATTGACGACACCGATATTGGTATCTACACGTGGACGGCAGGAACGCTTACCCTCTCCTTCAACAATAACGCTACACAAGCGTTGGTGAATCACACCATGCAATCACTTGCTTATGAATATGCAAGTGACGCACCACCCTCTTCCGTACTGATTGACTGGACGTTTAACGATGGTGATAGTCGCGGTGCATTAAGCACTATTGGTAGCACTCTTGTCGCCATTGACAAGCTTCCAACATTCACCGACTTTACCTATCCTGTTGCAACAACAGCCGAAGATCATGCAGTAAAAATCTCCTTCTCTGATTTGTTGGCACACAGCAATGCGACTGATGTCGATGGTACCGTTGAAAGCTTTACAGTAAAAGGAATTACCAGTGGCACACTAACCATTGGTAGTGATGCTTCAACAGCTACGGTATGGGTTGCAGCGATAAACAATGCCATTGATGCGACTCATGACGCATGGTGGACTCCGGAAAGTAACGCCAATGGAACATTCGTCACCTTTGAGGTCGTTGCATACGATAACGATGGCGCGGAATCAATAATAGCAATACCCGTTACTGTTACTGTATCCTCTGAAAACGATGCCCCCACCTTTATAAACAGTGACGGTAAAGTGACCACTGACTTTGGCAGCAGTGATTATGGCAACAGTGTAACCGTGCAAGCTGACGGCAAGATTCTTCTTGCTGGTTCGAGCGATGGAGATTTTGCCGCAGTTCGCTATAACAGCGATGGATCGCTTGATACCACATTCGGCTCCGACGGCATAGTTACCACTGACTTTGGCGGCAGTGATTATAGCTCCAGTATCACCGTACAACCTGACAGCAAGATTCTTCTCGCTGGCTTGGGCAATGGAAATTTTGTTTTAGCTCGCTATAACAGCGATGGCTCTCTTGATACATCCTTCGACTACGACGGTAAACTTGCCACTGACTTGGGGGAATATGATTATGGCCACAGTATCGCCTTGCAACCTGATGGAAAAATTCTTGTCGTGGGTTCCAATGATAATTTTACATTAGCTCGCTATAAGAGCGATGGAACCCTTGATACATCCTTCGGATACGATGGTAAACTTACCATTGACTTTGGTGGCGGTGATCATGGCAATAATGTAACGGTTCAAGCTGATGGCAAGATTCTTGTCGCAGGGAGGAGCTATGATTTTCTACCAGATTTTGCCTTGGCTCGCTATAGAAGCGATGGCTCTCTTGATACATCTTTCGGCTACGATGGTAAACTTACCACTGATTTTGGTCTTGTTGATTATGCCTACATTGTAGCCATACAACCTGATGGCAAGATTCTTGTCGGGGGGAATACATCGATGGGCTCGTCATCAGGTCACAGTTATTCTGCTTTTGTTTTAGCTCGCTATAACAGTGATGGCTCTCTTGACACATCTTTCGACTACGATGGTAAACTTACCACTGACTTTGGCGGTAATGTCACCGTACAAACTGACGGCAAGATTCTTGTCGCAGATACGAGCGCTCAGGTTATTAATTCTGATTTTCCCGTAGCTCGGTATAACAGCAATGGCTCTCTTGATACATCCTTCAACTACGATGGTAAACTTGCCACTGACTTTGGCAACAGTATAGCCGTACAACCAGACGGCAAGATTCTTGTCGCAGGGACAAGCGCTCAAGGTATTAATTCTAATTTTGCCGTAGCTCGCTATAACAGCGATGGCTCCCTTGATACAAGATTTAATGCTTTTAACACACTTAATGGTGCACCAACATATCTAAAGAATGGTCGTGCCGTAGTGCTTGATCGCGATGTAAAATTATTTGATGCTGAACTTTCTGCATCAAATAATTACGCCGGAGCTTCTCTGACGCTTGCAAGACATAGTGGTGCAAATGCTGATGACCTCTTTTCTGACGCTGGAATTGTCGCGGCTGCTGCGAGTGGCGACGTTACCATTGACAGCATAAATATTGCCACCTGCACATGGTCAGCAGGAACGCTTGCTCTTGTCTTTAACAATAATGCAACACAAGCGTTGGTGAATCACGCAATGCAGTCGCTTGTTTACGAAAATGCAAGTGACGCCCCCCCCTCTTCCGTACAGATTGACTGGACGTTTAACGATGGCGACAGCAGCGGAGCATTAAGCACGATAGGCAGCACTCTTGTGACCATTGTTACCGATCCTGTTGCAACAACAGAAGAAGATCGACCGGTAAAAATTTCTTTTTCTGATCTGTTTGCATACCGTAATGGTTCTGAGGTGGATGGCGCTGTTGAAAGTTTTACAGTAAAAACGATCAACAGTGGCGCACTAACCATTGGTCGTGATGCTTCAACAGCGACAGCGTGGGATGCCGCGACTAACCATACCATTGATGCAACTCACTATGCATGGTGGAGACCAAACCATAATGCCAATGGCATGCTTGATGCATTTACCGTTGTTGCGCACCATAACGATGGCGAAGAATCAATAACCACAACACCTGCCATAGTAAACGTAGCTTCTGTTAACGATGCGCCCACCTTTATACCCTGTAACGGCAAAGTTACCACTGACTTTGGTAGCAATGATGATGGCAACAGTGTAGCCGTGCAAGCTGACGGCAAGATTCTTCTTGCAGGGTCAAGCGGTGATGATTTTGCCTTGGCTCGTTATAACAGCGATGGCTCTCTTGATACAACATTCGGCTCCAATGGTAAACTTGCCACTGACTTCGGTGGCGTTGATTATGGTTACAGTGTAACCGTGCAACCTGACGGAAAGATTCTTCTCGCGGGGCAGCACTTTCATAACGATAGTGTCTATAATATAGATCTTGCCGTATCTCGCTATAACAGCGATGGCTCTCTTGATGCGACATTCGGTTCCAATGGTAAACTTGCCACTGCCGTTGCTAATTATGGTTCGATTACCAGTGTAACCGCCCAACCTGACGGCAAAATTCTTGTCGCAAGTACGAGCGAGGGTGTTTCTGCCGTAGCTCGCTATAACAGTGATGGCTCTCTTGATACGACAATCGGCGACTTTGGTCTCCAGAATTATGGCAAAAGTGTAACCCTCCAACCTGATGGCCAGATTCTTGTCACGGGGGTGAGCTACAGTTATAATCGCTATACTTATACTAACAACATTTATTTTTTCTTGGCTCGATTTCACAGCGATGGATCGTTAGATATAAGATTGACCACTGACTTTGCTGTCGACAGTGTAGCCGTGCAAGCTGATGGCAAAATTCTTGTCGCCGGTTCAAGCGATGGTGATTTTGCCTTGGCTCGTTATAACAGCGATGGTTCAATTGATACATCCTTCAGCTCTGACGGTAAACTTGTCACTGATTTTGCTGGCAGTGATGATCATGGCAGCAGTGTAACCGTGCAGCTTGACGGCAAGATTCTTGTCGCCGGTTCGAGCGATGGTGATTTTGCCTTGGCTCGTTATAACAGTGATGGTTTACTTGATACATCCTTCAGCTACGATGGTAGAGATACCACTAACTTTGGTGGCAGCGATGATAGCTGCAACAATGTAACCATGCAAGCTGATGGCAAGATTCTTGTCACGGGTTCAAGCGGTGGTGATTTTGCCGTAGCTCGCTATAACAGCGATGGCTCCCTTGATACAACGTTTAATGGTTTTAACACGCTTAATGGTGCACCAACCTATATAAAGCATGGCAACGCTGTTGTGCTCGATAACGATGTACAAATTTTTGATGCTGAACTTGCCGCATCAAATAATTATGCTGGTGCCTCTCTGACGCTTGCAAGGCATGGTGGTGCAAGTGCTGACGACCGTTTTTCTGGCCCGGGTATTGTTGCTGCTGCAAGTGGCACAGGTGGCATCGTTACCGTGGACGGCACAGATATTGGTACCTACACTTGGTCAGCCGGAACGCTTACTCTTGTCTTTAACAACAACGCGACACAAGCGTTGGTGAATCACGCCATGCAATCACTTGCTTATGAAAATGCAAGTGATGCCCCACCCTCTTCCGTACAGATTGACTGGACGTTTAACGATGGCGACCGCAGCGGAGCATTAAGCACGACTGGCAGCACAATGGTTCAGATAACTAATGGACAAGTAGGTATAGCTCAAGATGGTTATCTCGCCCATACCCTTGTATGGGTTGACAGCAACAACAACGGTGTACGTGATTGGGCAGATACAAACAGCAATGGTCTCTGGGATAGCGGAGAGGGTGAAGCATGGACGCAAACTGACAGTACCGGCCAGTTTTCCAGTTTGCCTGATAATGGAACACTGCGTATTGCTGCTAATCCGGCAGGCGGATCAACCGATATTTCCACAGGTTTGCCCTTTACCGGTACTTTTTCAGCCCCGTCAGGCTCAACGGTTATCAATCCGCTAACCACACTGCTTGTGGCTGCCGGTGGTGATGCGACAAGCGTCAATAAAGCACTTGGCCTTGATATTGCGCTTGACCTGGCAACCTATGATCCTCTTGCAATTCTCTCGGCATCAGGAGCGAGCAGCGGGGATCAAGCTCAGGCATTGGCGATACAATGCAAGGCGATCCAGATTGCCAACATCATGGATATTGCCATCAGTGCAGCACATGGCGCAGGCGCTACCAACGCCAACATGAGCGATATGACAACACGTATTGCTGCCTCATTGCTTGCTGATGCTGGAACAGGAGCTGTCAATCTCGATAATAGCGCTGTTATTGCAAATGCCATGACATCAGCAGCTCAAACGGTAGTCAGCGATACAACGGCACTGAATGCTCAAAAAACAGCCATTGCTGATGCTACTGCTCTGATTAACAGCAAAATAGGAACGGCCTCAAGTGGCAGTGATCTCTTTAGCAGCATAACCAATATGGTGGCAGCCCAGATTGTGGCGCAGGAGACGCTGGCAACCCAGGCTTCACAGGCGATACAAAACAACAGCAGCGCCTCCCTTACTCTTGATAGTGGAAATATTGACAGTGCAGTAAGTGCAGCAATCTCTCAGGTCGGTGTCATTCATCCACCAACCATTACCAATTTTTCTCCGCTTGATGGGGCAACTAACGTACCGGTTGACAGCGATCTGCATTTCACCTTCTCGGATGCTATCCAGGGCGGAACCGGCCTGATTGAGATTCACCGCGATTCGGCAACAGGGCCTGTTGTTGAAAGTTACGATCCTCTGCACAACGGTAATCTCTCTCTATCAGGCAATGTGCTCACCGTTAACCCCACGAACAACCTGGATCATAATACCCATTATTATGTCACGTTTGCCCAAAGTTCGATTGATAATCTTTTTGGAGATCATTTCATCGGCAGTACTGATTATGATCTGTTTACCGTAGCCGATCCTTATGCTGAAAGTGATGGAAATGGTGATTCCACACCAACCGTACTTTTGGGTATTGGTGGTTTAGCTCCTCTTGCATGGGTACTCCTGTAATCAGTTACCGCTCACTTCGCGGGAATGTGGAGCCACTCTGCTTTGCATTCCTTGCGTCATTTTCTTGATCAATGGTGATCGTGCAGATTTTCTCGTTTCGAGGTTATCATGACATCTCCCTACAACATAAACAGCGCAAGCCTATAGACGACGAACGAGAGTATCCACGCCACCGAGAGTGAGTAAACCGAGTAGAGCACTACTGGCCTCCACTTGCCAATCTCTTTTTTCATCACCCCAATTGCTGCTACGCAAGGGATGTAGAGCAGCACAAAGACCATCAAACTGAGTGCGGTTGCGCGGCTGAATGAGGGGTCGTGCCGGAGAATTGATTTCAGCTCTGCCGGTGTGTCGTTACTCTGCCCGATGGAGTAGATGGTGCCAAGGGTCGAGACAACAACCTCTTTTGCTGCAAGCCCGGTAACAAGGGCGATACCGATTTTCCAGTCGAAGCCAAGTGGTCTGATAAGCGGTTCAAGCACTTTGCCGGTACGTCCAGCCAGAGAGTACTCCAGTTGTTCCGATTTGATGCGCAGTTCAAGCGATTTTCTCAATGCTTTCTTGTTGGCTTCGCTCATGCCACTCTCCGCAATCCGTTTGTTCTCTGCCGTGTATGTTGCATCAAGAGCGCTGTTATGCGGATAGTTGCTGACCGCCCATATAATGATGACAGCGCCAAGAATGAGCGTTCCCGCTTTTTTCAGATACATCAGCGCCTTTATCTTTGCCTGAAACAATACTGATGCCAGTGTTGGCCAGCGATAGGGAGGCAGCTCCATCACAAAGGGCTCGGAGTCGCTCTTCATCACCGTTTTTTTCAGGATCAATGCTGTCCAGAGACCCACGACAATACCGAGCAGATAAATGCCGAACATGACGTTTGCGGCCACCTCAGGCGCAAAAAAGGCTGCCGTCAGAAGCATATAGACCGGCAATTTTGCCCCGCAACTCATGAAAGGGATGATCATGATGGTGACAAGCCGGTCGGTGCGGCTTTTCAGGGTTCGTGATGCCATAATGGCCGGAATTGAACAGCCGAAGCCCGTGACCATGGGGATAAAGGATTTGCCGTGCAGGCCGAAGCGGTGCATCACGCGGTCAATCACAAAGGCGGCACGGGCCATATAGCCTGATGCCTCCAGAAAAGAGAGCCCGATAAAGAGCAGTATAATATTGGGAAGAAAGACCAGAACACCTCCCACACCAGCGATAATGCCGTCAATGACAATGGAGCGGAGTGTCTCATTGGGCAGCATCGGCTCTATGGTTGAACCGATGAAGCCGAAAAGAAGCTCCAGCCATCCCATTATTGGGGCGCCAAGGGTGAAGGTCAGTTGAAATATCGACCAGACCACCAGTAAAAAGATTGGCAGGCCAAGGAGCCTGTTGAGCACCACCATGTCGATATAATCGGTTGGTGTGGCTTTTACCCCATCGGGCTGGTGAACGCACTCCTGCATTGCTCCACGAATGAATGCGTGACGATCTTCGGTAATGAGAATCTCCGGTTCCGAATCGTGCATCCGTTCAGCCTCTTTGAGCGCCTCCTGAAGAGCCAGTTCAACCTTGAGCCAGACGGGATGGCGTTGAACCTCCTGATAGACTTCCCGGTCATTTTCCAGCAGCTTGATGGCCAGCCATCGCGAGTTGAAGCCGTTCAGCTCCTTTTGATGTTTGAGTAATGCTGTAATTTTTTCAACCGATGCTTCGAGCCCGGGGCGGAAAAAGAGCTTGTTTTTGCGAATCGTTATATCCTTGCGTGCAACCCTGATGACATGGTCAAGCAGTGCATCCAGTCCGATACTTTTTTTTGCCGATGTTGGAATAATATGACAGCCGAGCAGTTGCTGCAACTGCTTTATCTCAATGACGATCCCTTTCTCCTCAACTTCATCGATCATATTGAGGGCAACGAGAAAATCAACCTCCAGCTCCATGAGCTGTGTGGTCAGCAGCAGGTTGCGCTCAAGGTTTGGCCCTTCGAGAACGTTGACCACAACATCCGGCGGCTCTTTGATAAGATATTCGCGAGTGACAATCTCCTCAGGCGAATATGGAGTAAGCGAGTAGATGCCTGGAAGGTCAACGATTGTGATTCTATACCCCTTGTAGTCGAGATAGCCTTCATGCTTTTCAACGGTGACACCCGAAAAATTCCCAACTTTCTGATGAGCGCCGGTGAGAGCATTGAAAAGAGAGGTCTTCCCGCAGTTCGGATTACCGGCAAGCGCGATGCGTATCTCATTCTTCTCATTCATCTTTACTCGGCCCCTTTATCAGGCTGTTCCAGAACAAAAATTCCCTCAGCCTCTTTTTTTCTCAAGGCGAGATGGAGCCCCTTGAAAAAAATCTCCATAGGATCGCCGAGCGGTGCGACTCTGACCACTTTGAATCTGGTGCCCTTGATCAGTCCCATATCCATAATTCTGCGTCTTACAGCCCCTTCAGCTTTTACAGCCGTCACTTCAGCCTCCTTGCCAACCTTCAACTCTGATAACCGCATTCCATGATCTCCAGCACTAAACGATGAAAAAATAAACAGGACTAATTATAACCAGTATAACAGCAAGGAACAAAAAAAAATTCATGGACATAGACGGTTTTTGCAGCAAGAGTCGTGCAAAGCAGCAGCAATGGTTATGGAAATGGAGGCCAGCCCATCTGTTGACCGCCTATCAGATGGCCGTGGATATGAAAAACACTCTGCATGGCATCAGCGCCGGAGTTAAAGACAAACCGGTAGCCAGATGCTTTGATACCCAGTATTTCGGCAACCGCTCCGGTGGCAAGAAGAATCTGACCGGCTATTGCGTCATCTTCGGGCTGGAGCTCACTGAGTGAAGAGATATGTCTGACAGGAATAATCAGTACATGCTGTGGGGCGACCGGGGTAATGTCTCTGAAAGCCATAACGTGGTCGTTGCGATAGATGATCTTGGCGGGGATCTCTCCTCGCACTATCCGGCAAAAGAGACAGTCTGCTTCTTGATGTTTCATAACTGGTTAATCTCCTTTATGTTAGCGATATTATCATTTTCCGGGAGTTTGTCTCTTGTGCTGCCAATATGCTGCCCTTTCTGGTCTGGATGCAATCCGCTACCAACTCTTTTGCTCCAAAGGGTTTTGCCCTCAGAGCGCGCGCGAAAAGGGTGCCTTTTTACTCTGCCGGTACGGACGTTACTGATTTTCCGGCTTCTTGTTGTGCAACTTCAGTGATTTTCGATGCAAGCACCTTGTCAATTCTTTGGCCATCAAGGTCAACAATTTCGAGGCTCCAGCTCTCCCAGGTCATGATATCACCGGTTTGAGGCATACGACCGAGCAACCACATCATAAGGCCGCTAAGTGTATGGTAGAGTCCTTTGTCCTCCTCCGGTACGTTTTTCAGTTCAAGGGTATCCTTAAGCTCTGGAACAGGAATCAGGCCATCAAGCAGCCATGAGCCATCCTCACGTTGTACTGCCCATGAATCTTCAAGATTTCGCGGGACAAACTCTCCGGTAACAGCTTCAAGCATATCCTGGAGGGTGACCAGCCCCTGAATTTCACCATATTCATCAACCACAAAAACCATCTGTGTGCCTGAAGTTCTGAAATGGTCAAGCAGCTCCATGCCGGTAAGGGTTTCGGGCACATAGACGCAGGGCTGCAACTGTGAGGTAAATTCTGTCAAGCGCCCCTTCAGGGTTTTTGCCAAAAGCTGTTTGGCATTGACCACACCAATCAGAGACTGCAGGCCGCCGTTACAGACAGGAAAACGGGAGTGTTCAGACTCTGTCACCCGCAGGATATTCTCTTCCAATGGTTTTGATACGTCAAGGAAGACAATGTCTGCTCTTGGAACCATCAGTGAGCCCAGTTGACGATCATCCAGTCGAAAGACATTTCGCACCATCTCGTGCTCCTGCTGCTCAATTACCCCTGCTTCCGATCCCTCCTCAAGCATCGCATGAATCTCCTCTTCTGTAACGCTTGGCATTGCCTGTGGATGATTTCCCATCAGCCGGAGAACCGCATCGGTGGAGGCTGAAAGCAAGCGGCCAAATGGCCGGGTTATTGCCGAGAGGGTGAGCATGGGGCGGGCAACCAGGCAGGCAATTCCCTCTGGATTCAACTGGCCAAGTCGTTTTGGAACAAGCTCACCAATGACAATGGTGGTATAGGTGATGGCAAGAACCACAACCGCTGTTGCAATAATATGGCTTGGTTCAGAATTCATCCCAAGGGTTTGCAGCGTTGTCGCCAATGGGGCGGCAAGAGCGCTCTCCCCGACAATACCGTTAAGAATACCAATAGAGGTAATGCCAATCTGGATGGTCGAGAGAAACCTTGTTGAGTCCTGGCCAAGTTTTAGCGCTGTTGCAGCAGCCCTCTCACCATCCTCGGCCAATTTTGCAAGGCGGGAACGCTTTGCCGTGACCAATGCAATCTCTGACATGGCGAAAAGACCGTTAAGAACAATCAGGGCAAAAAGAAAAAGTACTTCCATACATTCGGGTTTGAAGCTTCACAGGTCTCGCTGTTTTTGCGGTGTCATACTCCTGTATCGCTTCGTTTCAAAAACAATGCTGTCCTCGCGATAAGCCCAGCTTGCACATTTCCACCGCATTTTACGAACAATTATTGACAATATTCAGTTGCAAAAAGCCAATCAAGCTTTATTTTCATAGACTGACCAAAACAAAAGAGACTCATCCCGTGATGATGTCGCTGCATCTCCTGAGAGGTTTTCGGTGATCGGAACACCCTTTTCCTGAAAAATAATCAATGACGCAGCCAGCTGTAAACTAACCTGTTCTCTCTTCTTCAGCAAGTATTGTTGATTCAAAAAGTATGATGGATTTTACCTGGTGTATGGAGCTCGCATTTCGTGAGGCCATGAAAGCGTTTGAACGAAAGGAGGTTCCCGTTGGAGCAGTTGTGCTCGACAGCGGTGGGCACGTCATCGGCAGGGGGTATAACCAGGTGGAGTCACTGTGCGACGCTACAGCGCATGCCGAGATGATTGCCTTGACCTCCGCAATGGCGACTATCGGCAGCAAATACCTCAACGATTGTACGCTGGCCGTAACGCTGGAGCCCTGCCCCATGTGTGCTGGCGCTATCGTCAATGCAAAGGTAGGTCGTGTTATCTTTGGCGCATACGATCCAAAAGCGGGGGCATCAGGCACCGTCTTGAACGTGACAGGATGTCAGCAGCTCAACCATCAGCCAGAGGTCTTCGGTGGCATCATGGAGAGCAAATGCGAAACACTGCTCACAGATTTTTTCCGCGAACTCCGAAAAAAACACTAACCACTCATAACTACCCATTCTCCTTCAGCATACTCTTCAGCGAGCTTGCAAGATGTGAGACAATGTCCTTGGCCATGCCGCTTCCTGCGGAAGGTGACTGCATGGTGTCGAGACTTTCAATACCAGCTTTTTTTATGGCGTTACTGATGGTGACCGATAAAATCGGGTTGCACTCCCTGACAATCTCTTTCAGCATGAAGGATGCTTCGAACATGCTCTGCTGAATGATCTCCCTTTTGTCTTCACTCGTGATGCTCTGGCAGTGGCGAGTGGCTATAATTCCGGCAAGGCAGGTGATGTAGGTGTTGGTGGCTCCTGCCAGAAAGAGGTTGAGGAAAAAGGGAGCGAGCAGGTTCCCTGCCGGCAAGAGTGAGGAGAGGGTATTACTGAACGCCGACTGAATAATCGGTTTGATATGCGCCTGAATGTCCTCTTTTTTAAAGTCTGAAAGCGGGAGGTATTCGTAAACGGATCGAGCCAGGATTATAAACTCCCGAAGGTGTTGCTCGCGGTTATGAAAGGTGTAGATATTCCACACCACCTTGAGATTATTGATCAACGATGTGGTTGTTCCGTAGGATGTATTTTGGGCAAAAGCACCCACAAAAAAATTTCTGGTAGCGATCTGCCTCGTTATGTTGAGTGAGTCCGTATCAAGAAGTTTAAGGTTGGCACGCAGCCATCTCTGATCTTTTTTGTTTTTTGATGGTTCGGGGTGCGTGGGGTGTACCGGCAGCCGTTCGGTCATATAAGAGAGGTATGCGGCCATTGCTCCGGAATTTTCATCTACCGGCAGCGCAGGTCTTCTTGGGAGGGAAAAAAATCTGACTCCGGTATAGAGAGAAAAAAGAATAACGGCTGAGCTGAAGATCAGGAAAAAAGCTCCTGCAGCGGGATGCAGAGAGCTAAGAAGCCCGGCAAGCGCAACCAACTGGTTCGCGATAAAGACAACTACCAGAAGAGTTGTCGCTGCAAGAGTGGCTGAGAGAA
This sequence comes from uncultured Chlorobiaceae bacterium, assembly GCA_903994365.1. Lineage (GTDB taxonomy): Bacteria > Bacteroidota > Chlorobiia > Chlorobiales > Chlorobiaceae > Chlorobium. The sequence continues at coordinate 44,803 of CAJEXL010000001.1, read as the reverse complement.
ACAGGCTTGCTTTTCGTTTCATGTTACCTCTGGTTCTGGACGCATGATGGAGTGGTCGCGGCTGAACTGATAGTCGTTAAAAATATCTTCTGCTCCGGGGAGCTGCCATTTTCCATTCGGCAGAAGGTTGGTTGTCTCCTTGAGGCGGTAAGTGGTATGGCCGCATGTCCAGCAGTCATAATTTGCCATACCGGTACAGAGACAGGTTTTCTCCTTTACAACAAGCGGGTCACCTGCCTTTCTTTCTGCCAGGGCGTTGTAATATTCGTCGATATAGGTGCACTTTCCACCGTTTTCAAGGAGATAGCCCAGCCCCTCGCAGTTGGGTTTTATGGCATAGCGCAGGGTTGGTGACGAGGTGAGCATGCGCATGGGATAGCCGGTGGTAGAGGCCATATTGACGACGATATCCTCCTCTCTCGCATTGATATAGCTCTGTTTGACATCAGCAGGCAGGCCTGCCTCCTTGCTGATGGTAAAGCGGGTTGCAACCTGCACCCCGCCAGCCCCCATTTGGAGATAATCGACAGCATCACTGCCTGTAAAAATACCACCTGCCGGGATAACCGGAATATTCAGCCCCTCTTTTTTAAGAAACGCAAGAACTTCCGAAAAAATTGTTTTGAGATCAAAGGTGTGCCAGTCGGCAGGCCCGAAGCCAAGGTGCCCCCCGGCAAGCGGGCCCTCAACAATAATGTAGTCAGGCACTCTGTTCAGGCGTACGGCACGCTTCAGGAATATGGCGAGCGCCCTGACAGAGGAGATGATAATACCTATGTTGACATCACGGAATCTTGGGTGATCATGGATAAGATCAAGTGTCCGAAGGTTAAGGCCTGCTGCCAGGGTCAGTCCATCAATACCGGCATCCATTGCAGAGGCAAGTCTTACTTTCAATGTTTCGATGCTGCTGTTCATGGTGAGCTTCTCCATACAGTTCAGAAAAACAGCACCCTTGCCTGTTTTTTGGGAGATGGTGTGCTCAATATATTTCTTTTGTGCTTCGGCGAGCTCTTCAAGGTCAAACAGCACTGCTGATTTGTCGGGAGTACTGCTGTATTGAGCGTATTTTTTCCTTTTTCGGCTCACGAAAGAGGTACTGAAAATCCTGTCGCAGACGTAGGTAACCAGGGCATCAGAAATATGGCCTATACCACCCAGTTTTTCAGCAGCAAGAGCAAGTTCGGTCGTCGAAATATTTACCCCCATACCCCCAATAATGATGGGGACATACTCTTTTCCACCCAATTGGAGCCTGAAATTGTCTACGTTCATTGTCGTTTAAATCAGTATAAGAGCATTTACAGATCAATCACTACCACTGAGAACAGGGGGCAAGCGCACTTGTAGCGGCCTTGTATCCTGCGCCAAAAATGATCTAAGATATCACATTTCAGTTTATAAATCTACAGCCAATTCTTCGAAAACCTCCCTCTTTTCAACTATTCCATCTCTTCTTGAGAAAACTTTAGCTCTCGGGAGAGGATGAAGTTTGAGAAAAGGTGCAGAGAATATTAAATTGCGAGCCAAACAGCCGGAAATGAAAAAATTTCGGAATAAAAAACATCCAGAAAAGGGAGAGCTTATTATGATAAAACTTGTCTTGTTGCGGCATGGAGAGAGTCAGTGGAATCGTGAGAACCGATTTACGGGATGGTATGACATTGATCTGAGTGAGCAGGGGAGAAAAGAGGCCGCAAATGCCGGCAAGCTGCTCCAGGATGCAGGATTTGTCTTCGATATTGCCTATACCTCAGTGCTGAAGCGTGCAATCAGGACGCTTTGGGGGGTGCTTGATGGAATGGACCTGATGTGGATTCCTGTGCTCAAGAGCTGGAGGTTGAACGAACGCCATTACGGGGCATTGCAGGGGCTCAATAAATCCGAGACATCGCAGAAGTATGGTGAGGAGCAGGTGCTCGTCTGGAGGAGAAGTTACGACACTCCACCACCTGCGCTTGAAAAAAGTGATGAACGTTATCCCGGCACCGATCCTCGTTATGCCACGTTGACCGAAGAGGAGATTCCCCTGAGCGAATGTCTGAAAGATACGGTAGACCGCTTTCTTCCGCTGTGGCATGAGACGATAGCTCCTGAAATTCGCAAGGGTCGAAAAGTTATCATTGCAGCTCATGGAAATTCATTGCGCGCGCTGGTCAAGTATCTTGATAATATTTCTGAAGAGGATATCGTTGGACTCAATATTCCTACCGGGATTCCGCTGGTGTATGAGCTTGATGATAATCTCAAGCCATTGAAGAGTTATTACCTTGGAGATCAGGAGGCGCTGAAGAGAGCCGTTGATGCTGTCGCCAGCCAGGGGAAAGCGTAGATTGGCGGGTTTTAGGAAGTCGGGGTATATTGTCTGAAAACATTTATATTCTGTGCCATGATCTTTCTGTCGCCTTTTTTTTGAAACTGTATGAAAAGTTGTGCCTGAAAATATGAACGTTACGTTAAATGCAGGGCTTTATGATCCTCAGTTTGAGCATGATGCTTGCGGTGTAGGGTTTGTTGCCCATATCAAGGGAGTCAAGTCGCATGATATTGTGGAGCAGGGCCTACGGATTAATGAAAACCTGAAACATCGCGGTGCCTGTGGTTGTGAAAGCAATACTGGCGATGGAGCCGGAATTCTTCTTCAGCTTCCGGACAAGTTTCTCCGCCGGGTTTGTGCCGAGGCAAGTATTGAGCTTCCTCCCGATAACCGCTATGGAGTGGGAATGATCTTCCTGCCGCCGGATATATCCCAGCGGCGTGCCATTGAGGATATCTGCCGTGTCATGATCCAGGCTGAGGGCCAGAAGTTTCTTGGTTTCAGAAAAGTTGAGACATGCAATGATTCACTTGGCGATACAGCCCGCTCACAGGAGCCGGTTGTCAAGCAGCTTCTTGTGGGATGGGGAAAAGATACGATGTCGGAACTTGATTTTGAACGCAAGCTCTACATCATCCGTCGCCGCATTACAAAAAGGGTCAAGTATACCGCAGGTCTTCTTGGCACCAGCTATTTCTATATTTCAAGTTTGTCGAGCAGGACTATCGTTTATAAAGGGATGCTTCTTCCCGAGCAGGTTGGGTTGTTCTATCCTGAATTACACGATCCTGACATGGAGAGCGCCATTGCCATGGTGCACTCCCGTTTTAGCACCAACACCTTTCCGAGCTGGGACAGGGCACACCCCTATCGCTTTTTGAGCCATAACGGCGAGATTAATACGCTCAAAGGCAATGTCAACTGGATGAAGGCGAGGGAGAAAAATATCGAGTCGAAGGTTTTCGGCAATGCCCTTGAGAATATCAAGCCAGTTATTCTGGAGGATGGCAGTGATTCGGCCATTCTTGACAATACCTTTGAATTTCTTGTGCTCTCAGGTCGCTCGCTTGCCCATGCGGCCATGATGATTATTCCTGAGCCCTGGTCTGGCAATGACGCGATCTCTGCCGAGAAGAAAGCGTTCTACGAGTATCATAGCTGCCTTATGGAGCCATGGGATGGGCCAGCCTCGGTAACCTTTACTGATGGCGTGCAGATTGGGGCGGTACTTGACCGCAATGGGCTGCGCCCGTCACGCTACTACATTACCAAAGATGACCTTGTGATTATGGCATCCGAGGTTGGTGTGCTTGATATTGCGCCCGAGAGGATCCTCAAAAAAGATCGTTTACAGCCAGGCCGTATGTTTTTGGTAGATACGGCCCAGGGACGCATTATTTCCGACACAGAGATCAAGGAGACAATTGCGGCAGAACAGCCTTATGGCGAATGGATCAAGCGCAATGTAATTGACCTGGAGTCGTTGACGGATCATCCGCAGATGAAAAATCCTGATGAGGATAAATACAGCCTTACTGCGCGTCAGAAGGTTTTTGGCTACACCCTGGAGGATATCTCCCTGCAGATCAAGGTGATGAGTGAAAAAGGGGTTGAGCTGATCGGTTCAATGGGTAACGATACTCCGCTGGCGGCCTTCTCCAACAAGCCAAAGATGCTTTATGACTATTTCAAGCAGCTTTTTGCCCAGGTGACCAATCCTCCCATCGATTCGCTTCGTGAGGAGCTGATAACCTCGACAACCGTTATGCTTGGCACAGAGGGAGATCTGCTGGAGCCTTCAGAGGTGAACTGCCGCCGCATCCGCTTGCCGCATCCACTGTTAAGCAATCAGGCCCTTGAAAAGATTCGCGGTATCGACAAGCCCGGTTTCAGGGCGGTGACGTTGCCGATTTTTTATGCTGTGGAACAGGGTGGCAAGGGTCTCGAGGCTGCCATGCAGGATCTTTACCGTCAGGCGGAGCAGGCCGCGAGCAAGGGGGTTAACATTATTATTCTCTCCGACAAGGGAGAGCTTGAGTGCGACCGTGCGCCGATACCCGCGCTTCTGGCAGTTTCCGGACTTCATAATTTTCTTATCAACGCAGGTATCAGAACGCAGATTGGCCTGGTGCTTGAATCGGCTGAGCCGAGAACGGTGCATCATTTTGCCATGCTGATCAGTTATGGCGCTGGAGCAATTAACCCTTACATGGCGTTTGAAACCATCCATTCATTGGTTTCATCGGGCCGTATAAAGCTTGATGAAAAGGTTGCTCTCAAGAACTATGTCAAGGCTGCTGTCAAGGGGGTGGTGAAGACCATGGCCAAAATGGGTATTTCAACCATTCAGAGTTATCGTGGATCCCAGATTTTTGAGGCAGTCGGCCTTAATACGCAGATTGTTGATGCCTATTTTACCCGAACACCGACTCGTATTGAGGGTATTGGTCTTGATATTGTGGCCGAAGAGGTTCACCGGCGCCACGAGTCAGTTTTTCCTCGTACAGGCAACAAGGTTGATCGTGGTCTTGATGCTGGTGGAGAGCGGAAGTGGCGTCATAGCGGAGAGTTTCATCTCTTCAGCCCCGAGGCAATACATCTCTTGCAGCACTCCTGCAGAACCGAGAATTACGGGTTATTCAAAAAATATGAGAACCTTATTGATGATCAGAGCGAAAATCTCTGTACGATTCGTGGTCTGATGGATATTCGCTTCAGTGAGCAGCCTGTGCCGATTGATGAGGTTGAGTCGGTTGAGGCTATCCTGAAACGCTTCAAGACTGGCGCCATGTCTTATGGCTCGATCAGCCAGGAGGCTCATGAAACGCTTGCTATTGCCATGAACCGGCTGGGCGGAAGGAGCAATACCGGTGAAGGCGGCGAAGATCCTGCGCGTTTCCATAAGGATGCCAACGGCGACTCAAGAATGTCGGCCATCAAACAGGTTGCCTCCGGACGGTTTGGTGTTACCAGTGAATATCTGGCCAATGCCAATGAGATTCAGATCAAGATGGCCCAGGGAGCAAAACCTGGTGAAGGGGGTCAGCTTCCAGGTTCCAAGGTCTATCCGTGGGTTGCGAAGGTTCGTTATTCAACGCCAGGAGTTGGTCTCATTTCGCCGCCACCCCATCATGATATTTACTCGATTGAGGATCTGGCGCAGCTTATCCATGACTTGAAAAATGCTAATCCCGAGGCTCGAATCAACGTCAAGCTTGTCTCAACCGTTGGTGTCGGAACTATTGCCGCAGGTGTGGCAAAGGCTCATGCCGATGTTGTGCTGATCAGCGGCCATGATGGTGGAACCGGTGCCTCACCTGTTTCGAGTATCATGCACGCAGGTATGCCATGGGAACTTGGCCTGGCAGAAGCCCACCAGACGCTTGTGCTCAACAACCTCCGAAGCCGAATTGTTGTTGAGACGGATGGCCAGTTAAAAACCGCAAGAGACATTGTTATTGCCGCCATGCTTGGCGCCGAAGAGTTCGGATTTGCTACAACCACCCTTGTGGTTATGGGTTGTATCATGATGCGCTGCTGCCAGGATGACTCCTGTCCGGTCGGTGTTGCTACCCAGAACCCGGAACTGCGCAAGCATTTCAAGGGGAAACCGGAGCATGTGGAAAACTTCATGCGTTTTCTTGCAGAAGGGGTGCGGGAGTATATGTCGCGTCTCGGTGTTCGTACCCTGAATGAGCTTGTCGGACGTACCGAACTGCTCAGAATGAAAAAATCTGTCAATCACTGGAAAGCGCAGGGAATCGACCTCTCAAAGATTCTCTATCAGGCAGAGGTTGGCGAGCATGCGACAAGGTACTGCACCATCGCTCAGGAGCACGGTCTTGACGAGAGTCTTGATCGAACGACATTGCTCTCGATCTGTGAACCGGCGATCAAACGGAAGCAAAAGGTCTTTACCACTCTTCCTATCAGAAATACAAACAGGGTTGTTGGCACCATTGTCGGTTATGAAGTAACCAAAGCGTATGGCGCTGAAGGGTTGCCTGATGACACTATTCACCTGAAATTTATCGGTTCAGCCGGTCAGAGCTTCGGTGCGTTTATGCCGAAGGGGATGACGCTTGAACTTGAAGGTGATGCCAACGACTATGTTGGCAAGGGGCTCTCCGGGGGTCGTATTATTGTTTATCCCTCCAAAGGCTCCTCATTTGTGCCCGAAGAGAATATCATTATTGGCAACGTGGGCTTTTACGGTGCGACCTCCGGAGAGGCGTTTATAAGAGGTATGGCCGGAGAGCGTTTTTGCGTGCGCAACAGCGGTCTTCACGCTGTGGTTGAGGCAATTGGTGATCATGGCTGCGAATATATGACAGGCGGAATTGTGATTATTCTCGGTAAAACCGGCAGGAACTTTGCTGCAGGGATGTCGGGTGGTGTGGCTTATGTGTATGATGCAGATGGCACCTTGTCGGAGAACTGTAATCATGAGATGGTGGCATTGTCTGCCATTGAGGATCCGATTGAGTTTGCGGAGCTGCAATCCATGATTGAACGGCATGTCGCCTTTACCGGAAGCAACCTTGGACAGTCAATTCTTGACGATCAGGATGCTCTTCGCAAGCGATTTGTTAAAGTAATGCCACATGATTACCGACGTGCTCTTGAGGCTATGAGAGAGGTTGAGGCGGCTGGGCTCAGTGGAGACGAAGCAGTTATGGCCGCATTTCTAAAAAATATTCACGACCCGGCACGTGTTTCAGGTAATTAAGGCTGCAAAAGATTAACTCATTGATATGGGAAAAGTTAAAGGGTTCATGGAGTTCCAGAGAGCACTGCCCGCCGACAGGGAACCTCTGGAAAGAATAAAAGACTGGCAGGAGTTTCATAAGGAGATGACTTCCGGGGAGTTGCAAAATCAGGGAGCTCGTTGTATGGATTGTGGTACTCCCTACTGTCATACCGGTATGATGCTGAGTGGTATGGCAAGCGGTTGCCCGATTCACAATCTTGTGCCAGAGTGGAACGATTACGTTTATAATGGTTTCTGGCATGAAGCTTATGATCGGCTGATCAAAACCAACAACTTTCCGGAGTTTACCGGCAGAGTCTGTCCCGCTCCGTGCGAAGGCTCCTGTGTCCTTGGCATTATTGACCCGCCGGTGACCATCAAGAATATTGAGTACTCGATTATTGAACACGCTTTTTCGGAAGGGTGGGTTGAACCAAAACAGATTCTTAACAGAACGGGCAAGCGGGTGGCGGTTGTTGGATCGGGCCCCTCGGGCCTGGCCTGCGCCGACCAGCTTAACAAGGCAGGCCACGGCGTGACGGTTTTTGAGCGTGACGATCGCTTTGGTGGCCTTATGATGTACGGCATTCCGAATATGAAGCTCGATAAGAAACTGGTGATTGATCGCCGTATTGATCTGATGAAGCAGGAGGGGATCACCTTTATGGAGAGTACCGAGGTCGGAGTCGATTATCCGGCAGACAAGCTTCTTGAAGAGTTCGATGCTGTTGTTCTCTGTACCGGTGCAACAAAGCCCCGTAATCTTGCGGCAGAGGGGAGAGAAATTCCTGGAATTCACTTTGCCATGGACTTTCTTCGTTCCAGTACCAAAGCAATGGTTGACCAAAGTGAACCGGTGCTCTCCTCTGCGGGGAAACATGTTGTTGTTATTGGTGGAGGAGATACCGGTACCGACTGTGTCGCGACCTCACTGCGACAAGGATGCAAAAGCGTTATTCAGATTGAAATTATGCCGAAGCCCCCACTTGAACGACAGCCGGATAATCCGTGGCCGGAGTGGCCGAAAACCTTCAAGGTTGATTATGGACAGGAGGAGGCAGCCTCTCTGCAAGGAGATGATCCAAGAAAATATTCCATGATGACCAAGAAGTTTCTGGCAGATGGTCATGGTGTACTTCAGGCAGTTGAGGTCTCAAGGGTGGAGTGGGTTAAGGCAGACGGAAGCTTTAGGCCGCAACCTGTTGCGGGTACAGAGGAGATTCTTCCCGCCGATCTTGTGTTGCTTGCGATGGGATTCATTGGGCCGGAGGAGCATCTGTTGCAGCAACTGCAGGTTGTTCAGGACGAACGCTCAAACATTCTTGCGACGGATGCAACGTACCTTACTAATCGGGAGCGAATTTTTGCTGCTGGCGATGCTCGCCGGGGTCAGAGTCTTGTGGTTTGGGCTATTCATGAGGGCAGAGCTGCTGCGCGAGAGTGTGACAGGTTTTTGATGGGCGAAACGCATCTTCCGTAAATTTATTATAACAAGGGAGGATTATGGAACAGCAAAAACTGAGGGAACTCCTCAAGACGCTTCATCAGGAGCTTGAACAGGTGGACTCTGTCGATGAAACAACGGAAGTTGTGCTCTTTAATCTCAGGGCTGATATGCAGAGGCTTCTTGATGAAAAAGTTGGTACCATTCAGGAGGACACATCCCTTATGGAGCGAATGAATGAGGCTCTCGACCATTTTGAGAGTGATCATCCAAAGCTGAGTATGACCATTCAGCATCTGTTGGACAGTTTGGCCAAGATGGGATTTTAAGAGCTATAACCTTATAAATGTGACAGAACGTGTGATTGATTCATGACAAGAGAACGAGAACCATCAAAAGGAAAAACAAGAGGCGGTAGCGATACCACAGATCAGGTCTATTGTTCATTTTGCGGCAGAAGTGCCCAGGAGGTCAACAGTATGATTGCTGGCCCCAAGGCCTTTATCTGTGACCGTTGTATCAAAACATCATTCGATATTCTGCGTAAAGAGCTGAATGTGGAGCCACAACCCGATCAGCTTCGTGAGAAGCCATTTCAGCCTCGTCTTGCAAACCCTAAGGCGATCATGAGCTCGCTTGACCAGTACGTTGTGGGGCAAGAGAGTGCCAAAAAGTCACTCGCCGTGGCGGTTTATAACCACTACAAAAGGATCGATTCCCAGCAGAACCAGCATGAGCATGATGAAGTTGTTATTGAAAAAAGCAATATCATGCTTATTGGACCGACCGGGACAGGAAAAACCCTCCTTGCCCAGACTCTTGCCAATTTGCTTGAAGTACCCTTTTCCATTGTTGATGCCACATCGCTGACCGAAGCGGGATATGTTGGTGATGATGTTGAAACGATACTTGCCCGACTGCTTCATGCTTCGGACTTCAACCTTGAACGGGCGGAGCGTGGTATTATCTACGTTGATGAGATCGATAAAATTGCCCGTAAATCGGCAAACGTCTCCATTACCCGCGATGTTTCCGGTGAGGGTGTGCAGCAGGCACTCCTGAAAATTCTCGAAGGCGCTGTGGTTGGTGTTCCACCAAAAGGTGGTCGTAAACATCCTGAACAGCAACTGATCAACATCAACACCAAGAACATTCTTTTTATCTGTGGCGGTGCATTTGAGGGGCTCGACAAGCTCATAGCCAAAAGGGTCTCAAAATCATCAATGGGTTTCGGCGCAAAGGTAAAAACCGTGCAGACGGGATACGATCCTGAAATTCTCAAGCTTGTTACCCAGGACGATTTACATGAGTACGGTCTTATTCCAGAGTTTATTGGTCGTCTTCCCGTGATTTCGACTCTCGATATGCTTGATGAAAAGGCATTGCGCAGTATTCTGGTCGAGCCGAAAAATGCCATTACCAAACAGTACAAAAAGCTTTTTGAGATGGATGGGGTGGAGCTGGAGTTTGACGAAGATGCGCTTGACAAGGTGGTGAAGATTGCCATTGAACGAGGAACCGGTGCTCGTGCGCTACGTTCTGTGCTTGAAAATGTGATGATCGATATCATGTTTGAGATCCCTTCAATGAAAAATACCCATAAGTGTCGCATTACGGCTGATACTATTGAGAACAAGGCTCTGCCGGAATATTCTTGCGGTGAGGGGAAAAAGAAAAAAATTGCATAAAGTGAGGAAATGCGGATTGTCCCCTTTGTGTTTTGGCGTTGAAAGCCTATATTAACACCCGTTCTGGAAGGGCGATTAGCTCAGTTGGTTAGAGCGCTACATTGACACTGTAGAGGTCAGAAGTTCGAATCTTCTATCGCCCACACATAGAGACGATAAAAAGCACGGAACTCTCGTGCTTTTTTATTTCCCATCTCCTCATGACAAATTATTTTTTAGTAAACCGCTGAGGTTCTATATTGACGCTGCTCAGAGGTCTGCGAAGCGAAAAAAAACATTTTTAAGGGAGAAAAAAACATGCAAACTATCTATGCTGACGGAATTGCCAACATTACACTGATTGATGGTATTATTCGTCTGGATCTTGTCAATATCACACAGATCGAACAAGAAAAAGCCAATATCCGCCAGGTTGCTGCTTTGGCGATGTCGGTACCTGCGCTGCTTCGTACCCACGAGCAATTGTCACAGGCGATCAACAAAATGGTCGAAGATGGTATTCTGAAGAAGAATGAGCCTCAGGTTGTCACGGATGGTACGTCAAACTGAATAACGAACCGGCTTTCAGATGTATAGACTACCACTATAACAGCATTACGTGTTATATAATAATAAATTGTCTTGGTGCTTCTCAATAAGCATGGCTCCAAAGCGTGTGTGTTGATTTGCTTAATAGATTGAATTACTTTAATTGCCTGTTCTGGATGAATTGGAGCTCTTGAGTTCGTAAATACCTGGATTGCTGTACATGCGACATCTAATCGTCAGTACCTACTGACGATTAGTCTTTTAGTTTTGCACCTCTATGAAGCAATACTGACAAGAATTGCTTCTACTTTTTTCCAGAGCGAACACTTTTTTTACGCAACAGCTAACTCTCGTAGAGTTGTAATGATCTTCTCGTGCAATTTTGACTGAATCTCTTTCTGAGAGGCAGTTAAAAAAATAGTTCCAGTGTCCTAACAACGAATCCTGATTGATGCGTCATGTGTTTGCCTGGCATTTATTGAGCTGTTTGTGTGATTATGCGATATAATTTGGCAGAGCTGTTATGGCGGGCACGGAAGTGATTTTTCAAGGAGTAAGTATATCAGCGTATAGCCAGAACGGCTATGAAGGGAACGGGTACGCAAATTTGCTGTCCAGGGCGGTTGATCTGGGCGCAAACTCTATAGGATTAGGTAGTGTCTCAATTATCGACTTGAGTACAGGAGAGGTAAGAGAGTGGATCAGTGCGGAGGGTTATAATAGAACAGCCAGTGCCGCCAGTGTTGAGGAGGCTATTGCTGATGTCGAAGCAAAAGGCCTTGATGTTTTTTTGAAGCCGCAGATTCACGCACTTAACCCCGAATCATATCAATATACTGGTTCTGACTACAGTAATCTAACGGATTGGAATCTTGCTCTTACTGACCCAGCCGCCTTTTTTGCTGGTTATCAAACATATATATTAAAATGGGCGAAGTTAGCTGAACAATATCATATCCCGTTGTTGTCGATCGGGAATGAGATGCTGGCTGCAACGAAGCCTGAGTATACTGCATATTGGGATGATATCATCGCCAGTGTCCGTGTGCTCTATGGTGGTAAGTTGACCTATGCCGCATTGACGGATGTGCAATATCCGCTCAATAGCGAAGTGTTGCAGATTCAGTTTTGGGATAAGCTCGATTATGTCGGTGTCGATATGTATCCTGATTTTCCTACAGGCACAATAACACCAACGGTTGCTCAACTTGATTCTGTATGGGTGACGCAAGGCTGGAAGAGGTATCTGGCAGATGTCGCAGCAAGTACAGGTAAGCAGATTGTTTTTACGGAAACAGGTTCACCCAGTTTTGTGGGGGCAGCCAACAGAAGTATTTATACTGATGCGTTGATTGGAAAGGCTGATACGCAAACTGACATGGTGACGCAGGCGAACTGGTATCAGAGTTTTATCAATACCTGGACAGGATCAATGAAACCAGACTGGCTCATTGGTACTTTTTTCTGGAATAATGATCCTCCAGAATTTCCCGGCTTATATGATGTAACAGGCTACACAATATTTGACAAGCCTGCGGCAATTGTGGTTACCGCTTTTTTCGATACGATCAACTCTCTTGCTGTTGCTCAAAACAGCTTTACTGGCAGTGCTGGCAATGACCGTATCAAACTGTATGGCAATGCAGGTCAAGCCAAACGCACTGATGCTGTACACGATTCTACGGTCATACGTGCACAAACCTTTACTTCCACAGTTACCATTCATCTCAATGGATCCATCATCAATGATGTTACACCTACCGTCCATTTTTTTATTAATGGGATTGATGTTGGCACTCGGGTATTGAGCTCTGTCCCAAGCAATTATGTTGATCCAGGCGGTATTGTAAGCAGTGATGTAGTCCCCTTTACTTTTCTTGTTGACAATCTGGTTATAGACGAGATCAAGGTGGCCATTGACAGTGATGTCATACCAACCTCCCAAGTGTACATTGATCATGTGGAGGTTAATGGTTGTTCGCTTGTCGGAGCCAATGTCATCTACGAGCCGTTGAGTGGAACAGTGAGCTCCTATTTATTACCAGATGGTTCTATGCCTGATGGTGGTTCAGTCCTTATTGATACAGTTTTTTACAAAAATACATTAGCCAATACTCCCGGTACAGTAGCCAATCCCATTACAGTTAACGGTGCTGGAGGTATTGACAGGGTCTATGTGCTTGGCCGTCAGGATCAGTACATCATAAGTGCGGAGAAATCAGGGGTTGTAACTCTTGCTGAAAGCAGTGGCTTGGATCAAAATGCGTTATTGAGTGGTATTTCAGTCATTGAGTTTGCTGATGGTACTACCTTTATTCCCCCCACCGATATATATACTGAGCCGAGTATTAGTGGAGGTATAGCAGCCCTGGCTGGAGTTGGAGGGCTTGGTCTCCTTGCCTGGGTGCTTTTCTGAACACTGAGCAGAAGTCGGGCAGATATATCAAACATCTGCCCGACATTCGTCATTATGCACTATGGGTCTCAATAACCGGCGCTGTTGCTTTCAAGGTAAAGAGATGGTAGTTCATGCTGTCCTGAAGTGCCAGAAGACTTGCTTCAATGACATTGGTTGAGACACCAACAGTGCCCCAGGTAGAGCGGCCGTTACTCGACTCTATCAGTACCCGTACCTTGGCGCTTGTTCCTCGCTTCTCTTCCAGTACACGCACTTTGTAGTCCACCAGTCTGATATTTTTGATCTCCGGGTAAAAATGGATCAGCGCTTTGCGGAGAGCCTTGTCGAGCGCGTTGACCGGACCATCGCCATCGGCGGCAATATGCTCAATCTCCTCTCCAACCTTCACCTTGAGTACGGCCTGGTCAACATTTTTTGCATCCTTCCCCGACTCAATATGCACCTTGGTTTCAAGCACCTCAAAGAACGGCTTGAAGTTCCCGAGTTCTCGTTGCAGGAGCAGCTCAAATGAGGCTTCAGCGCCATCAAACTGGTACCCTTTGTGTTCAAGCTCTTTGACGTTGTGGACAATATTTTTGAAGATATCACTTTTTTCGGGCAGGGTAATGCCAAGCTCCTGCGCTTTATAACGGATGTTGCTCTGGCCCGCAAGTTCTGAAACCAGAACCCGTTGATGGTTTCCGACCAGTTTCGGGTCGATATGCTCGTAGAGCGAGCTCTCCTTCATCACCGCACTGACATGAATACCCCCTTTATGGGCAAAAGCTGATTTTCCGACAAAAGGAGCCCTTGTGTTCGAAGGCATATTCAAAATCTCATACACAAACTTCGAGAGCGAGGTGAGTTGATTGAGCCGATGCACCGAGGTGCATTTGTCTTGGAGTTTCAGCATGATATTGGGAATGATGCTGATGAGATTGGCGTTGCCACAGCGTTCACCAATACCGTTGATGGTACCCTGAATATGGGTTGCGCCAGCCAGGACTGCTGTGATGGAGTTTGCCACCGCCAGATCACCGTCATTGTGGGCGTGAATGCCTACCGGAATACCGCTGACCGCAAGAACGTGGGCAACAATCTCCGCAACCTCATGAGGCAGTGAGCCGCCATTGGTGTCGCAAAGGACAAGTCGTGAGGCTCCACCCTCCACTGCAGCACGGAGCATGGCCAAGGCAAAGTCGCGGTCATCCTTGTAGCCGTCAAAGAAATGTTCGGCATCAAAAAATACCTCTCGCCCCTCTTGCTTGAGAAAGGCAACAGATCGGTAAATCAGTTCGGCATTCTCTGCGTCGGAGATGCCAAGACTCTTCATTGAGTGGGCTTTCCAGGTCTTTCCGAAGATGGTGATAACCGGAGTTTCGGAGTGCAGCAGACCGAGGAGGTTCGGGTCACTTTCAACGCTGGCCACAAAACGGGCTGTTGAGCCGAAGGATGCGAGTTTTGCATGTTTCAGATCAAGCTGTCGGGCCTTGATGAAAAACTCCTCATCTTTCGGGTTGCTGCTTGGCCATCCCCCCTCAATATAATCCATACCAAACTCGTCGAGCTTCTGGGTAATAAGCAGCTTGTCTTGCACTGAAAGGTTGATATGCTCGCCCTGTGTACCGTCACGCAGGGTGGTGTCGTAAAGTTCTATAGCGCCTGTTGCAACAGTCATAAATCAGCTTTGAGCCATTAAATTTTCCTGTCGGGCATAGGCAAAAATACCTCCAGCCTCGACGATGTTAAAGACACTCCCAAGGGGGTTGAGTTGGTAGGTGACGTTGCTTGTCAGATTTTCGATGGTGTTCGCCTCAACATCAATTTTCAGCTCATCGCCAGTGTTGATGAGCTGGTTAAGCTGTTCCGCAGTTTCATAAGGAATGGCAAATCCGCCATCCACACAGTTGCGATAAAAAATTCTCGCGTATGATTCTGCAATAATAGCTTTAACGCCTGCCACTTTTAACGCGAATGGCGCATGTTCCCTTGACGATCCGCAACCAAAGTTCGGCCCTGCGATGATGATGGTGAATGCCGAACGCACTTCACCATCGGCGATAAAGGGGATATTTCCTGCCGGAAGTCCACCCTGCTCGGGAGGCACGCCGGAAAGAGCATATTTCCCGTACAACACAACCTCCTCGGGATCGGAGAGGCTGTAGACCAGATGTTCTGCTGGAATAATCTGGTCGGTATCAATATTCTTGCCTAAAACGTAAGCTTTTCCCTGAATGATTTTTTCCATAGTGTTTGTTCTCCTGACAAGTGCGATCAGAGGAAATCCCTCGGATCGGTGAGTTTACCCGTAATTGCCGATGCGGCTGCCGTCAGCGGGGATGCAAGATAGACCCCTGCATGTTTGCTGCCCATTCGTCCGGGGAAATTGCGGTTTGTGGTAGAGACGACGACATCGTTGTCGACCGAGCGCCCGACGGTATCGGCAGGGCCCCCCAGACATGCTGCGCATGAGGGGAGGGCAACGCTGCAACCGGCATCTTCAAAAATCTTTTTCAGGCTTACCCCTTCGTACTCTTCGGTCTCAAGGCTGCGGGCAACCAGAACGGTGGCAGGAACAATGTTGGTTGTCACAGCAACCCTCTGCCCCTTCAGAATCCTGGCGGCCATCACAAAATCCGTCAGCTTGCCGCCCGTGCAGGAGCCAATGTAGGACTTGGTGATTTTTGTGCCAGCGACACTCCTCACCGTCGCACGATTATCAGGGCTGTGCGGCTGCGCAACAACGGGTTCGAGGTCACGGACATTGTAGTGGTAGGTGCTGTGATATTGTGCGTCAGGATCACTCTGGAAGAGCTCGTAAGGCTTGTTGCTTCTTGCCTTCACATACTCTTCAGCGATCTTGTCGGCGGCAATAATGCCATTCATTCCTCCGGCTTCAATAGCCATGTTGGTCAGTGTCATCCTCTCCTCCATGGGAAGTGAGAAGATTGCATCACCATCAAACTCCATTGCCCTGTAGGTTGCGCCGTCGGTGGTGATATCGCCAAGAATTTGCAGAATCAGATCTTTTGCAGTCAGATACGCAGGCATCTCTCCCTCAAAGGTGAACTTGATCGATTCAGGCACTTTTTCCCAGAGTTTGCCGGTGCCAAGAATGAAGGCGGCATCGGTGTTGCCAATGCCTGTGCCGAACATGCCGAATGCGCCGGATGTACAGGTGTGGGAGTCAGTGCCAAAAAGCACCGTGCCGGGGAGGTTGAATCCCTCTTCGGCCAGTGCGACATGGCAGACCCCTTTGTAGCGGTCAGTGCCAACATCATAATAGTGCTTGAGCCCCTGCTTTTTGGCAAACTCTCTCAACAGGTCGATGTTGCGGTGAGCGTGCTCGTTAGCCGTAAAGATATAGTGGTCGGGCAGCACTACAATTTTTTCGGGATCCCACACTTTGGCATCAGGGCCGAACTCCTCTTTGAAAATATCAAAGGTCGGCGGGCCGCAGACATCGTGGGTGAGGAGTATATCGACATTCAGCCAAACACTTTCGCCAACATCGACAAATTTCCGGTTTGCTGCCTTTGCAAGGATTTTCTGGGTTATGGTTTGTGCCATGGTTTCAGTAATAGTATAGTTTCATCAGGCGCCAAGATGCTTCACAATTGCCTCGGTCATTGCTGTGGTTGAAATGGCGGTCTCTCCAGGGTTGGCAATGTCGGCTGTTCGTAATCCTAATGCAAGGGTTGCCTCAATTGCAGCCTCGATCTCTCTTGCAATCTCCGGCTGGTGGAAACTGTGCTCGAACATCATGGCTACCGATGCGATGGTGGCAATAGGGTTTGCCTTGTTCTGGCCTGCAATATCAGGAGCGCTGCCATGGATTGGTTCGTAGAGCGCATGTTTTGTGCCGATGCTTGCCGACGGGAGCATACCGAGACTTCCGGTAATCATCCCGGCAATGTCGCTCAGAATATCACCAAAGAGGTTTCCTGTGACGATAACATCAAACTGCCTCGGGTTTCGCACAATCTGCATCGCGGCGTTATCCACATACATGTCGGTCAGCTCCACATCGGTAAACTCCTTGTGTACTTCGTGCACCACATTGCGCCAGAACTGTGATACTTCAAGCACATTTGCCTTGTCGATGGACATGACCCGGCCCTTGCGCTTGCGGGCTGCTTCAAAGGCGAGACGGGCAATGCGTTCAACCTCATACCCTTCATAGACCATGGTGTTCCACCCCTTGTGCTCATCAAAGCCGCGTGGCTGGCCAAAATAGATACCGCCGGTCAGCTCCCTGAAGACGAGGAAATCGGTGCCACGAACCACCTCCGCCTTGAGCGACGAGGCATCAAGCAGGGCATCATAGACCTTGGCGGGTCTGAGGTTGGCAAAGAGTTCAAGCTCTTTGCGGATTTTAAGCAGCGCCGCCTCCGGCTTGTGTTCGTGTGGCAGTTTTTCCCATTTCGGGCCACCTACCGCACCAAGCAGCACAGCGTCGCAGTTCCGGCACGCATCAAGCGTCGCCTGGGTGAGCATTTCACCGTGCAGGTCATAAGAGGCACCGCCGAAGGGGTGCTCCTCGATGAGGATTTCAAAGCCATGTTTTTTTGAGAGCTGCTCCAGTACTGCAACAGCTCCGGCTACGACCTCCGGGCCGATACCATCACCCGGTATTGAGACAATCTTGTACATTCTTTTTCGAAATGAATTATTTTTTGATCAGCCAGCTCATCATATCGCGAAGTTTCGATCCTACCTTTTCAATCGCGTGGTTGCTGTTGTCCGCTCTCAGCTTGTTCAGGTTCTTGTAGCCACCGTTACACTCATCAATAAACTCTTTGGCAAAACGTCCATCCTGAACCTCTTCCAGAATCTTTTTCATCTCAGCCTTGACCGCTGGCGTGATAAGGCGCGGGCCACGGGTCATGCCACCGTATTCAGCAGTGTCGCTCACGGAGTAGTTCATTCTTGAAAGGCCGCCTTCATAATAGAGATCCACAATCAGTTTCAACTCGTGCATACACTCGAAGTAGGCAAGCTCTTCAGGATATCCCGCTTCAACGAGGGTTTCAAATCCGGCCTTGATCAGCTCAGCCGAACCGCCGCAAAGGACAGCCTGCTCACCGAAAAGATCGGTTTCAGTTTCGTTTTTGATGGTGGTCTCAATAACACCCGCTTTGGTGCCGCCAAGTGCCTTTGCCCATGCAAGCGCCTGCTGTTTGGCATCACCGGTGTAGTCCTGGTGAACGGCGATAAGGCAGGGGACGCCGTTGCCTTGCGTAAAGGTGCGGCGCACAAGGTGGCCGGGGCTTTTCGGGGCAATCATGATGACGTTGATCGTCTCCGCAGGGATAATCTGCTTGTAATGAATATTGAAGCCATGACCAAAGGCAAGGGTGTTGCCTGCCACAAGGTTCGGAGCAATTTCTGCGTCGTAGACTGCTTTCTGGGTCTGGTCGGGGAGAAGCACCATCACAATATCAGCCCATTTTGTCGCTTCAGCAACGGTGTTGACCTCCAGTCCGGCTTCCCGTGCTTTTGCGCACGATGCGCTTTCGGGGCGAAGGCCGACGCAGACGTTCAGTCCACTCTCCTTGAGGTTCAGGGCATGTGCATGGCCCTGGCTGCCGTAACCGAGAATGGCAATATTTTTGCCCTGCAGATAACCAAGATCGGCATCCTTCTCATAATAAACGTTCATCGCATACAATGGTTTTGATTAAAATATATACTGTGCTACTATCTTTACTCTCCACGGTGAATTGCCACCGCACCTGATCGAGCGAGTTCCTTGATGCCGTAGACCCTGAAGATATCAATGGTTGTATTGATCTTGTCCGGCGATCCGATGACCTCAATAGTAATGGATTTTTGTTTTATATCCACCACTTTTCCTTTAAAAACATTGATCAGCTCAAAAATCTCGTGCTGCTGTGTTTTGGTGAGTTTCAGGGTCATCAGCAGCAGTTCACGCTCTACATGAGGCTGACGGGTCAGATCAATAACCTTGATGGTATCGACAAGCCTGTTCAACTGCTTGAGCACCTGGCTGATAATCTGGTCGTCACCCCGTGTGACAATGGTCATGCGCGAAATTTCACGATCCTCAGTTTCGCCGATGGAGATACTCTCAAGGTTGAACCCACGAGCGCTGAACATGGCTGCAACCTGGTTAAGGGAGCCAAACTTGTTTTCAACCAGTACGGATATGATGTGTTTCATAGATTCAAACCATTGTTTTAGGGTTTAACCGGGCAAGGAGCATGTCGGAAATAGAGCCTCCGGCTGGCACCATCGGAAAGACCATATCTTTTTTGACGACCCTGAAATCAACCAGAATTGGTCCGTCGTTCCAGGCAAGAGCCAGCTTTATCGCCTCTTTTGCCCCGTCGGGGTTATCTGCCATCAACGCTTTGCATCCAAAAGCCTCAGCAACCTTGACAAAGTCGGGATTGCTGCTCCCCAAATCGGTAAAGGAGTATTTTTCCTGGTGGAAGAGCTCCTGCCACTGGCGCACCATGCCGAGAAAGCTGTTGTTGATGAGGAATATCTTGATCGGTATCTTGTGATGAACTGCGGTAACGAGCTCCTGGATATTCATCATAAATCCTCCGTCTCCGCAAAAGAGCACAACCGGACGATCCTTGATGCCAAAAGCCGCGCCGATGGCCGCAGGCAGGCCGTAACCCATGGTGCCGAGACCGCCGCTGGTGATGATGGAGCGGGGATTGATAAAGGTATAAAACTGCGATGTCCACATCTGGTGCTGACCAACATCGGTGACAACAACAGCGTTGCCTTTGGTCTGTTTTGAGACCTCTTCAATGACGAATTCGGTTCTCAGCGCGTTGTCCTCACTGCTGTAGCTCAAGGGGCACTGTTCACGCCATGCGTTGATTTCGGCAAGCCATGGATCACGGTTTTCTTGTGTGCCGGGCATGACGTCGAGGAGCGCTGCGAGAAAGTTTTTGGCATCACCAACGACTGGCAGGTCAACCTGGATATTCTTGTCGACGTTGGTTGGGTCAATGTCGTTATGAATCTTGTATGCTTGGGGCGCAAAGGTATCAATTTTACCGGTAACCCGGTCGTCAAAGCGTGCGCCGACAGCAATCAGGAGATCGCATCTATTAACCGCCTGATTGGCCCAGTAGGTGCCGTGCATACCGAGCATGCCCATGCTGAGCGGGTGGTTGCCGGGAAAAGCTCCCAGCCCCTGCAGGGTCATGGTAACTGGTATATTCTGTTGTATGGCGAGTGCCCGCAGCTCCTCAGACGCTTCAGCGCTGATGACACCACCCCCGATATAGAGGAGAGGACGTTTTGCCTGGGCAATTTTTTGAGCTGCCTTCTCAACCTGGTTGATATGGCATTTGATGGTTGGCTTGAATCCCCGAATTTCAACAGTTTCAGGCCAATCCATCGTGCACGACGCATTCAGGATATCCTTGGGCATATCGACGAGCACCGGCCCTTGCCGACCCGTTGTTGCCAGATAAAATGCCTTGCGAATGGTCATGGCAAGCTCCTTGACATCTTTGACAAGGAAATTGTGTTTTGTTATTGGACGAGTGATTCCGACAATGTCAGCCTCCTGAAAGGCATCGTTGCCAATCAGTGCGCTTGGTACCTGTCCGGTAAAGACAACCATCGGCGAGGAGTCCATGTAGGCATTTGCAATACCGGTGACGGTGTTTGTTGCGCCGGGGCCGGAGGTGACAAGCACCACGCCGGGCTTGCCTGTGGCGCGGGCATACCCCTCGGCCATGTGGGTAGCGCCTTGTTCATGACGGACAAGGATATGTTCTATGTCATTAACGTCATAAAGAGTTTCATAAACTTTCAGCAGGGAGCCGCCCGGATATCCAAAAATATAGTCAACGTCTTCACGTCGCAGACATTCAATAAATATCTCTGAGCCATTAAGAGTCTTGCCTGATGAGTGCATAGCTGGTTTATTTTAGTTCAGAGGAGACAGGACTTTTCAGAATTGCACCGGTATTGGCCGATGTGACCATTTGCGCATACCTGGCCAGATAGCCCTTTTTTATTTTTGGCTCAAACGGTTTCAATGCGGCAAGCCGTTTACTGATAACATCGTCTGAAAGGTTGACCGAAAGGCTCCTCTCGGGAATATTGATGGTAATCATATCGCCGTTGTTCAGGGCTGCAATCGGACCACGGTCGGCTGCTTCGGGTGAGATGTGGCCGATGCAGGCACCTCTTGAGCCTCCGGAGAAGCGCCCGTCAGTGATAAGTGCAACAGAGTCTCCCAGACCGCGCCCCATGATGGCGCTGGTGGGGGAGAGCATTTCAGGCATGCCCGGTCCTCCTTTTGGGCCTTCATAGCGAATGACCACAACGTCTCCTGCCTTGACATCATCACCCATAATTCCTTTGATGGCATCCTCCTGGCAGTCATAGACCTTTGCCGGGCCAGTATGGTTCAACATTTGCGGGCTCACCGCGCCGGTTTTAACGACGGAGCCCTTTGGTGCCAGATTTCCATACAGAACAGCAAGGCCGCCCGTTGCGGAGTAGGGATTGTCAAGAGTTCTGATAACAGTGTTATCGGCGATCTCTGCGTCGGCAATGTTTTCACCAAGGCTCTTTCCGGTAACAGTCAACGCCGAGAGGTCAAGAAGACCATCTCTTTTACTCAGTTCATGAAGGATGGCAGAGACTCCGCCAGCCCGATCGACATCCTCAATATGGACTGCCATGGTAGCCGGGCTCACCTTGCAGATATAGGGCGTTCTGGCAGAAAGTGCGTTAAGTTCTGAAAAATCAAAGTCAAGCTCAGCTTCGTTGGCAATGGCAAGCGTATGCAGGATGGTATTCGTGCTGCCTCCCATCGCAAAATCAAGGGCGAAGGCATTGAGCAGTGCGCTTCTTGTCAGGATATCCCTTGGCCTTATATCGTTGTTGACCAGATCAATAATCCGACGTGAAGCCTCTCTGACAAGATCATTGCGTCGGGGATCAATCGCAAGGATGGTGCCGTTGCCTGGCAGGGCAAAGCCCAGCGCTTCGCTGAGGCAGTTCATCGAGTTGGCGGTGAACATCCCCGAACATGAGCCACAACCCGGGCAGGCGTTCTCCTCTATCGACTCCAGCTCACTCTCATCAATGGTTCCGGCGCTCAACTGACCGACCGCCTCAAAGACTGAAATCAGGTCAACGGTTTTCCCTGACGGGGTGCGGCCTGCCTTCATGGGGCCGCCTGAAACGAAGATGACAGGAATGTTGATGCGAAGCGCCGCCATCATCATGCCGGGGGTGATCTTGTCGCAGTTTGGAATACAGACAAGCCCGTCGAGTTGGTGCGCTTCGGCAACGGTTTCAACACTGTCGGCAATCAATTCACGGCTTGCCAGCGAGTAACGCATGCCGATATGGCCCATCGCAATGCCGTCGCAAACGCCTATAGTATTGAATTCAAAGGGAACGCCTCCAGCTTTGCGTACCTCCTCTTTTGCGATTTTGCCCAGCTCCTGCAGGTGGGAGTGGCCTGGAATCAGTTCGTTAAAGGAGTTGCAGATCCCGATAAAAGGCTTTTTAAAGTCACTATTGGAGAGGATGGAGCCTGTGGCTTTAAGAAGGCTGCGGTGCGGCGCTTTCTCGAATCCTTTTTTTATGATGTCAGATCTCATGTCAGATAAAAATTTAGCAATTAAACAAACGCCCCCCAGGTAGCCGTTTCCGAAGTTACTGTAAAGATTCGTGTGAAGAGAATGTTAAACTTGGGAGCGGCTCTCGATTCAGAGCACAATAATAGGTACTCGCACGATCACGACAGGAGTGACGATGTTGAGTTTTGAACCAGAGGATTTCAACAGTTGCGCAGTACTGCTGCCGGAGGTATTTTCCCTGCATCGCGTCACGTTGTTGGCGTGCCAGCTTGAGCTGAGAGAGTGTGAGCTGAATAAAGACATTGCTTGGATAGAGAATGCGAACAGAATTTTTCTCGGTATTAATCGAAAAGTTGACATAAATTACATTTAATGTTTTATTAATACAAAAATTAAAAATGGTATAATCCAGAGGGAATTTTTTTTATTCCTTAACCAAAAAATTCGGACTATGCTTAATCTTCAAGCTGCTTTACCGCAAGATTCGCCAGCCTTTTTCCTTACACTCTGCTTCGTCTTTCTGTTTGTTCTTTTGGCCGAACTGCTGACCCGGCGCTTGAATGTCAGTGGCCTGGTCGTAAGAAAAATAGTCCATCTTTCTGTTGGCGTGGTGATTTTTTTCGTCCCGGGCTATTTCCAGTCCAATTTTTATCCAGCTCTTGCCGCTCTGCTTTTACTCCTCTTTAACGCTCTGAATATTCGATTTCAGTGGTTTGTCTCTCTCCTGGCTCTCCCTGATAATGATAAAACCCATGCGCTGGCAGTAAAAAGTTACGGAACACTTCTTTTCCCCCTTGTGTTTCTGTTGCAGATTCTTTTTCTCTGGGAATCCCATAAATGGATATTGCAGACCTCCATGCTGGTGATGGGCGTCAGTGACTCCCTTGCTGCTCTGGTTGGCAGTTCTGTCGGCAAAAAGCACATTGAGCACCTGACCAAGAACCCGAAAACTGTTGAGGGATCTCTGGCCATGTTTTTCAGTGCATTTGTGCTGCTCAGCGCGTCACTGTTTTTTTTTAGTCCCTCTTTCACTGGAGCTCTTGCCAACACCCCTGTTGTAATGCTTTTTGCCCTTGCACTTCTTCTTGCGCTGGTAGCTACCGCTGTTGAGGCGTTATTATCCTATGGGCTCGATAACTTTTTTATTCCTGTCTCAATTGCCTACATCCTTTATCTCCTTCAGGTGAATCAACCGGTTTTTCTGGAGCGTTTTCTTTTTGGCGGGCTTTTTGCATTTCTTCTTGCAGTTTTTTCGATCAAGGTCAAGTTTCTCACAAACAGTGGCGCAACAGCGACATTTCTGCTCGGAACAACTATTTTTGGAATTGGTGGTATGGCATGGACGGTGCCAATGCTCACCTTTTTCCTGTTGTCGTCGGTACTCTCAAAACTCGGCAAAAAACGAAAGGCGAAATTTGACCTTGTTTTTGAAAAAGGCTCACAGCGCGATGCTGGTCAAGTGTACGCCAATGGGGGGATTGCCTGGGTGCTTATGGTTATTTATTCGCTGACCAGTGATCCTGCAATTTTTTTCGCCTATCTCGGCACTCTTGCTGCAGTACAGGCTGACACCTGGGCGACGGAAATCGGTACACTGTGGCCAAATCCCAAGGCATGGTTGGTAACCACCTTGAAAGAGGTGCCTGTTGGTACCTCTGGCGGTGTCTCTGTGCCAGGCACATCGGCCGCTTTCTTTGGCTCGCTTCTTATATGCGCAAGCGCTCTTGCGATTAACGTTCAGTGGTTGTCTGATTTCGGATGGATTCAATCGCTTCTTCTCATTGGTTTTTCAGGGCTTCTTGCAAGTCTTGTTGACAGCTTTTTAGGTGCTACAGTGCAGGCTCAGTATTTTGATCCTGTCCGTGAAAAGGTGACGGAGAGAACTCACAGTCTGGCACCCAACGGCATCATGGTTGAAAACAGGCTTATCAAGGGAACGCCTCTGGTCAATAATGATCTGGTCAATACACTTTGTGCTCTGTCGGGCTCTGCATTGGCTTATCTCGTCATCCGAAATGTCCACCTGTTTTAATGAATAATTGAATAATAATTGCCTCTCCTTGTATGTTTGATTTGAAATTCGGGATTATCGGCCTTCTTTCTGATGCCGGAGCTGTTGTGTTGTTTGTGCTCGCCATACTGCTTTTGTTTTCAATCGTCTCTTGGGCGATTATTGCCTTCAAATTTGGATATATCCGGAAATCACTGAAAGAGTCGAAAGCGTTTCTTGACTACTTTTTTGAAGTTTACAGTGTTGATAAAGCCTTTACAAAAAGCGAAGAGTACAAGAGTGGATCTCTTGCCAGAATTTTTCGCTCGGGATATATCGAGTATCGCTCTTTTGATGGCAAGGGAGACAGCCGTCATTCGAGAGCTCGCATCGCCCTGGCGATCAAACGTGAGGCTAATGCTGAGAACAAGAGACTTGCCTCTCTGGTGCCATTTCTTGCAACGGTTGGCAACACGGCACCATTTATCGGTCTGTTCGGGACGGTCTGGGGAATCATGACATCGTTTCATGCCATTGGGTTTACCCAGTCGGCCTCGCTTGCTGTGGTTGCGCCAGGCATTTCAGAGGCGCTGATTGCCACTGCGGCCGGTCTTGCTGCGGCTATTCCAGCCGTTATGGGTTATAACTATTTAACGCAGAAGATCGGGGTTATCGAGCGGGATATTGAGGAGTTTGCCTCTGACTTTGTTGACGCATTTTTTAACGAACCATAGAGGCTCCGGAATGATAACTTCAGGAAAAAGCCGATTGATGAGCGACATCAATGTCACGCCGTTTGTTGATGTCATGCTGGTTCTCCTTATTATTTTTATGGTTACGGCCCCAATGATGACGCATGGCGTCAAGGTTGATACACCAAAAACAACGCTGAAAAAGATGGATGTGCAGGAGCATGCGGTGGTGATAACTATTGATGCCGCAAGTCGGGTTTCTGTCAATAATGATCAGTTGCATGTTTCAGAGGTGCGCGACAAGCTTCCGACTCTGCTTGATGTCGTGCGGACTCAGGAGGTTTATCTTAAAGCAGATAAATCTCTTCCTTATGGAGTCGTGATGGATGTCATCGCTCAAATCAGGGATGCGGGCATTGAAAAAATTGGAATGGTGACCGAACCAGCTTTGGCTGAACAGAAGGGCGGAAGATAGGGTGCTCCTATGAAGAAAGTTCAGAGAGTGCATTCCGAAAAAACTTTTTATTTCTGGCTGACAATTGCGGCCATACTGCACCTCGTGGTGTTTTCAGTCTCCCTTTTTTTGCAAATACTTGATGCCCGCAGGCAGGTGGAACCAAAAATAGTGAGTATCACCCTTGTCTCATTACCAACAGAAGAGAGTGTTTCCGCGATTGAGGTAAAGCCTTCGGCGACGAAGGCCGGCTTGCCTCCGGCAGCGCCGGTTTCTCTGCCCTCACCGGCAGAAAAAAGGGTGAAGGCCGTATCCAGTACTCCGTTGCCAGCCAAATTAAAAGCAGTAACGAGAGCGCTCCCGGAGAAAAAGCCGGTGCCAACATCTGCCAAGAAGCAGGATTTGGCACGTGCCCTCGAGAGACTTAAGGAGGTTGTTGGCAACAAAGCGCAACCACCGCAGCCCCCCGGCAGTACGGTGAAAACAGCGCTTGCCGAACTTGAGAAGAGAGTTAATTCAGAAAAGGCTCTTGCTGTTTCAGGAGGCTCCGGAGAGCGAGCCGGTGTTTCCAGCGGAAATCGTGTGGCAGGAAAAGAGTATGGAGGATCAGGAGCGTCACTTGCCTACAAGAAGAGAATTGCTGCAATTATTCAGGATAACTGGGATTTGGCCAATCCACTGTTGAAGAATAGTTTTGGTATGAGTGTGGCCGTTCGGATTACTATTCTTTCTGACGGCTCGATTGGTCAAATTTTGTTTGTCAAGAAATCATTGAGTGAGTATCTGAACAATTCCGTGAAAAAAGCACTTGAAAAATCTTCACCGCTGCCTCCTTTGCCACGAGGAGAGGGTGCGCAGGGTGTCTGGGTGGCTTTTGTCTTTACCCCTGAAGGTATTGAGCAGTAAGCGTCTTGGATGTATTGTCCGAAACAAGCGATGTCGTTTAACTTTTTGTTGTTACTACTATCATGAAATTCACCAGACATTTCATTTCAGCCATTCTTGCCCTCTGTTTGCCTCTTGTCCCTTTGCATCTTGTCGCTGCGCCGGAGGGAGAGTATATCATTATCAGCAAAAAAGGCTCTGAGAATATTACTCTGGCGCTCAATAAACTTGATGTACAGAGGGGAGATGACGGAAAAGTGGCCCATAGTATGGATCTGATTATCCGTGACGGCCTTGCTTTTCCAGGACTTTTTACCATTCTTGATTCTCATGTTGCCGTTCGGGATAACAGTGGCATTAATTTCAGTACGCCTGGTTCTATAAATGCAGAGGTGTTTGTACGAGGGGCCGTTACCAGAAATGCAGGCAATGTCACTCTTGAGATGAAGGTCTACAGTATTGGAGAAGCTAAATTACTGTTCAGCAAAACCTACCGTGGCTCCGAAAAGAATCTTCGCTCTCCAGCTCACGCATTTTGTGCCGATCTTGTGGAGCGTCTTACCGGACGACGGTCGGCGTTTGGCAGTAAAATTGTCTTTGTTTCCAACAAGAGTGGATTTAAAGAGATTTATCAATGCGATTTTGACGGGCAGGATATCGTGCAATTGACCAACGCTCGTTCCATCTCCCTGACGCCAGCGCTCTCCCCTGACGGAAAATATCTTGCTTATACTAATTATTCTACTGGTCGCCCGGCTCTCTATATCCGGAATCAGCTTGATGGAAAGAGCGTCATGGTCGGCAAAAGCGGGATCAGCATTGATCCGGCATGGAGAAATAGCCGGGAGGTTGCAACAACCCTCTCTTTTGAAGGCGACCAGGAGATCTACCTGCTCAAGAGCGATGGAGCCCTGTACCGAAGGTTGACCAAGAGTAGTGGAATAGATATTTCACCCACTTTTTCGCCTGATGGAAACAACATGGCCTATGTTTCCGAACGAAACGGTCAGCCACAGATATTTATCCAGGATCTTCTGTCGGGCGAGGCAAGAAGGTTGACCTTTAATGGAGACTACAATACACAGCCCTCATGGTCTCCGTCAGGGGATAAAATTGCCTATACGACATGCGAAAAGAGTGGAGAATTCAATATCTTCACCGTGGGGATTGATGGCTCCGGCTTAAAGCAGTTGACCGCTCAGACAGGGCAGAATGAGTCTCCATCATGGTCCCCTGATGGGGAGATGGTTGTTTTTACCTCTAACCGCGACGGGAAGAGACGATTGTACACCATGGGGTCGACGGGCAAAAACCAGCGGGCACTGTTGCAGATGAGCGGGGAGCAGATGCAGGCTTTTTGGTCTTTGTTCCGAAAATAATATTTTTGGGCTATCAAGAGCAGCCCGGTGGAGAGCCTGGTGACTCTTTTTGATAAATGATAATATGCCTTGATGGGTGGAGATCATTTATATTTCATTCCAATTTTTTATCTGTAAAACGGAGTCGTGGTCATGAAAAAAAAAATAAATGGTATTTTTATCCTGCCCTTGTTGATTATTGCGGGATGCTCATCTGATGCGGCGTTGAAAACGTCTGGCAGTACGGTCACTCCAGCAAGTCAGGCACCGGCAACAGTATCCTCCAGGTCTGCCATACCGGCATCAGCAGCCCCGTCGTTGGCTTCTAAACCTGCTCCATCAACACCATCACCGGTCGCTCTCACTCAGCCCTCATTGCCAAGCGTCTCGTCAACGGTTTCTCCCACAACCACCTCTTCATCACAGCAAAATGGATTGCCTCAATCTGGCTATGGATTTGACCAGTGGCAGACGGGACCTGTCGGAGATGTGTTTTTTGAATTTGACAGTAGCGCACTGAGCGCAAATGCCCAGGAGCAATTGGCAAAAAATGCTGCATGGTTTGGACGTAATACATCGAAAAGCGCACGTATTGAGGGGCACTGTGATTCCAGAGGCACCTCAGAATACAATATTGCGCTTGGTGAGCGCCGTTCGACAACTGCAAAGGAGTACATGGTCAGGCTTGGAGTGGTGTCATCACGTCTTGAATCTCTCAGCTTCGGTGAGGAACGTCCTTTTGATTCCGGCAAGAGCAATGAGGCTATGGCAAAAAACCGTCGGGCACATTTTATTGTACAATAACGAGATATGGTATTGCTGTGGCTGATTGACCCATTGTGAATCCAGTTATCAGCTCTATTGATTGAAAACTTTGATTAACTCATGAACACGAAGATCAAACCGTTTGTTTTTTTACCGTTTCTGGTACTCTCTGCCTGTGCGTCAAAGCAGGATCTTGTTCTTTTTAACGACGATCTGCGAAAACTGAAGAACGATTCCGAAGCGATCAAGACGCAATCCGAAGGCTCTTTAACCGAGATTCAACAGTTGCGTGCTGATATTCAAACGCTGAGGAGTGAAGTTGACGTAATAAGGGCGCAGTCAGCGAGTTCATATTCTGATGCACAGCAGATTCGTGATGATGTTTTTCGGTTACAGGGAAGTTTTGAGGGGAGCCTTCACAAGAGCAGTGAGGCGTTCAAACGTCTGGGAATGGAGGACTCTCTTCTCGTTTACAAGGCAGATGATCTGGAGGTGCGACTGCAGAAGCTGGAGCAGCTATCGAGATTGGGTAACCCGGAAAGTCAACCTGGCGGAACTGTGCAGATAAAAGGGAAATCTTTGCTTCCGCTGCCTCTGGACGACGTAGCTCTGCTTCGAGATGGATCAGAGAAGCTTGCTCAACAAAACTATGTGTCGGCAAGAGAGAGTTTTAGCGCCCTCTTAAAAAACTATCCAAAATCCGAGTTGGCCGACAAGGCGCAGTTTCAGCTTGCCGAGAGCTACTTTGGGGAGAAGAAGTATGAAAATGCCATACTTGCCTATCAGGTGGTGATTGCCAAGTATATCAAAAGCAGCAACCGTCCGGCAGCGCTCTACAAGCAGGCGCGCTCTTTCCAAAAGATAGGTGATACTGTCAATGCAACTGCACGCGACAACGACCTGGTTAAAGTCTATCCAAAATCACCGGAAGCTGCATTAGTAAGGAAAAAATAAAGAAAGCCACATTGTTGCCGGATCAGTTGTGAAAAATGACCATAGACCATGTGGCTGGCTCCGCTCATTGCTACTTGAAGAACTCTTCAAGTGTATAGGTGCGTCGGTTAATTTCCACACAGAGCTGCTGATCAAGCGAATTATAAAAAACAGGAATGTCTCTCATCGTCCACTTTATACCCCGGTTGTCAAAGTCAATAACATAACGATTCTCGCTGTCAACAATTATCTTATTGAGGTCAATTCCGATATCAGGCTGGGTTGAAAGTACGAAGAGATCAATGTCACCGGCGATGATTTTACTGATCATCTCTTTCGTCGGTGATAACTTCCTTCGCCCGGAAACGGGAGCAATCTGCACCTGCAGCTTGTTGTATTGATCCCTTTTTGCTGAGATGATATAATACTTCTCTACTTTATGGGTTGCGTTACCCGACCACGGTCCTGCGGTACTGACCCTGACCTGGTTTTTGCTTGTCTCTGGACGGCTGAGCTGAGGTTGCATTGTCTGCACAGTTTAAATTTGCAAATGTAACACAGGTTTTTTGCCTTCAATGAAGCATAAATTACTAAAAGCCGGTTAAATAACAAAGGGATTCCCAATGAATCCCTTTGTTAAACATAACCACGTTATTTCGGATTATTTGTCGTCGTTGATGACCTCGTACTCCGCATTTTCAACATTACCATCCCCGCCGGTTTTCTTGCTCTTTCCTGCGCTCTCGCTCTCTGTTCCAGCTTCAGGTTCTCCTGTTTCAGGGCTTTGGGATTGATAGAGGTTCGATGCGATCTCGCTCCACTCCTTGTTGAGCTGCTCCATGGCGCTTTTAATGGACTCAATTGTTCCATTCTTATAGGCCTCCTTGAGTTTCTCAAGCGAACCCTCCAGTGCCGGACGCTTGTCGGCCGGTATTTTATCGCCCAGCTCTTTCAACTGCTTTTCAGTGCTGAAAATCAGCGAGTCGGCAACATTTCTGGTCTCAATCTCCTCCTTGCGTTTCTGATCTTCGGAGGCATGAGTTTTGGCATCCTCCTTCATTTTATTGATCTCTGCATCGGTGAGCTTGCTGCTCGACTCTATTTTTATGCTCTGCTCTTTGCCGGTTGCCTTGTCTTTTGCTGAAACATGCAGAATGCCATTTGAATCAATATCAAAGGTAACCTCAATCTGCGGTATGCCTCTTTGAGAAGGGGGAATATCGCCAAGGTGAAAACGGCCAAGGGTTTTGTTATCGTTGGCCATGGGGCGTTCACCCTGCAGCACATGAACCTCAACAGAGGTCTGGTTGTCGCCGGCAGTTGAAAATACCTCCTGCTTTTTGGTTGGGATGGTGGTGTTTGCGTCAATAAGCTTTGTCATGACACCACCAAGAGTTTCGATGCCAAGTGAGAGGGGAGTGACATCAAGCAGCAGGACGTCGGTCACATCGCCTTTCAGAACACCACCCTGGATTGCTGCGCCAATAGCGACAACTTCATCAGGATTAACGCTTCTGTTTGGTTCTTTACCGAAAAAGTCCTTGACCAGTGTCTGTACTTTTGGAATGCGTGTCGATCCACCGACAAGCACCACCTCATCAATCTCCTTCATCTCCAGCTTGGAATTCTTGATGGCGCGACGGCAGGGATCAAGAATTTTGTCGAACAAATCAGCGCACAGCGCCTCAAATTTTGCACGGGTAAGATTGATGACCAGATGCTTCGGCCCCTCCTGGGTTGCGGTAATGAAGGGAAGGTTAATCTCGGTATCAGTTCTTGACGAGAGCTCAATTTTTGCCTTTTCCGCCGCCTCTTTCAGGCGCTGAAGGGCGATGGCATCGTTGCGCAGATCAATTCCTTCCTGTTTTTTAAATTCATCAGCAAGGTAGTCGATAATTTTTTGATCGAAGTTATCTCCACCGAGATGGGTGTCGCCATCCGTTGATTTAACCTCAAACACACCGTCACCAAGCTCAAGAACAGAGATGTCAAATGTTCCGCCTCCAAGGTCAAAGACGGCAACTTTTTCACTTGTCTGTTTCCTGTCGAGGCCATAAGCAAGGGCTGCAGCCGTTGGTTCATTAATGATTCTCTTGACATCCAGACCGGCAATTCTTCCGGCATCTTTTGTGGCCTGTCTTTGGGCATCATTGAAGTATGCAGGTACGGTGATGACCGCTTCGGTAACCTTTTCACCAAGAAAGTCTTCGGCAGTCTGCTTCATTTTCTGCAGAATCATTGCAGAAACCTCCTGTGGAGAGTATACTTTGTCGTTGATTTTTACTCGAGCTTCGCCACCCTCATTGATGATTTCATAAGGAGCAAGTTTTTTCTCGTTCGTAATCTCATCGAATTTACGCCCCATGAAGCGCTTGATCGAAAAAATAGTGTTTTTCGGGTTGGTAATAGCCTGTCTTTTTGCCGCCTGCCCGACGAGGCGATCGCCTGTTTTGGTCAACGCAATGATCGACGGTGTCGTACGGTTCCCCTCTGAATTTTCAATTACGGTTGGCTGTGATCCCTGCATGACTGAAACACAGGAGTTTGTTGTTCCTAAATCAATACCGATAATTTTACCCATAATATCTCTTTCCTTTGTTTTGAATTAGTGACTAAAAAATTTGGCTTGTGATTGAAGTATCACAAGCCAACGATCATGATGTTATCTGATAACGATCTCTTTTGTCTTTTTTACTGGTGCAGCTTTGGGCAGGATGATGCGGAGTATCCCGTTCTCAAAGTCAGCCTGAATAGTGTTCTGGTCAATGACCTCACCAAGATTAAAGCTTCTTGAAAAACTTCCTGACATCCGCTCTACACGGTGATAATCTTTTTTCCCCTCTTCCGTCTCCTGCGTCCTCTCTGCCTTGATGGTAAGCATATCATCCTCAATGACGAGCGAAATCTGCTCTTTTGTTAGTCCAGGCAGCTCTGCGTCAATGTGAAATGCAGTGGCATCCTCGGAAATATCGACCCTGAATGCAGGCGCTGACGGCATTTGTGCGCCAGGCCATATATCGTCAAACAGATTAAGCGGATCCTTTGATAATTTTAACAGCATGGTACTCTCCTTTTTACTCGCGCTATTAGTAAATTCACGAATCAATTATCAGTAATAAACGCCCGACATGACACAATTATTATAGCAAAAAACGTGCCATACCCGTTTTTATTCGGTTTTGAACAAAAAAATGTGTCAGATATGACGGTGGTGTGGCAATAATGTCGCACTATACTGTTGCGGGGGTGACAAAATGTCAGTGTGTGGTGGGTGTAGCCTCGTTCTGAAGAGTTGATTTGAAGTTCTGCACCTGATTGAGGCGATGTTGGAGGTTCTCGACAACACTTTTCGATGTCAGATAGCAGGCAAATACTGTGCTGTCATCAGCAATACGATAATAGCATTTCAGGCCATCTTTTCTGCGGGTAACCATACCGTTGTCGTACATCAGTGCAAGATGCTTGGAGACGTTTGCCTGGTTTGCATTGATGGCATTGACGATTTCCTGAACGGTACGTTCACGGTCACAGAGTGCGCGCAATATTTTAAGTCTCATTGGCTCGGAGAGAAGCTTGAATCTGTTGGAGACGGCCTCAAGCATTTCATCCGGTAAAATGAGGTTCCATTTGGTCACCTCGTCTGTTGTTATGGTAAATGTTTTGTTCATGATCAAACTTTTCACAAAGTACTATTTTTGCCGTCAGCGATAATGTTTATTAAGATTGACACCCGTCATACTATGACTATTGTTGTAAATACAAAATATCCTGCTCTGTTTTTGGTGGTAGTTTTGCTTCAGAACATCTCTTTTGGAGTGAATGACGTAAGTTGCGTGATAGAATTAATAAGGGTTTGAGGAGCTTTAAATCGAATCACTCTCTCTCTGATGATCAGCTTCGTTCTTTGAGCGTCGTCATACTCCGCAGTACACTCTTTGCATTCCGAGAGGTGGAGAAAAAACTGTTTTTCCTCCACAAAAGAGAGCTCACCGTCCACAGCCGCACTTATAAGTACGCAGGCTTCATTGCAGTTCATAGTATAAATTACGTTGTACCTCTTCAGTTTATTGATCTGTATCAGTAGCAAAGCCATACTTTTTAGCGTACCCTTCAAGCTGGTTCCGAAGCAGCTTTCTTCCCCTGTATAGCCTAGACCTTACCGTCCCGATAGGGCTGTCTACCATATTAGCTATCTCCTCATAAGTGAAACCTTCAATATCACACAACTGTATCACCTCCCTGAACTCCTCGGGCAGCGAGAGAAGCGCCTGATAGACCTCCTCATGCAGCAGGGAATGAAAATAGTCACTATCAGTTTCCGTGGTGTCACTCCGGGTATCCTTGATTGAGTGATAAAAATCCTTTATAAGATCATAATCAACCTTGCCCGGCTCCTTTGAATTTTTTCGAAAAACGTTGATGTAGTTATTCTTCAAAATTTTAAACAGCCAGGCCTTGCAGTTTGTTCCCCGTTCAAAAGAATTAAAAAAACGATAGGCTTTGAGATAGGTCTCCTGCACCAAATCCTCCGCGTCATCCGGATTCATGGTTATATGGAGCGCGTAGTTATACAGTGCATTCAAGTGCACTACGGCTTCATTCTGAAACTCGATCTGTTTTTTATGCTCTACCGCAGAGAGTGACTCATTGGTTTGCAGACTTTTTTTCTGATGAGCTGGATCAGGATTGTCCATAAGCTGAAATCTTCCGGGTTCAGATATCTTTGGTGACGCATTAAGACTTCTGTCATGAATTAAAGTAATTGAGCGAAATATACTGTTTTTCAGTAAACAGTGTTACTTCTCTTTTCGGGGAGTTGCTGAGTTGTACCTCTTATCTCCTCATAACGCACACCTGATTGCGTGAGAAAAGTAAAAAAAATTCAAAAATCGTTGAAAACGATATATTTTAAAGAACTTTCAGGCTTTCGTCAACCAACAATTACTCCCCGATGGTTTCTGCAACTCAGTCGTCTGATGTCATCGTTATTGGCTCCGGTATTGGAGGATTGACCGCAGCCGCGCTGCTACAGGAGCGTGGTATTTCGATGCTGGTGTTCGAAAAGAACCGTTATCCCGGTGGCAGTTGCTCATCGTTTCAACGCGATGGTTACCGCTTTGACGCCGGTGCTTCGGTTTTTTATGGCTTCGGTGCAAATGGCAGCAGCGGAACACTCAATTTGCACACAAGAATATTCAGGCGACTGGGAGTTGAGGTTCGCACGATTCCTGATCCGGTACAGATTCATTATCATTTGCCTGATGACTTTACCGTGGCGGCCTGTTATGATCGCCGTGCATTTCTTGGGGCTCTTGCTGCCCGTTTTCCTCATGAAGCTGAGGGAATTACAAAGTTTTACCGTGAACTTGATGAGGTTTATGAGATTCTCAGCTCTCTGCCCGCAGGGTCGCTTGAGGATGTAACACATCTGCTTTCGGTTGGTAGCGCTTTTCCTTTCAAGACGGTGGAGCTGGCCCTGAAGAGCTTCCGATCCATGGGGAAAACGGCACGGAGGTATATTGGTGATGAGGAGCTGCTGCACTTCATTGATATTGAAGCCTACTCCTGGGCCCTGCAAGACGCAGTTTCAACACCGCTGGTCAATGCGGGCATCTGTCTTGCCGATCGTCATTTTGGTGGTATAAACTATCCGGTTGGTGGCTCAGGTGCCATTCCCGCAGCGTTATGCAAGGGAATTGAAAAATTTGGCGGCTCTATCCGCTATCAATCCGAGGTGAGAGAGATTCTGGTCGACAATGGAGTGGCTCGCGGGGTCAGGCTTGCTGACGGCACTGAGCATTATGCGAGAGCTGTAATCAGCAATGCCACGATTTGGGATACCTTCAACCGCCTTGTCACTGACTCCCGATACCGGGTCGATGAAAAGCGGTTTCTGCAGGCACCAAGCTGGTTTCAGCTTTTTCTCGGTGTCGATGCTGCCGTTATTCCTGCTGGATTTGATGTACACCATATTCTTGTCGATGAGTGGAAGAGCTATGACAAACTGGGCGGAACCATCTATTTTTCTGCACCGACGATTCTTGACCCATCTCTGGCGCCTCCAGGCAAACATATTGTTCATGCCTTTGTGACTGGAGAGGTGGAGCAGTGGAAGCAGTATGAGCGAGGAAGCAGCGCATACAAGAGCGCCAAAGAGGAGGTGGCTGCCGGTATTATTTCAAGGACGGAACGAATTCTCCCGGGCCTTTCCAACGCCGTTGAGCTGAAAGTTCTTGCAACCCCACTGACGCATCAGCGTTACCTCAACCGTTTCGCGGGATCTTATGGGCCACTGCTTAAGCCCGGTCAGAATATTTTACAGAAACCCCAGAACAGAACCCCGATTAAAAACCTTTTTGCGGCTGGCGACAGTACCTTTCCCGGTCAGGGGGTTATAGCAGTTACCTATTCGGGCATCTCCTGTGCATCGTACATTGCGAGACGATTTGGCAAACCACTCGATGAGCTGCTGTAGCTTCTGACTCAACAGGCCGCAAGGAGCATATCAATCTCCCTGAACGGAGCCTCGGCAAGATCCGCCAGAATTTTTTTTGTGACATATCCTTTGAAGAGGTAGGTGCCTCT
The DNA here is from genome assembly GCA_903994365.1 of uncultured Chlorobiaceae bacterium. Classification (GTDB taxonomy): domain Bacteria; phylum Bacteroidota; class Chlorobiia; order Chlorobiales; family Chlorobiaceae; genus Chlorobium. The sequence goes on along the minus strand of CAJEXL010000001.1, from coordinate 8,423 downwards.
TCTCAGGCTGTGGCTTTTCCAGAGAATATCGGAAATCGTCTCATGTGCTGTCAGCTTCAGCAGAAAGGGCAGGAGGGTGTTGGTCAGGGCGAAAGAGGCTGTTTTTGCGACGGCTGAGGGAATATTGGGGACGCAGTAATGGGTTACGCCATGTTTGACATAGATCGGATTGGTGTGTGAGGTGTGTCGGCTTGTGGCGAAACAGGCCCCTTGATCAATTGATACATCAATAATGACCGAACCGGGCTTCATCGACTTTACCACCTGTTCACTCACCAGAGGTTTGCTGATTTTCTGTTTCGGGCTTAAGGCGCCAATCAGTACGTCCGACATCTTTGCAAGTTCCGCAATGTAATGATCGTTGGCGATAGCCGTGACGAGATGGCGGTTAAAAAATGCCTCAAACCGTCTCAGACGATTGATCTCCTTGTCGATAACCGTGACCTGTGCGCCCAGTCCAAGCGCATCCTGTGCAGCAAAAAGTCCAACGGTTCCCGCTCCGATAATGGTGACATGCGCAGGTGGAACACCGGCTATACCGCCGAGGAGGATACCGCTGCCGCCATAACCTGTTTCAAGATATTTTGCTGCAGTTTGAACCGCAAGCGAACCGGCGATTTCACTCAGTGTTCTCACAATTGGCAGTTCACCATCCCTTGTTTCGATAAATTCAAAGCCGATGGCCGTAATATTTTTTTCGAGCAGCGTTTTCAGCAAGCGGGGAGTGACGGTGCCGAGATGCAGGGCTGAAATGAGCAACAAGCCCGGGGTAAAGAGCGAAAGCTCCTCTGGTTGGGGGGGAGAGACTTTCACAACTACATTACACTGCTCGTAAAGCTCTTCCGGTGATGCAACAACTCTTGCGCCAGCTTCCCCATACGCGAGATCGGTGAAGTTGCAGAAATGACCGGCAGATTTCTCAACGATTACCTGAATCCCCTGCTCTACGAGAATTTGAACGCCGGGGGGTGATACCGCTACCCGGCGCTCATCCTGAGCCCGCTCTCTTGGAATACCGAGAACAATACTCATGGTCTTCTCTGGTTTGATCAGCCACCTCTCAAGGGTTTTTGCTGCAAGATCAAACTCTACATTTGCGATATCAGAAGGGTACCCCATCGGCAGTTCTCTGGTTGCTAAACGAAAAACAAAATATAGTCATTTTGTTGGCCGTCTCAATCAACCCTTTCAAGACTCGCATTCGCAGTTTGCACTATTGCTACAACACGATGGCAGGCATGCTCTTCCAATCGGGATGAATGCATCGCCGATACCACTGAGTACATCCGAGAGTACAGTCCAGAGATCCAGCTCTCTCTTTGCCTGCAACTGCAACGTGTCGGGCAACTTCACCATCGCCTCCCAGCCCATTTTTGCCGCATAGCCAACCAATTGCACTGGCTCCTGTTCAAACATCTGCTTCACCTCTTCGACTGCCGACACAACCCTTATTGTTCCAGGCTTTTCAATTGTTGCCTGACAGGCCATTCTTGTTCCCTCTTTGATCAGATTGTCGGATAAAAGGGCCTTTTCCTCTTCATTAAGGGGTGAAAGCAGATCATTGCCTTCAAGCACCTTGACATAACAGGTCTGACACAAGGCGTTCCCCCCACAGAAGTACCCTATATGTTCATGGTTACTGCGTGCGATATCAAGAAGCCGTTCGCCTGCATTGGCCTCATACTGGTGATTATTAATCGTAATTTGCATAGTAAAGTGTTGTTTGAATTTTATCATACAAGACTTTTCTTGTCCTGTTAGTAACAACATTAAATTTGTTGGAAAAGTTTTATTCTGACAAAAAGTTTTTGTAGGGATTGTTGTTTCCACTATCGTCAACGTGCAGGATGTTCAAGCTGTTCAAGTCTACAATTCTTACTGTGCTGAAATAATTCGGTTGAGATTATTGAAGACGTTATGCATCAGCCTCTGCGCAATGAAGGTCTTGAAGGCTTCATCGTTTATGATGCGGTTGAAGATGGCTTCATTGCCGTTCATGCGGTCGAGCAGCAGGGTTTCGAGGTGCTGGTTGAAGACCGGTTCGAAGTTTGAGAGGGTATGGGCCTCTGCGGCCTGCCGGATTTTTTCGTTCTCTGTGGCGGCAGACTCCAACTGATTGAAAAAGAGCTGGTCGGCAGGGGTGAAATCGGTGCCAAACCGTTCATTGAGCTGGTGTGGATCGCTCTCTTCACCTTGCAGGGTTGTTTCGTAATAGGGTTTGAAGGAGAGGTAGATCTCTTCCGGGTCGTTGACAAAATCAAGCACAAAGGTGTTCTCCTTGCCGGGGCAGGTGCGGTTCAGCCGTGAGAGTGTCTGCCACCGCCTGAATGCCGGAGAGCCGTTTATCGACGTACATGGTATGCAGCAGAGGCTGATCAAAACCAGTCTGATACTTTTCTGCCACCAGCAATACCTGAAACTCATTGGATGCAAAGCGCTCAGGCAGTTCTGTTTCCCTGATGCCGTGGTTCATCTGTGTTTCGGTGAACTTGATACCGGGATGGTCGTCAAGAGAGAGTTCACCCGAAAAGGCTACGATGGTTTTGATATCGTGGTACTTTTTGGTCTTCAGGTAGCTGTCGAACGCAAGCTTGTAGTGCACGGCATGTTCACGGGAGCCGGTCACCACCATCGCTTTGGCCTGGCCGCCGATCTTGTGGCGGGTGTGTGTGCGGAAATGCTCAACGATGATTTCAACCTTTTGCGTAATGTTGTAGTTGTGCAGGTCAACATAACGGGCAAGGGCTCGGGCCGCTTTTCTTCTCGGCAGCTCGGGATCATCCTCAACTGTCCGGATCAACTGATAATATCGTTTGTAGCAGGTGTACCCTTGCAGTACATCGAGAATGAACCACTCTTCAATGGCCTGACGCATACTGTAGAAGTGGAACGGAGAGGTGCTATTTTTTTCGGGCTCGTCAAATACCGCAAGCGTTTTGAACTTCGGAGTGGCCGTAAAGGCGAAAAAGCTCAGGTTCGGTTGCCTGGTTCGCTTGAGCTGCTCACGAATCATCGATTTTTTCGCTGCCTCCGACAGCGGCTCGTCATTCATGTCGAGAATCTGTTCAGCAATGGCCGACTCAATTCCTTCGCGGTTCAGGATTTTCTTCAGCTCCATGGCAGTTTCGCCACTCTGCGAGCTGTGCGCTTCGTCCACAATGACGGCGAAGCGCCTGCCTGCTGTGGAGATGTCGATGCCCTGGCCCTTCTTGTTCAAGTGTGGCAAGGGCCTGCGTGATAAATCCGCTTCGCAGAATAGAGAGCATCCCTTTCGTTCGCAGCTCCCGCACAAGGCTCTCAATCAGCACCGCTTTGGCATTGCCGTTGTTCATCGCTGAGAATCGCTCCCAGAACTCAGGCTGGGTATCCTGAACAAAGGCCACCACTTCATCCGCAAAGATCGCAAGCTTCTTGTCGTATGCCAGCGGGTCGCCCTTGCTGTAGCCGCCATGCTGAAGCAGGGATTGCTCTATGGAGTGCTCGAAGTCTGATTCCTTGTGCATGAGGGAGGAAAAGTGAAGTTATTTTCCAACCAACCGGCCCTTGAGTTCGGGATAGTCTGGAAACAGAGAATCTATACTTGCCAGTTTTGCGTCACAGGCAAGAGCGGTTGCAATGATAATCCTGTCTGCGGGATCCCTGTGAATGTCAGAAAGCATCGCTGCTTTGGGCATGATTTCACAAGTGACCGGTAACGATTCAATGCCTGAATTTTCAAGAGCTTCCCTTAACCATTCATCAACGGGTAACGGTAGTTTTAGCTTTCCCCGTTTTACCAGGAACGAAACCTCAAAACAGGATATTGCCGAAATGGCCCAAGAGCTATCTGCCGTCATGGCATTGATCACAGGTTCTGATGACGCCTGATTGCCGTTAACAATCCAGTTAACCCAGATGTGGGTGTCGAGCACGATCATGAGAGGCAGTTCCACTCATCTGCTGGTGATGCTGGCGCGGTCAGGTCTGCCAGTATACTCCCTTTCCCGGCAATAAGGGGTGATGGTTGTCTGGTTTTTTGCAATGGAGTTGTGGCTGAATCTGACACGTCAAGAATCGTTACAATAACATGCGCCTGACTGACCGACGGTTTCTCTCCCAACCATGTTATAGCCCCATGCTCATAGATGGCTTCATAACTTTGCAACATCGTCATCTCCATATATTGATTGAAAAACAGTAATCCATCAGGTTCGCTGAATGTTGGTTTACAGTGCACCCTGTGCTGGTCATACGGTTCAACATGGTTCATGAATGGTATAAAGCCCATCAATTTCCGCTCCCTGCCAGCCAAAGAAAGGTAAAAATATATTTTATCAATCCCGCCATTGTAACGGTTATCCCGAATGAAGACCACAAATTTACCCTGATGAGCGGTCTCTTCACTGCCTTTGAAAGTATGCGCCACTCGACTCAACCCTCTCCGCCACTTTGTTGACATAATGCGCTGCGTCATGCTGAAAGTGTCAGGATTGATGGAGATTCGTGCTCAGTTGCTCTGGATGGTTGGCTACGCCGCAGTGATGGTTTCGCTTACCTTGAACCGGTACCGGAAGGTGGCGGAGTCAGGCGGTCGCCACATTTTTTCTTTTGTGTGTGGAATGATATATTTATGGTATAGAAACAGAACACAAGTATACGATGCAATTTGAGTTTGATCCTGATAAAAGCAGGCAGAACAAGGAGAAACACGGCATTGACTTTTTTGAAGCTCAAGTGTTGTGGTGTGATGATGAACTGGTTGAAATTCCGGCAAGAACGACCGATGAGTGTCGGTTTATTGTTATCGGGCAGATTTCAGGCAGATGCTGGTCTGGTGTGATTACATACAGAGGTGAATCCATAAGAATAATTTCAGTAAGAAGATCCCGTCCTGAGGAGGTAGCTCTCTATGAAAACAGAGGAATTTGACAAGAAATTTGATGACGGTGCCGATATCACCAATTACCTTGATCTGAGCAAGGCAAGAAGGATAAAACAAGAGCACAAGAGGGTGAATGTTGATTTTCCGGTCTGGATGATTGATTCCCTCGATAAAGAGGCAACTCGCCTTGGCGTAACGCGTCAGTCCGTGATAAAAGTGTGGCTCGGAGAACGCCTTCAACAGCAGAAGGTGTGAACTTTTTTCTGAGGATTATTTTTTGGGGTCAATGATGAAATTGGCTCTGAAACCTCAAGAGCAGGCGGAGCTTGTTGATAAACTGAGTGCTCATCTTGACGCACAGGATAAAACGATTGATGAATTATGGACAACAGCATCGGAAAGCCGGATTGATGCGTATGAACAGGGGCAATTGCAATCAGTCTCGTTAGGAGAGGTTCTTGAAAAGTATAAGAATCTCTGACAGCAATGGATATTCGCTTGCTTATGGTCGCCCAAAAAGAGCTTGATGATGCTATTGATTATGATCACCATGAGCCGGATAACTTCGCGCGGGGTGAAGTGGTCTCCGGCTTCCTCATTGGCCTGCTGTTTTTGTTCAAGTTTTGCCGGTAAAGGGTGGGCAGAGGGAATTGTACCTATACAAGGCATCACCCCTCTTGATTCAACGAGTTCAACATGATGCGTTTTTGGATACTGTCGCTTTCATCAGTAGTACAGGCTTGATCATCTTCAGTGTTTCACCCTCCGATTTCTGCGCATGATAGAGATCCCACCGTTGCTGGAGGTTCATCCAGAAATCAGCGGAGTTCCCGAAAAAAAGAGCTAGCCGCAATGCTGTAGCCGGTGTCACTCCTCGCTTGCCGTTTACTATTTCATTGATTCGCTGGTACGGTACATGAATGGCATCAGCCAATTGCCGCTGGGTTATCGCCATAGGTAACAGAAACTCTTCCAGCAATATTTCGCCGGGATGAGTTGGTGCGCGATGTGTTGGTATGCGTATCATGATAATTCTAAAATGTTTAATGATAATCTACGATCTCCACATGCTCTGGTCCATTCTCAGTCCAGAAGAAGCATATCCTGTATTGAAGATTAATGCGAATGCTGAATTGCCCGTTGCGATCGCCTGCCAAGGCTTCCAGATGGTTTCCTGGAGGAATCCGCATCTCTTCAAGATGTATGACCGAGTCAAGTTGATCAAGTTTTCTGCAAGCTGGTTTCCATAGGGACGCAGGACAAAGCTTTAAAGCCGCCTTGGTTCTCTTTCCATTAAAAAGTTCTTCAGTTGCCCTGTTTTTGACTGATTGTATCATGATATCACGGCTTCCATGCTATTCCGGCTAATCTAGCCTATTTTTTTGAAAGCCATTAATATTTTTTCTGTGCGGATAGTTGATCTGTTCGCCAAATCTCCTGTTCACCCGCACACCTGCCGTATAGCCCGCGCCACAATCGGAATTCCCTCCGCGATCTGCTCTGGAGTGTTGTTGCAGTAGGAGAGACGCAGAGAGTTGTTGCGCTTCCCTGCCGGATCGAACGTTTTTCCTATCACAAACACCGCGCCTCCCCCGATGGCAAGTTGCACGATTCTTGTGGTATCGGTCTCTTCCGGCAGGGTGAGCCAGAGGTAGAAGCCACCGCGCGGTTCATTCCACTGGACGTAGTCGGGCAGATGTTCCCTGAGAGCGGTAACCATGGCGATTGCCCTTCTCTTGTACTCCTGTC
>CAJEXL010000001.1:0-1803 GCA_903994365.1 uncultured Chlorobiaceae bacterium | reverse complement strand
AACAGTGGCGATATAGCTGTAAATCTGGCCGGAGCGGATGAATTCGTCGGCCAGCACCTGGGTAAAGCTTGGCGAACAGGCATCGGCGGACTGCTTGATCAGCTCGCATTTCTGGTAGATCTCTTCCGGCACCAGCATCCACCCAAGCCGCAGGCCGGGACCGAGAATTTTGGAGAATGAGCCGGTATAGCAGATATCAATTCCTTCAGGATTGATCGCCTTGATGGGCTTGAGTTGCTCCCGATCCTCTTCGTAAAAGTAGAGGTCGCCGTAGGCATCATCCTCAATCAGCGGAATATCGCGCCCCTGAAGCGCTGTGATAAGTTGCTCTTTGCGTTCAGAACTGTAGAGCAACCCTGCCGGGTTGTGGAAATAGGGGGTGATGTAGAGAAATTTAGGCTTCTCTTTTTGGTCAATCTCTTGTTGCAGCGCCTCCATGATGATGCCGTCACGGTCAACAGGAACCCCTCTCAATACAGCATCGTAGGAGCGGAAAGCCGAGAGTGCCCCGATAAAGCAGGGGTTTTCGACAAGGACAGGATCGTGGGGATCAATAAAGGCTTTGCCGAGCAGATTGAGCCCCTGCTGTGAGCCGGTGGTGATGAGCAGCCGGTTCGTGTGTACCGGCAACCCCTTTTTTTCGAGGAAGCCGCTCAGTGACTCAAGCAGTGAGGGAAGGCCGGGTGTCGGACCGTACTGAAATGCGATCCGCTTTTTTTTGATGTCGAGTCCTTTGAAAAGATCCTCAATCTCCTGGACAGGAAAGAGATCGTTGCCGGGCATTCCGCCCGCAAAGGAGATGATGTCCGGTCTTGAGGCCAGGGTCATAAGATCCCTGATTTCGGAAGAGCGGAGTGATGATACGGCTTTAGAAAACCTTGGCATGATTGTGTTGTTGTTATCGCTACCAACATGCCGCATAGGGGCTTGTGGCGAAAGCTCCAGAGGAGCGACATGTTGGTAATTGGTTAAACCTGATAGACATCCCCTTCTTGCAGCAGCTCCATCTTGTGCTCTTGCAAGACTCCAATGAGTTTCTGCAACGATTCCGCCCTGATAACCACCGTAGCCTTACAGTCGCCCGAAGCGAATGCGTACATGTAGTCTATGGCAACGTTATTATCTGAAATGAGCTGCAGCGCCTTGTGCAGTCCGCCGGGTCTGTGGGGGATAATCATCCCGACCACATCGGTGATTTTGACGGCAAATCCCGCCTTGCGCAGTATCTCTGCCGCAGCATCCGGTCGTCCGACAATCATGCGCAGAATACCATAGTCGGCAGTATCGGCAATGCTGAATGCCGAGATGTTGATGTCGTTGGTGGCAAGGATACCGGTCAGTTCGGTCAGCCGGCCAGTCCTGTTTTCGAGAAACACCGAGAGCTGTTTGATAATCATGGTATGTTGTGATTTTCACATTTTTTGATAATCGTCATCCGCGCAATCTTGTCTTTATCCATTCGGGATTTCGGCGGCAATCAAGTACAGCAACCACCAAAATCATATTTTCTGCCATTTTTTCATAAACTGCAAAAGGAAAACGTCTGGTAAATCTTTTGGGTAAAATGTACGATTGGATTAAGCAATTTGCAGTCTCCGTGAATGATTTGCAGGCTATTGTAATGGAGCACAGTGCAACCAAGCTATCTCGGTATGCTGAAACAACCTTGAATGCCGTTTTTGGAAAGCAGCACTTGCCATAATTGGCTACTTCTCGACCTGAACCCTCCAGTGCAGCTCAGAAGGTAGTATCGCCACATACGTTGAAACTCTTTGTTGTATCGTTGCAGCATCGGCCACTGTT